>CAZFCC010000083.1:283-2218 GCA_964517635.1 uncultured Desulfovibrio sp. | reverse complement strand
GGAGCTTCCCTCCCTTCGGTCGGGTGATCTCCCTGCGCGCCGCGCAATACCATCCACCACTTGAGCCTTGGTCGTTTGCTGCTCAGGCCGACGACCATCAGGCTTTTCGATGCAAGGCTACCTGCCGCCACAAATTCGACTTTGATCGTTTGCTGCCCAGACCGACGACCATCAGGCTTTTCGATACAAGCCTACCTGCCACCACAAATTGGGCCTTGGTCGCTTGCTGCTCAGGCCGACGACCATCAGGCTTTTCGATGCAAGGCTACCTGCCACCATCAGACGTTCACTGCGCATCGCGTTTGGCGTCCGCCGCGCCGGAGCGCAAAAAGCGGACACTCCCGCTCTTGAGGTGCGCTTCAATGCCCCCAGGCAACTGGAAAAGCGTATTGCCACGTCCCTGTTGCAGCGCCTGATCCAGAGCCAGCAGTGTTGCCGCCCTGGCCTGGCCTGTAGCGGCGGTTTGCTGCGCCATGTTGTCTGACAAACTGTCTTCTTCCGCATCGGCTGCGGAACACATGTGCTGTACTGCCCGCATGTAAAGGCGAAGCCGGGCCGCAGCGGGCAGCGACCGTAGCAGGGCGCGGGGCAGGGTGAGCGCCGCATGTGCCTGTTGTCCGTTTAGCCCAAGCTGTGCGTCACGCGCCGTTTCTTCCATATGCCAGGGATTTTCGCGCAGTGCGGCATCCAAAGTTTCCTGCCAATAGGCCCTGTCCAGTTCGGCAAACTGCCACATGTGGCCCATGCTGCGATCCAGAGCAGGGTTTTCCGCCCGTAGCAGCGGCAGCACCTGAAGGCGCAAGCGGTTGCGGCGGTAGGCGGTGCTTTGGTTGCTGGCGTCTTCGCACCAGTCAAAGCCGCAGTGCTGCAACAGGTCTTTTAGGGCCGAGGGGCAGCAGTGCAGCAAGGGGCGCAGCAGGCGGCGTTTGTCGTCACGCGCGGGCATACCGCCAAGGGCCGGCCAGCCTGAGCCACGAACAAGCCGCAGCAGGATGTCTTCGCTGAGGTCTTCGCGGTGATGACCGAGGGCGATAAAATGGGCGCTGTTGGTCTGCCGCTCTTCTTCAAGCAGGGCATAGCGTAGGGCGCGACCGGCTTCTTCTTCGCCCATGCGGCAGCGGGCGGCAAAGCCTTGCACATCAGCCTCGCGCACGGCACATGGCATGCCCAGAATGTAGCATGTTTTTTGCGCATGGGCCGCATCATCTGCGGCCTCGGGCCGCAAGCCATGGTTGATGCTCAGGCCCCGGAGTTGCAAATCAAGTCGGGGGGCAAGCAGGGAAAGGATAAGGGCCAGGGCTGTGGAATCCGCACCGCCGGAAAGGGCCAGCACAAGGCTTGAGCCGCGCGGCAGAGCAAGATAATGCAGGCAGAAGCGCTCTACCTCAAGGCAGAGCAGGGCTGATGCGCGGGGAAGGTCTTGCAGGCGTGGGGGCTGGTTCATTTAAAACCTTTATTCTTGTTTCAATCTGCGACAAGAATTTTCCTGACCTGTGGCGGGAACTAGAAGTAGTGCCTTTTAGCGTAATACTGCTCAAAGTTAAATCTTTTCACTAACGGCCATCGCCGATGGCCTGCTGACCACTGGTTTGAGCAGTAGCCAATATTTAAATCGTATTACGTGATAGGCTTGGCGGCAACCAGTGCGCCGAATGCCTTGATGATCGCCGGTCTGGTGAGTAGGAAATCCTTTTGCTGTATTACGCCAAACGGACAGTGCGCTGTCAGCCTCTTTGCCGTATTGCACGAACGCTCTGGCGGCAACCAGTCTCTTTTCATATTGCGTTGAGCGGTTTAATGCTGTTGGTCTTGGCGGCAGCATTCTCTTTGGCGTATTATCCAAACGGTTAGCTGGCCGTTGGTCATGGCCGCAGCCAGTTTCTTTGCCGTATTGCACGAACGCTCTGGCGGCAACCAGTCTCTTTTCATATTGCG
>CAZFCC010000083.1:0-183 GCA_964517635.1 uncultured Desulfovibrio sp. | reverse complement strand
TTGAGCGGTTTAATGGCTGTTAGTCTTGGTGGCAGCCGATCAAAGCCGAAATCGTGGTGGCAGGTAGCCTTGCGTTGGCGTCTGATGGCCACAGGTCTGGGCAGTAACCGCTCAAAGCCGAATTTGTGGATGGCATTGCGCGGCGCGCAGGGAGATCACCCGACCGAAGGGAGGGAAGCTCCC
>CAZFCC010000082.1:0-2633 GCA_964517635.1 uncultured Desulfovibrio sp. | reverse complement strand
CCCCTTTTGTAAAAGGGGCTCCTCCCCCACGCCCCCACCCCCCAAAACTTTTATTTTTTCAAAATAACGCAAGCTGCAGCCCCAAAAACCAGACCCCAGAAGGGCGCCCCAAGCCCCAGCATCTCCATGCCCGAGGCCGTAGCAAGAAAGGCTATGACCCCGGCTTCCATATGGTCGCTGTCTTTGAAAATGCCGTAAAAGCCCGTGGTAAAGGCGCTCAGCAGGGCCAGCCCCGCCAGAGTGGCGATGAACACCGGGGGCAGAGCCGCAAAGAGCGAGGTAAGCGTGGTTCCCCACAGGCCGATGAGCACATACAGCCCGCCACAGGCCAGCCCGGCCACATAGCGACGCGAGGGATTTTCATGCGATTCCCTGCCGGTGCAGATGCCCGCCGTCAGTGACGACAGGTTGATGGCGTGGGATCCGAAAGGAGCCAGGAGCAGCGAGGCCAGACCAGTTACGGTCATGATGCCGCCTGACGCCACCGGATAGCCCGAAGCATGCAAAACGGCCATGCCCGATATGTATTGGCCCGTCAGCGTTACCAGGGCCAGGGGCAGGCCGATGCTGATGATGGTTGCGCCGCCCCATTGGGGCGCAGTGAACACCGGCTTTGCCAGTGAAAAATGGATGGCCTCAAAGTGCATCATGCCAGTGAGCGAGGTGATGCCAACGCCAAGCACCAGCACGGCGGCAACGGCATAACGCGGGCACAGCCGCCTGCACAGGATGAAGCAGCCCAGCATGGACAGGCCCAGCAGCGGCGAAGCCTGTACGGACGTGAAAATTTTGGCCCCAAAGCTGAACAGAATGCCCGCGAACATGCCCGCGCTGACAGCCACAGGGATGCGCCGCATGATCATATCCAGCGAGCCGGTCAGGCCGATGACGGTTATGATGGCTGCGCTAGCCAGATACGCGCCCACGGCTTCGGCAAAAGGCACGCCGGGCAGCATGGTTACCAGCAGGGCCGCGCCTGGGGTTGACCATGCGGTAATGATGGGCATGCGCATTTTCCAGCTCAAGAACAGGCCCGTAAGCCCGCTGCCGATGGAAACCGCCCATATCCAGGATGTGGTCAGTTCTTCGGAAAGGCCCGCCAAATGGGCGGCCTGAAAAATAAGCACGGCGGAACCGGTGTAGGACACCACCACCGCCAAAAATCCCGCCACCACGGCCGTGGTGGAAAAGTCCCGCTGTAACTGGCTCAACTGATTCTCCGCATGTGTGGGCTCATGGCCGCCGTGTGTTTTTACGTCTTTGTATACTGCTGGGGCCCAGCAGGCAAATGGGGAGGTTCGGCGCAGCGCCTGTTAAGCAGTGTCGTCACGAGCGTCTTTCTTTATAGTGCTGCGTCGAATTTTTCTTGTATTCCAGCCCAGTGCCAGAAGAGTATCCTCCCTGCATAACAAGTTCGTTTTCCTTGCTTCAGCCGTTGGCTACTAAAACGGACAGCCTGCAATGGCTGTCGCTATCCGTAAGCGGAAAGCCCCGCTAACGGCTACCGCCATATACCAAGGAAATTCACCGCGTCATGACACTTTTCTCTATGGCTCAGGGCAAGAGACGCATGGCGGCATATTGAGCAAGAGTAAAGGTTTTCGGGGGTGGGGGTGTGGGGGAGGGCCCCTTTTGCAAAAGGGGCCCTCCCCCACAAAGCCTTTCTCCCCCAAAGCTTTTCCCGCCCCTCCAAAAAAAAGCCTTTTAACCAAACCACAAGGCCGCTTCGTGAGAAGCGGCCTTGTGTATATTCCGGTACGGTATGGTGCGGTGCTTATTTGCCCAGCACTTCAACCGTGGCCATGGCTATCTGCAATTCTTCATTGGTGGGAATGATCAGCACGGGAATGGCGCTGTCGGGCGTGGAGATGGCTCGCGCGCCGGGCTTACGGGTGCTGTTTTCTTTGGCGTCGATTTTGATGCCGAGGTTTTCAAGTCCGGCGCACACGCCAGCGCGCACGATGTCGTCATTTTCGCCGATGCCGGCTGTGAAGACCAGGGCATCCACCTTGCCGTCCAGCAGGAAGAAGTAGGAGCCGAGGGTTTTCTTGATGCTGCGGGTGAGCATTTTGAGGGCCAGGGCGGCGCGTTCGTTGCCCTTTTCCACTTCGCTATGCACATCGCGCATGTCAGTGTAGCCGCACATGCCGAGCAGCCCGGACTGCTTGTTCATGAGGGTGTCCATCTGCTCGGGGTTAAGGCCCTTTTTTTCCATGACAAAGGGCACGATAGCGGGGTCGATGCTGCCGCAGCGCGTGCCCATGATGAGGCCTTCAAGGGGGGTCAGGCCCATGCTGGTGTCAAGGCATTTGCCGTTGCGCACGCAGCTCATGGACGAGCCATTGCCAAGGTGCATGGTGATGGAGCGCAGTTCGTTCAGGGGCTTGCCGAGGTATTTGGCGGTAGCGCCCGCGATGTACTTGTGCGACGTGCCGTGGAAGCCGTAGCGGCGGATGCGCAGGTCTTCATACAGCTCGTAGGGCAGGGCGTACATAAAGGCTTCTTTGGGCATGCCCATGCCGAATTCCGTATCGAACACGCCCACGTTGGGTACACCGGGAAAGAGCTTTTCGGCCACTTCGATGCCCATCAGGTTGGCGGGATTGTGCAGGGGCGCAAACACGCTGTTTTCC
>CAZFCC010000081.1:0-2930 GCA_964517635.1 uncultured Desulfovibrio sp. | reverse complement strand
AGGTTGGCGGGGTTGTGCAGGGGGCCAAGCACGGCGCATTCGCGCACGATGTCTTTCACGCGCTCGTCCACCAACACGGGGTCGCTGACGGCTTCGCCGCCGTGCAGCACGCGGTGGCCGATGCCCGCAATTTCGCTCTTGTCTTTGATAACGCCTTTTTCAGCATCAGTGAGCAGGCCGATGACCATTTCCATGGCCTGCACATGAGTGGGAAAGTGCGCGGTCTGGACAATCTTTTCTTCTTTGTCCGTATCGGGGGCGATCTTGTGGGTCAGGCGGCCTTCGTCCTGTCCAATGCGTTCGGCAAGGCCGGAGCAGAGCACGGCGTGGGTGTCCATTTCCAGCAGTTGGTACTTGCAGGACGAAGAGCCCGCGTTGATGACCAAGATTTTCATGTGTCTTCCTTTTCTTGTTAACGAAATATGGGGAGGGGATGCCCCCTCCCCCTGATAGAGCATATTCACTTTCAAATGCTTGCTTGTCGGCGAAGCAAGTTTGCCTTGCAAGCATTTGGTAGCAAGGATTTTGAGTGAAAATCCTTGCAGTGCAGATACAACTTTTCAAAATTGATCTGCTCTAGTTGTTACAATAGCAGTCAATATTGTTGTGAATATTGCTGCTTGGCTAGCTATTGTGTGGCTTAGCCCCCGGCGGCCTTTTCGGCAGCGGCCTGAACCGCCGTGATGGCCACGGTGTTCACGATATCGGGAACGGTGCAGCCGCGCGAAAGGTCGTTGACGGGTTTGTTGAGGCCCTGCAGCACCGGCCCGATGGCCACGGCCCCGGCGGCCCGCTGCACGGCCTTGTAGGTATTGTTGCCCGTGTTCAGGTCAGGGAAGATGAAGACCGTGGCTTTGCCGGCCACCTTGCTGTCGGGCATCTTTGTTTTGGCCACGCTGGGGTCAATGGCGGCGTCGTATTGCAGGGGGCCTTCAAGGGCCAGCTCGGGGGCCATTTCTTTGGCGATCTTTGTGGCTTCCACAACAATATCCACGTCCGCGCCCTTGCCGGACGTGCCGGTGGAGTACGAAAGCATGGCCACGCGCGGCTCGATGCCAAAAACTTCGGCCGTATGGGCTGAAGCGATGGCGATTTCAGCAAGCTGCTGGGCCGTGGGATTGGGGTTGACGGCGCAGTCGCCGAAAACCAGCACGCGGTCTTTGAGGCACATGAGAAACACCGAAGACACCACAGAGAAGTTGGGCTTGGTCTTCACAAATTCAAAGGCCGGGCGAATGGTGTGGGCCGTGGTGTTAATGGCGCCGGAGACCATGCCGTCGGCATGATCCAGCTTGACCATCATGGTGGCGTAATAGGTCGCGTCCGCCATGGTGTCGCGGGCCTGTTCGGGCGTTATGCCCTTCTTTTTGCGCAATTCGTAATAGGTATTGGCGTATTCTTCAAACCTGGGCGAATTGATCGGGTCGATGAGGTTGGCCTTTTCCAGATCCAGGCCGAGGGTGCTGGCTTTGGCGCGGATTTCATCCACATCGCCCAGCAGGGTGATGTCGGCCACGCCGCGGCGCAGCAGAATGTCAGTGGCGCACAGAATGCGCTCTTCGGTTCCTTCGGCCAGGACAATGCGCATCTTGTTGGCCTTGGCGCGTTCGATAAGCTCGAACTCGAACATCATGGGCGTGATACGCGCGCTGCGCTTGCTCACGATGCGGCTGGCGATTTCTTTGCCGTTCACATGCTGCTCAAAAAGGCCCAGCACGGTGTTGATCTTGCGAATATTGCCCGGTTCAATGGGGGCGATGAGTTCCTGCAGGGCCAGCATGGTATTGTAGGTATGGCCCTTGGTCAGCAGGATGGGCAGGGGGGAAGCTGTCCAGCCCTGAATAAAATCGCACACTTCTTTGGGCGGGCGGATGTTGCCGGTCAGCAGCACACCGGCGATGTCCGGGGTGGACGAGGACAGGCGCGAGGCAATGGCGGCCAGCAGCACATCGGCGCGGTCGCCGGGGGTGACGATAAGCTGGTCTTTGGCGATATAATGCAGCACGTTATTTACGTGCATGGCCGCGATAAGATAGTCGTCCACCAGCGCGTCCAGGCGGTCTTCGCCAAAAAGCACTTCGGCGTCCAGGCCTTTTTTCACGTCGCCCATGGTGGGCTGGCCGATGGTGGGCTCGTTGGGCACGGCGTAAATGAGGGCCTTGCGATCGTCGGTGCTGAAATGGGTGCGCAGTTCGTCGAGTTCTGTCTGGGTGAGGTTGCGGCGGTTGATGATGGTCGCCACAACGTCCAGCGAATAGGGGGCCAGGCTGTCCATGGTGATCTGGAGAGATTCACGAATGTCTTCAGCCGTGGATTTTTGTCCGCTGGTCACAAGAATGACGGGCGTGCCCAGGTTGGCGGCGATTTCGGCATTAAGCTCGAACTCGAACACCGGGTCTTTGCCCAGAAAGTCCGTACCCACGCACAGGACAAAATCATACGTTTCCAGCAGTTTCTTGTACTTCTGGATGATGTTTTCCATAAGCAGGTTGCGTGAACCCTGATTGATGATCTGGCGTGCTTCACGCTGGGTGTAGGCAAAGGTGGAGGCGTAATCGGAGTTGATCTTGAAATATTCAAGCATCAAGTTGATGTCCGGGTCGCGGTCGTCCCATAGCGGTTCATTGATGATGGGGCGGAAGAAAGCCACTTTGCGCATACTGCGGCTGAGCAGCTGCATGGCCCCGAGGGCAATGGCGCTTTTGCCCGTCATGGGGCCGGTGGCCGTGATATAAAGTCCGTTGTACATAAGCTTCCCCTGATTTTTCCCGGGCAGGCAGGCAGGATAAAAGGAAAGGGGCGCAGGCCTTCACCCGCGCCCCGGCCTTGATTGTAGAGCATTCCACATTTGAAATGCTCTACAAGGATTTGTCTTCAAATCCTTGTCGCCAAATGATTGCAGGGCGGCTTTGCCGACCGTTAAGCAATCA
>CAZFCC010000080.1:0-3089 GCA_964517635.1 uncultured Desulfovibrio sp. | reverse complement strand
GCAATGGCTGCGGTCTATGCGCGGCTTGTCATCGTCGCCGCAGGTAATGGCGCCATGAGGGCAAGCCGACAAGCAATGGCCGCATTTTGAAATATCAATACAACGCCCAGGGTTACACGCCAGCTCGGCACAGGATTTTTGCGATTCGGGGTTACTGCACCAGCGGCACGAAAGGGAACAGCCCTTCAGAAACACAATGGTTCGTATGCCCGGGCCGTCATGCACGGAATATTTTTGAATGTTGAACACCATTCCCTGCTGCTTATCATCCAGGCACATGTTTTCTTCCTTTTTTGCGCAACAACGTTATACGGTACAATCTTGCCCGCGCGGCGAAACACAGCTCACATTTCCGCGCCGTAACGGCCAGTGCAACAATGCTGACGGCCTGTGCCCACAGTGCCTGCGGCCAGCCCTGACGGCCCTGTTGGCGGGCCGAGGGGCAGCGGCATAGCGCAAGCCCGGTTTGCGAATCTGCTGCGGCCGCCGCGTCAAAGCAGGCGGCAGCCACAGCAAGAGAAACTATGGTAAAAATGCGGGGAGGAAATATCCTCCCCGCTTCCAGTATGCCCTACATCACATCATGTTCTGTACGGGCGATGAGGTCGTTTTGCAGATCGGGCGACAAGTCCACAAAGTAGGCGCTGTAGCCGGCGATGCGCACAATAAGGTTGCGGTATTTCTGCGGGTCTTTCTGGGCGGCCACAAGGGTTCCCTTATTGACCACGTTGAACTGCACGTGCCAGAGCTTGAGGTCGCAGAACGTGCGGATGAAGGACACCAGCTTTTCCGTTCCCTGCTCGCCTTCCACACATTTGGGCGTGAACTTGATGTTCAGCATACGGGCGGCACGGTCGCGCATGCCCATATTCTTGGTGGTGCAGTTCGAGAGCAGCACGGCGGTGGGGCCGTTTACGTCAGCCCCGTGGGAGGCGGAAGAACCGTCAGACAGGGGGAAGCCATCAGTACGTCCGTTGGGCGTGGCGGAAACCACCTTGCCGAAAGGCACGTGCGAGGTGAAGGGCACATAGCGCACGTCGTTATGGATGCCCAGATCGCTCATGGAATACTTGTTGCCGTATTCCACAGAAATCTTGTCAATTTCGCGGCCGATGGAGTCGGCGTATTCGTCGTTGTTGCCGTAGCAGGGGGCGGAACGCAGCAGGGCGCGCACGTCTTCGTAGCCTTCAAAGTCGGCGTCGATGGCGGCAATAAGCCTGTCCATGTCCAGCTTCTTTTCTTCAAAGACCAGCTTTTTCACAGCCGCCAGAGAGTCCACAACGGTTCCCAGACCCATGTATTCAAAGTAACCAAGATTGATGCCTTCGGGCACCTGTTCCTGATGCAGGTCAATGCAGTGCTTCATGCACAGGTCGTGCATGGCGGAGCCCATGGGCTGGGCAAAATGCTGGGCACGCAGCTTGTTGATGATGTACTGCTGGGTAAAAGCCGTCTTGAGGAAAAGCAGATGCTGCTCCACGTAGGCATTCCAGAACTGATCCCAGCTCTTGAAGCTGCGCGGATCGCCGGTTTCAGCGCCGAGCTGCTGGTCGCCGTATTTCTTCATGCGGCCGTTGCGCAGCACCATTTCCACGGCAGCGGCAAAGTTGATGTAAGCTCCGCCGGACGTGTAGGTATCGCGATTGGGCATGCGGGCTTCGGTGCAACCGGAAACGGCATAGTCCAGCGCTTCTTCAAAGGTCGCGCCCTTGGAAACGTAAAGCGGCACGATTTCTTCGTCATTGATCAGCTTGGGGAAGCCCGAACCGTATTTGATGGTTTCGGCCACGTCCCAGAGATAACGCTCGGGCGCGCGGGAATGGATGCGGGCCGCGAGGTCGGGGTAATGCAGCGGGAATTCGCGCTTGGACTTGAGTATCAGATAGGTAAGGTCGTTGCTGGCATCGCGCCCGTCCGGGGTCTGGCCGCCAACGGTGACCGCCTCCCAGTGAGCGTAGCCTTCGTTAAAGGCGCCGCCAGTGGGGGAAATATACATATCAATAAATTCGGCCATGCCCACCCACATGCATTCCAGAAGCTCCATGGCCTGGGCTTCAGTAATTTTTCCGACCTCGCGATCCTGCTTGTAATAGGGCTGGAAATACTGATCCATGCGGCCGTTGGAAATGGTCGTGCCGGTCTTCTGCTCAATGCGGGAGAACATCTGGGTAAACCACTGGCTCTGGCAGGCTTCCCAGAAGTCGCGAGCGGGTTCGCCGGGAACGTGTTCGGCGTTTTCTGCCATGCGCAGCAGTTCGGCCTTGCGCTTGGGGTCAGTCTCTTTTTCGGCCTTTTCACGGGCAAGCACGGCGTGGCGTTTGGCCCAAAGCACAATGGCGTCGCACACGATGACAATGGCTTCAAGGAAGGGGCGCTTTTCGCGGTCGTCTTTGGCGCTCAAGCCATCAAGAGCCGCTAGCTTATCCTGGGCTTCTTTCTTGATGCTGTTAAAGCCGCGCTTAAGTACCTTTTCATAGTCGTGCACCCACTGGATGGACGAGCGGAACGAAGAGGTTTCGTTAACAATAAAGCGCGAAATCAGACCTTCGGGGTCATCATAGGTAAGCTTGTGCACTTCGGCGGGCAGGGCCGCATTGAGCGCTTCGTGATAAGTTTTGCCCTTCCAGTACGGGGCGATCTCTTCCACAACGCGCTTGGCGTCTTCGGGGGTGATGGTAGCCGGCGAAGTTTTGCGGGTGGGCAGGTCGCGCACGGCGATATCAAGAAAGTCGCCGTCCAGTTCCGGATACAGAATGCCGTAACGGCCGTCGCAACCGGCGCGGCCGAGCAGCAACTGGTCTTCCTGCACATAGACGGTCATGTTGGAGGCAATGTGCATGAGGGCCTTGGCCCAGCGCAGCACCAGCGGCTGCCCTTCAGTTTCTTGCATGGACTGGGTGAAATACAGGGCGCGCTCAATATCAATGCGCGGCTTCTGCCCTTCAAAGCGCTCCAGCAGGCTGAAAACACGGGGGTGGGCTTTGCGGAACTTATCTTCGCGGCCTTCAATCTTGTCGTACAGGCGCTGCTCCTGGGGGGACCGGCATTCGCAAGTGGTCATGCTCATCACGCTACTCCTGAATAATATG
>CAZFCC010000079.1:0-3111 GCA_964517635.1 uncultured Desulfovibrio sp. | reverse complement strand
GCCCCTCCCCCACAAAGCTTTTCAAATCTTCATACTTTTCAATGGGCCCCACCCCGCAAAACTTTTCAAAATCCAAATACGCTAACGCCGCACGGGCAGCACCGTGGCGCAAAAGATGCCGCTCAAAATGGCCGCCGCGCTTATGCCCAGGCGCAGCGTAAGGGCCTCGCCCATAAAGGCCGCGCCACCAAGGGCGGTAATAAGCGGCACGCTCAGTTGCACCACGGCGGCGCTGGGTACGCTGAGACTTGGCAAGACGGAATACCAGAGCACATAGCCAAGGGCCGAGGCAATGGCCCCGGCAGCCAGCGCGCAGGCAATACCTGCCAAAGGCAGGGAAAGCCCGCCGCCTGCCCACATGCCGTCGGGGTACAGCCAGAACGGCAGCAGCAAAACAAGGGTCAGGGGCAGACAGCGCACAAAATTGCCCGCCGTGGCGGCCACAGGGGCGCTGTTGTTGCGCCCGCAGAGAGTATAGACCGCCCATGAAGCGCCAGAAAGAAAAATGGTGGCCGCGGGCCACAGAGGCGGCGCGTCCAAGCCGGGCAAAAGCAGATATACAAGGCCCGCCAGAGCCAGACTGATACCCAGCGTCTGCGCCCTGCTGGGGCGTTGCCCCAGCATCACGCCCGCGCCCACCATGGTTACCTGCACGGCCACGGCAATGATAAGCGCGCCCGCTGCTGCGGGCAGGTTGACATAAGCCCAGGAAAAGCAGGCCATGTACGAGAAAAGAGCCAGGGCGGCGCGGCGGTTGCCGTGTTGCAACACAGGCTGCCCACGCCGAGCCATGAACAGCCACAAGACAAGGGCCGCCGAAGCCAGCCGCAAAACAGTATAGCTGACGGCGTCCATGCCCGCGCCAAAGAGCGCCATGCGACACAAAATAGAGTTTGCCGCAAAAAACGTCATGCACACAGTCGTGAGAAGGGCCGTGCGAAGCATGCCGCCAGCGACGCCGCGAGGGCTCATTACGTATGCCTTGTGCCCTGCAACTTGCGAAAGATAGTGCTGCGGTTCACCTGAAAAAGCTCTGCGACACGCTGCACCGAGCCATGAACCTCTATGGCCTTGAGCAGAAAGTCGCGCTCCATTTCGGCCATGATTTCCCTCAAGGGGCGGCGGGCCACAAGCACATCCTCCGAATAGCGGGATGTATCGTGCGTTACGCCGGTGATTTGTGCGGGCAGGTCGCGCGGGGTGATGAGCGGGCCATTGAGCGTAATGACCAGACTGTGCACCATATTTTGCAGCTCACGCACGTTGCCGGGCCAGGCATACGCAGCCATCATATTGAGGGTCACATCCATAAAAGCCATAACTTTATGGTATTTGGCCGCATAATGTTCCAAAAAATGCTCGGCCAGCAGGGGCACATCTTCCTTGCGATCCCGCAAGGACGGAATGCGCACCGTGGCTACGTTGAGGCGATAATAGAGGTCGCGGCGAAAGGTTCCGGCCTCGACGCTTTCGGCAAGGTTGCGGTTGGTGGCTGCGATAATGCGCACATCCACCTTGCGCGGGCTGGACGCTCCAACCCGCATGATCTCGCCATCCTGGAGCACACGCAGAAGCCGCGTCTGCATGGAAAGCGGCAGCTCCCCCACTTCATCCAGAAAAATAGTGCTGCCGTCGGCAATCTCAAAATAGCCGGCCTTGCCTTTGCTGGAGGCTCCGGTAAAAGCTCCGGGCATATAGCCGAACAGCTCCGATTCCGTAAGCGTTTCGGAAATGCCGCCGCAGTCGACCTTGAGCAGGATTTTATCGCGCCGCTCAGAAAGGCCGTGGGTGAAACGGGCGAAAACATCTTTGCCCGCGCCCGTTTCACCCAGAATCAATACTGTGGCGTCTGTGGTTGCAAATCGCCGCAACAACGAAACCACGTCTCCCATGGCCGGGCTGGCATAAATGGGCTCACGCGCCTTGTTGCTCTCGCTTGCAATATAGGCCAGCTGGTCGTTGATCTGGTCAATGAGCTTGCACTGCCCGGCCACCTGATCCTGCAACTGGGCCAGCAGGGTTATGTCGCGCGCAAAGGTGACCACAAGGCAAAGGTCGCCGCGCGTGTCAAAGACAGGAAAACCCGTCAGCACCAGCTTTTTGCCGTTCTTGAGCTGTTGCACATGGGTGGCGGGCTTGCCGGTGCGCACGATTTGCGGGTTGAGGATGTGGTCAAAAACCCCCTCCTCCACCAGCCCGCGCACGTTCTTGCCCTGCACCTGCCCCTGTGTCAGGCCGGTCAGCTGCTCGTACATGCGGTTCACGCGCAGGCTGGTTCCCGACGCGTCACTAATGAAGACACCGTCGGGCAAGGCGTCGAGTATGCGCTCCACATGCTTTGAAAGCAGTTCCTGAGAATGGTCGGCCATATTTCAATCCAGTAAAATGCTGCGTATTCAGCGGGAAATCTGCACTCGCTCTGCCAAAATGTCCAGAGCGGTTTTTTGCAGTTTGTCCATAAGGGCCTTGTCCAGGCTTACTTCGCCCATGGGCACCTCCCGATCCAGAAAATGGTATTTCTGCGTACCCAGGCGGTGATAGGGCAAAAGCTCATAGTTGACGCGTTGGTAGGGCTTGATAAAGCGGGCAATGGCCGCAATGGCTTCTTCAGTATCATTAAAGCCGGGGATCACGGGCGTGCGAGCCAGTATGGGCAAATCTGGAAATTCTTCTGCCAGAATACGGAAATTTTCAAGAATACGGGCATTGGGCAGGCCCGTTTGGGCTTCATGCGCCTCGCTGTCCATATGCTTGATATCATAGAGAACATAGCTCAAATGGGGCGCGGCCTCGCGCACGGTTTCGGCAGGCACCATGCCGCAGGTTTCCACAGCGGTCTTGATGCGGCGGGCGCGGGCCTCGCGCAGCAAAGCCACGGCAAATTTTCCCTGCAACAAGGGCTCGCCGCCAGAAAGGGTAAGGCCGCCGCCAGAGCGAGCGTAAAAAGCCATATCCTGTTCCACCACGCGCAACACGTCAGCCACATCACGTTTTTTACCGTATACCAGCAAGCCCTGCGCGGGGCAAATTTCGGCGCACGGCATGGGGCAGCCGTCGCAATGGCTGCGGTCTATGCGCGGCTTGTCATCGTCGCCGCAGGTAATGGCGCCA
>CAZFCC010000078.1:0-3120 GCA_964517635.1 uncultured Desulfovibrio sp. | reverse complement strand
GGAGTGTACTCTGATGGTACTCGACCGGAATAAAAGGAGAAGTTCGACGCAGAGAGAACAGGAAAGGCGCTCGTGACGACACGCTCTAAAACATGTCGCGCATGCCATAAAGCTTGCCCGGCTTCTGCCCGGCCAGCCATGTAGCCGCCCGCAGCGCACCTTGGGCAAAAGTATCGCGCGAATGGGCCTGATGCGTCACCTCAATGCGTTCACCGGGGCCCATAAAATACACTGTATGCACGCCCACCACATCGCCGCCGCGTATGGCTTGAATACCAATCTGGGCTTTGGGCCTTTCGCCGATAATGCCGTCACGCGCAGAACAGCGCACATCGTTGAGCTCCCAGCCGCGCGCTTCAGCCAGGCATTCGCCAAGGGTCAGGGCCGTGCCGCTGGGACTGTCTTTTTTGCGGTTATGGTGAAGTTCAACCATTTCAATGTCATACGCATCGCCCAGAGCGCGGGTCAATTCCGGCAAAATCTTGCACAGCACATTAACGCCAATGCTCATGTTGGACGCCCAGAAAATGGGGGCTTTTTTTGCCAATTGGTGCAGCTCGTCCTTTTCAGCATCGGTAAAGCCCGTGGTGCCGATAACCAGGGCATGTCCGCTCTCGGCCACAGCGCGAGCCGATTGCAGGCTCACGGCCGGGGCGGTAAAGTCGATGGCGACCGCGCCCGGCGCCTGGGGCAGCACGGCGGCCAGGCTGTCGCCCACGGGGCAGGATGCCCCTGCCAGATTTTCCACATGCTCCCTGCTGTCCACCAGACCCGCCAGACTAAAGGTCGGTTCCGTTGCCGCCAGATGGCTGATGGTTTTGCCCATGCGTCCGTTGGCCCCTACCACGATGATGGCTGTACTCATGCTTTGCTCGCTTTGTATTCAAATTATTCTGAAGCCGCGTTGGCTTCGCGCAACATGGTCATAAATTCTTCTTCATTGAGTACGGTAACGCCCAGCGCCCGCGCTTTTTCAAGCTTGCTGCCCGCCTTTTCACCAGCCACAAGATAGTCAAGTTTCTTGCTCACTCCGCCAAGGGGCGTGGCCCCGGCGGCTTCGGCCAGTTTTTCGGCTTCACTGCGCGGCATGCTCAGGCTGCCGGTAAAAAGAATATTCTTTCCCGCCAGCGGCCCGGACGCCATGCTGCCCTCTCCGGCACTGCCGGAAGAAGCACCGCCCGAGCGGCCGCCGCGTGGCCACAGGCCAAGCACCTTGAAGCGCTCCAGCTGTTCCCGGTTGGCGGGGCTGTTAAAAAAGTTATGAATGGATGACGCCACTTCAGGCCCCACATCAGGCAGGCTCAGCAGTGTTTCAGAGCTGGCGTTTTCCAGTGCATCAAGGGTTTCAAAATGCGCTGCCAGAGTGCGGGCGGTCTGCTCGCCCACATGCCTTATGCCCAGGGCGCTGATGAGGCGCGGCAAGGTGGCCGAAGGCACAGCGCGGGCAAGGGCATCTACAAACTTCTGGGCCAGCACCTCGCCCATGCGTTCAAAACCGAGCAGTTCCTGCACTGTAAGCGTAAAAAGATCCGCAGGCGACTGCACCCGGCCGCTGCTGACCAACTGCTCTATCCATTTTTGCCCCAGACCCGCAATATCCAGCCCGGCCTTGGACACAAAATGCGTGATGGCCCGCAGGCGAATGGCGGAACAGGCCATATTTTCGCAGCGCCAGGCGGCTTCGCCCTCTTCCCGGTAGGCTGGCTGGCCGCATGCCGGGCATGTGTGAGGAAAAACATATTCCCGGGCGTTTTCCGGGCGCTTTTCCAGCACCGGGCCCACCACCTCGGGAATAACATCGCCCGCGCGGCGCACCATGACCGTATCGCCCAGGCGCACATCGCGATTGCGAATTTCATCTTCATTATGCAGGGTGGCGCGCGAAACCATAACGCCGCCCACAGACACAGGCTCAAGCATGGCCACTGGGGTCAGAACCCCCGTGCGCCCCACCTGTATTTCAATATCTTTCAGAACGGTCTGCGCCAGTTCCGCCGGAAACTTGAAAGCCACGGCAAAGCGCGGCGCGCGGGCAGTAAAGCCCAGCGCCTGCTGGGCCTCAAGGTTGTTCAGCTTGGCCACGGCTCCGTCAATTTCCATAGGAAATGCAGGGCGATGCTCCTTGACCCACTGGGCATAGTCCTCCACCTCGCTGACGCTGCTGCACAATCTGCCATCCGGCGGAGTAAGAAAGCCGTATTCTCCAAGCCGCGCCATAATTTCAGACTGCAACAGGCAGGCAGCCGCGGGAGCCCAAAGCGCCTGCCCAAGGCTGTAGGCCAGAAAACGCAAGGGCCGCGAAGCGATAATGGCCGTGTCCAGCTGGCGCAGTGTTCCGGCGGCAGCGTTTCTGGGATTGGCAAAAGTTTTCAACCCCTCCGCTTCTTGCTTTTCATTAAGGGCGGCAAAGTCTTTTTTATACATGACCACTTCGCCGCGCACCTCAAGCCGGGCAGGAAAAGGCCCCGGCCCCGCAAGCCGCAGGGGAACCGTGCGAATGGTGCGCACAGCCTCGGTGACCACTTCGCCCACCTCGCCATCGCCCCGGGTGAGGGCTTCCTGCAAGACACCGTCAACATAGATGATCTCAAGAGCCAGACCATCCAGCTTGGGATCACACCAAAAGCCTTGCGGCAGGGGGCCGTTGACATCAATCCCCCAGGCGCGAACCATGCGCTCCGCAAATTCCTGCCATTGCTCGCCTGAAAAGACGTTATCCAGACCATACATCTGAAGGCTGTGGGCCTTTTTGGCGAGGCCGTCCAGCAGCCCGCCCCCCACGCGCAAGGTCGGTGAATGGGGCGAACGCAGTTCAGGGCAGCGGTTTTCCAGATCCTGCAACTCGCGAAACAGGGCGTCAAACTGCGCATCACTGATTTCGGGCCTGTCCAGCGTATGATAGAGGTGGTTATGGCGCTCAAGCTCTGCCGCAAGCCACTGGGCGCGCCGACGCTCTTCGCCCGAGGGGCCGGAGGCAAAAAGGCTGTGCTGCCGCTGCCCGCCCTGATGTTCGTTTTTTTGTGCCATGAAAGACCTTAATAAAAGTTTTAGGGGGTGGGGGCGTGGGGGAGGGCCCCTTTTACAAAAGGGGCCCTCCCCCACAAAATATTCTCCCCAAAA
>CAZFCC010000077.1:0-3887 GCA_964517635.1 uncultured Desulfovibrio sp. | reverse complement strand
TATACTGCCCCCCATTAACAAGGCCGTCCTGTTAAGGTAGTTTTCTTCCAGCATCGGAGGAAGAAAATGAAACGCCGTACCTGGGACAGTAAAAGCAAGGCCCGCATTGTTCTCGAAGGATTGCAAGGTCGTTCTGTGGCAAGTATCTGCAATGAATATCAAATCACTCAGAGCATGTATTACCGTTGGCGAGACACATTTTTGGCCAATGCCGACCAGGTTTTCGAGACCGGCACCACAAACCGCCGGGAAGAACGCCTTACGGCAGAGAACCAAAAGCTCAAACAGGCAGTTGGCGAACTGACGCTAGAATTAAAAAAAAACGATTGGTAAGCAGCAGGCGTTGCACTGGCCAGGCTCAGCTTTGCCGCGATGCCGAGGTCTTACCGCTGATCGAAACCCTCAAAATGGATCATCCTTTTTGGGGTTATCGCCGCGTCTGGGCCACTCTCCGGTATAAAAACGGCCTGGCCATCAATATCAAACGGGTGGAACGCCTGATGCGTCTGCATGGCTTGGGAGTGAGGCGTACGGCCTTGCGAGCAAAGCGCACTCCCACCGGGAGCAAGCCGCGTCCCGACCGGCCTTGTCAGTGGTGGGGCATCGATATGACCAAAGTGATGACGGAAGGCGGCTGGGTGTACATCGTCCTGGTGGTGGACTGGTTTTCAAAAAAGATCGTCGGCCATCATGCTGGCTACCAGAGCCGGAGCCATGAGTGGCTGCAAGCCCTGGAGATGGGCATCCAGGCCCACTTCCCAGAAGGTGTCCGCGGGCAGGGTCTGAGCCTGATGAGCGATAACGGCTGCCAGCCAACAGGAACAGCTTTTATACGCGAATGCGCAACGCTCGGCATCACACAGGCATTCACCAGCTACAACAACCCGAAAGGAAACGCCGATACCGAGCGGACAATGCGCACGATTAAGGAAGAACTCTTCTGGCTGAGCGAATGGCGCAGCCTGGATCACCTGAATAAAGCACTCTCGGACTGGGTAGAACTCTTTAACACCACGTACCTGCACTCGGCGCTTGGCTGGAAGACGCCACAAAGCGTACATCAGCAGGCTGGTAAAAACCCGAAGGATTCTCCCTTAAAGGCAGCTTGATTAGTGGGGGGCATTACATGGCCGCACTGATCGGATACCCTTAAAAAAGGCAGACGCCTCACAGCTTTCATGTAAAGAAAAAGCAAACGACGGTGTAAAGCAACCCAAGCAGACAGACAGCCCGGAGTTTTCGGTCAGGGAGCACGCAAACGGTGGGGCAATGCAGCCACCGAGCAGGCTGACGTCCCAGAGATTTTGGGCAAAGCGAAAGCAAGAGATGGGCTAATGCCCCCCAACTAGGCAGACGGCCCAAAACTGTTGGGCAAAGCGAAAGCAAACGATGGTATTGCGCGGCGCGCAGGGAGATCACCCGAGCGTAGCGAGGGAAGCTCCCGAAGCAGAGGCCGCGCAGCCCTCGCCACCAGATGGTAATTGAAAACCTGAAGCGGGGTGCTTCGGGGGGGATGCAAGGGGGGCCGAGAAGGGGGCGCAGCCCCATAACCGGCCCCGCCTTGCCGCACGCCGCGTAGGCGGCCCAAATAAAGAACAAAGAAAAGGCCCTCGTGCCCGCAGGGCACCAAAAATCTCATCCCAAGGAACAAGCCCTCGTGCCCGCAGGGCACACATTGCTCATCCCAAAGGACAGGCCCTTTCCCCGCCGCCGCGCAGGCGCATTCTCGCCGTACAGGCGCATCCCCCCCCTCTACAGCCGCGCTCTAAACAGACAGCCCCATCTTGATGGCCGCCTGCATGCCGCCGGTGGAATTGACCACATCGGTGACGCCGTGGCGGGCCAGCACAAGCAGGCCGTCGTACGCGCGCAGGCCCGTATTGCAGATGATGGCAACGGGGCGGTCTTTGGGAACCTCGTTAATGCGGGCAGCCACTTCTTCAAGCGGTATGGCGTGCCATTCGGGGTGTTTTTCCTGCACGGCGCGTCCGGCGGCAGCGGGGCGCGCATCAATGAAGAACACGTTGTTTTTTTCGCGGTTTTTCCACATGTCCATAAACTGGTCGGCGGTAACAGGCTTAAAGCGCCCGGCCAGCACGTTGTCGGCCACGTTGCCTACCACGTTGACCACATCCATGGCCGAGGCAAAGGGCGGGGCGTAGGCCACTTCGAGGTTGGAAATATCTTCCACCGTGGGCTGCGAATACTGTAGCGCGGCGGCCACAGCGTCCACGCGGGCCTTGAGGGAATCGCCGTCGGCGCAGGCCCCTTGCATGCCGAGCACGCGGCTTGTGGCTTTGTCCACCACAAGCTCCAGGGTCATCATGGCCTTTTCGGGATAAAAATGGGCGTGGTCAAATTGCTCAACACTGACGCTGAAGGCATCAAAGCCTTCGGCGCGGGCGCGTTCCACGGTAAGACCCACGCCGCAGAAGGAAAGATCAAAGAGTTTGACGGCCCAGGAGCCCACATAACCGGGGAATGCGGCATCGCCGCCCGCAAGGTTGGTTCCGATGACGCGGCCCTGGCGGTTGGCCATGCTGCCCAGCGGCAGGTAACCCAGCTTGCCGGTAACGATATTCTTGATGGCAACGCAGTCGCCGCCTGCATAAATGGCCGGGTCAGAGGTGCGCATATGGCGATCCACCACAATGGCGCCAAAGGGGGCCACGTCAAGGCCAGCCTCTTTGGCAAGCTGCCCGTTGGGGATGAAGCCCGCCGCAAAGATTACGAGCTGGGCGTCCAGCTCGCGCTTGTCGGTAATAACCTTGCAGACCTTGCCATCCTTGCCTTCAAGGCGCAGGACTTTTTCTCCGGCGTAGACATTAACGTTATGGGTCACGCAGTCATGGGCGGCCATGCGGGCCACGGGCTGCGAAAGCACGCCGGGCAGAATCTGGTCAACCATTTCCACCACGGCGCACTTGACGCCCCACATGTCGGCCAGGGCAACGGCAGCCTCAAGGCCGATAAAGCCGCCGCCCACAATGACAGCCTCGGTGATCTTGCCTTCCTGGCAGGCGGCGCGGATGGCCCCGGCGGCTTCCAGCCGGGTAAGGGAAAGAACATTTGCAAGGTCTTTACCTTCCACAGGGGGCACGCGCGGAGTCGCCCCGGTGGCGAGCACGAGTTTGTCGTAGGGCAGTTTTTCTTCCTGACCAGTAACCACGTTTTTGACGGTAAGGGTCTTGGCCGCGCGGTCAATGGCCGTGGCGCGGGTCTGGGTGCGCACGGTAACGCCCTTCATGTCGCGGAAAAAATCGGCATCGCGCACCGTGTGATAAGGAGTGGAGCGCAGATCGTCCAGATTTTGGATTTCCCCGGAGACATAGTAGGGAATGCCGCAACCGCCGTAAGAAATGAAAACGTTTTCATCCACCAGGGTTATTTCCGCATCGGGCATGAGACGCTTGCAACGGGCCGCAGCCTTGGGGCCAAGGGCGACACCGCCCACGACCAGAATTTTATCGGGCATTTCTGCGCTCCTTACAGATGAGTATTGTGAGCAAATGAGCATTATTAACGTAAAATAATCACGCACCGCAACAAAAACAGGGGCTGCTGCCCAAATTTTTGTGTGGGCTTCGGCGGGGCTATGGCAAGGCCTGTGGCTGGCCTTTCAGCCCTGCCGGGCAGGGCGGCATGGTTCCGACCTGCGCTGTTTGTCTGTAACCGGCTGTTTGACTGCCCGCTACGGACTATTTGCTGCGTTCACTTTACCGATGTAGAGCAAAGTATCTTTGAAGCTGTGCTATGCCTGTATGTCTTGCTTCTGCCCCTGCCCCTCATTTTTTTAAATGTGGGAAACCCGTATGGCATAGTGCACTACCAGTAAAGGTTTTGGGGGGTGGGGGTGTGGGGGAGGAGACCCTTTTGCAAAAGGGGCC
>CAZFCC010000076.1:0-5187 GCA_964517635.1 uncultured Desulfovibrio sp. | reverse complement strand
CTTTTGTATCACCCGTAGGTTTAGCAGTTCAGGATACTTGGGAGAAGAACGTAAAACTCGGACGCCACCGTTGAGAACAAGAAAATCTTCTCTCGGCCGGTTAAAAAAACTCTCCAGCAGGCTGTCGTCCAACCTGGTTGTCAGATAAGCATGCCCATAATAATGGCCATTAAGGTACACTGCGGCCGAATGTACAGGCGGCACCCACTGGTACCCCGCCCGGGAGGCGATGCGAGTGGCAAGTTGTGTACGTATTTGCGCATCTTCAAGGTCTTGCCCGCCATTGCTCAAGGTCAGGGCATCGTAGGAAAACACTGGAAACCTGGCATCTTCCCGGGCCAGTTCTGGAAAGAAGGGATACTTGAATTTTCCCGCAGTCGGCTCATAGGTTTTGCGAGCCGTAAGGCGCAACGATTTTTGCGGATAATGACGCGATACACCGCCAAAAACACGCAGACCGGCTTTTTGCGCAAGCAGGCGGGCACCATCGGGGCCAAAAACTTCCACATCCACGGGCCGTTCCCAGTGCCGGCCCCGGCCTTTATAGTTGGCGTCGTGGGCGCTCTCATCTTTTTCAGGATGCCGCTGCACGGATTCTGCCCGCAGCTTACCCGGCACAAGTATGCCCAGATCATGCCCGTACAGGTTTTCATTTTCTGTAGACAGGGAAAAAATGTAAGAACCGTAGCGCGAATGAATACCCGGTTCAATAAAATAGCTGTGTGTGCTGACCGCGCTTTTCTGCCCGTCGGTCACTGCAAAAGCCTTGACTACAAAGCAGGTTTTGCCCTGTTCAGCAGCAAGCGTAATGGGGCCTGTATATATGACACCGGATTTGCTTGGGCAGGAGCCGTCAAGTGTATAAAATATCTGTGCATCAGGCCGTACGCTGGAGATTGTTACCTGTACGGATTCTGTATAAAAATGCATGGATGGGCTAAAGACGGGCCTTTCAATCCTTTCCTTTTCCTGCTGTATAGTGTAGCCAACGATTTCGCGAAGGTTTTCCCTCTCCGAGGGGGCCGCCCCACCGGAAACACCGGAAGGCAAAAGAAAAGAAAACGCAACGCACGTCAGCGCAACAGCCAGAAACAGACATATTATGGTCGTTCGCATAATAGAGCGTATCTTCCTGCAAGGGGGGGGATAGTGTGTCCGCAGCACAGCTTGTCTGCACAGATACGTACAGAAAAAGCACTGTGCAAGAGCAAGAGCACCAACTCTGCTTGCATAAAAAAATATCTTATAAGATCATTAGATTCTTTCGTCAATATTTTACGCCGGACGAAATAACAAGCCAGCCGCTTTTTGCGCAGCATCACCAAGGCTAACAACTTCCACAGAGGCGCAAGCATGCAAAAAAAACAATTCAGATACGAACGAAAATATTATCTTTCACCAGATAATGCTGCCATTTTTCGCCACCGCGTATCCTGCCTGCTGCAAGCCGACAAGCATTCCAAGGGCAGCTATCTTATCAGCAGCCTGTACTTTGACGATATCTATGATACCGCCCTACATGAAAAGCAAAGTGGTGTTTTTACTCGCGATAAATGGCGTGTGCGCTGGTACAACAACCGTTTTGACCCCGTGCATCTGGAGCGCAAGCACAAAGAGGGCGAACTGGGGCTCAAGCTGCACGACAAAATATCAGAAGAGCAGTACCGCAGGCTTTGCGCCGGGGACATGAACGTTGCCGCCACGCAAAAAGGCGAAGTGTGGGAAGCGTTTTATCGTCTGCACTGCACCAACTGCCTGCGACCGGTGGCAACCGTCATCTACGAGCGGGAAGCCTTCAGTTATGCGCCGGGCAACGTAAGAATCACCTTTGACTCCGGCTTGCGGGCTTCCATGCCGGGTTCCGCCGTGTCGGTTCCCATCTGCACTGATGGCCTGACCATTCTGGAACTCAAGTACGACAGCTTTTTGCCTGCCGTGGTGGAGGGCCTGCTTTCGGGCGCACAGTTTACGCAGTTGTCGCTTTCAAAGTATGTCATGGCCCGCCACACGCTGATGAATTTCGGCTTTGCGTAACGCAGCCGGCCCGCAAGGCACAGCTTTTGCCCTGCTCTGCCTGCCTTGCTCTGCATGGTCTACTCTGCCTGCCTTGCTCTGATCTGCCCTGCCTTGCTCTGATCTGCCAGCTCTGCTCTGCCCTGCTCTGCCCCAGATCAAGAGTACTCTTGTAGCAGATAAAAGCCCAATAAAGGTTTTAGGGGTGGGGGCGTGGGGGAGGCGACCCTTTTACAAAAGGGTCTCTCCCCCACAAAGTATTTTTAACGCCCACAGTTCTAAAAAAACCCTTTCCCACCTGCCAGAAATTCCCGCCATAAAGGCGTCTGTTTATCCTTGTCTGACAAGGTAGGCTGCGCCACGGGCCAGGCCACGGCAAGATCCGGATCGTTCCAGCGGATACCCCCTTCGTCTTCGGGGCAGTAATAGTCTGTGCATTTATAATGAAAATGCGCCACCTGGCTGGTAACGGCAAAGCCGTGGGCCATGCCCGGCGGCACCCAGAGCTGCCACTGATTGTCCTGGGTCAGTTCCACGCCATACCATTGGCCCAAGGTAGGCGAACCGGGCCGGATATCCACAACCACGTCAAATACCTTGCCCAAAGAAACGCTCACAAGCTTGCCCTGGGGGCGTTTTTTTTGAAAATGCAGGCCGCGCAATATGCCATAGGTGGACATGGAGTGGTTATCCTGCACAAACGACAGGTCAATGCCCGCCGCGGCGTACCGTTCCTGCTGCCAGGTTTCAACAAAATAGCCCCGGCTGTCGCCCCAGATTTTGGGTTTTATAAGCAAGACCCCGGCCAGAGATGTTGACACTACTTCCACTGGCCTATCCCCGTGTCCACAAGGTCGAGCAGATACTGGCCGTAACCGGTTTTGCCCATGGGCCGCGCCAGGGCGCGCACGTCATCAGAAGAAATATAGCCGTTGCGCCAGGCAATTTCTTCAAGGCAGGCTACCTTGAGACCCTGGCGTTTTTCCACCGCCTGCACAAAGGCTGCGGCATCCATAAGGGAATCATGGGTTCCCGTGTCCAGCCAGGCGATGCCTCGGCCCATCAGCTCCACGTGCAGGTCGCCTCGCTTCAGATAAGCATTGTTAACGTCGGTTATTTCAAGTTCCCCACGCGCCGAAGGCCGCACAGAACGGGCAATATCCACCACATGGGCGTCATAAAAATATAGACCCGTGACGGCAAAGTTGGACTTGGGTTCCAGAGGTTTTTCTTCAATGCTCACCACGCGGCGTTCATCGTCAAACTCAACCACGCCATAGCGTTGCGGATCGCGCACGTGGTAACCGAAGACCGTCGCCCCCTGTCCGCGCGTCATGGCTTCGCGGGTGAGATTGGGCATGCCGTGACCAAAAAACACGTTGTCGCCCAACACAAGGCAGGTATTGTGCCCGGCAATATGCTCTTCGGCCAGCAAAAAGGCCTGCGCCAGCCCCTCGGGCCGCGGCTGCTCAACATAAGAGATGGAGCAGCCCCACTGCGAACCGTCATGCAACAGAGCCTGATACAGGGGAAGATGTTCGGGTGTTGAAATAAGGCAGATGTCGCGGATGCCAGCCATCAGCAGGGTGGCCAGCGGATAATAGATCATGGGTTTGTCATAGATGGGCATGAGCTGCTTGCTGACGCTCAGGGTCAGGGGATAGAGACGCGAGCCGGATCCCCCGGCAAGAACAATGCCTTTCCACTGGCTCATAAGCTTTTCTCCCCGCCGCTTGCAGCGGCACGACGCCCATAGTTGATGTCCATCCATTCAAGATAGTTACCGCTGCGCACATGGTCTACCCAGGCGCTGTTTTCCAGATACCATTGCACGGTATCGCGCAATCCCGTGTCAAAGCGGTGCGCAGGCCGCCAGCCCAGTTCGTTCTCAATGCGCGAGCAATCAATGGCATAGCGAAAATCGTGGCCAGGCCTGTCGGTGACAAAGGTGATGAGATCGGCGTACGGCCCCTGGGCGGAAGGCCGCACATCGTCAAGAATGGCGCACACAGCATGCACCACCTCAAGGTTGGTTCGCTCCGCATGGCCGCCGATATTATAGGTGCGGCCCACCTGCCCGGCCTCAAGCACGCGGGCGATGGCTGTGCAGTGGTCTTCCACATGCAGCCAGTCGCGGATATTGGCCCCCTGACCGTACACAGGCAAGGGCTTGCGTTCAAGGGCTGTGAGAATCATGAGCGGGATGAGCTTTTCCGGAAACTGGCGCGGCCCGTAATTGTTGGAGCAATTAGTCAGCAGAACGGGCAGGCCGTAGGTTTCGTGAAAGGCACGCACCATATGGTCGCTGGCCGCCTTGGACGCCGAATAGGGGCTGTTGGGGCTGTAGGGCGTACTTTCTGTAAAAGCCGGATCGTCGGGCTGCAGCGCGCCGTAAACTTCATCTGTAGACACATGCAAAAAGCGAAAGGCCTCGGCCTGCGCCGCTGAAAGCCCCCGCCACCAGTCCTTGACCACGCGCAGCAGGCTTGCCGTGCCCAGCACATTGGTGCGCACAAAGGCATCCGGATCCACGATGGAGCGGTCAACATGGCTTTCTGCGGCAAAATTGACTACGGCATCAGGCGTATAAAGCGTGAGCAGGTGGGCCAGCAGCTCCTCATTACCTATATCGCCGCGCACAAAGACATGCTCCGGGTCGTCGGCCAGCGAAGCCAGGTTGGCCAGGTTGCCCGCATACGTCAGCTTATCGAGATCGATGACGCGGATGCCGGCGTGGCGGGCCTGAAGCACGTAGGCCGAGCCGATAAAGCCCGCGCCACCTGTAACAAGTTGGCAAGTCATGGGTAAATCCTTTTAATCTGAAATTTTTTCATGCCAAGCCTGCGTGCTGCAAAAACGCCGGGCAGGAATACGCACATCAACATAAACAGCAAGGTATCAAAAAAATCAAAATCCTGACAACCGTATAAAAACGCGCCGCCCGGCCGGGGCCGTTTGCAATGCCTGTTTTGTGGGGCGACTGCCTATGCCCTGGCCAGACCGCGCGGAAAAAATGGCTTTACCCGAGCAGGGCAAAGCACTTGACAGCAAGACGTGTATTGCCTATTGCTTTCGTTCTGCGATGCTTACGCGCGTGGGGAAGTAGCTCAGCTGGGAGAGCACCGCCTTCGCAAGGCGGGGGTCGAGGGTTCAAATCCCTTCTTCTCCACCACA
>CAZFCC010000075.1:0-5583 GCA_964517635.1 uncultured Desulfovibrio sp. | reverse complement strand
TTCGGCGCCGGACGCGTCATGCTCAAGCCTGCCTCCGAAGGTACCGGCATCATCGCCGGCGGCGCTGTGCGCGCCATTATGGAAGCTGCTGGCGTGCGCGACGTGCTGACCAAGGCCATTGGCACCAACAATCCGCACAACGTGCTTCGCGCCACCATGCAGGGCCTCACCTCCCTGCGCAGCGCCGATGACGTGTCGGCGTTGCGCGGCAAGAAGCTGGAAGCTCCGAGGAAGTAGTCATGGCAGAAATCACGGTAAAACTCGTGCGTTCGCGCATTGGCGCTTCGCCGGCGCAGCGCAAGCTGCTGGACTCCCTTGGCCTCAAGCGCCGCGAGATGGTCAAGACGTTCAAGGACACCCCGGCCATCCGGGGCATCATCGCCAAAGTTCCGCATATGGTGGCCGTTGTCGAATAACGGTCGGAGGACATATACCATGCAACTGCATAATATCTATCCCTTCCCGGAAGAGCGCAAAACCCGCCGCAGGGTGGGTCGTGGCTCTGGCTCCGGTCTGGGTTGCACGGCGGGCAAAGGCCATAAGGGCCAGAATGCCCGTGCCGGCGGCGGCGTGGCCCCCGGTTTTGAAGGCGGCCAGATGCCCCTGCAGCGCCGTTTGCCCAAGCACGGTTTTAAAAATGCTCCCTTCAAGGTGACCTACGACGTGATCAATCTTGACCGTCTGATTGAAGCCTTTGTTGGCCAGAGCAACATTACGCTGGATGACATCTACGCCCGCGGCCTGGCCCGCATGGGCGCGCCCGTGAAAATTCTTTCGCGCGGCGAAGTCACAAGCGCTCTCAAGGTCGAGGCTCACAAGTTCAGCCAGACCGCTGCGGAAAAAATCCGTAGCGCTGGCGGCGAGGTGAGCGAGCTTGAAGCTGTTCCCGCGGCATAACAGTTGACCCCAAACCGGCTGGTTTAACGACCAGCCGGTTTGTTCCGCATCCGGCCTGCCGGGCGGAAAAGGTGAAGGCCCTGCAACGAAGACTCCATTTCGATTCCGGCGGCCTTCAGGGCGTGGCCCTGTCAATGCCAGGCATGGGCCTCATTGCCTTCGTTCACGAAGGGGATGAGGCTGTGCATATACTGCGCCTCTGGCGCATAAACGCAAAGAGTCTTACATGGCAGTAGGAACGGCAAACACTGTGGCGGGTCAGCCTTCGTTGTTCAAACGACTTGGCTGGACCTTCCTGATATTGTGCTGCTACCGTATTGGTGTGCATGTGCCCATTCCGGGTGTCGACGCCTCCGCCCTCGCATCTTTCTTCCAAAGCATGCAGGGAACGCTGTTCAGTCTTTTTGACATGTTCTCCGGCGGTGGCTTGTCCAACGTTTCTGTCTTTGCCCTGGGCGTCATGCCGTATATTTCGGCCAGCATCATCATGCAGCTGCTCCAGGTTATCAGCCCGGACGTGAAGCGCATGGCCAAGGAAGAAGGGCAGGCCGGGCGGCGTAAGCTTACCCAGTATACCCGCTACCTGACCGTGCTCATCACTTTGGTGCAGGGCCTGGGCATAGCCGTGGGCCTTGAGAACATGACAAGCCCTGCGGGTACGCCCATAGTGCTTAATCCCGGCTGGCAGTTCCGCATGGTGACCATGGCCACGTTTACCGCTGGTTCGGTGCTGGTCATGTGGCTTGGCGAACAGATTACGGAACGCGGCATCGGCAACGGCATCTCGTTGATCATTTTCTGCGGTATTGTGGTGGGCATTCCCCGAGGCATCATTCAGTCCGTGGCGCTCATACAGGCCGGGGACATGAGCATTTTCATGGCCGTGGTTATCATCGCCTTTATGGCGGCGGTGCTTGTGGCCATTGTCTTTGTGGAACGGTCGCAACGGCGAATACCCATTAGTTATGCCAAGCGGCAGGTTGGCCGTAAAATGTACGGCGGGCAGAACTCGCATCTGCCCCTGCGCCTCAATACGGCTGGTGTTATTCCCCCAATTTTCGCCTCTTCGTTGCTGCTTTTTCCGGCCACCATTGGCCAGTTTTCCAACAACGAATATGTAAAACACGCTGCTGAGCTGTTTTCTCCTCAGGGCGTGGCGTATAATGTGCTTTATGTTGGCCTTATGTTCTTCTTCTGTTATTTCTATACCGCCATTATCTTTGACCCCAAGGATATGGCTGAAAACCTCAAGAAGAACGGTGGTTTCATTCCTGGCATACGTCCCGGTGAAAGGACGCAGGAATATATTGATACGGTGCTGACGCGGCTGACCCTTTCGGGGGCTACCTACATATCTCTCGTATGTCTTCTGCCCATGTTGCTTATCAGCAATTTCAACGTGCCGTTCTTCTTTGGCGGTACGAGCCTGCTGATTCTCGTGGGGGTGGCCATGGACTTTATGAATCAGGTGGAATCGCATATGATTTCAAGCCAGTATCAGGGCCTGATGGCCAAGGCACGCAAAAGCGGCCGGCTGTAAGCTACGGGTGAATAGAGTATGAAGAAATATCACGGCGCGTTCATCAAGAATGAGCGTGAAATAGGCTGCCTGCGCGAAGCCAACCGCATGGTCGCCAACGTTCTTGATGCCGTGGGCGATATGGTGGCTCCTGGCCTGCCCACCATGCACCTTGAAGAGATGGCGCGCGACATGTGCGCTGATTACAAGGTTAAGCCGGCCTTTCTGGGCTACTGCGGTTATCCATATGCTCTGTGTTGCTCGGTAAACGAGCAGGTGGTGCATGGTTTTCCTTCCGGGCGGCTGCTTGAGGAAGGGGATATTATCAGTGTGGATATGGGCGTGGTCTTTGAAGGTTTTGTTGGCGACGCGGCTCGCACCTTTCCCGTGGGCAAGGTGAGCGACGAGGCCAGAAAGCTCATGCGGATTACTGAGGAAAGCCTCTATGTCGGCATTGAGCAGGCGCGGGCGGGCAACGATGTGTATAACATCGGCGCCGCCGTGCAGGATTATGTGGAGGCCGCAGGTTTCAACGTAGTTCGGCGTTTTGTGGGGCATGGCGTGGGCGCCAAGATGCACGAAAAGCCCGAAGTGCCCAACTTCAGGCCCGGCATGCGCGGGCTGACCCTGCAAAACGGCATGGTGATAGCCATCGAACCCATGGTCACCATGGGAACCTACGAGGTCGACATACTCGACGACCAGTGGACTGCGGTGACGCGCGACGGCCTTTGGGCCGCGCACTTCGAACACAGTGTTGCCATTACGCCGTCCGGGCCGCAAATCCTCAGTATCTCGGATCGTGGACTCAACAGGCACACCATCGAAGGTTGACAGAACAGGTAAAGCCGGATAAAGATTTCCGTTCACGTTCTTTTGTTAGAAGAACGTCGGTCAGCCGTCTGTGCGGTTTGTGCCGGTTTGCCGGAGACTTTATCTGTCAAAGCTAAGGCTCTTATTGGAGAAATGGAATGAAAGTAAGACCTTCCGTCAAGAAAATATGCCCCAAGTGTAAGGTTATCCGGCGCAAGGGAGTGCTTCGAGTTATCTGCGAAAACCCCCGGCACAAGCAGCGCCAGGGCTAGGGCAGGAGACGTATTGTGGCGAGAATAGCAGGTGTTGATTTGCCTCGCGGCAAAAGGGTGGACATTGCGCTCACCTATATCTATGGCATTGGCCGTACCACGGCCATGAAAATTCTGGACACCACCGGAGTCAACTGGGAGCGTAGTATCGACGACCTCTCTGCTGACGAAGTGAACGAGATCCGTAAGGAACTCGAACAGCACTACAAGGTGGAAGGCGATCTTCGCCGTGAAGTGTCCGGCAATATTAAGCGCCTTATGGACATTGGCTGCTACCGTGGCCTTCGTCACCGTCGCGGTCTGCCCGTGCATGGCCAGCGCACTCATACCAACGCGCGCACCCGTAAGGGTCCCCGTCGCGGAGCCGTGGGCAAAAAGAAGTAGGGCGTGCGGCTGCGCTTGTCGCAGTTTGTAAAGCGGACGCAGCATTCGTGCTGCCGTGAGGACGAACGGATTTTCCGCCGCGCGCGGAGCATAAATCTGACAAGCTCCATCCAGAGGGATAGTTATGGCCAGACCCAAAAAAGTGGTCAAGAAAAAGGAAAAGAAAAGCGTGCCAGTGGGCATTGCCCACATTCAGGCTTCGTTTAATAATACCATTATTACGTTTACGGATACGCGCGGAAACGCTGTTTCCTGGGCCTCCGCAGGCCAGAGCGGATTCAAGGGCTCGCGCAAGTCTACGCCTTTTGCCGCTCAGGTGGCTGCCGAAACAGCCGCCCGCAAGGCACAGGACAATGGCATGCGTACTGTCGGCATCTATGTGCAGGGTCCCGGCTCCGGCCGTGAAGCTGCCATGCGCGCCATCTCGGCCGCAGGTATGAAGGTCGCCTTCATTCGTGATGTCACGCCCATTCCGCACAACGGTTGCCGGCCGCCCAAGCGCCGCCGCGTCTAACCGGCCTGCTCCGGCAGAGCCTGTAACGTAAGAGGTATTGATAAATGGCAAAATATACTGAAGCCAAGTGCCGCATGTGTCGTCGCGAGGGCTGCAAGCTCTTTTTGAAGGGCGACCGTTGCTTCACTGACAAATGCGCCTATGATCGCCGCCCCTATGCCCCCGGCCAGCACGGCCGCGCCCGCAAAAAGGTTAGCGAATACGCGGTGCAGTTGAGGGAGAAGCAGAAGACCCGCCGTATTTACGGCATTCTGGAGCGCCAGTTCCACGGCTACTTTGTGAAAGCCGACATGCAGAAAGGCGTTACCGGTACCAACCTGCTCGTTATTCTTGAGCGTCGCCTCGACAACGTGGTGTATCGCCTCGGTTTCGCCAACTCGCGCAACCAGGCCCGCCAGCTCGTGCGTCACGGTGTTTTCACCCTCAACGGCCGCAAGGTAGATATTCCTTCCTTGCAGGTGCGTCTGGGCGATACCATCGAAGTGCCCGAAAAGAATCGCAAGATTCCCGTGCTCGCTGAAGCTCAGGAAGTTATCGCTCGCCGCGGTTGCCCCGCCTGGCTGGAAGCCGACGGAGCCGCTTTCAAGGGCACTGTCAAGGCCTTGCCGCAGCGTGACGACATCCAGTTCCCCGTCAACGAGCAGCTCATCGTCGAACTTTACTCGAAATAAACGGGGGTTCGCATGCTTATCAAACAGGGCGAACGCCTTATCAATGCGCGCAACTGGTCAGAGCTTGTTAAGCCCGATCAGATTATGCGCGAAGAAGAGACGGCCAGCGGCACGCACGGCAAGTTTGTCTGCGAGCCTTTGGAAAGGGGCTACGGCACCACCATCGGCAATGCCATGCGGCGCGTCCTTCTGGCCTCCCTGCAGGGGGCGGCCTTTGTGTCGGTGAAAATCATCGGCGTGCAGCACGAGTTCACCTCCATTCATGGCGTTCTGGAAGACATCACCGATGTTATCCTGAACATCAAGCAGGTTCGCCTGCGCATGGATACCGAGGAACCCCAGCGCCTGACCCTGCGCGTTGAGCGCAAGGGGCCGGTGACGGCAGCCGACATTGTGGCCAATCAGCACGTTGAAGTGCTTAACCCTGATCTGCACATCGCCACCCTCACTGAGGACGTGGTGCTGGAGATGGAACTGGAAGTCCGCATGGGCAAGGGCTACGTGCCCGCCGAC
>CAZFCC010000074.1:0-5829 GCA_964517635.1 uncultured Desulfovibrio sp. | reverse complement strand
GGGGAGGGGCCCTTTTGCAAAAGGGCCCCTCCCCCACACCCCCACCCCCTAAAACCTTTGCTCCCGGCCCATCTGCGCAGGGCGCCCCTTGACCAGGGACAGAATTTTCGGGAACAAGCCTCACAGGCAGAACGCGCCCAAAGACAATCCGCCCCAAACACCACGGAGCAGAGAGTAGCCAAGCCCATGGCCCAAGCTCTCAAGGCCGGAAAACGCATCAACAGCGCTTGACCAAAGCGGGTGTACGTATACGTACACCCGCTTTTTCAATGCCCACGCATGGCAACGGCCCGCAATGGCAACGGCCCGCAATGGCAAGGGCCCGCAATGGCAAGGGCACACAATGGCAGAGGGAGCCGCGGCCGCGGCAACATCACGCAAAAAATGACGCACGCCCAGGCCCGCTACGGCCATGCCGCAAGCCGGCCCGCAGCCCCCTGCGCTAAACTTTTTTGCCGTCTGGCCGTTATTTACAATAGAGCATGGCCGCATGCCCGAAACGCCTCTCCCACAAGGAGAGGCAAAAAATACCTCTAAAAGTTGCACGCATTTTGCAACACAGGCCATGTCCGGCACATATGCCCCTCCTGCCGGGCAGAATTTTCTTTGAGAGGCGCTTATGGCTATCAGTATATCCGGCTCAAACTCCATATCCGGCCTGAGCAACATGGGAACCGACTTTGATTCCGTGCTTGCCAAGCTTAAAAGGGTGGAGTCCATCCAGCTCAACCGTCTGACCGCGTGGAAGTCCGACTGGAATTTGCGCTATGAGGCGTTTGGCTCCATCATTGAGCAAGTCCAGATCGCCAGCAACGTGCTCGGAACCCTGAGCAATCGGAACAATTTCGTCACCAAGAACGTTGCCACGAGCAACGAACATATTCTTACCGCTGTGGCCAATGCCTCGGCTCAGGACGTGCAACACAGCATCAATGTGCTGCAAACGGCCAACAACGCCGTTTGGGCCAATACCGGGCATGTGTTCAATTCCAAAACCGATATCATCAATGATACCGGCACTGACCAGTATTTCAAATTCACCTATGCGGGCACGACCAAAGAAATCAAAGTTCCGCCCAAGACCACGCTCGAATCCTTTGTCAGCATGGTCAACAACTCTCCCGAAAATCCCGGCATCAAGGTGAGCCTGGTGCAGACAGGCGCGGGCTATGTTTTTCAAGTGGCGGGCAAAAGCACCGGCGCGGCCAACGACCTTGTCGTCCACAATAGCGGCCTCTTGGGCATGAACGCTGCGGAAAGCATTTCCACATGGAAGACCAACAACCCTATCAATCCCAAGGAATTACTCACTGATCCAACAAAGTATTCCTATGATCTGGTCATGGATGACGGGGTAAAGTTCAAAGTCGCCATCACTGGCGACAAGACCAACCAGAACCTGGTAGACCAGATAAACGCTCAGACCGGCCGCGACGTGGCCAGCCTTGACAACGACGGCAACCTGACCCTCACGGGCGTTGCCGCCATGTATCAACGCAACACGACCACCACAGAAAAGTCCATACCCGCCAGCACCAAGGTTACCCTTGCGTCCGGCGGGGCCAACGACACCCTCAAGAGCGACCTTAACGTCATCATGCAATACAATGACGGCATCACAAGCGGCGAGCGCACGGTCACCATCAAAGAAGGTACCACCATGCGCAATGCCCTTGCCCAGATGGCCCAGGCCTCGGGCATGTCGTCGGCTGACATGAGCATGGACTCAAAGGGCGTGTGGTCTGTAAACCTTAATAATATTACAGGAATTAGCTTTAGCGGAAATGAGGCGGCAGCCTATACCTCCACCTCTACCGAAGCGCAGATGGGGGGTCGCATAGGCGACCTGACATCCGCCACCACGGCTCTGGTCTTCAAGTCCGAGATGCTGGACAAGCAGATCGGCGGCAATAATCCCGATGGTAGCGACTTCACCTACACCATTGTGGGCAAGGACGGGGTTGCAAAACAAATAACCATCGAAAATACCGCTACCTATCAAGATTTGGCCGATAAAATTGCCGGAAGCAAGACAATCCCTGACAGCGATGGCAAGATTTCACTGTCGCTGGACAATACCGTCAAGTTTTATCTCAGCCAGGGCACAGGCGGCGGCATGGACGGCATCACGGTAAAAACCGCCACCAGCACCACCGCAACGGGCATGTCACCGAACGACACCCTGGATCCGACGCAGCCGCCCCTTGACTATACCATCACGCTCAATGACGGCACGACCATTCCCGTTAGCCTGAAGAGCGGCTCCAGCATGCAGGATGTGGTGGAAGCCATACAGCAAGAACTGACGGCTTATGGCGGTTCTCAGGAGCCAAAGCCCTCGGCCCGGCTTGTCAAGGCCGACGGAAGCCCCTGGGCCAGTGAGACCGACGGCCCTGCCTATCTTGAACTCGCCAACGCGCAAGGGGTCAGTGGGCCGGGCATCACGGGGCAAGTGGCCACGTCTTCCAACTGGAGCATCCAGCGGGCCACCAATGCCCGTTTTACCGTGGACAACTGGCCCGTAGAAATGGAATCCGGCTCCAATACTGTCAGTGATGTTATTGAAGGCGTGGTTTTCACCCTGCAAGACGTGGGACAGGCGCGCATCAACGTCAGCACCGACATCACTTCGGTGGAAACGTCCATCCAGACATTTCTGGATGCCGTAAACTCTGTTTTGCTGACCATCCGCGAGTTTACAAGCTTTGACAAAGACAAGGCCACCACAACCAACGACCCCAATCACGCTGGCAACGATAACTACAGCCCGTCGCAGCTCACAGCGGAAAAGGGCGGCCTTTTGCAGGGCAACTATGGGGTGCAGCTTTTCAAGTCACGCTTCAACAGCCTGCTCGGCGGGTCGCCCCCAGGCTTCAAAAGCCGAACCAGCGCCGAAGACGTGCTTTCCGGCGACGTGCTCGCCAACCTGGCCAACCTGGGCATCAAGGTGAACAACAATGAAGCCAGCGACAAGTTCGGCCTGCTGGAAATAGCGCCCTCGTCCTCCATTGCCGCCCTGCAGCAAATGGACCAGGAAAACTATACCAACATGATCACCAACAACCTGGAAGCCGTGGTGGATTTTTTCTGCACCGAGGGCACAGGAACCACCACGTCGCCAGACTTTCGCTACGGCAGCCACATCGCCGGCATCACCAAGGCCGGTTCATATGACGTAACGTATAGTGTCGACGCGCAAGGCAATATTGAAAAAGTCATGGTGGGCGGTGTGGAAGCCACGCGCGACTCGAGCATGCCCGGTTACTATTACAGCGTGGGCTCGGGCGACGGACGCGGTCTTTCCATTTTGATTGACGACCTGAGCCAGGGTGAACATACAGGGCAGGTGCGCATTAAGGAAGGGTTTGTGCAATCGGTGAACGCCTTCATGAAAAGTGAACTGGTGTTCAACAATGTCAACATGTCCAGCTCGGATCCGAGCCAACTGGCCGATGCCATTGCTCTTAAGTCACAAAACGGCGCGCTGATGGTTCTGCGCGATAACTACAAGACCATCATGGAAAATATTGATAAAAAGATCAGTTCGGAACAAAGCCGGCTGGTTCTTTGGGAATCACGGCAAAAAAAATATTTCGCCAATCTGGAAACCCTGTTGAACAACTACGGAAGCATGCAGCAGCAGCTTGAGTCACAAATTGCCAAGTTGAATGGCGGCAAAGATTAGAACAGATCAACGTTGAGAATTTATATTGGCAACGTTTGCAAAGCGCTCATTTCGGCGTTGAAAAGCACAGCCACAATGCTCTTACGCCACAGCAGTAAGCGCTGCTTTCGCAAGCGCCAGAGCCATATAAAAGGTACATTGCTCTCGCACTTTTCAAGCGCGGTATGCTATAAAAACACGCACGCCACAAGGACAGAAACATGAATAAAGCGGCGCACGCCTACTTTCAGACCAAGATCGGCACCACGGATCAGGGGCAACTTTTGCTCATGCTCTACGATGGTGCCCTCAAATACATTCAGCAGGCCCGCACCAAGATGATCGCCAAAGACTTTGCGGGCAAAGGTATCATGATTTCAAAGGTTATTGATATCGTTAATGAGCTCGCTGCTTCGCTTAATATGGACAGGGGGGGCAGCCTGGCCGTTAACCTGAATAACCTTTACCTGCTCTGCACAGCGCGCCTGCTGCGTGCCAACCTGAAAATGGATATGGAATCGCTCGATAGTGTAGAGAGTATTCTTTCGGGCCTGCGCGGGGCCTATGCCCAGATCATCGAAACCCCCGAAGCCCGCAAAGCTGCAGCAGACATCGCCAGCCGCATGCAGCCCATTGGCTCGGTAACCAAAACAGCCCAGCCCATTACGCAGCATCAGGGCATGCCTGTTCCCCGCGCCCAGGCTCAAGCTGCTTACGGGCGCAGCGCCATGCCCTTTCAACCGCAAGCCACGGCGCAACCGGGCATTCCTGGTTACTCTCCGGCCCCGGCAATGGCTCCAATGCCCCCGGTGACTTCGGCGGCCCCGATGGCCCCAACAGCGGCCCCCATGGCTCCGGCCCCGGCGGTTCCTGCTCAGCCCGGAGCCGCCCCGCGAGCGCATGTGCAGTCTTTTGAACAAGCCATGAGCCAGATGCCCTCCGCATCCACAGGCTTTACCCCCGGCCGCCTGCCAGCCGCCTACGGCAAAATTACGCCTCAGGAATAAAACGGCAGCAACGGCCCTTCTGGCCGCGCAGCCCCTGCCCAAACGTACATTATATCCCCCCGCAATTGTGAGCACAGTCACAGATTGCGGGGGGTTTTTGTGTTGTACACTAGAGCAGCGGCCGCTACACTGCCACTGCCCAGCGTTTCCCAAAGGTTTCGGCTGATGGCCCAATAAGTTGAATATTTTGTGAGGGAGGGCCCCTTTTGCAAAAGGCTCTCCTCCCCCACACCACCTAAAACCTTTATTCCTGTTTCATCCTGGTATAAAAATTCTCCTGACCTCTGGCGGGTTACCAGAAGCAGCGCCTTACAGGCATAACACTTTCTCCAAGGTAAATGTTTCAGGAGACCTTATGACTAAGCAAACATATGCCGCTCGTACAGACGCCCTGATGCACGAAGAAAGCCTGCAAGCCACCCCCACCGTGGCCGATGCCTTGTGTACCGGGCTGCTGGCGGGCCTCAACCATCACGAAAGGGATGTGCTCGCCAGCCACGCCCGCCTGCAAAGCTTTGCTCCTGGCGTGGCGCTTTTTCAGGAAGGCGACGAAAGCGCAGACGCCATGCTGGTGCTTTCCGGTCTGGTCAAACTGTGCCGCCACAGCAGCCAGGGCAAGGAATGCGTGCTCCACCTTGTGCATTCCGGCAAATTTCTTGACGCGGGCGTGCTTTTTTATGAGGGGGGGCTGCCCATTTCGGCCGTGGCCCTGCAACCCACCACAGTGCTGAGCCTGAACAGACGCGCGTTTTTGCATACCCTTGAAAACAATGCGCCGCTGGCCGTCAGCCTTCTGGGGGCCATGAGCCTGCGCCAACGCCTGCTCATTACCAAGATTGCCGGCTCGCAGGGGCGCATATCCGTAGCCGGGCGCGTCGCCGCATGGCTTTTGCACCGGGCCAAAATGGAAAAAAGCGCCACGTTGCGCCTTGGCGTTACTCAGGAAATCCTGGCCCGCCTCATGGGCATCAGCCGCGAAAGCCTTAGCCGCGAACTTTCCGCCCTTTCGGCTGCGGGCATCATACAGCACGAACGGCGCAGCATTACCCTGCTGGATCAGGAAGCCCTGAAACTGCGAGCCCAAGGCTAAACCAGAGGGCCCTTGAAAAATTTTATCGGGGCAAATGGCATTTGTGGGGGAGGGGCCCTTTTGTAAAA
>CAZFCC010000073.1:0-6467 GCA_964517635.1 uncultured Desulfovibrio sp. | reverse complement strand
GTCCAGTACAGGGCGCACCAGAAGGGCGACAGCCAGCCGGGAAAAAAGATGTCCCCAAGGGTGATGCTGCTGGCGTCGGGGCGCATATAGGCGTGCAACATGCGGGCAGAACCCAGAGTGACCGCCACGGCAATGCAGGCCTGTATGCTGCTTATAATGCCCATAAAAATGTGCAGGATGGGCACTTTAACCAGAAATTTCCACAAGGCGAAATACAGGCTGCTGATAAGCACGGCCAGGCCCAGCAATATCCAGCTCAGCTCCACCATAAAGTCGGGCAGAGAGTCCGGCGTGTAGGCGTCTTGAACAAAAAACAGCCACACGCGTCCGGCGATGAGCAGGCTCCAGCCCAAGACCATGGCCAGCATGGCCAACTGACGCGCGCACTTGTCGTACGAAGAGCGCTTGCGGGTGATGGAAAGGATTCGCGCCATGGCAGACACAAAGCCAAGGCCCGCGAAGGCCAGCATGGCCGCCAGAGGCAGGGTGATGCACAAGGCGTCTATGCCGGTCTGCAAAAAGGGGTAGGCCTGTAGCCACTGTTTGGGCAATGCGGCCCACATGGTCAGCTGCGCCAACACATCCTGAAAAAAGTTCATCGGGCGCCGCCCCGGGTCTGGCGTGGCTTCAGAACAGAAACACTCATGGTCGCTCCTTGCAATCTTGCGCTGGCTTGGGAAAATACGCTATAAACAAAAAAATGTGTGCAAGCCTGTATTTGCCTTAAAAAGGCCGAGGCCGCAAGGGTTCTTGAAATATGGCCGGGCTTGGGGCAGAACTACAGGGGAGGCTGGTTATGAAAAAACTCTTTGCGGTACCCTTGGTCTGCGTGGCGCTGGCTGCTGGCTGTGCCTCTTCTGCCCAGATGCGGCATGCGGAAGAAAAAAGCTCTGCCAATCAGAAAGTCCTGCGCGAGACCGACCAGCGCCTGCATACGCTGGAGCAGAACGTGGCAGTGCTGGACAGCCAGGTGGCCCAGCTCCGAAACCGTAGCTTTGAGGTGCGCACCCAGGGAGGCAAAAAAACCGGCATGACTGTTGTGCCCATACTGCCTCCTGCGGCTCAGGTTGCCGCGATTCCGGCTGGCCCTGCATCGGCAGCTGTCGCGCCGTTGGCTGCTGCGAACGCGCCAGGGGCATCGGCTCAGGCCGTTTTGCCCGAACAGCAACAGCTTGCCGCGCTGGGCAAACATGGCCCGGGACTGAGCGCAGCACCTGCCGCCACCACTATGCCCGTCGCCACTTCGCCCGCCGCCACTCCGCCTGTGGTATCGGCAGCCGCGCATACTGTCGCCACTGCTGCGTCCGCTGCGCCTGCGATACATTCCGGCTCGGCCTCGTCTGGTGCTATGTCGTCTGGCGCCGGGGTAAAAACTGCCTCCAAGATTTCTGCTGCGTCATCTGCTGGTGTTGACCCTGCGCCCGCGGCCGCATCCGCATCCGCTTCTACGCCCGCCGCTGGCTCTGGGCCGGAAGGCCCCAGGGGCAGGATTATTGACCCCGCAGCACCCGCGCGCCCATTTCCTTCTGCTGGTGCTGCTGCCAGCGGGCCTGCCGCCCCGGCCTCCCGTGCGCCGGAAGCAGTGCGTGCATCCGGCCAGAGCGTCACGGCTGGCCCCCATGGTCAGGTGGGAGAAGCAGCCAACAAACAGCTAGCAGCGGGCAACGGCGAAACGTTGCCCCTGGGCCTGCCCCCGGTGGCTGCGCCGCAGCCGTCAACGCCGCCCGTTGTTGATCCCGTCAATTTTGCCGCCCCCAATGCCGGGCAGCCTGTTGTGCCCGCGGCGGCGGGCAAGAGCGACCCTGCCGGAGGCAATGCCGCCGTGCCCGTGCCCCAGCTGCCGCCTTCGACCCTGGCCCTGCCGCCGGAACATCCCGGCCTGCCGCCGCTGGAGGCCCCGGCTGCAAACGCGAAATCCACGGCTGCGCCTGCCGCTGCGCCCGGAAGCCTGGGTGGAAGCTTGGGTGGAAGCCCGGCCGCAAGTCCGGCCGGAAGCCCGTCCACAATTCTCGCCGGTTCTGCGGCTGCCGCCCGGCAGCCCGGCAGCCCTCAGAATGTTTCTTCCCCCCCGGAAAAAGCCCCTGTCGCATCATCCGCCGCGCAAGCCCCCGTGCGGTCTGGAAAGGGCGAAAAAGCCGCCTATGAAGCGGCGCTCAAGGTGGTAATGGCCGGGCGCTCTGCTGAAGGCATCTCCCGCTTTGAAACATTTTTGCAGGAATATCCGCAGGGCAGCTATGCGCCCAACGCAGAATACTGGATTGGCGAGGGCCTGTACGCCCAGGGCAAGTACCGTGAAGCGCTGGCGCAGTTTCGCAAGGTGGACGCCGCATATCCGCAACACCATAAAAATGCCGATGCGCTGCTCAAGACGGGCATGTGTCTGAGTCGTCTTGGCGATAAAGAAGCGGCCAGCCAGGCGTATAACCAGTTGATGACGCGTTTTCCCAAATCTGAAGCCGCCCGGCTGGCGCGGGCACGAGGCTTGGCGCGCTAACATGAATGGCGGCACTGGCTGGTCGGTTCTGAGCGATGAGGCTCGCACGGAATACTGGGCCGCGCTGGCTCTGCGCCATTGCGCGGGGCTTGGGGCCCGATCGTGCGCCCGGCTTCTGAAGTTTTTTGGTTCGGCCTATGCGGCCGTGCAATCGCGTGAACGCTGGCGCGAGGCAGGACTTACTTGCAAACAGTCGGCGGAATTGTCCACCGGTTCGTGGCGGGTGACGGCCCGTGAAGAATGGGATCGCGCCCGTGAGCTTGATGCGGCCATCGTGCTGTGGACTGATGCCGCGTATCCGCCCTTGCTGCGCCAATTGCCCGATGCTCCGGCGCTTTTGTACTGCCGGGGCGACTTGTCGCTGCTGCAGGCTCCGGCTTTTGCGGTTGTGGGGTCGCGCCGGGCCACGGAACACGGCAGGGCAGTGGCCTCGCACATGGCGCGCTGTTTGTCGGCCTGTGGAGTGACCATTGTTTCCGGTATGGCCATGGGGATTGACCGGGTGGCGCACGAGGCGGCCCTCAGCCGCATTGGCAGCAGTATCGGCGTGTTGGGTACGGGCATTGATATTGTCTATCCGTTAGGGAATAGGCATGTTTTCAGCTTGATGGAGCGTCAGGGCCTGCTGGTTTCTGAATTCATGCCGGGAGCGCGCCCCCTGCCCGAGAATTTTCCCATTCGCAATCGCATTATCAGCGGCTTTGCCTTGGGGGTCTTGGTGGTTGAGGCCGCGAGTCGGTCTGGCAGCCTTATTACCGCGCGGCTGGCTCTGGAACAGAATCGCGAGGTTTATGCGGTTCCCGGCCCGGCCCTTGATGCAAGCTGCCTTGGCTGTCAGGAGCTTGTGCGCCAAGGGGCGCGGCCAGTTTTCAGCGCGGAAGACGTCTTGCGTGATTTGGCGGAACAGTTGCGCCGCTATGACATCAGCCACGAAAGTCTTGGCGACGAAGAAAAAAATGCCCTGGAGCTGGCGCTCGTGCCGGAAACAGCAAAAGAGGCGCCGGCCAAAAACGGCTTTGGCGGGCGGGCAGACCCGCAGGCCGCGGGCGAACAGCACAAAAAGCATCAGGAAGCGTCCGGGCCAGTGGCAGCGGCCAAAGCTCAGGAACCGCTGGGCGCTGCGGAAAATCTTGCTCCGGCCGGGCCGCGGGCGGCCCTGCTGGATTGTCTGCGCCAGCGCGGCCCCATGCAGGCGGATGATCTCTCTTGCGCGCTGGATATAAGCGTTGCGGAACTGAACGTCATGCTGGTGGGCCTTGAAATGCTCGGGCAGGTGTGCCGTTTGCCGGGGGCCAGATATGCAGCGGGGCACAATTCCGGGGGCGGGGCAGCATTGTGAGCGAAAAAGATTTGAAAAAGAATACGTCCGCCGCACAGGCCCAAAATGATCTCGGCACTGCGCATTCTGGCAGTAAGGCCTTGTCGGGGGCGCGTAAACGGGGCGTTGGCCGAAACACTGCCCCTGCGCCGTCTCCGGCAGGTACAGCAGGCACAGCGGGCACTGCGGGTACTGCAGTTGCGGCGGGCACAGGCCTGCCGGGCTTGCCAGACCGAAGCGCTTTGCTCATAGAAGCTTTTCTGGCCTGGATGACCATACAAAAGGGCGCCTCTGAAGCCACTCGCAAGGCCTATGCTGTGGATCTTGCCCAGCTTGCAGAATTTTTGCGCAGCCAGGGGGTTGACCTTGCGCAACCGCAAAGCGTAAGTCGCCGGCATATACAGGCTTTTTTAGCCTGGTTGTTTCGCAAGGGCGAGGCCAAAAGCTCCATGGCGCGCAAGCTGGCTGCGGTGCGCTCATTTTTCCGCTTTCAGATGCGGGGGGGCAAGGTGGCGGAAAATGTTGCGGCCCAGGTGCGCAATCCCCGTCAGGAAAAGCGCCATCCCCGCGCCCTCAATGTGGACGAAACCTTTGCCCTGCTTGACGCAGCCTCGGGGCCAGGGGGCAAGAGCGGGCCCGTGGTTGGAAGCGCCGAAGAAGAGCGCGCTCTTTGCCGTGACCTTGCGCTGGCCGAGCTTTTGTATGGTTCGGGGCTGCGTATTTCAGAAGCTTTGGGCCTGGACGTGGATGACGTGCAGCTGTCTTCGCGGGTTTTGCGCGTTATGGGCAAAGGCGCAAAGGAAAGGCTGGCCCCTCTTTCTGACACGTCATTTTCCTGCCTTAAAACCTGGCTTGAAGAGCGTCCCCTGCTGGCGCTGCCCGAAGAGCCAGCTCTTTTTGTGGGCACGCGCGGCGCGCGCCTGAACAGAAGGGAGGCAGCGCGCATTGTAGAACGTCTGTGCCGCCGGGCGGGCTTGGCCTTTACGGTATCACCCCACAGCTTGCGCCATTCCTTCGCCACCCACCTGTTGGAGGCTGGCGCGGATATGCGCAGTGTGCAAGAACTGTTGGGACATGAGCGGCTTACCACAACCCAGCGCTATACACAGGTCAGCCTTGAAAGCCTGATGCAGGCCTATGATCAGGCACATCCCAAGGCGGGCAAAAGGTAAAAAAATCACGAGCATATTTTTATCATGTTATTCAAACGTGTTCAGTGTTTTTTTGTTGTTGCAATGACCGTTTATTTCAGGAATTTTTCCCTGAGGCTCTTGGCATGAACAGGACTTTGTGCTAAAGAGTACAAATTGGTCAAAACAAACCGCATACCTGAACCATACCGGAAGGAGAGACAGTCATGTCCGCATTAGTTCTTGGTCACATGAATCCTGATACCGACAGCATTATCTCAGCCATTGTTGCCGCCGACCTGTACAGCAAGCGCGGCATGGACGTCACCCCGGTTGCCCAGGGCGCGCCCACTCCCGAAACCGAATTCGTGATGAAGAAGTTCGGCATTGCCGCTCCTCAGATTGTGGACGATGTTGCTGGCAAAGATCTGTATCTGGTTGACTATTCCGATCTGGCCCAGGCCCCCAAGGGCATGGATTCCGCCACGGTTCTCGGCATTGTTGACCACCACAAGCTCGGTGACGTAACCACGTCCGCGCCGCTGGAAGCCTGGATCTGGCCCGTTGGCTGCACCAATACCGTTCTGAAGAACATGTATGACTTTTACGGTATCGAGATTCCCAAGAATCTCGCCGGGGCCATGCTGTGCGCCATTTTGTCCGACACGGTGATCTTCAAGTCGCCCACCTGTACCCCTGCTGATAAAAAGGCCGTTGAAGATCTGGCCAAAATCGCTGGCGTGAGCGACATCGTTGCTCTGGGCATGGAAATGTTCAAGGTCAAGAGCGCTGTTGACGGCGCCCCCATGAAGGATCTTGTTTTCCGTGACTACAAAGATTTTGACATGAACGGCAACAAGGTGGGCATTGGCCAGCTCGAAGTGGTTGACCTTTCCATTCTTGAGCCCGTGAAAGCTGGCCTGCAGGCTGAAATTGAAAAAGTCAAAGCCGAAGGCCGCCACAGCGTCTTCCTGCTGCTGACCGACATCATGAAAGAAGGCTCGGAAATGCTTATTGTTTCCGATGATCCTGCTGTGGTTGAAAAAGCGTTTGGCGTCAAGGCCGAAGGCGCCTCTGTGTGGCTGCCCGGCGTGATGAGCCGCAAAAAGCAGGTTGTGCCGAACTTTGAAAAGGCTTTCAAGTAAGCACCGCCCGCCATACCTCAACAGCCCCCGGCGCTTTGCGCCGGGGGCTGTTGTTTTTGTGCTAGAGCAGAGTATCTTTGAAAAATTGTATCTGCCCTAGATGTAGAGCAGATTACCATTGAAATGCTTCACATTTCAATGGTGTCATTCTGCCGAAAGATGCGATTTTCGGCAGAATTCACGGCGTGTTACGGCCCGCTGCACTCTCATGCTGCGTCAGAGCATTTAAACTTTTTCAAAGCTGAAATGCTCTAAGGTCAGAAGAAAGTCTGTGGCAGATTGCAACAAGAATAAAGGTTTTGGGGGGTGGGGGTGTGGGGGAGGAGACCCTTTTACAAAAGGGGCCCTCCCCCACAAAGCATTTCTAACACGCACTTTCC
>CAZFCC010000072.1:0-6872 GCA_964517635.1 uncultured Desulfovibrio sp. | reverse complement strand
TTTTGGGGGGTGGGGGCGTGGGGGAGGAGACCCTTTTACAAAAGGGCCCCTCCCCACAGAGCATTTCAAAGTATAAAGTTCTCTAATGCTATGATTGCAGGTAGTTTTTCAGGGCCACGGCGTTATTGCAGTTCTGATCTTTTGCGGCGTACAGAAAAACCACCGTATCGTGTGTCGCAAGAAGTTCGCGTAGCTGGGCGAGGGGTTTTCCGCAGGCGTCAAGCTCGGCCGCATAGCGCTTTTGAAACTCTGTCCATTTTTCGCTGTCGTGGGCGAACCATTTGCGCAGGCCATTGGACGGGGCAACATCCTTCAGCCATACGTCCCAGTTGGCGGCGGCCTTTTTGATGCCCCTCGGCCAGATGCGGTCAACCAGAATGCGCGCGTTGCTGTCGGGCAGGTCATGGTCATACACCCGGTGCAGAACAATTTTCATGACGGCCTCCTTTATCGGGCAAAAGCTCTGCGAGCAGGAAACAGTGGCTGCGAGCAGGAAACAGTGGCTGCGAGCAGGAAACAGTGGCTGCGAGCAGGAACTAATGGCTGTGGGGCATCGCGGGCGTACTGTCACGGGCGTACGTCGCTGCAGACATCACGGGCGTACGTCGCGGCAGGCGTCGCACCCCACCGGGGGCATCCGCCATGCGCGGCATATCCGGCAACAGTCGGCGCGACTCAAAGTCAACATAATAAAATCAGCATACTATGAGAAGCGACAAAAACGGTTTTGAACAGTCCCCTGCCCTTGCCTGCGTTATCACACGTTGCCTGATGCAACCGGCGGAATGATTTCACTATAAGAATTTTCAAAAAGATTGACGATAGATGCTAAGGGTGCATACTATTTATTGCTGCTTTTGACCAGTTTTTTGAAATGATACCGTTGCCTTTTGCTTTACAAACGCATCATTGTTTCGTCCAGTTTCCCCCAGGTGAAGAAGTTTTTCGGCTGACTGCCTGTGGCGGCCCCTTGAATGGCATTCAAGAGGCCGTCAGTTCAATTCTGTCCAGCTCCACCAGATTTCGAAAAACCCCCGATCATCACACAGATGGTCGGGGGTTTTTGCGTGTTAAATGGCGTCGATAATCTCACATGGAACATCTAGCTCTTCTATGTTGTGCCCTGAATATTCTGCTAATGCTTCCAATGAAGCATAATTCCAAGTTGGATTATTATCAAGTTGGTAGCTAACAATAGAATACACTGGCGCTTGTGTCAGAGATGCCAATGCACTGTAATGTTCAATCCAAATTAAATTATCAATTTTTTTCTTGTTAACTACATCTGTCATATTGTTTTTAAGATACTCTTTCATCTTAAAAAATAACACTTCAAAGTAATTTGTAATTGATGTCCCACAATTTTTCCCTTGCGAGCAAACGACTACAATATTGGCATCTTTATCATCAATAATCCGTATATGGCATTTTTACGGATAACCATCAATTCCATCAAATGGATATGTAAATTCTTTTATAATCATATTTCCTTCTTTATTTGCGCAAATAAATGTGTCGCATTACACTTAGCAAAGGCCTGAAGAAAAATTGCTTTTCTTCAGGCCTCTCTTGATTAATTGACCAGTTTTACCGACGTTCTAACACTGCCGTGCATTCCTCCCAGATCGATGACAACATGCCAGTTCCCACTTGATGGGATTGGAATGCGCACAGGAGATGATTTTACATATCCTCCGAAGTAGCGAAATTGTCGCCCTGCACGGTAGTTGTTCAGGTTGTTCGAATCAAGCAAGAGCACATTGGCGGCATTACCCGAAAGCACAACCTCCGCTGCGGAACCTTGCTGGACAAATCCCAGATCGTATTGTTGGAATTGCATAATATACCTCTTAATGCCGGAAGGGGAGCCGAGATCACCCCTAACCATGCACTTAGCCGTTTTTATGTTTTGTTGGATCTACTAAGACATATTTTTGCCCTGATTTTGGAGTTGGAGGCATTGGTTCATTTCTCACAACCGTGACTTCAGAGCCAGTTGCTGTATTTTTGTACTGTCCAGACTTCGGGGCTTTCTGGCCCGGTGAATACTTTTCTTTTGTCATAGCTAAACCTTTCTGGGTTTTGACTTGACTTATTGTCATAATCAGGCATATTTTTATCCCCCGATAAAATCGCTTGAGTTTAGCAATAAGCTGTCAAGTTGATGTGTGCCGATAGCCCCGTGCTATCGGCTTTTTTGTCTAGTGGGGTTCTCGGCTCCCTCCACTGACTTAAAGGGTTGCAATTGCGAAAACGTAATGCTAGCCTTATGGAAACATAATGGTCATCCATTTCGAATTTGTCAAGAAAAAATATTGGAAACGAAATGTCAGATAGCACAACTGAAATTTTTAGAGAGAGACTGCGAATCGCACGTGAAGCCAAAGGCCTTACGCAAGCGGAGTTGGCAGAACTGGCAAAGCTTCCAGCTAGCTCAATCTCTTTATTTGAAAAAGGCCCCCGGAAGCCGTCTTTTGACAACTTACGCCGCCTTGCTGGGGCATTAGATATAACTACAGACTATCTGCTCGGCAGGGTTGATACTTTGGGCACACCGCAAGTTCTATTTAGAAAGGATTCAGGCCTTGACCAAAATGCTCTTAGGCTTCTCACGGAATTGGCAAACGAGCTAGGAAAAAAATCTTAGTGGGGTGCTCTTATGGGCAAATCAATTTTACTGAAAAATGCAAAAAATTTTGCTGAAAAGGTTCTGGAAGAAAATGAGTTGCTTGAACTTCCAGTGGATATTGAATTGCTCGCATCCAGAAATCAGATCGTTGTCGACAAAATGCCAGACTCTATCGCATCAAAGTCAATTTATGGAGCACTGTTGATAACCGACAACAACCCCGTAATTTTTTATTCAACTCTCATTAATAATATTGGGTTTCAAAGATTTACAGTGGCACACGAATTAGGACATTTTTTTCTTGATGGACATATCGAAGCACTAATTAACACTAATGGATTGCATCTCTCAGAATCAGATTTTTGCTCAAAAAATAAATTTGAATTTGAGGCGGATAGTTTTGCTGCTGGACTGTTAATGCCGGAGAGACTCTGCAAAAAAATTATTGCACAAGAAGAAGACGGGTGGGCAGCAATAAAACTTTTAGCAAAAACTACAATGTCATCGTATACAGCAGCAGCAATAAGATATATTGACTTTTCATCTGCACCATCTGCAATTATTGTAAGTTTAAATGGTATTATTCAGTACAGCTTTTGCACTAGAACTTTTTCAAAGTATGGGAATTTACTCTTCAGGGGTATGAAGCTGCCAACTTCATCATTAAGTCATTCTATCGCGTCTAGTGCGTCAACAACTTTCGAGAACGAACTTGAAAGTGATGTGATGCACTGGGTTCAAGGTGGAAAATCTACCCCCTGCAATGAACAATCTATTTCGCTAGGGCATACTGGGAAATTACTCACCGTCTTAACATGTATAGAGCAAGATGAAGACGATGATGAAGACGATTTATTTGAAAGCAAGTGGCAGTTTAATTTTAGATAAACAAAAACATCTGAAAATGTTAATTTTTTAGATACTTAACTTCAAATCGAAACACATTGGAAGCATTAGCAGAATATTCAGGGCACAACATAGAAGAGCTAGATGTTCCATGTGAGATTATCGACGCCATTTAACACGCAAAAACCCCCGACCATCTGTGTGATGATCGGGGGTTTTTCGAAATCTGGTGGAGCTGGACAGAATTGAACTGACGGCCTCTTGAATGCCATTCAAGCGCTCTCCCAACTGAGCTACAGCCCCACGGCGAAATGCACAATGACTAAAATACGCCTGTTTGTCAACAACTTCTTGTAAAAAAGTTATAAATTTAAAAATCCGCCCTAAAACCGCCTAACTGCCCGCTTCTTCGGCCAGCCGGGCCATCTCGGCTCCGGCGCTTTCCAGGGCATGGGTCAAAACATCGTCCGCCACAGCGTAAGAAAAGCGGATGCAGTTGTCGTCGCCAAAGGCAGCGCCGGGCACAAGGGCCACATGCGCCTTGTCCAGCAGCCTGGTGCACAGTTCGGTAGAATTTTTCACCGTGCCGCCATAGCACTTGCGCACGTCCACAAAAAGATAGAAGGCGCCGTCGGGCTTGGGACACACGGCCCAGGGCCAGGAATCTACAATTTTCATACCCAGATCGCGGCGTCGCATAAAGGCTTCGCGCATGGTGTCGATGCAGTCCGTGGGGCCGGTAAGGGCCGCCAGAGCCGCCTTTTGGGCGATGGAGCAGATATTGGACGTGCTGTGCCCCTGCATGGACGATATTTTTTTGATCAGCGTGGGGTGCGCAGCAAGAAAGCCCACCCGCCAGCCGGTCATGGCATAGCTTTTTGAAAGCCCGTTGAGCACGGCCACCTGCTCGGGATAGCGCGCAAACCAGCCGATGGCGCTGGTCATTTTGGCCGGAGCAAAAACAAGCTGGTCATAAATTTCGTCCGACAGCACAAAAATACCGCGTCCCATGGCCCAGTCCATAATGGCCGTAAATTCCGCCTCGGTGTAGACCGCCCCTGTGGGGTTGCTGGGCGAATTGAGAATGAGCAGGCGGGTTTTGCTGGTAGACGCCGCGTCCAGCATGGCGGGCGTTACCTTGAAGCTCTGCTCCGGCCCGGCGTGCACAGTCACCGGCACGCCCCCGGCCAGCATAACCATATCGGGATAGCTCAGCCAATAGGGCGCGGGAATAAGCACCTCATCGCCCGGATTCACTGTAGCCTGCAAAAAATTGTAAAGGCAATGCTTGCCCCCGGCCCCGATAACAATGGATTCCTGCGGCACGGGCACGCCATAGGCACAGTCAAAATACGCGCCAGCAGCCTTGCGCAGATCTGGGATGCCGGGTACCGCGGTATAGCGGCAAAAGTTTTCGTCAATGGCGGCCTTGGCGGCCTCACAGACGTGGCGCGGCGTGGGAAAATCCGGTTCGCCCACGGCCAGACTGGTTACGGCAACGCCCTGGGCCTTGATCTCAAGGGCGCGGCTGTTGACACTGAGGGTCAGAGAGGGTTTGATGCTGCTCAAACGATCGGAAATCTGCATGAGAGGCTCCTTCACGAAGGGGGACGCAATGCGGCGCATGCGGCGAGATTACAGCCGCCCAATTTATCAGCTTCGTCACGGGGTGTAAATGCGTACAAAGCAAAACGGCGCAGTGGCCAAAAAACTCGACGGCCCACAGCCGCACACCGGCGATCAGGAACAGCAGGAGCAAAAAAAACTGCAGGGAGCTCGGGCGCAGCAAACACAGCAAGAACCGTTGTCACCACAGGCGCAGCAGGCACAGCAGGCGCAGGCGCAACCGAAAAAAACCTGCCGCCCTCACACAGGCCACACCGCGCCCGTAGCAGCCAAAGCCCATGTTGAAAGCGCAGCCCATGTTGCAAACGAAGCCCATGTTGCAGCCGAAGCCCATGTTGCAGCCGAAGCCCGTGCGGGACGCGCAGCCCATGTGGCAGCTGAAGCCCATGCGGCAACTGAGCCCCATGCAGCAAGCGCAACCCATGCGGGGCGCGCAGCCCATGTTGCAAGCGTGCATACAGCAGCCGCAATAAACTCCGAAAAAATGCGCCAGCCTGCGCCCCCCCAGCCCCAGCCTGCGCCCTCCCTGCCCCTGCCTGCGTCTCCCCTGCCCCTGCTGCCCATGCCGCAGGGCTGCGTGATCGGCAGCTTTGTGCAGCGGCGCAAGCGCTTCAGCGTAGAATTGCAACTGAACGGCGAAGAATTATGGGTGCACAGCAATAATTCCGGCAGCATGCTGGGGCTCACCCGCCTGGGCAGCCCTGTTCTTGCTTCTCCGGCCACCAACCCTGCCCGCAAGCTCAAGTACACCCAAGAGTGCGTCTGGCTGCCGCAAACAGCACGGCCTGCCGACCCAGCAAGCGCTACTTCAGCAACAGCGCCAGAAAAAACTGTCACGCCTGGGAACGCCGCCCTGTCCTGTGCAGCGCCTGCGCGCTCTACCCCGCCAAGCAACGCCAGCCCAAGCAGCGCTGATCCCGCGCCCACTCGTCCTGCGCCTCTTGCTCTGTGCGCCTTGCCCGGTTTTTGGGTGGGGGTAAACACCAATACGCCCAACCGCATGCTTGAGGCAGCCTTTCATGCTGGCCGCCTTGACTTTGCTCAGGGTTACACAAGCCTTGTGCGCGAGGCCAAGCGCGGGCAAAGCCGCCTGGACGGCCTGATTACTGGCCCCGGCCTGCCGCCCCTCTGGGTGGAGTGCAAAAATGTTACGATGGTGGAGGACGACGCCGCCTGCTTTCCCGACGCAGCCAGCGAACGAGGGCAAAAGCATCTGCGTGAACTGATGGATATTGTGGCTCAAGGTGAACGGGCGGCCATGCTGTACCTTGTGCAGCGCCCGGACGGCCGCTGTTTTGCCCCGGCGGATTTCATTGACCCGGAATACGCGCGCCTGTTCTATGAAGCTCTGGCCTGCGGGGTGGAGATGTATCCCTATCGCGCGCTGGTGAGCACGGGCGGCATTGATCTGGGCGGCCTCATTCCTTTGCGCTCTGTCCTGTAGCCTGGTCAGACACAAGGCCATAAAAAAAGGTTCCGCAAGGGAACCAGTTTAAGGGCAATGAGGGCGCGTCGCTTTGAGCCAGTTTATATCCAAAGGGCGCTGCTGCTAGAGCATATTCACTTTCAAATGCTCGTTTGTCGTCGAAACAAGTTCGCCTTGCAGGCATGCTGAGCAGCTACAGCCTTTCAAAGTTGATCTGTTCTGGCCCTCTTGGCTCAGAAGAATTCTTGTAGATGATGCCCAGCAGGTTACTACAAAAATAAAGGTTTTGGGGGGGTGGGGGCGTGGGGGAGGGCCCCTTTTGCAAAAGGGGCCCTCCCCCACAAA
>CAZFCC010000071.1:0-7192 GCA_964517635.1 uncultured Desulfovibrio sp. | reverse complement strand
AAAAAACCCCGCGCCCGCAGGGCGACAAAAGCCCTATCCCAAAGGACAAGCCCTTTCCTTTCTCCCATCCGATCCCTGCGCGTTGCGTAATTCCCGGCCATCCAGGCGCATCCCCGCCGTATCGGCGCATCCCCGCCGCGGAAGCGGCCCCTCCGCCTCAGACGTCGATACCAAGCTCAGCAAGCATCTGTTCCAGCCAGGCGATCATGCGAGCGCGCAGTTGCGGTTCGGCATAGTGCACACATTCGCAGCGCATGCGGCCTCTGGCGCGAACCAGAAGTTCCAATCGCAGAGAGTCTTCTTCAAGTTCCAGCCCAAAAACGTGCGGCCCGCAGCTTTCTTCATGTTCTTTTTGTAGGTCGGAGAGCATATCGCCGGGAGCGGGCAGCCAATACAGGCCTTCAACGCTGGCTTCAAGCTCCATTTCTTTGAGTCTGGCGGCTATTTTTGCCGTGTCTTCGGGCGTGAGGTCGTCGATGCCATACCAACGCATCAGTTTTCCTCCGAGTAAATACAGCCTGTTTTATCCAGATTGAAAATACGGCGCATGGTGCTTATGCGTGGGCCATTGCCTTCTTGCGACATGCCGCCGTGTTTCAGAAACATGATGGGGTCGTGGTTGAGCTTACGAACCAGCGCGCTGGCCATGGCTTCGAGGGCTTCACGCGTGTTGTCGTCCACAGGGCCGAGCCGTTTGAAGGTTTTGGCCAGCTCTTCTTCCGCGGCGCGTTGGCCTTTTTTGATAAGGTCAACAATGGTGGGCTGCATGTCCAGGCTTGAAAGCCAGCGTGAAAAAAGCAGCACTTCTTCATTGACGATCTCGGCCGCCTTGGCCGCTTCATCGCGGCGGGTGGCGAGGTTTTCTTCAACAACTTCCTTGAGGTCGTCAATATCGTAAAGGTAGACGTTGTCCAGGCCGTTGACGTCAGGATCAATGTCACGCGGCACAGCAATATCAATAAAAAACATGGGCCTGTTTTTACGGGCCTTGAGCGCGACGCGTATGTCACGGGCGCGGATAATGGGTTCTTGCGAGCCGGTGGAAGTGATGATGATGTCCACATCCAGCAGGTGCTGGGACAGATCTTCAAAGGGAATGGCATGGCCGTTAAACTGTTTTGCCAGTTCCTGCCCGCGTACAAGGGTGCGGTTGGCCACGAGAATTTCGGCAATGCCAGACTGGAGCAGGTGCATGGCGGCCAGTTCGGCCATTTCGCCAGCGCCCACAAGCATGGCCTTGTGTTCGCGCATATCGCCGAAGATGCGTTTCGCCAGTTCAACGGCGGCATAGCTGATGGAAACAGCGCTAGAAGCCACGGCTGTTTCAGTGCGCACTCTTTTTGCAACCGAAAAAGCCTTGTGGAGCAGTCTGTTGAGAATAACCCCCGTGGCCCGGCTTTTAACGGCATTGCGGTAGGCGGTTTTCAACTGGCCGAGAATCTGGGGTTCGCCCAGCACCATGGAATCCAGGCTTGACGCCACGGAAAACAGGTGGCGCACAGCCTCAAGATTTTTATGCACATAGACGTAGGGCCTGAGATCCTCAACGCCAGTTCCACGTGCTCCGGCCCAGTTGCGCAGCACTTGCTCCGCCACTTCGCCGGTTCCGGCTGCCAGAATTTCCACGCGGTTACAGGTGGAGAGTATAACACTCTCGCTCACCGCGCCGATACATGGCAAAGCCCAGTTTTCTTCATCGCAATGATTGGCCAGGGCGAAGCGTTCGCGCACATCCACTCCGGCGGTGCGGTGGTTCAGGCCCACCAGAAAGATATCACAGTCCATAGTTCATGCTCGAGTCAGCGCCGGATGAATGCGTGGTGTGTTTCCATAAAGGTATTCACCACAATGATTGAAAAAAGACACAAGATAAAAATGAAAACAGCCAGTCGTGCGGGTTTTCTGCCTCTCCATCCCTTGGCGATCCTGTTGTTAAACAGAACGGAGAACAGCATCCAGATGACAATGCTGATCACTTCCTTGGGGTCGCCCGTAACAGTAGCGCCAAATACGGGTTTTGCCCATACAAGGCCTGAAATGATGCCCAGGGTGTAAAGCGGGTAGGCCACAACCGTAGTGAAGGCGTTGATTTTGTCAAGCATGGTGAGGGCGGGCATGTCTTGCCAAAAGCCCTTCATGTATTGCTTGCTCTTGATGCGCGCTTCCAAAAAAAGAAAAAGCGCTCCCGCCGCAAAGGCCAGGGCCAGCAAGGCCAGGCTCAGAAAAAGCGTGCCTATGTGCAGGGCGTAAAAAGGCGCCTTGAGCGAAGCTGGAACCTGCACAACGGCCTCAAGATACGGGGCCGACATGGCAAAAAGCATGAGTCCCAGGGGCGCGGCGAAAATAAGCGGACTCTCCTGCCGGAGCTTGCCCCAGGCCACAAGCCCGCACAAAACCACAAACCAGGCCATAAGTTGCAGGTATGCCCCAAGGCTCAACCCGCCGGGCAGGGCCTTGTGAAAGCCCGTAGCCAGAGAGATGGTCTGAAAGATAAAGCCCGCGCCAGCCAGCCAGCAGCCAAACTTTCGCCAGAAAGGGCTGCGCGCCATTATGCCGACGATGCCGGTCAGGCTTGCCAGGCCGTAGAGCAACAGCGTGACGCCGGTGGAAAATTCAGGGGAGATCATAAAGTAACTCCGCTATATAAGCGTGCAGTTCCGTTGGCAATTCTGCCAACAACCACTGGCGGCAATTTTCCATCTCCTTGTTTTCCAGCCATTGCTGCAAGGGAGAGGCCGCCAGCTTTCGGAACAACTTGGTATTCTGCCCTGTCTCGCCGCCCAAAGCAAGAACAAGCGGTCGCAGACGCCCCATCAGGCAGGCCATGCTCGCCCGCGGGGCCAGCCAGCTGGCCAGTTCGCCTTTCCAGCGCCGGGCAAGGGCCGGGCTTGCGCCGCCCGTGGAGAGTGCCGCTGCCAGGGAGTTTTTGCGGGCCACGGCGGGAACCTGAAAACTGCCGTCCTCCGGGGCGCTTGCACAATTGCACAATATGCCCTTGCGGCGGCAGATGGCGGCGATGCGCCTGTTTTCTGCATCATTGCCCGTGGCGGCAAACACAAGGGTCATGCCCTGTATGTCGCTTTCCTCGCAGGCGCGGCGCTCAAAGCGCACGTTGCTGTGGCGCAACAGGTCTTGCAAGGGGGCATCGTCGGGCGAAGGTTCGTCAATGTCCAGCACAAGAACAAAAGCCGGGCCACACGCCAGCACACCCTCAAGTTTGCGCTGTCCTACCTGGCCCAGGCCAGCCACAAGGCAGTGCATTCCTTCAAGAGAAAGAAAAAGAGGGTAAAAAACCGTTTTGGGCGCAGGTTTTTCCATGTGTGAGTCCGTTATGCATCATGCTGCGAAAGATCGCCTGTCTTTTCTGTATGTGCCTAGTATACAGCAGCCTTCATGTTTTGCAAAGGGCCCGACCTTGCTTCGCCGGGGCTATTGCCTTACCCTTCCAGAATGCGGGAGCCTGGGCATGGCCATGCCGGGCCTTTGGCTGAGACTGTGTATCTTGTGTCCAGCAAGGAAGGGATATGGCGGCATTTTTAGTGCTTCAGGCTGCGCGTTTTGGCGATGTGGTGCAAACAGGACGTTTGCTGCACGGCCTCGCGGCGCGTGGGCAGGTGCATCTGGCGGTGGATGAAAGCCTGGTTGCCTTGGCGCGCCTTCTTTATCCTTTTGCCTGCGTACACGGGCTGCGCCTGCACGGCTGCGACGAACAAGAAATTTTGGCTAAAAACAGGCCTGCTCTGGCGCAGTGGCGGCATGAAAATTTCAGCGCCGTATATAATTGTAATTTCTCTGGTCTTACTGCAGCCTTGTGCCGGATTTTTGAGCCAGAACAGGTGCATGGCTACCGGGCCGCGCCCGGCGGCATATGGCGTTCGCCCTGGGCGCGCATGGCATTCCGCCTGAGCGAGCGGCGTGTAATTTCACCCCTCAATCTTGTGGACTTTTGGGCTTTTTTTGCTCCGTCACCTCTGCCGCCCCAACAGTTGAACCCCGTGGCCGCGCCCGGCGGTCAGGGTCTTGGCGTGGTGCTTGCCGGTCGCGAATCGCGCAGGTCTTTACCCATGCCCCTGCTGGCAGACGTGGTGGGTACGGCATTTTCGGCCCTGGGCGGGCCGCGTGTGTTGCTTTTCGGCACAGCAGCGGAACAGCCCGCCGCCCGCCGTCTGCTGCGGTTGCTGCCCGCAAAAATGCAAGACAGGGTGGAAGACCTGAGCGGCAAAACCGGCTGGCCTGGGCTTGTGGATGCCGTGCAGGGGCTGGACGCCATCATTACTCCGGATACGGGAACCATGCACCTGGCCGCAAGGTTTGGTGTGCCTGTGTTGGCTTTCTTTCTGTCGTCGGCGCTGGCGCATGAAACCGGCCCCTATGGGCAGGGGCACTTTGTCTGGCAGGCATGGCGCGCGTGCGCTCCCTGTCTGGAAACAGCTCCATGCCCTTATGATGTGGCCTGCCTTGAGCCTTTTCGCAGCCAGGAGCTGCTGCGCTCTCTGACGCTTGCCCTGACAGGAAATATTGGACGTATCGCAAACGCCGGTAGCTTCGGTAGCGCCGGGCGTGCGGCCCTGCCCACCGGTTTACAGCTGTGGCGCAGCCATGTGGATAGCCTGGGCACTGTTTTGCGGCTGGAAGCAGGTGAAGACCCGCATGCCTCGGGGCGCAAGCAGGTGCGGGAATATCTGGCCTCGTTTTTGCGGTTGCCTTTGCTTAAAGCGGTGGATGCGCCCTTTGGTCAGGCCATGGCGGGCGAAGAAGCGGCATATCCGTGTGCCGTGGCCAGTGATGGAGATATTGACCAATGGCTGTGCGGCGATGCGGATTGGATGCTGCCGCCGCAACGATACCGTTAGGGCATTTTGACTTTGAAAAAGTTTACATGCTCTAAGGCTGCACGAGAGTGCAGCGCGCCGCAACACGGCGTAGATTCGGCCGAAAAGCGCATTTTTCGGCGAATGACAACTTTGAAAATGTATATTTTCAAAGTTAATCTGCTCTACTGTGGAGAACACGCTGATGCCGAATAAGCCCCTGAGAATTCTGGTTGTTTTGCCCATGTATGGCGGTTCGCTGCCCGTGGGCAGGTACTGCGCGCGCGCGCTTGAGCAGATGGGGCACAATGTGCGCACGTTTGAAGCCCCGCTCATGTTTTCGGCCTTTACGGGTTTGCAGGCGCTTGGTTTGCCCCCGGCACAGACCGCGCAGCTGGAAAACGCTTTTCTTCAGGTAGTGGGGCAGGCCATATGGGCGCAGGTGCAGGCGCAGGAACCGCATCTGGTGCTGGCCATGGCCCAGGCGCCCATGGGGCGCGGGCTTTTGCAGCGTTTGCGCCGTGCCGGAGTGCGCACGGCCATGTGGTTTGTTGAAGACCACAGCGTGTTTCAATACTGGCGGGCTTACGCGCCGCTGTATGATGTGTTTGGCATCATACAAAAGCAGCCTTTCATGGACTTGCTTGCCGCGACCGGGCAAAAAAACTTTTTATACTTGCCCCTTGCCGCGCAACCGGACTTTCATGTTCCCACAAACCTGACGCCGGAAGAGCGGCGTGAATACGGCGCTGATCTGGGCTTTCTGGGGGCGGGCTATCCTAACCGCAGGCTGGCTTTTCGCCCGCTTGCAGGGCGTGACCTCAAAATATGGGGTTCGGACTGGGACGGTGAAGGGCTGCTGGCGGGGCATGTGCAGCGCGGCGGCGTACGCATCGGGGAAGAGGAAAGCGTTAAAATATACAATGCCAGCAAGGTCAATCTCAACCTGCATTCCAGCCTGCAAACGACGGAACTGGTGAGCCACGGCGACTTTGTCAATCCGCGCACCTTTGAGCTGGCGGCCATGAATGCCTTTCAGCTGCTGGACGAGCGCAGCCTCCTGCCGGAGCTTTTTGCCCAGGATGAGCTGGCGACCTTTGCCTCCATTGAAGATTTTTACGCAAAAATAGACTATTTTCTTGCGCACCCTGATGAACGGGCCTCCTACGCAGCCCGAGCAAGGGCGCGGGTATTGCGTGACCATACCTATAGCCACCGCATGCAGACCCTGCTGGATTTTGTGGCCCAACGTCTTGGCCCCTGGCAGCAAGGCACAGAACCGCAGGAGACAAGCCCGGATGTGCCGGATGTGCCGTATGCGCCGGAAATACCGGCAGGGCAGGGCGCGGGCCATGCCGCCCGGGCGTCGTGCTCTCCCGGCAGCGGCGTGTCGGCGGATCGGGCGGATCGGGCAGAACAGATGGAACAGGCGGAAAGCCCCGGCGCAGACATGGCCGCCGCCATAAGCCGCACGGTGGACAAGCTGGGCCTTGGGCCGCATGCGGATTTTGATCATGTGGTGGCGGCGCTCAGGGCCAGAAGCGGGGCTCTTGATGAAACCGAGGCTTGCCTGCTTTTTCTGGATGAATGGCGCAAACAGTATGCAAAATAACCGGACTTCTACCTGTGTAAAGCAATACGCCCCCTGCCAGATGGACAGGGGGCGTATTGCTACAGTATTATACTAAAAGGTCGTTGATGAAGTACCTGCTTAGAGCATTTCAATTTTGAAAAAGTTAATCTGCTCTAGGGGCGCGGTGCTGTTTCGCCTTTGGTATTGTCGCTGCCGTCAGGCTTTGCGGGCTGGCTGGCGTTTTGTGCGTCATTTTGCGAAGCCGCTTCCGGCGCGGCGGGGCTCTGGCCCTGGGGGGCTGCTTGCGGCGTGTTACGGTTCAGCGGTTCAACCAGTGCTTCTTGGGCCACATCCCCTTTCAGGACTGAAAGATCGGTTATCTGCGCATAATAGGGCAGCATGAAGGCCGCAGCCAGCAGCAAGGCCAGCAGCAAGCTGAGCTTGTGGCGCATGGGGGCTGCGCTGCGCGCGATTATGGCCCACAAGGCCAAAGGCACGAGCCAGATGAGCACCTTGACGCTTTCAAGCGCCACATGGTGACTGGTAAAGGTATCCCCCTGCCAGTTTTGTTGTATTTCGGCCACGCTTGCGCCGAGAAAAATCAGCCAGAAGATGGCCCAGGCATTGCGCGCCCACGTGGCGCACCAGGGGATCATGATATTGTAATGGTCGCGACCGAAGTCTTCGCGTTTGCGGCGCAGGGTAAGCCACATGGCCCCGCAAGCCCCGGCCATGGCCAGCGCCAGGGGCAGCGTCCAGTACAGGGCGCACCAGAAGGGCGACAGCCAGCCGGGAAAAAAGATGTCCC
>CAZFCC010000070.1:0-9161 GCA_964517635.1 uncultured Desulfovibrio sp. | reverse complement strand
GGGCCCTTTTGTAAAAGGGCCCCTCCCCCACGCCCCCACCCCCTAAAACTTTTATTCCTGTTTCAAGCTGTGACAGGTGTTTTCCTGACCGGAAACAAGGGGCCTGGCAGCAGCATCTTGCAAAGAGTGCATGACCTCAAAGGTGCTCTGCTCCAGGGCCAGCTTTTTAAGCGTGTTTTTTGCTCAACGCCCTTTTATGGCAGGTTTTTTTATGCGCAGGCGGCAGGGCGCGTGCGCCTTGCGCGCAAAAGGCCGGACTTGTTGCTTTTTGTGGTAAGAAAATTATTTAAAACAGATAATTATATACAATTTTCTTTCCCCGCCCCTTGGCGTTTGCCCACGCAATCGTTCCCCCCGCCTTGCGCCCCCCCTGCTTTTTCCGTAGGCTTGAAACATGGCGAAAATACGTGAAATATATATATGCTCTTCCTGCGGTGCGCAGACGATGCAGTGGCGAGGCCAGTGCCCCGGCTGCCACGAATGGAACACGCTGGAAGCATCGGTGCAGGCCCGCTCTTCGAGCAAGGTGCGCTCTCCCTTGGGCGACAGCAGCGCCTCGGGCCGTCCTGTTGCCCTGTGTCAGGTAGAGGACGCAGGCCACGAGCCTTACGGCAGCGGGCTGCAAGCTCTGGACAGGGTGCTGGGCAAGGGCCTTGTGCCTGGGGCGGCCATTCTTGTGGGCGGCGAGCCGGGCATTGGTAAATCCACGCTGCTTTTGCAGGTGGCCGGGCTTGTGGCCGCGCAGATGGCCGCTGCCGGGCGTCCTGTGCTGTATGCCAGCGGCGAGGAATCCCTGCCGCAGATCAAGGGCCGGGCCGAGCGCCTGGGCATGCTTGACCCCAATTTGCTGGCTCTTGCCACATCCCGCGTGGAAGACGTGGTAGAGGCGGCCAATGCGCAAAATCCGGCCCTGCTTGTGGTGGACTCGGTGCAGACCCTGACAAGTCTTGAGGCCGAAGGTTTGCCCGGCAATGTCAGCCAGGTGCGGGCCGTTGCAACCTCTTTGCTTGAGATGTGCCGCCGTCTGGGTTGCACGCTTATTCTCGTGGGCCATGTGACCAAGGACGGCGTGCTGGCCGGGCCGAGGCTGCTGGAGCACATGGTTGACACAGTCATTTCCCTTGAAGGCGACCGGCGGCAGATGTTCCGTTTGTTGCGCGTTTTTAAAAACCGTTTTGGGCCCAATGAAGAATTATTGGTTTTTCGCATGGGCCAGCGGGGCATGGAAGTGGTGGACGACCCTTCTACATTTTTTCTGGGCCAGCGTGATCCGTCTTTGTCGGGCACGGCCGTGGTCATGGCCGTGGACGGCCAGCGGCCCCTTGCAGTAGAGGTGCAGGCCCTGGTATCCCGCACGTTTTTAAGCATTCCGCGGCGCGCTGCCCTGGGTTTTGATGTGGGCCGCCTGCATCTGCTCTTGGCCGTGCTTGAAAAACGGCTCAAGCTCAATTTCGCCCAGGTGGATATTTACGCCAAGGTGGGCGGGGGCATGAAGCTCAGCGAGCCGGGCCTGGACTTGGCTCTGGTCGCCGCGGTGCTTTCATCCTATTATGATGTGCCGTTGCCTGAAAAAAGCGTGCTTTGGGGTGAAGTGGATCTTAACGGGCAGGTGCGCCCTGTGGCCGCGCAGGATTTGCGCCTCACTCAGGCCAGACGTCTGGGCTTTGACCCCATTGTGCATCCCGGCGATGAAAAGGGCGGCATCGCCACCATCTCGGCCTTGCAGCAGCGGCTTTTTCACCGTCGCCACAAGCCGGAGGGCAGTGAGTAATGGCGCTGGAAGTGGAACGCAAATTTTTGGATGTAAAGCTGGATACTCTGCGTCGCAGACTTGTGGCCGAGGGGGCTCGAAGCCTTGGCGCGCACTTTGAAAGCAATACGGTTTTTGAGGCGCAGGATGGCAGCCTTATGGCCAGCGGGCGCCTGCTGCGCTTGCGCAGCCAGGAATGGGCGGCGCGCTTTCGCCATGTGCTTACCATCAAGCTTCCGGTGGAAGTTCCGGCCGGGGCCGGGCAATACAAGGTGCGCGACGAGCGCGAAGTGGAAGTGGCCGATGCTTCTGCCATGCAGCTTATTCTTGAAGGCCTTGGCTACAGCGCCGTGGCGCGCTATGAAAAGGTTCGGGAACCCTGGCGATTGGATGGCGTTGAAGTGGAACTGGACGTGCTGCCCTTTATGGAAGCGGTTGAGCTGGAAGGCGAACCCGGGGCTATCGAGGCTGCGCAGCGCCGTCTGGGGCTTGACAAGATGGCAATGAGTACCAAGAATTATCATGAGCTGCATCAGGAATGGTTGCAGCGTAACAACCTGCCTGCGCGCCGCTCCTTTGTGTTTAGTGAAGCGCAAAGAAGAGCCTGGCGGCAGCAACTGGGGTTGGGGCAGGAAAACGCTGTTCCCCCGGTATCGAGCTGAAAACAGTACTGTGGAGCCATTGCATGTCCTCTTTTAAACAGGGCCACAACGACGGCGAAAGCCAGGTTATTGTGGAAAAAAAACTGAAGGAGCCGGATCGTTACCGGGTTCTTCTGCATAATGACGACTATACCAGTATGGACTTTGTGGTGGCTGTTCTCTGCGGTATTTTTAACAAAACCACGCAAGAAGCAACCGCCATCATGCTGAACGTACACCAACAGGGCGTGGGCCAGTGTGGCGTGTATACCCATGAAGTGGCTGAAACCAAGGTGAAAAGGGTACACCAGGCGGCCAGAGCCGCAGGTTTTCCCCTTAAATGCACCATGGAAAAAATTTACTGAGATTGCCTATGCTGAGCAAGAGTGTTCAAAGCGTCATTCGTGATGCCCTTATGGAAGCGCACCGGCGCCGCCATGACATGTTGACTATCGAGCACGTACTTTACGCGCTCACAAACAGCATGCGTGGCCGTATTCTGCTTGAGGGCAGCGGGGCCAGCGTGGCCGTGCTGCGCGAGCAGCTTGAGGATTTCTTTAACCGTGAACTGGAAGTGATTCCTCTCGCGGGCAAGCATGAAGTGGCCCAGACAGAAGGCGTGCAGCGCGTGCTCGAGCGCGCCTTGGGGCATATTCGCGCTGCCGGGCGGGATACTGTGGAGCTGGGCGATTTGCTCATTTCCATTTTGGACGAAGAGGAAAGCTACGCCAACTACTACCTGCGCAAGCAGGGGGTGGAGCGGCTGGACGTGCTTACCTTTGTGTCGCACGGCATGGATGAGGGCGGCGGTTCACGCGGTGTGGAGCAGGGCGGCGAAGGCGAAGAAAAAGATGCCAAGGCCGACCCCCTGGCCCAGTATGCCGTTGACCTTACAGCCCGCGCCCGCGAAGGCAAGATAGACCCGCTGGTGGGGCGCGAAACAGAGCTTGACCGCGCTGTTGAGGTGCTGTGTCGCCGCCGCAAGAACAACCCGCTTTTTGTGGGTGACCCTGGCGTGGGCAAGACGGCCCTGGCCGAAGGCTTGGCTTTGCGCATTGTTGAAGGCGATGTGCCGGAGATGTTCAGTAAGGCCAGGCTGTTCGCCCTTGATATGGGCCTTCTGCTGGCAGGCACGCGCTATCGGGGCGACTTTGAAAGCCGCCTCAAGGCCGTGGTGCAGCGCCTGAAGGAGCTGCCCGAAGCCATTTTGTTTATTGACGAAATACATACCATCGTAGGGGCTGGTTCCACGTCTGGCGGCTCCATGGATGCCTCCAACCTGCTCAAACCCGTGCTGGCCAGCGGCGAACTGCGCTGCATCGGCTCCACCACATACGAAGAATTTCGTAACCATTTTGAAAAAGACCGCGCTCTGGCTCGGCGTTTTCAGCGTATTGACCTTACCGAACCAAGTCCCGAAGAATGCCTCGCCATTCTTCAGGGCCTTGAAAAACGCTATGCCGATTTCCACAAGGTTCGATACAGCGCGGCTGCAATCAAAGCCATGGTCGACCTGACGGCCCGTCATGTGCGTGATCGTTTGCTGCCGGACAAGGCCATTGACGTTATGGACGAGTCCGGGGCGGCGGTGCGCCTGGGGCGTGGCGTGCAGGGGGCCGGGGCTTCGTCCGCCAGGTCTGCCAAGGCCGCCAAGCCTGTCAAGGCAGCCAAGGGTGGAAAAACACTGCCGCCTCTGGTGAGCGTGGGGGATGTGGAGCGTATTGTGGCCCGAATGGCGGGCATTCCCGTGCGCACGGTATCCGGCACAGAACGTAATCGGCTGGCTTCGCTTGAAAAAGACCTCAAGGGCTTGGTCTTTGGTCAGGAAGGGGCCATTGAGATTACTGTGCGGGCCATTTTGCGCGCCCGAGCCGGGCTTGGGCAAGAGCAGCGCCCGGCCGGAGCCTTCTTGTTTTATGGGCCAACGGGCGTGGGCAAAACCGAAGTGGCCCGCAGCCTGGCCAAGCTTATGGGCGTGGAATTTCTGCGCTATGACATGAGCGAATATATGGAAAAGCATGCCGTGTCGCGTCTTATCGGCGCGCCTCCCGGCTATGTGGGCTTTGATCAGGGCGGCCTGCTCACCGAAGCCGTGCGCAAGGCCCCGTATTCTGTGGTATTGCTGGACGAGGTGGAAAAAGCCCACCCCGACATCTTCAACGTGCTCCTTCAGGTAATGGATTATGCTACGTTGACAGATAATACGGGCCGCAAAACGGACTTTTCGCATGTTATCCTGATCATGACCTCCAATGCCGGAGCCTTCGACATGTCGCGCCCGGCCATGGGTTTTGGCGGCACCACCCGGCAGGATGCGGCCCACAAGGGGCTTAAGGCTGTGGAAAACACCTTCAGCCCCGAATTCCGCAACAGGCTTGATGCCTTGGTGCCTTTCGGCAGCCTGACTGAAGAAATGATGCTGCGTATTGTGGACAAGTTTATGGTTGAAATTACCCATAGCCTTGAGCAGCGTCATGTGAGCCTTGAGCTTGGGCAAAAAGCCCGCCAATGGCTGGCACGCAAGGGCTTTGACCCCACCATGGGGGCGCGTCCCCTGCGGCGTTTGCTGCGCACCGAGCTGGAAGACAGGCTGGCGCACGAACTGTTGTTCGGCTCGCTGGCCAAGGGCGGCAGCGCCCGGCTTGACCTTGTGGACGACGCGCTTGTGCTGGAATCTTCTGGCGCGCGGTCTTCTGGCGCGCGGTCTTCACGGCCTGCGGCAGCGGCCGCGAAACAGCCGGTAAAGGCCACCAAAGCGTCGACTCCGGCGGGCCCGGCGGGCGCAAAGGCCGCCAAGGTGGACGGCAAGAAAAAAACCTCTGGTTCGCTATCGACCAAGGGCAAGGCTGTTAAGAAAACCGACAAAGCAGACTAGAGTGTTTTTATTCTAAAATGCTTTGTTTTGAAGGGTTTTGTGAAAAACACGAGAACTTGAAGTACGTTGTGGAAAGCGCGAATGTTTGAAGTGCTTTGTGGGGGGCCTTTTGCAAAAGGCCCCCCACGCCCACGCCCCACCCCCCCCAAAAAAAATCTTCGGTCTGTTGCAATTTGTTACAGTGATTTTTCTGACTTGAAGCGGGGCCCGGCAGCAGTGCCTTTCAGACGTAGGATTATCTCAAGGGGAACCTGCCAGGGGCTGACAAATGCGGTGAAAAACTGTTACAGTCAGCACTACTGGCGTGGAGCGCGCTTCACCGCCTCGCAACCGCAACAAGGCGGCGTGTACGCTGTTATGGACAAAGCAGGGCAACGCCGTTGAAGGGGCGTCCATTGAGGATTTATACGGCCATGGCCGCGCAGTTTCCACCACTGGAGGCTGCGCGCAAAGACGGGCTGCTCTGCTTTGGCGGCGACCTGCACCCCGAACGGCTTCTTGCGGCCTACAGCCGGGGCATTTTTCCTTGGTACGAGTCCGGTCTGCCCATACTCTGGTGGTCGCCTGACCCGCGCTGCGTGCTGCCGTTGGAAGCATTTCACCTTTCCAGACGCAGCGACCGCTTTTTACGCAACAAGCCCTTTACGCTGACATTCAACGCAGCCTTCAGCAGAGTTATCCGCGCCTGTGCCGCGCCGCGCCACAAGGGCGAGGGAACCTGGATATTGCCCGAAATGGCCGAAGCCTATGAATGTTTGCACCACATGGGTTACGCCCACAGTGTGGAGGCATGGTATGAGGGCGATTTGGTTGGCGGCTTGTACGGCGTAGGGCTTGGGCGGGCGTTTTTTGGCGAATCCATGTTTCATGTGCTGCCCGAAGCTTCGCGCGCGGCCCTGTCGGGCCTTGTGGCTTTGCTGCGCCTGCGTGGCGTTACCTTGTTGGACTGCCAGCAGGAAACCCCGCACATCATGAAGATGGGCGGGGTTTTGCTGCCGCGTAAGCTTTTTGTGCAAAAACTGGCTCAGGCGCTTGCGCCGGAACCCGTTGCCGAGGCTTCGGCTCAGGGCGAATCTGTTTCACGCGCCGTTTCTGGCGTTACGCCCGCCGAGGCGGATCTGCTCGCAGCGTGTGGCACCATCTGGCAGCCCTGGAGTGAACGCTACGACTATTCTTTGTCCAGCGGTTCGTGGGCGCTCAGATCATAGTAGCCGTGGGCTGCAAAGGGCAGGTTGTAGTCACGCACAGCGTCAAAGCGAATAAAGCCGGTGGTCTTGTCTTCGGGAATATTGGCCAGCGGGGCTACCCCCATAGGAACGGGAATGTCCATGGGGCATACCGTAATTTTTTCAATATGTTCGGCGTAGCGTTCTTCAAGATACGCCAGCAAGGCGCGGCTTTCTTCTGTGGTAAATGCCTCAAGAACGCAGCGCAGGGCGGCGTCTTCCGTTGCGCCCTGAAGCACTTCCGGCGGAATGGATGGATCAGCGGGGGCTACCAGGCCGAGGCCCCGTATGGCTTCCAGCTCGTCGTCTCCGGCGCCGGGACGGAAAATCTGCACGTCAACGTGGCGGCGTCCCTTGAAGGTTTTGAGGGTAGCGGCCACAATGTAGATTCTGTCCAGCGGCAGGTCGAACTGCGTGGGTACAAGGATTGTTTCCATAGCACTTCCCGTTGTTAGTGTATTATTTCACACCTTCTTACCCCAAAACGAAACATGATGGAAGACAAGTTAAACACCCCGTTCAGCCTGGAGACTGCCTATACGCCCACGGGCGATCAGCCCGGAGCTATCAATGAGCTGGTGGCCAACCTTCAGGCTGGCGTGCCCGCCCAGGTGCTGCTGGGGGTTACCGGTTCGGGGAAGACCTTCAGCATGGCCAATGTCATTGCGCGCTGCAACCGCCCGGCCCTGGTGCTGGCGCCCAACAAAACCCTGGCTGCCCAGTTGTACGGCGAGTTTCGCGAGCTTTTTCCCCACAATGCCGTTGAGTATTTTGTCAGCTATTATGATTATTATCAGCCGGAAGCATATGTACCCGCATCGGATACCTATATAGAAAAAGACTCTTCCATCAATGATAATATAGATAAACTGCGCCATGCCGCCACGCATGCCCTGCTGACCCGGCGCGATGTGATCATTGTGGCCTCTGTTTCGTGCATATACGGCCTCGGTTCGCCGGAGTATTACGCCAAGATGGTCGTTCCTGTGGAGGTGGGTCAGAATTTTTCCATGGACAGGCTCATCACCCGCCTGGTGGAAGTGCATTACGAGCGCAATGACTATGACTTTCACCGCGGCACCTTTCGTGTGCGCGGCGATGCTCTTGAAATTATCCCGGCCTATCACCACGAGCGCGCCCTGCGGCTGGAATTTTTTGGCGATGATATTGATTCCATGCGCGAAATTGACCCCCTCACGGGCGAGGTTCTGGCCGATGTGAGCAAAACCGTTATCTACCCGGCCAGCCACTTCGTATCCGCGCAGGACAACCTCAAACGCGCCGCCAGCGACATTCGCCTTGAACTGCTTGAGCGTCTGACCCTGCTCAAGCAGCAGAACAAGCTCGTGGAGGCCCAGCGCCTTGAGCAGCGCACGCAGCTTGACCTTGAAATGATTGAAGAGCTTGGCTACTGCAACGGCATTGAAAACTATACCCGTCATCTGGATGGGCGCGTGGCGGGCGAGCCGCCTTCCTGCCTGCTCAACTATTTTCCTGAAGATTTTCTTCTCTTTGTGGATGAGTCGCACATAACCATTCCTCAGGTGGGGGGCATGTACAAAGGCGACCGCTCGCGTAAGCAGACCCTGGTTGATTACGGCTTTCGTCTGCCTTCCGCTCTGGATAACAGGCCCTTGCAGTTCAGCGAGTTTACGGCCCTGCTCAATCAGGTGGTGTATGTGTCCGCCACACCTGGAAAATATGAGATGGATCAGGCGCAGGGCATAGTGGCCGAGCAGATCATCCGCCCCACGGGCCTTGTGGATCCTGTGGTCGAGGTGCGGGCCACCAAGGGGCAGATGGAAGATCTGCTTGGCGAATGCCGGGGCTGCGTCAGCCGGGGGGAAAGGGTGCTTGTGACCACCCTGACCAAACGAATGGCCGAAGACCTCACAGAGTATTGCTGCAACATGGGGGTGCGGGCGCGCTACCTGCACTCGGATATCGACACCCTTGAGCGCATGCAGATTATCCGCGCCCTACGCTTGGGCGAATTTGACGTGCTGGTGGGCATCAACCTGCTGCGTGAAGGGCTGGATATTCCCGAAGTTTCTCTGGTCTGTATTCTGGATGCGGACAAGGAAGGCTTTTTGCGCTCCACGGGTTCGCTTATCCAGACTTTTGGCCGCGCAGCCCGTAACGCTCAGGGGCGGGTCATCCTGTATGCCGACAAGGTAACGGATTCTATGAAGGCCGCCATGGGCGAAACGGCTCGCCGCCGCACCCGGCAGACTGAGTATAATGAAGAGCACGGCATAACGCCTGTGAGCACGCGAAAAAGCCTTGAATCCCCGCTGGATAGTTTGTATGTGGAAGATGGCGGCTCACGCGGGCGCGGCAAGGGGCGTGGCAAGGGCAAAGGGTCGGCTGCGGACGCAAACCCCCTCACGGCCGAAGATACGGCATTGTTGGTGGCAAAGCTTGAAAAAGAAATGCGCCAGGCTGCCCGTGATCTGGAATTTGAACAGGCGGCGCAACTGCGCGACCGCATTCGTGTTTTGCGGGCGCGCCTTATAGCATTGCCCGATTGAGAACAGGGCGCGCTTGAAATATTTTCGTTAGAAATATTTTGTGGGGGAGGGCATGCTTTTGGGGAGAATATTTTGTGGGGGAGGGCCCCTTTTGTAAAAGGGGCTCCTCCCCCACGCCCCCACCCCCCAAAACTTTTA
>CAZFCC010000069.1:0-9365 GCA_964517635.1 uncultured Desulfovibrio sp. | reverse complement strand
GGCCCCTTTTGTAAAAGGGGCTCCTCCCCCACGCCCCCACCCCCCAAAACTTTTACTCGCGTTGCTGCCTGCTGCAGGCATGTTCCCGGCGCGACACGACCCGATACAGCCCGATGCAACTCGCCGCGGCCCGACGCAACCCGGCGCAGAAGCCGGAAGCCAGGGGCGAGGTCGGGGGCCGATGACCCGAAAGCCAAGGGCCGGGGGCCAGGAGCCAGGGGGCGGGAAGCTGAAAGGCAGAAGCCAGAAGCCAGAAGCCGCGCCTTTCTGACATGCTACTGCATTAAGGTTGAAGAATCATTCATTGCGGCGCAGAGTCAGCCCCTCATGGCACAAGCATGCTCCGGGGCCTCAATGCCGCCGCCTTGAGCCATGCCCGCCAGAAACGGCGGGAACCTTCAGGGTAACAGTGCAGCCATGTTCCGGCCACGGAACCGAGGCGGCAGCCTTCATGACGCAAAAAAACTCCCTTGCTGGCATACAGATCCCACAAAGGCGCACAGTGCGCCGGCAAAGAGGCATGGTCTTCACGGGCATAATGAAATTCGTGGCCCCGTACCCAGATTTGCTCAAGGGCGGGGGCGGGCGCGCTGGGGAGCGCGGGGCTGCCGAGTTTTACGTCTGTATCGGCTTTTAGGCTGATTTTGTCACCGGGCTTGCGGTCGGGCGGCAGCCAGCCCGGCAGGGCCTGCGCCCCCCGATAGCCCAGGGCGGCACGCTCCTGCCCCAAGGTGCAGCTTATGGGCAAAAGCCCGGCCATGGGATATTCCGCCTGACCATCTGGCCCGTCGCGTTGCGCTATGCGCAGAGAACGCATGAGGTAGATGTAGCCCCCGCATTCACCGTATATGGGAAGGCCGTTTCGGGCCAGCGCGCGCAGGGCAACAAGCATGGGGGTATTGGCCGCCAGTTGCGGAGCGTGCAGTTCCGGGTAACCGCCGGGATAATACAGGGCGCCGCAACCAGAGGGCGGGGCGGCATCACGCAGCGGGGAAAAGAAAACAAGCTCCGCGCCCATCTCGGTAAGCAGGGGCGGCAGGTCGGCATAACAAAAGCTGAAGGCCGCATCCCAAGCCATGCCCACGCGAAGGCGGCGACGGGCGCTTTTGCGGTCAGGATTGCCCTCGGGGGCTGCGAGCGCAGCGTTTTGCACGGTGCATTGCACGGCGCTAAGGGCCGAATTTTGTCCGCTTTCCTGCACGGCGTTGGGGGCGGCGTCCTGTTGTACGGCGTCCTGCACTGCCTCCCGCGCGAGTTCTTGCGCGAGTTCCTGCCCGGTCTTCTGAGCAGCCTCCTGCACAGCCTCCTGTTCGGGCGCTTGCACGGACTTTTGGGCCACGTCTTGTCTGGCCTCCTGCACAAATTTTGGGGCAGCTTCCCGCACGGATTCCTGGGGGGCATGGCGTGCGGCATGCTGGCTTGCTGGCATGTTGGCATGCATGCTGGCTGTCGAGTTGGCTGGGGGCTGAGCGGGAGGTCTGGCTGACAGTGTGGCAGGCGAGCGCGGCATAAAAAAGCGTAGCCCCCAGGTTTGTTGGTGGGCGGCTGGGGCGTATTGTAGCGCTTCTGCCATGCCGGTGGGGGCCGTAGCTGCCGTGTTTTCCAGGCGCTTTGTCACTCCCGCCAGATGCAGCAGGGCATCCAGGCGGCAATTTTCTTCAAACCAGCGTGCCAGCGCGGGGCGATTGAGAGCGGAGAGCGCCTCTCGGGCTTCCACAAGGCCGAGGTGGCGGGACTTGAGGGCGGGTGCTCCTGCGCGGGGCAAGAGGCCCAACAGGGCGAGGCCGTCTGTTTTTTGCAGTGGCTTTAGCGCTTCTTCAATAATTTCAGCATGGCGCGGGCTGCCCACATGGGTGCAGATGACGCCAAGAAAGCGCGGGCCTGTGCCGAGCGCGGGCAGCCATTGCGGTTTGTGGCGGATGTAGCCTTCTACCAGCGGGGCCACGGACTGCCCAAGGCCAGCCGCGCTGCACACCAGCACAATGGGCAGATCGAGGAGGGCCGCCAGTTGCGCTGTACTGCCCGCGCCGTTGTGGCCGCCATCGTACAGGCCCATGGCCCCTTCAACCACGAGCAGAGCGGGGGCGGACGTGCCGGGAGTGTGCCCATGCGTGGCCACAGCGAGCGCGTGGAGGTTTGGTGTACTGAGGCCGGGCTTGCCTGGGGCATGCTCTTGAAGGTTTTCATCTCCGGTCATGCGGGCAAAGATGCTGCGCAGGCCTTTGGGCAGGCGGTTTTTTGAGGTCAGCGGGCTTTCACCGGCTTTTGGTGGCGTTTCGCGGCACATCCATGTGTCGAGGTTGGCGGCGGGCAGGCCTGTGATGGCGGCGTGAAAGGCGGCGTCTATGTAGTCGGGGCCGGTTTTGGCAGCGCACACGGGAATGCCCCGTGCGGCCAGGGCGCAGAGCAGAGCCAGGGTGCCCGTGGTCTTGCCCGTATTGCTGCCTGTGCCGGCTATGATGATGCCGGGAATGCGCGGCTCTTTGGTGTGCATGACGCCTCCGGCGGATAGTCGCGCTTTTGTATTCAACGCTTGCCCTACAAAGACCAGCAAGGCGTAAAGTAAAAGTTTTTGAGGGGATGGGGGTCTGGGGGCAGGGGAACTTTTTTCAAAAAGTTCCCCTGCCCCCAGAAATGCCATTCTCTCCCTTCGTTTCCTTCCCCTCTTCCCCTTTTCCCCTTGCCCACGCTTTAGCGTTGGCGCAGGGCCTCGGCGATGATGGCGGCGTCTTCCTGTGGTCGGGCTTTAAGGCCCAGTTCGGCGTGCCCCCCGGAGCAGATAAAGCCTTGGGGGCCAAGCTCCAGAAATCCGGCGGCGAGCACCTGTCCGTAGGGCAGTTGTTCGCGCATGTCGCTGTGGTCAACGCGGCGGGGAAAGACAAAGGGAACGGGCTGGCCGGAAAAGTCTTCAACTATGAGGTATTTCACGGGGCCTCCTTAGCGGCTCTGTTGGGCCTTGCGCCTGTTTTGCAGGTACTGGCGCACGGCCTTGTTGTGATCCGCAAGATTGGTGGAAAACGCATGCTCACCGCCGTCAGTGACGGCCACAAAGTACAAAAAGTCGTGTTGTTCCGGAGCGATGGCCGCCTTGAGCGCCGCCATGCCGAACGAGCAGATGGGCCCGGGCGGCAGGCCCGGCCGCTGATAGGTATTGTAGAGGTTATTGGGATCGTCCAGGTGGCTGCGGCGCAGATTGCCGTCAAAGTTGGGGCCGAGGCCGTAAATGACCGTGGGGTCGGCCTGAAGGATCATGCTGCGGGCCAGGCGGTTTTGGTAAACTCCAGCCACGCGCGGGCGCTCGGCGTCAATGCCTGTTTCTTTTTCCACTACAGAGGCCAGGATCACCCAGGTTTTCAGCTGTCCAGCTGCGGGCTTTTTGCCATCGGGCCATACGGGGGCGGCCTTGCGCCAGAAATTGTCCACCAGGCGCCCGGCCACGTTGCGGGCCTGGGCCATATCTGGCTCGTCAGCTTTTTTCAGCAAATAGGTATCGGGCATGAGAAAGCCTTCGGCCGTGGCAAAGGGGATGCCGTAGTGGCGCAGAAAGTCCGGGTCAGTGACCACTTGGCGAAAGTGGTCAAAGCGTACAAGCCCGGCTTCTTCCAGCAGTTTTCCGGTCTGCCACCATGTGAGGCCTTCGGGCACGGTGATGCGGAAAAGCACGGGCTGGCCGTTGACCAGCGTGTCCAGCACCTTTTCGGGCAGCCAGCCGGAATTGAGGGCAAAGCGTCCGGCCTGCAGGCGGCTGTCCCATTCTTTATAGCGGGCGAGCAGGGTGAAGCGGCGGGCATCGGTGATGATGCCTTTTTGTTCAAGCCCTGCGGCAACCTGGGCAAAGCGCGCGCCGGGCGGCACGTCAAAAAAGATTTCCTGCCCCTGGCTTTGCGCCGGGGTGTTCAGGAAGGTATGGGCCTCGTAAGTGAGCCAACCGCCACCGGCCAGGGCCAGCAGCAACAGCAGTCCGAGCAGGCGCAGCAGTGTTTTCATGCGGGACTCCGCTCTTGCGGGGCAAGGGATAGAAAGGACGACAGGATGCGCACGGCGGCCTGCTGATCAAGCACGGCCTTGCGCTTGCGCATTTTTAGCCCGGCCTCGCGCAGGTCGGCCCAGGCTTCTTCAGAGCTCAGCTCTTCGGTCATATAATAGAAGGGCAGGGGCACGCGGCGCTTGAGGCGCTGGGTCACATTGCGCACCTGCCGAGTGGTCAGGCTTTCTTCGCCATCTTGCGTAAGGGGCAGACCCACCACAACCGCTTCGGCCCCGGTTTCCATAATTTTTTCTGCCAGGGCGGCGAGAAAGAGCTTGCGGTCAGTGTAATCCTGCAAGCGCAGAGTCGCCAGAGGAAAGGCCATGCGCCCGTCGGGGTCTGACACGGCCAGGCCCGTGCGGGCCAAGCCGTAATCCACACTTACAAACTTCAATTACAGCCCCATTTTTTCGCGAACCAGTGCCATGGTCTGGCGGGCAAAGGCGCGGGCGCGTTCATTGCCGTGAGCAAGAATTTCGTCCACCTGGGCCGGGTTGGCATCAAGCGCTGCGCGGCGCTCTTGAAGGGGCGTCAGGAATGCTTCAAGATTTCTGAGGAATATTTTTTTGCAGTCCACACAGCCCAGGGTGGCGCCGGTGCAGCCCTGACGGATCATGGCTTGCTCTTCGGCGCTGCTCAGCAGCACATGGTAGGGAAAGAGGTTACAAACATCGGGATTGCCGGGGTCGGACTTGCGCAGGCGGGCCGGGTCGGTGAACATGCCGCGCACTTTTTCCTGAATATCCGCCATGTTGTCGGAAAGGAAAATGCCGTTATTGTAGCTTTTTGACATTTTGCGTCCGTCAAGGCCGGGGCATTTGGCTGCCGGGGTGAGTATGGCCTTGGGTTCGGGCAAGAGGTCGCCGCCGTAGAGATAGTTGAAGCGGCGGGCTATTTCGCGGGTCAGCTCCATATGGGGCAGCTGGTCTTCGCCCACGGGCACGCCGGTGGGGCGGTACATAAGAATGTCCGCCGCCATAAGCACGGGATAGCACAAAAAGCCTGCGTTACCGAGGTCTTTATTGCTGATCTGCTGCTGCTGTTCCTTGTAGGTGGGGTTGCGCTCAAGCCAGGACACGGGCGTGATCATAGAGAGCAACAGCGAAAGTTCGGCATGTTCCTTGACTTCAGACTGGCGAAAGATCACGCAGTCTTCGGGGTTGAGGCCTGCGCCCACCCAGTCTTTGACCATTTCGCGGATATTCTGGCCGATTTTGGACGGATCGGCGTAGTCGCTGGTGAGGGCATGCCAGTCTGCCACAAAAAAGTATGCTTCTTGTGTGTGTTGCAGTTCAACCCAGTTTTTCAGCACGCCGAAGTAGTGGCCGAGGTGCAGGGGGCCGGTGGGCCGCATGCCGGAAACAGTGCGCAGTTCTTTGCTCATGAAAAACAGTCCTTTGAAATTATAAAATGCCCAACAAAGTCAGCAGGCCACGGGCGCTGCCGCTTACCAGCGGCCCCAGCACCATGCCCAGCAGGCCGGTGAACAGCAGGCCCAGCAAAATGATAAAGCCGAAGCGTTCTATGCGCAGATAGCTCAAAGCCGCGTTGAATGGCAGAAAATAGGCTACAACCTTGCTTCCGTCCAGCGGCGGAATGGGCAGCAGGTTAAGCCAGCCCAGGCCAAAGTTGATGATAACCCCCGCCTGCATGGATTTGAGGGCAAAGACATAGAGATTGCTGTATTGCCACTCAATGGGCGGAAAAAAGTTCAGCGTCAGCCGCAGCAGCACGCCGAAAATACCCGCCAGAATAAAGTTGGTCAGCGGCCCCGCAAGGGCCACCAGCATCATGCCCTTGGCCGGATCGCGAAAATAGCGCGGGTTGACGGGCACTGGCTTGGCCCAGCCGAAAACAAAGGAACCGCTGAGGCTTGTAAGCCCGAAGACCATAAGGCCCATGGGGTCAATATGCGGCAGCGGGTTGAGGGTCAACCGCCCCATCATGCGGGCTGTGGGGTCGCCGCAACGAGCAGCAACCCAGCCGTGGGCCACTTCATGCAGGATGATGCCCAGCAGGGCAGGAACCGCCGCGATGGACAGGGTGTTCAGAGCCTGGGCTATATCTATGTTAAACATGATTGGCGGTTACCATTTTCCCTACGGTGCAGCAAGCGTGGCTGCGCCGATGAAGGTTGGGCGGGCTTGGCGCAGCTTGGCATTGAACATGCTTGACTGCTCTGCGCGGATTTTTTCAGAAAATCCGCTCCACGAAATGCCTGCAAGGCGAACGTACTTCGCCATTAAACAAGCATTTCAAAGTGAAAATGCTCTAACCAGAAGACGCCACCTTACGCACCAGCACCTGATCGCCGGGCCAGATGCGCCTGTCGGGGGTGAGCAGCTGCCCTTCACGGGCCACAAGGGCGGTTTCTTCCGCAAGGCCCAGCGCCGCAAGCAGCTGGCGCGAGGTTTTGGGCCTGGGCAGGGAGAGGTGTTTTTCTTCAGGCTGCAAAAGCACAACGATGCGCGAGCCCGTGTGCTCGGGTTTGATCACCTGGCAATGGGCGGGAATTTCCACTGGGGCGCGTTGGTAGCGCTGGCCTTCATCTTGCGGTTTTGCGGATGTGTCTGTCATGGGAACTCCTTGTGCCCGTCATCTTGAAGTATGGTATGCTGAAAATATATTTCTCAGCGTTTCAGGAGCTTGTTGCGGGTTTAACTGCGCAACTACTCTGTGCTTGCGCCTTGGTGACCGCAGCCTGCTCGCGCAAGCGGTCAGAGTCGTTTCAAAGTTGAAATGCTCTAAAGATATTCTTCCAGCAGGTCGCAGGTGGCGCAGACCAACGGGGCGCATACTGTGGTGAAAAGGTTCTTTTCCATAATAAGGGCGCGTTCTTCGGGCGAGGTAAGGTCGTGGCCCAGTATTTCCCGGCAGATAAGGCTGCCGTGGGAATCGGCAAAAGCCGCCATGAAGGCATCGCGGCGGGAATAGAGATTTTGTTTGCGTTCACGGGTGCAGGGGCCGGCGCAACCGTGCGCCATGCCAAGGGCCATGAGGGCGCCGGTAACACAGCCACAGGTGGCTGCCTTGCCCATGCCAGAACCAAAGCAGGATGCGGCGCGCATGGCCTCTTCTGCTTGCAGGCCAAAACGCTCGGAAAAATGGGCAAAAACCTGCTGGGCGCAGATAATGCCCATGCCGAAGTTTTCCTGCGCTTCGGCAAGCTCCATGCCTTCATGTGCGTGTTGTTTCATCAGTATATCCGTATAAAATGCTGCTGCACAGTCCGGGATCAGGCCCCGGCATAATAGTAGAGGGCGGTAACAACCGTCATGCTGGCTGCCCGCAGGCCCTGGTTGGCCAGAATAAGCCGCAGGGCCAAGGCCGGGCGGAAAAAGCCGGAATAGGACGGCAGTTGATGGCGTATGGCGCGCATGGGTGTGGACAGGATATTGCCCACCATCAGCGCCAGCACCACATCACGGCCGGAAAGGCCGCCGGTTTGCAAGACGCTGCCAGCAGCGCCCAGCGCCGCGCCCAGCTCCGCCGCCAGGTGCAGTACAATAATGCCCATGGCCTGTGGCTTCAAGAAGGAAAGCCAGGCCATATGTTGCGAGAGCCACTGTTCGATCTGGGCGAAGTAGCCGAATTGCTGCAGCAGATACATAAGCACATAGATGGGCGCGGTAAAGTAGACGAGCTTGGGCAGGCGGCGGGTAAAGCGCCTCCAGGCCTTGCGCATGGCGGCGGGCCAATTGGTTTTTTCATTGCTGTCGGCCTTGCAGGCCAGGCAGCCCGGCGGCGGCGGGGGCAGCAGGCGGCGGGCCAGCACCACGGTAAAGGCCGTGCGCCCCACGGCAGCCAGCATGGTAAGGCCCACATAGATGATGGCGGGCGTTCCCAAAACGGGCCAGGTAAGCAGAAAAATGGTGGGGGTATGCACCATATAGGCGGGCAGGCTGTTGAAAAGGTTGGCCAGCATAAGCTCCTTGCCCGACAGTTCGCCCATATTATGGCTGTCGGATAAAAGGCTGTTGGCCGCAGCGGGAGAAACAAAGGCCAGGGAAAAACCGGCCCCGGCCACTTCGCGCAGGTGAGCCACTCGCGCCAGGGGGGCTGCCAGCCGCGCCAGGTGGCGCGTCCAGCGCAGGGCCTCAAGCACGTTGGCTATGAGCAGGCCTGCGGCCATGCCCATGAGCAGGCGTAAAAGCGGCCAGCCAAGAGCATGCCAAAGGGCTGCCAGGGAAAAGGCGTTTTCAGCGGCGGAAGGGCTTATGGGCATGGTGTTGCGGTTTTGCGGCTTATAGCCGGAGCGCGGCGGCTGGGCTGCGCTCTGGCAAGGGGTGTATATGTCAGGGTTTATAGCCTGTGTCGGGCGGCAGATCGCGGCGGCTGGCCTGAGTGCGGGCCAAAACGTCGCAGCGTTCGTTTTCCGGGTGGCCGGCGTGGCCTTTGAGCCAGTGAAAGCTGACTTTGTGCTCACGCAGCAAGGGCAGCATGCGCTGCCACAGGTCGATGTTGAGCACAGGTTTTTTATCGGACTTGATCCAGTTTTTTTTCACCCATCCCCACAACCAGCCCTTGCTCACGCTATCGCATACATAGCGCGAGTCTGTGTACAGGTCTACGGTGCAGGAGCTTTTGAGCAGAGCCAGGGCTTCGATAACGGCCAGCATTTCCATGCGGTTATTGGTGGTCAGGGCGTATCCGCCGGAAAATTCCTTGCGGTGGTCGGCTTCGTCCAGTTTAAGGATGGCGGCCCAGCCGCCGGGGCCGGGATTGCCGAGGCAGGAGCCGTCAGTGTGAATGGTCACTTTTTGCATTGTATTCCTTGAAAATCTTGTCTGCGGGGTCATGCCGCCGCGCCGTGAAACTTCTTCAGAAAGAGCAGCATACACGGCATGGAGGCCGTGGGCAATGCGGGTTTGACGGTATGGGGCGTAGGCCGCGCCAGCCTTTTTCAGCAACTCATGGCGGCAAGCCCGGATACTTGAATTAAAAATGACCGAGGCGGGGCCTCGGTCATTAGGCAGGGGCGCGGCGGGCAGCCGCCCCGTGCATGCGCAAAAGAGCGAGCTCTTTTACGACGATTTGTTGTCTGCGCAGCGCGCTTTTCTCGCCAGCCATTTGCCGCACGGGCTTTGCCTTGTCGACACTTGGGTCGCACGGGCCTTTGCCTCATGGACACTCGGCGCGAGGGCCTTTGCCGCGCCAGTGGCGTAGCGCGCCTGCTCAGCATATCTTTTTATGTGCTGCTTAGTCCATATCTTCTGGCCATGTTGTCTTGCCCATATTGTTTGGGCATGCGGTTTCGTGGTGGGCAGTCGCAGACAATACAGCATAAAAATAAAGGTTTTAGGGGGAGGGGGTGTGGGGGAGGCGACCCTTTTGCAAA
>CAZFCC010000068.1:0-9440 GCA_964517635.1 uncultured Desulfovibrio sp. | reverse complement strand
CAGCATTCACTGACGCTGAAAGCCATGCAGGACTGCCGGACGCCAAGGGCACCATTCGCTACAGCTTCTTTGGCCATCTCAACACGTTGAGACGGCCTTACCACTTTTTTTCAAGGGCCCTCTGCACAACGTCAGCGCGTAATTGGGCGTCCGCATACATGCGCTTAAGCTGGGCATTCTCTCTTTCCAGCTCTTTCATACGGGCCATTAGCGAGGCATCCATGCCGCCAAATTTTGATCGCCATTTATAAAACGTGGCGCTGCTCATGCCGTGTTCGCGACAAAGCTCCGTCACTGGGACACCGTTTTCGGCCTGTTTCAAAATCGCCAGAATCTGGCTATCGGAAAATCGGGACGTTTTCATGCAAAATCTCCGGTTGCTCTATTCTCGGAAATTCTACTTTTAAACGCTACTTTTTTCTGGGGGGATTACCGGTGGAATTGGGTGCATTTGTGGCTTGGCTATACCTACACACCCTACAACTTACTTGAAAGTGTTATCGAAAATAGTAAAGAGGCCTATTATCTGGCCTGCGTCAGACTCAGACAACGATCCACACGAATGCTCCCAACTGGCAGCCTTGGCTGTTATTCTTCCTTCGCGCCTTGCATCAGCAAATGAAGAGGCTGCAAAAGAAAGTGGATCAGGAACATATAGGACTGGCTGCTTTACCGAGACTTTCCCTCAAATGCCGTACTCGTGCATTTTATTGTAAAGGCTGGCCCGGGGAATGCCCAGCATGCGTGCGGCTTTTGACTTGTTGTATTTGCACACTTCAAGGGCTTTTCTAATATTCTCTTCTTCCAGCGCCTGAGTCGCGCTTGCCAAATCAAGAGGGTACTCGGCGTCTTGATGATTATTATTCGACAGGCTGGTAAGCATATAGTCAGGAATATGCTCCCTGCTGATTATTTTTTCGCGGCAAGTCACCACCAAATTTTCAATCACGTTCATGAGTTCACGTATATTACCGGGCCACGAATATTTACAGAGCAGATCGATTACGTCTTTATCAACGGATGAAACCGTTTTTTTGTTCTTTTTGGCCATCGCAGTCACAAAATACTTGATCAACAACGGGATATCCTGTTGTCGCGCTCTGAGCGGCGGTATGTTTATCCCCACAACATTCAAACGATAATACAAATCTTCTCTGAATTTATTTTGCCTCATCATCTCAACCAGATTTTTATTGCTGGCTGCAATAACCCGCACGTCCACCTTTATGGCTGTGCCGCTCCCAACGCGCATGACTTCATGTTCCTGCAAAGCCCGTAAAAGCTTGGCCTGAGCCAGCAAAGGTAGTTCAGAGATTTCGTCCAAAAAGATTGTTCCGGCGTCGGCCATTTCAAAATATCCAGCCTTTCCCTTTCTGCTAGCCCCTGTAAACGCCCCCGGCGCATAGCCGAAAAACTCCGACTCAAACAGTTCCGCCGGAATGGCGCTTGAGTTTATGGGAATGAAAAGCCCATCTCGCTCGGATAGTTCGTGAATCCCCCTGGCGAACATCTCCTTTCCGGTTCCGCTTTCGCCACTGATCATCACGCTCGCGTGGGTCGGAGCAATTTGAGCGGCCCGATTGATGCTTTTCAGAAAGATCGGGTCGTGCCCGACAAGGGAAGCAAACACGCCCGATTGCTTTTTCATTTCACCCTGTAAAAAGCTGAGCTTCGCCCTGGCGTTTTCAAGCTCGGCATACAAGGCGACCACCTCGTCATAGTTGCGGTCCGTGGAAACAACCCCCTTGAATACGCCATCCACATACCACGGCGCGGCTGAAATCAGGATATGGGTATCTCCTTTGCCCTGCGGGTGGTGCGGCACGTTAACCTCCGCTTGCCTGCTGAGGCGTACTTTTTCCAAGAGAGCGTTGGGGAAAAAATCCGTCAGTCGGCGGCCGGTAATCTCGCCCGCGGAAATATTATACATATTTTCCGCACTATGATTCCAGATGGTCACCACTCCGTTTTCATCAATCGCGCAGACGCCTTCACGGATGATGTCGGCAAAGTCACGTAGTTCTTTCAAAGAAGAACCGGCTGCCGGCAAATTGGAACTCGCGCGTCTGGACATGAAAATCCTTTGGGTTTTAGGTTTGCGGGCAAAAATCCGAGATCTTTCAACTCTCCAATTTTTTCCAAATATACGCTAGCCCCATTGTTTGTCCAGTTTATAGACAACATGTCTATAATTTTTACAAAAGTGCGGGGTTTTTGCGCCTTCCACCTTTACGATATCCCTGCAAACGTTGATACAACAACCTTATATTTATATGTAAAACTAAACAGATACACATGTGCGCCCGTCTTGGCACAGATGTTGCGATATATTTCACAGCTGCCCGCAAGTTATTGGCGAAAACCCCTATGAAAGCTGGATATACGGATTTGCGGAATACGACCAAGACAAGGATGTGGAGGTGTAAATTGAGCGATTTATACAGGTTGCCGCTTAAGCAAAGTATCGGCGTCGCAGCCGTTCCGGTGGTGAAGCAGGGCGGCGTGATAAGGCGCGGGCAGCTTCTGGCCAGCCCAGATGGCCTTGGCGCCCCTTTGCACGCCAGTGTAAGCGGAGTCATATCCGCTGTTGAGAAAGACTACATTGAAATCAAGGCTGACGCGGAGCAAAGTGACGAGTTTGAACCCTTGCCCCTGCTGGAGAGCATTGCCGACATGGTCAAGGCCTCCGGTCTTGTGGGCATGGGCGGAGCCGGCTTTCCTACCTATGTGAAGCTCGGCACCGACTTAAAGGGCGGAACGGTCATAATTAACGCCGCAGAGTGCGAACCTCTCCTTGAGCACAACATGGCTCAACTCATCCAGAGCCCTGAAAAGGTCTACCGGGGCCTCTTGCTTTCCATGCGGGCCACCAAAGCTTCGCGCGGCATTCTCGCCATCAAAGCAAAAAACAAGCTACCCATAGAACATTTCAGCCGGGTAATTCAGCCGGGCGATAACGTTGAAATCGCCGAATTGCGCGATCTCTACCCTATGGGCGAGGAGAGAGCGATCATCCGCGACGTGCTTGGCGTGACTTTGAGCGTTGACCAACTGCCTGTCGTGGCTGGGGCCGTGATTATGAATGTAGAGACTGTTGCCCGCGTTGCCGAGGCTGTGGATGAGAGAAAGCCCGTTATCAGTAAAAACCTGACCGTCGCCGGGCTTTTAAAAGGAGTGCACGGGGAGCCGTGCGTGCTTATGGACGTCCCCCTCGGCACGCCGGTTGGCCGCCTAATTGAAGAGTGCGGCGGAGTTGACGGGCGCATGGGCGAAATAGTCATGGGCGGGCCCTTTACCGGAAAAAGCTCGTCCATGGATGCTCCGGTGGTGAAAACCACGGGGGGCGTTATCGTCACCATGGAATTCCCCAAGGAAAAAAGGCCGCTTGGCCTGCTGGTCTGCGCTTGCGGTGGCTCCGAGGAGAGGATGCGCGAAATAGCCGGCTACATGGACGCAAAAGTAGTTAGCGTGCGCAGGTGCAAGCAGGCCCGAGAAGTAAACGGCGCACTCAAGTGCGAGAACCCCGGCGAGTGCCCGGGCCAGGCCGAGAAGATATTGGAGATGCGTAAAGAGGGCGCCGAGGCGCTGCTCATCGGCAATTGCAGCGACTGCTCCAACACCGTGATGGGCGTGGCCCCCAAGCTCAAGATGGGCGTTCATCACCAAACCGACACGATCATGCGCACGCTCAATCGGTCACTGGTGCGGCGCCTACCCATATCGGCAAGCTAAAGTAAGTTTTTCGATAAAATATAAGGAGAAAAAAATGTCTATTACCAAGGAACATGCCGAGCAACTGAAAGACAAACCCGCTTTTGTGTGCTGCCGCACTGTCAAGGGCACCGTGCTTGCTCCGGCGGATCTGGAAGATCCGGGCATCTTTCCTGATCTTGAGGATTCGGGGCTAATCACCATTACTCCGGACATATTGACTATTGGCGAGGTATTAGGAGCAACACTGACAAAAGATGTGGATGCCCTTAACGGGCTGACCGCTGACGCACTTGACGGTGTCACACCCAAGGCTACAGGGGGCCTGCCGGAAGCGGCGGCTCTGCTTCCGGCGACACCTGTAGTTTCTCAACCAAGCGGCGGGATGCTGCACATCAGGGCGGATCAGATAACCGGACTTGATCTTACAATCCCTCTCGGCGTTTTCGGCGACTCGGTTACGGCGCTGAACAGCGTTACAGCCGTGGCAAGTGAAGCTCCTGCCCCCAAGATCAGCGACGAGGTGCTCGGCACTTTGGAAAAGCGCCACTATGCCGTCAGAGAAGTGAAGCTCGGCAAAGAGACGTCATTTGAAGGCGGCACGCTCACTATTCGCAAAAATTCCTCCAAAGACGCCATGAAGGCGCAGCCGCTGATTAAAAAACTGGAAGTTGAGGTCATCACTCCTGACAAGCGCCACGTCTACTCCGACACCATTATGGATGTGGTGCCCATCGCGGCCAAGGTGGAGGGTGAAATCGGCAGCGGCGTAACCCACATACTGGATAACGTCGTCTTCGTGCTCACCGGCATTGATGAAGACGGCAAGACCCAGGTGCACGAATTCGGCTCCAGCGACGGCTTTATGGATGAAACCATAGTCTATGGCCGCCCCGGCTGCCCTGACCCGCAAGACACCATGATTCGCGTGCACTGCGTGCTCGAGCACCTGACCGGTATGGAGCGGCGCGGGCCCATGGCCGCGCACGCCGCTTGCGACTTTATCATTCAGGAAGTGCGCGAAGTCATCAAGGGGCTGGCTGCCACGGATGCCGTGGAAGTCGAGAAAAAAGACTGCGTGGTGCGCCACGGTCGTCCCAGAGTTCTGCTTGTGAAAGAAATCATGGGCCAGGGCGCCATGCACGACAATATTATTCTGCCCAGCGAACCCGCCGGTGTCCCGGGCGGCCGGCCCAACGTAGACTTGGGCAACGTACCTGTGGTTTTGAACGTCAACGAAATACGCGATGGAGGCATTCACGCCCTTTGCTGCATCGGCCCGGCCTCCAAAGAAATGACCCGGCATTACTTCCGCGAACCCATTGTGGAACTCATGGCCGCTGACGAAGAAATAAACCTGGTGGGCGTGGTCTTTGTGGGCTCCCCCCAGGTCAACGATGAAAAGACCTTTGTCTCCAAGCGCCTCGGAGCTATGGCCGCCACCATGAATATTGAAGGGGCCATCGTCACCACCGAGGGCTTCGGCAACAACCACATCGACTTCACTTCGCACATTGAGCAGCTTGGCATGCGCGGCATCAAAACCGTTGGCGTGACCTATGCGGCCTATCAAGGGCAGCTCATCGTGGGCAACAAGTACACGGACGCCATTGTTGAACTCAACAAAGACGCCGGAGGCTTCGAGTCGGAAAAGCTCGCGGAAAACACTCTGACCCTGGACGATGCCAAACGCGCCCTGCAAATGCTCAAAAACAAGCTGGCCAGCGTGCCCATAGCTCCGCCCGCCAGCAAGTGGAGCCAGGAAGTCGTGGACGCCAACAAAAAGCTTATCCAGTAGCAGGATACGAGGCTGCATATGGAATATGAACTTGCTCCGCGTCTGCTTAGCGGACGGCTCGTCAGAATCACCGACATCAACGCGGTTGTAGAGCTCAAAGGCCGGATGGGAATGCTCCACCTGCCGCTCCGTTCCTTTATCACCCCCAAGCCCATGGAAATCGGCGACGAGGTGGAGGTCTACCTGAGCTATGCCCAGGTTAAGCGGGCCGTAAGCCTTGAGGAATCACAATAACAGAGAATTCATACTCAGGAGGATAAAATGTCTTTAACCACAGTTGCAGGGATGCAGTCCGAGGTATTTGCTCCCACCACCCCGCCCCCGGTGTGGGCTCCGGTGAGCAAGCCTCTCAAGGAAAGCAAGGTGGCCTTTGCCACGGCAGGCGGGATTCACCTTAAATCGCAAACTCCGTTCAACCCGGCAGGGGATTTCAGTATCAGGGAAATACCCAGCAACACCCCCAGCTCGGAACTCATGGTCACGCACGGCGGCTATGACAACAGCGACGTCAACAAAGACGTAAACGCCATGCTGCCCATAGACCGGTTGCGTGAATTGGAAAAGGAGGGCTATTTCGGCTCCTTGTCCTCGGTGCTGGTAGGCTTCATGGGCGGCGGCGGCAATGTGGAAAAATTCCGCAACGAGACCGGACCGGCCATTGCCAAAATCTTTAAAAACGAGGGCGTCGACCTTTGCGTCCTCACAGCTGGCTGAGGCACTTGCCATAGATCTGCCGTGATTGTGCAGAGAGAAATTGAAAAGGTAGGAATCCCCACCATTATCATCGCCGCGCTGCCTCCTGTGGTCAAACAGCAGGGCTCGCCGCGCTACGTGTCTCCGCGTGTTCCCATGGGAGCCAATGCCGGAGCTCCCAACAACAAGGAAATGCAGACGAGTATTCTGAAAGACGCCTTGCAGAACCTGATTGAATTTGACCAATTCGGCCAGGGCAAGGCCCTGCCATACGAATATAAACACGCTTAACCTCCTCCACAGGCGGCGTCCGGGCGCTTTTTCGGCCCCGGGCGCCGCCGCTGAAAAGGATTTAATTATGGGATGCGGCCCCTCAACCAAAGAGACTACATTGCACCACTATCGCGACCCTTTGGCCGCCATGCTGGCCTCGGACGGGCAGGTTGACTTCATGGGCGTAGTGCTTGTGGGCACTTCCGATGAGGACGCGCACAAGCGTTTTGTGGCCGGGCGCGCGGCGGCCCTCTTGGAAGCCATGCGGGTGGACGGGGTAATCGTTTCCATCGACAGCTGGGGCAACTGCCACATTGATTTCGCCGAGCTTATCCAGGCCGTGGGCGAACGCGGCACCCCCATGAGTGCCTTGAGCTTCATCGGGCAGCAGGCCGCCTTTGTGGTTGAAAACTCATACATGAAGTCGGTCATAGACCTGAACAAAAGCACGGAGGGGGTGGAAAGCTGCGTTATGGGACAAAACAGCGCTAATAGCCTGGATGCGCTTAAGGCTGTGGCCATACTCAAAAGCCGCATTGCTAAAAAACACCCTGAAAAAGCCCTAGGCGCCACGGCCCCGGCGCGGCGGATCCGGCGTTTGATTCGCCGGAATTACCGCGCAGCCGAAGTGCTTGAAGGCGTCTCCACAAGCTTTGACAACCGCGTACTCACACTGGATACGAGCGCTTTGGCCGCATCGGCCCTGGCCGTGACCCGGCAGGAATTTCCGCAGGCGCTGGCCGCTGAAGTTTCGATAATCAGGCCCGGAGATGCCGGTCGCACGGTGAACTCCATCCTTGACTTCCTGCCGCTGGCCGCCAAGGCGGCCGGGGGCTGCGGCGAGGGCATCACGCATCTTTTGCAGGGCTGTCTGTTCATGCTTACGGCTGTGGAAGAAAACGGTTTTCAGCCGGTTAACGCCGGTGGCGCTTATGGCCGCCTGGGCGATGCGGTCGCCTGGGGCCGCACCGGCACCCCGGCGGAAAGCGATTTCATCATTCATGTGGATGTACGCCTGGCAGAAGGCGCGGGCAGGACAAGAGACGGGATTATGGCCGCGCACCGGGTTTGCGACGAGGTGATGCAGAGCGTGCGTAAGGCTCTTAAAGCCCTGAACCGTCAACAGGCGGAATCTATCGAAGAGCTTTGGGACGAAATCAGGCCGGGTGGTCTTAGGATTGCCTTGGTCAAGCTGGTCCCCGGCCTGGGCTGTATGTACGACACCTTTCTTTTCGGCAATGAGCCGTGCGGCTTTGTGGGAGCCGGATCGATAATGGATTTGAGCAACAAGGTTCAGGTGGTTCTGAGCCCCAATGAATATAGGGATGGAGCGGTACGTTCGCTCACATAGAAAATTTCAAGCGATACAAGGGGTATTTATGGAATTCATTCTCGAAAATATGTCCCTTATCTTATACAGCATATTGAGCGTGTTGGGCCTAGTGTTCAGCTGCTTCTTCATAAAGGACTTAGTCGCGCACAGGCATGAATTGGAGCCCGAAACAAATACTGCCGTCACCGGTGTAATCGGGTTTGTGACCAGCTTTTTTGACGCCTTGGGCATAGGGAATTTCGCCACCATCACGGCTCTGATGAAGATATTCAAGCAGACCAAAGATAGAATGATTCCCGGAATCCTTAACGTGGGCCTGACTATTCCGGTCATAACCGAAGCGGTTATATTCATAAAGAAAGTTGAGGTGGAACCCATCACTTTGTTCAGCATGCTTTTTGCCGCCGCCTTTGGTGCCTATATAGGCGCCGGCTTCATCGCTCGCTTTTCCGAACAGAGGATACGCCTGATTATGGGCGTAGCCTTGCTCATTACCGTTTTTGTGATGCTGGCCGGAATTATGGGTTGGATGCCCGTGGGCGGCGACGCCATAGGTTTAAGCGGCTACAAGCTGATTATTGCGGTCGTGGCTAACTTTATATTGGGAGCACTTATGACTGCGGGCATCGGCATGTACGCGCCCTGCATGGCCATGGTCTATTTCATGGGCATGAATCCTCTTATTGCCTTTCCCATTATGATGGGCTCGGCGGCTGTGCTTATGCCTGTGGCTTCCTACCGTTTTATCAAGGAAGGGGCCTATAACCGCAAGGCCGCTATGGTGCTTACCATAAGCGGGGTGGCTGGCTTGAGCATCGCCATCGCCCTGGTCACCTCAATGCCGCTGGATAAGCTGCGCTGGTTGGTCATGGCCGTGGTGTTCTACACTTCCATAGCTATGTTGCGCTCCTACTATAAGTGTCGAAAGGCCTCGAAACTTAAAATAGTCAATAACGTACAAGAAAAAGTCGAGCCGAGTCTCGACTGAAGATAGCTAAGCGGTAAAACCGGGCGAGTCTGTAGTTACTTAAAAAGTAAAATTATATTCGTCCGGTTCTTTGCCGTCAGCCGCCGACCCGGGGCGGCGTAGGAAAAGTTGGCAAGGGCATCAAGGGGAGTTGCCGTTGTTAGCAAAAGGGTTTGAACCAGGGTGAAAAACGGCTGGTATTGAATTATAGACGCTAAATCCATGCCAGATAATTGGCTGAAGTTGCCACCGCCGAATAAAATCACCTGACGGCTGCCGCCCGGGCGGCAGCCGTATGCGTGCTCGTCGCAAAATGGAATATGCACAAAAATAAAGTATAAATGGTGTGTTAGCGCGAAATGCTTTTTTATTAATGTCTAGTTCTGGTCTAGGCTCAGGCCTCATTAATTGAGATAAAAGATGACCGTAGCAGCGAGTTGTATGGCCGACATAAAGGTATGGGCGCATCGGTCATAGCGCATGGCTATTCTGCGACAGTCCTTGAGCCTGCCGAACATGATTTCGATTTTGTGGCGCTGCTTATAAAGCTCTTTGTCATAGGGGACAGGCTCCTTTCGGTTTCGCCTGGAGGGGATGCAGGGGGCAATCCCTTGTAATGCCCCCCACTAATCAAGCTGCCTTTAAGGGAGAATCCTTCGGGTTTT
>CAZFCC010000067.1:0-10117 GCA_964517635.1 uncultured Desulfovibrio sp. | reverse complement strand
GGCCCAAACGCCGCAAGCCCGGCATGTCTTTGGACATGCCGGGCTTGCGGCGTTTGGTATTTTCGTCTTCGCCAGAATCCACGCCGTGTTACGGCGAACTGCACTCTCGTGCAGCGTCAGAGTATTTCAACTTTTTCAAAATGTGAAATGCTCCATGACAGATTATATCAGAAATAAAGGCTTTAGGGGGGGCGTGGGGGGCGCGTGGGGGAGGGCCACTCTTACAAAAGGGGCCCTCCCCCACAAAGCATTTCACCCATGCAATGCGCTCTATCTCGTCAAGAGAGCGCTATTTTTTGGGCGCGACCTTTTTTTGCCACATGACAAAATGCGCCAGCGCCATGCCGCCGTGTCCGATAAGATAGACGACCATGGCCATGGCAAAGAAGGTGTGCATGCTGAGGGCTGTAAGGCCGAGGCGGTCATTGCTCCAATCGTCAAACCACCACAGGCCGGTAAACACGGCCATAAACAGCGCGCACATACCAAGGCCCTGAATGGATGCCGGCACGCCTTTGGGGCGCGGGGCAATCAGCTTGAACTGTGCCGCAATGTGCATATCCTTAACGATCTGCGTCATATCGCCCCACAGGTAGGGGAAGAAGTTGCGCAGGCCGCGTTTTTTGACGGTGAGCACCGCCAGGGCAAGAACCAGCAGACACAGGGCCATGCCAATGATGATATGTATCCAGGCCAGAGGCGACGGGCCGTCTACTGTGACTTCCATGCTCATGCTGGTCAGAAACTGCAAAAGCACACCTATGATCACGGCCACATGGACGCTGCGCAGCAAGGGCGGTTGAAAAAAACCCAGAAAACGCCACAGCAGCGCGCCCTGAGCCATAATCTTTTCCTTAACGGTCATGCAGTACTCCCCGAGGTATGAACCGCTGCCCCGTGCCGCCCTGAACATCAGGCTTTCGGCATGCCGGGGGCAAGGGGCGGTTCCGTTCTTTTAAAGCAATTTCACCATGAAATTGCCCTGACGACTGCGTGAGCAGACGCCCGCCACAGAGGCGCAAGCGCAGTAGATTTGCGTGGATAAACGCCACCGAGAGCGCTTTACACCATTGAGAATGCGTACTCTCAGCGTTAACATACGCAAGAAAGCAATCTTCCACAATGACGCCAGGAGAATAGCCCCGAAAGCCTGTGGCCCGAAGCGGAAAGCGATGCCGTGCGGCCGGGGCAACGTGCCGCAAGGCTTTTGCAAACCATTGCCGTCAGGCCGTTTGCCTGGCCTGACGGCAATAAAACTTCCGGCTTTGCCACTGGAGGCAAAGCCGGAAAAAAGGCTCCTGAGGCAGATTCACTTTGAATTATACATTTTCAAAGTTGCCATTCTGCCGAAAATCGCATTTTCGGCAGAATCTACGCCGCGTTACGGCGCACTACCCTAGAGCATTTAAACGTATTCAAAGATAAAACGCTCTAACGGCAGCAGGAGCAGTGCAGCATATGCTGCATTTTTTCTTTCTTGGTGCGCAAATAATTCTCGTTTTCAGGGCAAGCGTCCATTTCAATGGGCACTCTTTCGACAATTTCAATGCCGTAGCCGGAAAGCCCCACAATCTTCTTGGGATTGTTGGTCAGCAGGCGCACCTGGTGTATGCCCAGATCCACCAGCATTTGCGCGCCGGTTCCGTAGTCCCGCAGATCCGGGGGGAAGCCCAGTTTGCGGTTGGCCTCCACGGTATCGTAGCCTTCGTCCTGAAGGGCATACGCGCGGATTTTATTGGCAAGGCCGATGCCGCGCCCTTCCTGCCGCATATAGAGCAGCGCACCGCGGCCTTCTTTTTCTATCTGCCGCAGGGCCGCACCAAGCTGACCGCCGCAGTCGCAACGCAGCGAACCCAGGGCATCGCCCGTGAGGCATTCACTGTGCACGCGCACAAGCACGGGATCCGGCCCGGAAATGTCGCCCTTGACCAGGGCCAGATGCGTGCCTTGATCAGTCTCGCTTTCATAGGCGTAGACCGTGAAATCACCATACATGGTAGGCAGATTGGCCTTGGCCACATTGCGCACAGACACCTGCCCCCGGTTGAGGCGGTGGCGGATGATATCCTTGACGGCCACAATCTTGAGGCCGTGCTCTTCGGCAAAGATTTCCAGATCGGGCATGCGGGCCATGGTTCCGTCATCGCGCATGATCTCGCAAATGACCGACGCGGGCTTGAGCCCGGCCAGCTTTGACAAGTCCACGCCGCCTTCGGTCTGCCCGGCGCGCGAGAGCACGCCACCGGCCTTGGCGCGCAGGGGAAAAACATGCCCCGGCGTCACGAGGTCATCAGGGCGCACATCATTGGCAACAGCGGCCAGAATGGTGGTGGCGCGATCCGCTGCGGAAATACCCGTGGTAACGCCCTGGCGGGCTTCAATGGAAATGGTGAAGTTGGTTCCGAAACGCGAGCCGTTACGCTGCGTCATAAGGGGCAGATCAAGCCGGTCGACCATCTCCGGCGACATGGGCAGGCAGATAAGCCCCCGCCCATATTTGGCCATGAAATTGATGGCTTCAGGGGTGACAAACTCTGCGGCCATGGTCAGGTCGCCTTCATTCTCCCGGCCTTCGTCGTCCACAAGAATGACCATTTTGCCTTGCTTAATGTCGGCAACGGCTTCCTCAATGCTGCACAATGGCATGATGCTTCCTTCGTTTGGCCCGTGGCCGGGCTGTGAATATTGTAATTTACGTAAAGTAGAGCCGTCACGCCCTTCTGTCAACCGAGGAAGGCAGCGCTCGGCCCCTGTGGCGGCCCCTGTGGCGGGCCCTGAGCAGCGCTCTTTTACATGCTTTGCGGCAGAGGGATACCTTTTTGAGCAGTGCATGTGAGAAAGGCTTCGTGGGGGAAGGGCCTTTAAAGCGGGCAGCGGGTAAAAAGCTTTATGGGGGAGGCTTCTTTTGCAAAAGCCCCCCACCCCACACCCCCCAAACCTTTACTGGGGGGGGCAATCCGTTACAAGGGTGCTCCTGACGGAAGGGGGGCGCGGTAGCGGCCTGTTGCCGCGTGCTACATATTCGTGGCCGCTATTGGGCCTGAGCCGCCGGGCGCAGCCCCACCTCGGCCAGCAGATCCGCCATGGAGCGCCCCAAAAGAAAAGGCAACATGGCCGCAGGCACGCCCGCGCGCTCCACACACAGATCGCGAAAAGCCGCTTCTGTTCGCACAGCCTTGCTGATGCCGTCAGCCAAATCTTGGCGCTCGCCCTCTTGCACACCGGCATCTTCCCCGGCCTGGTCACGCACCCCCTTGGGCGCAAAACCAAGCCGCGCCGCGGCCTCAAGCACGGGAGCCACAGGATTTTGCTCTTCATGGGCAGCCACAAGGTCGGGCAAAAGGGCGCGGGTTCCACCGGGCATGTTATTAAAACCCGGTATATGCGCCAGCGGGGCCAGCGTTTCCAAAACCTTGGCGCGGTCAAGCAGAGGCTCACGGGCCAGCAGGTCTTCCAGCGGATCCGTATTCATGCAGAACAGGGCCGAACACTGAACCGGACGATGGGCATAGATGCTACAGCCCGAAGCGTCACGATAAAAACGGCAACGCCAGGGGTGCGCCTGGCCGCCAAGCCCTGCCACCTTGATGCACTCCCGGTCAAGGGGGCGCAGCTCGCCCCGCGCGTCGTCACGCGCCCACTCCCCCGTCCGCAGACAGACCAGCGTTTCAAGGGTGAGCACATTGCCAGTGAGACGCGGCAGATCCGCCTGCATCAGAGTCGGGCCGCCGCGCAGGCAGCACATGCCGCAACGGCGGCATACAGGGGCTTCAAGGGGTGAGGACATATCTTGTGAAATCATGCTTTCTCCATGGCGGCATGCCACCGCGCCTTGTGCCGCCGTTGCACGGTGCGCAAGGCGCGGAAGGTGCGGAAGGTGCGCAAGGCCCGGAAGGCGCGGAAGGCGCGGGCCAACGCTGTTTTTACCGAACACCGCGCGCAAGGCGCAGTAAATTTTTTACAGACCCTTCAGCCTGTGTACCCGCTTCAGTCTTTGGCAGCAAGCTCGGTCGCGCTCGCCGTGCCACGCTTGAAACGCCCGCCCCAACGCCGCCCCAACGAGCGCGACATTTTTTCCATATAATAATAGTACACAGGGGTGATGTAGAGCGTAACAATCTGCGAAAAGCAGAGGCCGCCGACCACGGCCATGCCAAGGGGGCGCCGCGCCTCGGCCCCGGCCCCAATGCCTATGGCAATGGGCAGCGCGCCCATAAGGGCCGCCATCGTGGTCATCATGATGGGCCTGAAGCGCACATGACAGCCGCGCGTAATGGCTTCCAGCGGCTCCATCTCGGGATTATGGCGCTGCACCTCAAGGGCAAAGTCCAACATCATGATGGCATTCTTCTTCACAATGCCCAGCAACATGATCACGCCCACAAAACCATAGAGGTTCAAATCCATGTTGAACAGCCACAAGGTCGCCAGCGCGCCAAAGCCCGCCGAAGGCAGGCCCGAAAGAATGGTCAGGGGATGGATAAAACTTTCATACAAGATGCCCAGCACCAGATAAATAACCACAATGGCCAGCACAAGCAGCCAGCCCATGCCCGTCAGCGAGCTTTGAAAGGCCTGGGCCGTGCCTTGCGATTCGGCAGTAACGGTATCCGGCAAGAGGGGCCGGGCGGCGGCTTCCACAGCGGCCACCCCCTGCCCCAGTGATACTCCGGGCCGCAGGTTGTAAGAAATGGTCACTGCCGGAAACTGGCCGTTGTGGTTTACGGCAATGGGCCCCACCCCCGGCTCCATCTTTACCAGCGTGTCCAGCGGCACAAGGTTGCCGCCGGCCGCGCGCACATACAGCCGCGACAGGGCAGAACTGTCTTGCTGGAATTTCTTTTGCAGTTCCACAAAAACCGTATAGTCGTTGGTTGGCGCGTAAATTGTTGAAATTTCGCGCGATCCGTAGGCCGATTGCAGGGCCAGCTCGATCTGGTGCGGGCTAACGCCCAGGGCAGCCGCGCGGTTGCGGTCAATGGTCACGCGCAGTTCGGGATTTTTCAATTGCAGGTCGCTGTTCACGTCCTGCACCTGGGGCAGAGCGCGCAGGGCCTCTTCCACTTCCTGGGCACTGTCGTACAGGGCTTCCATATCCGGCCCGGAAAGCGTGTATTGATAAAGGGCTTTTGAAGAGCGCCCGCCAATATTGATGGCCGGAGGCACACGCACAAAAACCCGCAAGGAAGGCGAAATATTCAGTTCGCGCCGCAACTGCTCGGCCACCTGCTCGATGCCTGGGCGCTGATCGTGCGGCTTGAGCGGCATGAGCAGTATGCCGTTGTTCATGCTCGGGCTGCCGCCCACAATGCCCACAATGGAATTGTACATGGCCAGATGGGGATTCTTGCCCAGCAAGGGGTCAAGGCTGCGCTGCGCGCTCACCATGCCCTCGTAGGACACGCCCTGCTCGGCCTCGGTGCTGGCCACAAGCATGCCCAAGTCCTCCACAGGCAGAAAACCCTTGGGCATAATAGCCCCCAGCCATATGGTGAGGGCCAGCAAAAGCAGCGAAGCCATGAGCGTCTTGAGGCGGTGGCGCAGCACCACGTCCAGCGAGCGCGCGTAAAGGTTGTTCAAACGGTCGAAACCGCGCTCAAGCAAACCGTAAAGACCCTGGCCGGCGGTGCGCCCCACAGCATGCGCGCCCTTCGCTTTCAAGAAATAGGCGCAGAGCATGGGCGTAAGCGTAAGCGACACCACCCCCGATGCCAGAATGGCCGTGATGATGACCACGGCAAATTCCCTGAACAGGCGGCCCACAATGCCGCCCATAAACAGCACGGGAATAAAGACCGCGGCCAGCGAAATGGTCATGGACACGATGGTAAAGCCAATTTCCGCCGAGCCGTCATAGGCCGCCGTGAGCGGATCCTTGCCCATTTCCTGATGGCGCACGATATTTTCGAGCATGACGATGGCATCGTCCACCACAAAGCCCACGGCAAGGGTGAGGGCCATGAGCGAAAGGTTGTCCAGGCTGTAGCCAAGCACCGCCATGACGGCAAAGGTGGAAATGACCGACATGGGCAGGGCCAGGCTGGGAATAATGGTGGCGGGCAGGTTGCGCAGAAAAATAAAGATGACCAGCACCACCAGAAAAACCGTAAGCACCAGAGTAAACTTCACATCCGCCACAGAATGGCGGATCGAGTCAGAGCGGTCGTAAAAAACTTCCAGCGCAACAGACGGCGGCAACTGGCGCTCAAGACCCGGCAGAAGCTTGCGGATGGAGTCCACCACCTGCACGGTATTGGTTCCCGGCTGGCGCTCCACGGCAAGGGTAATGCCCGGTGCGCCGCCATTGCCCCAGGTAAGCTGCTTGTCCTGCTTTACGCTGTCGACCACCTCGCCAAGATCGCGCAGCCGCACCGGCGCGCCGTTGCGATAGGCCACCACCGTGTCCTGAAAGGCGCGGGCATTGAGCAACTGGCCCGAAGATTTGATGGCGCTGGCCCGTTGCGCGCCCTCTAAAGAGCCCGTGGGCAGCATGCTGTTGGCAGCGGCCACGGCATCGGCCACTTCGTCAATGCCAAGCCCGCGCGAGGCCAGCTCATCCGGATCAAGCTGCACCCGCACGGCATATTTCTTCTGCCCATACACCACCACCTGAGCCACGCCTTCTACCATGGAAAGACGCTGACCTATGAGGGTGTCGGCATATTCATTGAGGGCGTAGAGCGGCAAGGTCGGCGACGACACGCGCAAATACAGGATGGGCATGTCCGCCGGGTTCACCTTGCGAAAGCTCGGCGGCGTCGTCATGTTGGAAGGCATGCGCCGCTGCGCAAGGCCGATGGCCGACTGCACGTCCAGAGCCGCCGCGTCGATGTTGCGATCAAGGGCGAATTGGATGGTAATGCGGGTGCGGCCCGTGGAGTTGACCGAAGAAATGGAATCAATGCCCGCAATGGTAAAAAATTCCTTTTCCAAGGGCGTGGCTACAGAAGCCGCCATGGTTTCAGGGTCGGCTCCCGCAAGGTCGGCCATGACCTGAATGGTAGGAAAATCCACATTGGGCAGATGGTTGACAGGCAGGTTTTTATAGCCCGTTATGCCAAAAAAAAGCATACCGAGCATGAGCAGCACCGTGGCGACCGGGCGACTGATAAATACAGAGGCGATATTCATAGCATTTTCTACGTTAACTGCATATCAGGCGCAAGAGCAAAAATATGCCCAGCCCACAACACAGACAACCGATGAGCTTTCGCAACAATGCCGTAGGAATACGCTTGGCAACAGCCACCCCGACAAACAGCCCCGCCAGCGCCATGCCGCAGATATAGGGCAGAATGGCAAAGTCCACATGCCCGTCAGACATATTGCCGATGGTGCCAAACAGGGCCGTGGTCACCTGATAGGGCATGGCAAGGCCCACGGCCGTTATGGGTGAAACGCCCGCCATGATCATCCAGGGAATGGAAAGCACTGGCCCCCCCGCCCCGGTCAGCCCGGCCAGAAGCCCCGTCACCGCGCCGATGCAGAAAAAGCCGCGCCTGCTCTGCCAAAATACGCTGCCGCTGCCCGGGCGCGGCGGCCGCAAAGCGCACAGGCCCGCAAAAATGATAATGCAGGCCAAAAGCGCCACCAGCGGCCCGGCGGGCAACCAGGCATTAAGCAGCGCACCGGGCCAGGCGGCGAGGCTGCCCAGCATGTAAGGCAGCGCCATATGCCAGTCCACATGGCCCATACGGCGATACATGATCGTGCCCACCAGGCCCACAGGCAAAAATGAGGCCAGCGCCGTGCCCATGGCCATATGGGCTTCCTGCCCGCTGAAAAGGATAAGCGCCGGAGGAATAAGAATACCGCCCACTCCGGTTATGCCCACCAGAAAACCCACCAGCAGACAAATGGCGTACAGAACCACTATCATCATGACAATCGCCTCAATACTTAGAGCATTTTACTATGAAAATATCTTTTGCAAAGTTCTTACGGCGCTCGCTGCGGCTTTTACCCGCGCAGCCACACGCGCTTGCGCCTTGATAGCCAACGCCCCCGCGCAGTACGCTAGTCAATTTGCCACACACATCAACAAAAGCGCCGCGAGCCACAGGGCCAAACCGCCACTCAGACTGCTCCACCACAGCAGGGAACACAGGGCCGAAAGGCGGCACGCATCCCACGTGGCCGAAAGGCCCCGATGCGCCTCATCCTCGGGGGGCGGCCCAAGCCAAGGCTTGGGGGTCAACACGCCAAAATACACCGATGGCCCCGCCATGCGCGCCCAGCAAAGCCAGGCGCAGGCCGCCATGGGCCAGCCGGAATTGGGGCTGGGCATGCCCTTGGCCTGGCGGGCCACAACGCCAAGTCCGGGCCAGCGGCCAGGCCACGCCGGAAGCCCTGCGGGCCCCGCCACCCGGCCAAGAAGGCGCTGCCAGAACTGACGAGCCGCCCGCGAGCACTGCCCTTTCTGCAAAACATGCGCTAGCGCACATTGAGAGGCATCGCCCGCCCCTGCGCCCCCATGTGCGAACAGGCGGGCCAACGCATGGGCCAACATGTGAGCCCAAACCGCGCTGATCGCCGCCAGCCGCGCCGGTATAAAAGCCAAAGCGTCATCGGCCCGCGCGCCAGCCCAGCCGAGCCAGCGCCACTTTTCCGTGGTGTAGCCCCACATGGAATCCGTAGTGCTCACAGCCTTGTAGCACCACAGGGCCACAGGGCCGCCAAGCAACAGCCAGAAAAAAGGCGCAGTAAAGGCGTCTGTAAGATTTTCAGAAAGGGTGTCGGCCAGAGTTTTGCGCATGAGCGGGCGATCCATGCTGTCCGTTTCACGGCTGACCAGCCAAGAGAGCGCCTCGCGGGCTTCGGGCAGGGGCGCGTGTTCCACCCGCTCCAGCACAGTGCGCCCGCTTTGCAGCAGGCTGCCCATGGCAAGACCGGCCCAGGCCAGATAAACGGCCAGCGGCAAGGCCAGCAGCGGCAACGATGACAAGCCCCAGGCGGCCAGCCCCGTGCAAAACGTGAGCACCGCCAGAGCCACCGCCCCGGCAAGGCGGCCGCGCCAACGCTGCTGATCTGGCTGCTGATGTGGCTGCTGTTCTGGTTGCTTTTCTGCCGAGCCGCCCAGCATAAAACGCCGGGCCGGGCCTTCCAGAGCGTCCAACAATTTGCCAACAAAACACACTGGATGCCGCCAGGGCAAGGCAGGGTCGCCAAGCCACAAATCAAGCACAAGGGCCAAAGGGGCCAACCACCAGCACTCCCACACCGACCACGGAAAGATCAGGGAAAGGCCGTGGCCCAGGCTCACGCCCAGTCCTCCGTAAGGCCCGTGTGCGCCAGGGCCGCGTACAACACAATACCCGCCGCTGTGGACAGGTTGATGCTGCGCACGCGCCCTTCCAGCATGGGTATGCGCACCCTGTGCGGCGAGAGTTGCAAAATTTCCTCTGGCAGGCCGCGCGTTTCCGGGCCGAAAACCAGAAAATCATCAGGCTCGAAGGCAAAATGGTGTACCGGTACGCTGCCCCCGGCGCTTTTGGCCGAGGTGAAAACCAGCCGCCCGGCGCGTTGGCCCGCCAGCGCGCCTTGCGTAAAGTCGCTCCAAGACGGCCAGACCTGCAAGCGCACATTGGGCCAGTAATCTAGCCCGGCGCGCTTGAGATAGCGGTCTTCAAGCTTGAAACCCAGCGGTTCTATGAGGTTGAGCGTGACGCCCGTGGCTGCGCACAAGCGGGCCACATTGCCCGTATTGGGGGGTATTTCCGGCTCGTAAAGAACTATCTGCATATTTTTTCCATGGCAACGCGGAGCCTTGCGGCGGCGCGGGCGTTTTTTCGGGAGCGTGATAATATGGCGTATGGCAATGCTTTTCAAGAGGGCTATTGAAGGGGCCGTTTGCACGGTGGGATGCGCAGGCCTGCGGGGGTAGACGCCTGTACGGCGAGGATGCGCCTGTACGGCGAGGTTATCGCACGGCGCGCGGGGGTATTGCGCGACGCGCGGGGGTATTGCGCGACGCGCGGGGCTGGAAATGGGAAGGGGAAGAGCTTGTCCTTTGAGAGAAGATTTTTGGTGCCCTGCGGGCACGAGGGCTATTTCTTTGTTCTGTATTTGGGCCGCCTACGCGGCGGGCGGCAAGGCGGGGCCGGTTATGGGGCTGCGC
>CAZFCC010000066.1:0-10157 GCA_964517635.1 uncultured Desulfovibrio sp. | reverse complement strand
CTTTTGTAAAAGGGGCTCCTCCCCCACGCCCCCACCCCCCAAAACTTTTATTCCTGTGGCGCTCGTCACAGGAGTTTTTTTTATCTGAAGCGGTTGTGGAGGGGAGAAGCCGCGTTTTTCGGGCGGGCACTGGCAGTGGAGCGAGGAGTACAAAGCACGCGAAATGAGGCAGAAGCCGCGCTTTTCGGGCGGGCACAGGCTCAATGGTAAATTTTTTGAAGCAAATGCAGGCGCGGCAAGAATTCTTGTGGAATCCTTGCCGCGAATTTTTTGGTCTGTTTTAAGAGCAAGTTAGCTGTTCATCTGCTCCAGGCGGCGTGCGGCCGTCATCGTTGTCAGGCAGTGCCGTTAGCGCGCCCGCCATTCCATATGCAACAAAGGGTAGGGACGCCCTGCGCTGTCCAGCGGGGAACGGCCCGTTACGGTAAAGCCCATGTGTCTGTAAAAGGCCAGCGCGTCAGGGTTTTGCTCGTTAACATCAAGGGTCAGGGGCAGCCCTTTGCTGGCGGCGCGTTGTTGCGCAAGCTGCAAAAGCGCCTTGCCCACGCCCTTGCCGAAATATGCCGGTTCCACAAAAAGCATTTCCACCTGCAGGCCGTTATAGGCCATAAATCCCGCGGGGCACGGCCTTGACTGGCCCTCCGGCGCGGCCTTCTGGCCATGCGGGGAGCCGCCCTCTGGGGCGTGCCGGGGGGCGTACTCTGGGCCGTATTCAGGGTTGTATTCAGCCAGCCATATTTCTTCCACAGCGGGCAGATAGTTCCGCAGCACAGCGCCATAAAGCTCGTCCACGGCCAAAGAGGACAGAAAATGGTGCGTGGCTTCCACACTGCGCCGCCAGAGCTCGGCAAGTGCAGCGTGGTCTTTGGGCTGCGCAGGGCGCAGGCGCAGCGCGCGGGCTGAACAAGGGGTGTCGTGTCCGGTCATGTGTGCGTCCGTAGGTATTGGGGCCGCCGTATAGGGGGCCAAAACAATAAAAGTTGAAGAGCCTCCGTGCCTGCGGGGCACTCGTTATCCACTCGAAGGCAAAGCCTCTCCCGCAGCGCAGAGTAAGGGTAAACTGCTCTACAGCTCAATGCGCTCCACGTTGGCCCGGCCGCCAAGCACTGCTCCATCAAGCTGGCTCATGGCGTCCAGCAGCAAAGCCCGGTAAGTGCCCGTGCCGCCGCGTGTGCCGCCACCTTGGCCGCCGAGGCCAGTCATGGTTTCCGCGGCAATCTCTCCGGCAAGCCCCATGGCGCACACGGCACACAAACAGGCCTGCGGCGCTTCATGGGGCGTCACGCCAAGGCAGCAGCCCATAACCGCAGCCGACATGCAGCCCGAACCCGTAATGCGCGCCATGAGCGGATGCCCGTTGCGCACGGCCCAAGCCCCGCCAGCATGCGCCACAATATCAATGGCTCCGCTGACAACCACCACGGCCCCCGTGCTCTCGCTCAAACGGCGGGCCGTAGCCGCCGCGCTTTCAAGCCTGTCTTCGGTCACAAGGCACGAGTCTTGGGCATCCACGCCCCTGGCTTTTACATCCGTGCCAGCCAGAAAACCGATTTCCGAGGCATTGCCCTTGATGGCCGTAAAACGGACTTCGCCCAGCAGCCGCTGCAAGGTGCTGTTGCGCAAGGCCGAAGCCCCAGCGCCCACGGGGTCAAGCACCACGGGCTTTCCCATATTGTTGGCGCGCCTGCCCGCCAGGAGCATGGATTCCACAGTGCGGCTATTGAGCGTGCCTATATTGATAACAAGGGCCTGTGACAGGGCCACAATGTCTTCCACTTCCGCCGCATCATCAGCCATGATGGGCGAACCGCCCGCTGCCAATACCATGTTGGCGCAGTCGTTGACCGTCACATAATTTGTTATGCAGTGAACAACTGGTTCATGCAGTCGTACTGTATCCAGAATATTCGCAAATTCTGTCATTCTGCCTCCTTCCGGCAAGAACAAAACACCGCCGGAAGTCTTCGCCGGGGGCGCGCCCGAAATGTGGGCGGCATAGCATCATGCTGCGCCAGCCTAATATATCGTTTTGGCATGCCGCTCTGGGTACGCCTCTTTTGGCACATTGCTTTGAGTACGCGGCTTTGGGTCGAGCGCTTTTAGTGCGCCGCTCTGGGTCGGCCGCTCTGGGGCGGCCGCATTGGGCTTGGCCGCGCCCGTCATGCTCAGGCCTGGCCATAGCCAAGGCCGTTGCGGCGCCCGCAAGGCACCGCGCAAGCGACACAGCGTCTTGCGCGGTGCAACAGTCAAGCACGCGACCCGCCGCATACGCTGCCTGCGGGGTATGCACAAGCTGGCTTGCCGTTGTGCGCAGCCGCTTTTTGCATAGATTACCGCTGTGCACAGCCTCTTGCTGTGGGCGATTTTGCCCCAAAGCCGTCAGGGCTTGATATAGGCAAAGCCTTCGCGCTGCAGGCGCACGATTTCTACCAGACCGGCGGGCACAACATCGCAACCGGGCCAGATATCGTCATGGCTTATGCCGTTGTCGGCCAGAGCATTGGCACAAAGCAGGATGCGCAGCCCCTGATCCTGAAGGGGCGCGGCCACAACGCGGGACTCTTCGTTCTTACGAACAAAATGGGCCACGGCAGGGCCATTGGCCACCACCACAAGCTGAAAGCGTTCGCCGGGCAGTCCCTTGATATAATTGGCCGCATTTTTCAGCACCAATTTCAGAATGGCAGGCTCATTGCTGTCAATATGCAGGCAGAGATCGTAATTCATACACATTCTCCATAGGTTGCCCCGGCCCGCGCTTGGCGGTGAGTTTTAGTATATGCCGGGCATATGACAAAGAGTAGCAGGGGCCCGCCGATTTGCCAAGCAAATGGGCCGCGTATCGCCCGCAGCCATATGGTTTTGCTGACAATAGGGCTTGGGTGTTGTGCGAATGTTTCTTGCTAAGAATGTGCATACGGCGTATGATGCCGTATGTGTGAAGCCCTTCGAAAAAATTCCCTGAATTTTCTTCCACCTACACGATCCATTATTTTTTGCATGCCTGCTGCGCGTCCTGCGTCCGGGGCATTGCGCGGCCTGTTGCTGTTGTTTTTGACACTGTGCCTTTGCGGTTGCGGCCTTTTGAAGCCCAAAGCCGACGATGGCATGCCAGATCAGGCGCAGACGCAGGAGCAGGAAGCCCTTGAAGCCACCTGGCGCGGTGACCCCGTGCCATATTCTCTGCGCATCAAGATAGAGAACGGGCCTTCCTCCCTTGAGGGCAAGATGAAATCCGTCAGCCAGCTGGCCCAGCTGGCCCATGAGCCGCCCGACAGCATGCTTGCCCTGGAACGCCGCAGCCGCGCCGATGTGGAAACGGCCGTTCGCCTTCTGCATTCCCAATGTTATTATGATGGCTCCGCCTCTTTCAGTTTTGACGAAGCGGTCAAACCCGTGCGCGTCACGCTGACCCTTGTGGCAGGGACGCGCTATACCCTTGGCCGGGCCGACGTAGCATACGAACCTGCGCCGGACGTGCCAGCCCCCTTTAAAAACCGGCGGCGTCCGGTGGGCTTCTGGGGGCTGCAAACCAGGGCTGTTCCCCCGCCGTCTTTTCCCGCAGAGCTGCCCGGTGTTGATGTAGGCAAGCCTGTTGTGGCGGATGCCCTCCTGAGCGCGGTGGAGGCCCTGCCGGAAAAATTGCAAACCAGGGGTTATCCCTTGGCCGCTGTAAGTCAGGCCCGCTACACCCTCGATCCCGAAAAAAAGCAGGTCAATGCCGACATAGTCATCAATCCCGGCCCGCCCGCCCTCATGGGCGACGTGGACGTAACGGGCAACGAAGGCGTCAATGCCGCCTATCTGCAACGGCTGACCCCGTGGACTTCCGGTGAGGCCCCGTGGAACACGGAGCGTATGGACGATTATGCCAACCACTTGCGCGGGCTCGGCCTTTTCCGCTCGGTAGAAGTGCGCCCCAAGGCTGAGCTGCTGGCCGAAAAAGACGCCACAGACAAAAACGGCGCATTGCCCCGCAGCAAGGACGGGCTCGCCGTTTTGCCCATTGAGGTGGCCGTGAGCGAGCTGCCCTTCCGCTCGGTGGGCGGCAGCGCGCGCTACGACACAGATACGGGTTTTGGCGTGGAAGGCTTTTGGGAACACCGCAACCTTTTTGGCAATGGCGAAAAACTGATGCTCAGCGCCCCCATTGCCACACAGGTGCAGGGCATCAAGGCGGCCTTTGAAAAACCGGCCTTTCTGGTGCGCGAACAGCGTTTTCTGGCCTCTGGCTCGATCCTGCACGAAGACACCAAGGCATACAAAAGCACATCCGCCAGCGCTGCGGCCGCGCTTGAGCGGCGTCTTTCACGCCAGTGGTGGGGCAGCCTGGGGGTAGGCGGGCAGAGCGGCTCCATCAAGGAAGACGATCGCGAGGAGCAGTTTTATGGCTATATGGGGCCTCGGGCCAGCGTGCGGCGCGACAGCCGCAATAATGTGCTCAACCCCACGCGCGGTTCGAATATCACCCTTAAAGCCCATCCCAATTCGGGTTTTTATGGCGAAAGTTTTACGGTTATGGCTGGTTCTCTAGAGGCCAGCGGCTACTATGCGCCCTTTCGTAAGGACGGACGCCCCGACGACAAGCTGGTGCTGGCGGGCCGGGTAGAGGCCGGGGCCATGTCCGGCGCGGCCCTGCGCAACATTCCCGGCAGTTTGCGCTATTATGCGGGCGGGGCGGGGTCTGTGCGCGGCTATGCCTATCAGGCCATCGGCCCTGAAGACAAAAGCGGCGACCCCCTGGGCGGACGGTCTTTTCAGGTTATCAACCTTGAGGCGCGCTACAAGATCACTGAAGACGTGGGGCTGGTTCCCTTTTTGGACGGTGGCATGGTCTACCGAGATGAAGTTCCCCGCATTATTGGTGATATGGACTGGGGCGCGGGTCTTGGCCTGCGTTATTACACGCCCATAGGCCCCCTGCGGCTGGATGTGGGTTTTCCCATGCAGCCTAGAGACGGCGATCCGCCGGTGCAAATTTATGTGAGCATAGGACAGTCTTTCTGATGGCAACGCTTTCTCCCCATACCGGCCAGAGCGGCGCTGCTGGCTCGGGCGCGGCGGCGGTCACCAGTGCTGCGTCTGGCGCTGTGTCTGGCGGCGTGTCTGGCTCAGTGGCTGGCGGCGTGCATGTTTCCGGTTCTGGTCAGCCCGGCAAAGGCCCGGGGCGGCCCGGCGGTCGGCGTGGCGGCTCCCTTTTTTCCCGCATCTGGGGCCGCGTATGGCGTGGTCTGGTTTTTTTGCTGCTGTTGCTGCTGTTTTTTCTCGCGGGCATTTTTCTGGCGCTGCGTAACGAAAATGTGCAGGCTTGGCTCAAGGATGAGGTCAATGCCGTTCTGGCTGCCTCGGCGGAAACCAGCGGCCTGCATGTGCGCTTGACGCGCCTTTCGGGCTCGCTGCCTTTCAGCATGCAGGTGGGGCTTGAGCTGGCGGACGCTCAGGGCCTCTGGCTTGAAGCGCCGCTGAATACTTTTGAATGGGACTGGGCAGCTCTGCCGGGGAGCGTGCGCATACGCGCGCTCGCGAGCCACAATCCGCGTCTGTTCCGCCTGCCGGATCTGCCGCCCGCCGCGCCTGACGAGCCTTCTCCCCCCATGACGGAAAAGGGACTGCGTGGGGTACTGGGCGAGGTTGTGCAAATCCTGAATACCTTGCCCGGCTGGTTGCCCGCTGTACGTGTGGATCGTTTGGCCGTGGTGGACGCGGCCTTGCCGCAATCATTGCTTGGCGCGGCGCTTCCTCCCGCTGGCGATCCGCAGCCCCAGCCCGCCCCTGCCACGCCTTCTGCCGATCCCGCGGCGCTTCCACCCGCTGGCGACCCGCAGCCCCAGCCCGCCTCTGCCACGCCTTCTGCCGATCCTGCGCCGCTTGTTGTCGGCACGTTTTTCAGGGCAGATGTTGAAGCCAGCCTCAAGGCAGACAGCAAGGGCGGCAGCCTTAATCTCACATTAACCGCCTCGGGCCGTGATCACGGCCCTCTGCTTGTGAGTGATACTCCGTGCGGCGGCCTTGCTGTGCGCGTGCAGGCAGACTTTGCGCCGCATGAAGACAAATCCGGCAAATTAACTGTCCAAAGTCTGACAGTCAGCAGCAGCCTGGAGGCCAGCGTGCTGCCTGTCGCAGCTGCCACCGCAGCCAATGCAGAAGGCGGCAAGCCGACAGAAGCGCCACAAACGGACGCAGCGCCCGCAGTGCCCGCCGCGCCGGGCCCACAAGGCGCATCCTCAGCTCAAAATCTGCAAGGTGGCTCAGCCCAAGGCCCGTCCTCTGCGCAAGGCCAGCCCGCAACGCCCGGCCAGCCCGTTGCGCCCGGCCAGCAAGGTTCTCTTGCCCCGTTGCTGGCAGATGGCGCGCGCCTTTCTCTGGCCCTTGAAGCCCAAGTTCAAGCGCATTCCAGCGCGCTCGGCGCTATGGCCAGCACTGCCCGCGCGGCCCTGACGACATTTGACCTCAAAGCTGGCCCGCTCTCTGGCACGGGCCATGCCCTGTGGCACAGTCCGGATGCGGTCGGCGGAACAAGCGCCCCCCGTCCCGGTAACCTGGGCCCAGTTCAGGCTCCAGTTGCGGCTCCTGCTGCGTCGCAAGACCAGGCTCCAGTTGTGGCTCCAGCAACGGCGCAAGACCAGGCTCCAGCTATGCCGCAGGGTCAGTCATCAGCTACGCCGCCAGTGGGCTCACAAGATCAGCCGCAAGGCCCGGCACAAGGTACTATACAAGATTTTTCATGGCTTTCCGGCCCGCTGGATGTGGACTTGCGCCTGAGCCTCACCCCGCCGGAAAACTCCGCCACACGCGTCGCCGCAAACTCTGCCACAAATACCGCCACAAGCGATGCCGCCGACCCTCTGCGCATGCTGGCTGCGCCGGCAACTCTGCAGCTTACGGCTGTGGGCCCTCTGGAGGCCCCCGGCCTGAACCTTCGTCTGGAATGCGCAGACCTGCGCCTGGGCAGCCACAAACTGGAAAAAGCCGTGGCAAGCCTTGCCGCAAACCCGCTGAACTGGCGTCAGGCATTGCTTCTGGCCGAAGAGCTTGAAAGCACGGCCCCGGCAAAATCCACAGAGCAAGCAGCGGCAAGCCAGCTTGCCCTCCAGCTGGACGTGAGCGGCCAATGGGACAGCCGCCCCCTGAGCCTTGGTACGCAAATCTTTGCAGGCCGCACTGAAGGCGGCATGCTTCAGGCTGGTCTGCGCCAACTGCGCCTCAGCGCCCTTGGGGTGGAAGCCGCCGGGCAGGTGGCCGCCATTCTGCCCCCCGGCAGTATGCCTGGTTGTGATGGCAAGCTGGACGTGCGCGTGAGCGATTGGGCAGCTCTTTCAAGCCTTGTGCCGGGGGCGCGCCTGAATGGCGAAGCCGCCGTGAGCCTTGAGCTGCGATCTGAGCGCATGGCAGTCCCCGCCGCCCCAAAAGCAGCAGAGGCGCACAACGCCGCAACACAACAAAAAATATCTCAAAATAACGGGCAATCGCCCGCTCCCGTCAACAGCGAGGCTACGCCCGCGCAAGGCGACGCTTCGCCGACAACAGCGACAACGTCGGCAACAGCGACAACAGCGACAACGTCGGCAACAGCGACAACGGCGACAACGTCGGCAACAGCGACAACGGCGGCAACTGCGAAAACGACGGCAACAGCTGGATCTGAGGCGACAGCGGCCACACCGGCAACGACGGCAACAGCTGGAGCAGAGGCTACCGGTTCCCCGGCGGCGCGCTTCAGCCAGCAGGCCGTGCTGCGTTGGAATATACCGCGCCTGAGCTACAGCGCCGGGGCGGGTGCGCCGTTGACCCTGCAAAATCTTGCGGGCGAGGCAACGCTGCGTGATCTCTTCGGCGCGGCAAATCTGGCTGCCCGTCTGGATCTTGCCGCCCTGCGCCAGGGGGATCTTTCGCTGGGCACAAAAGTGCGGGTCAACGGTTCGCTGCATGGCCCGCTGGACGCCAGCGTGGAAACAAGCGGCAGTGTGGCCGCCCGCGTCAATGCGCGCTGGCAGCCGGGGCTTGTGCAGGTGCAAACCTTTGAGGCAAGCTTGGCCGGGCATGACCTCGGTTTCAAAACAAATCCGGGTGCAAGCCTGCGCTACGGCGATTCCGGCATGAGCCTGAGCGGTTTGGACATGCGCCTCATCCCCGGCGGCAGGCTGCGCGCCAATGCAGCTCTTGAGCAGAACAAGCTGGATGCGCGTCTTGATCTGAACGACCTTGCGCTCACACCCTGGAAAAAACTCATACCCGCTCTGCCCGAAGGCACTGTGGAGGCGCGCGCCCGCCTGACGGGCAGCCCGTCGCGACCCGGCGGCGACGTTCATCTTGGTGTGCGCCAACTCCGCATCCCCGGCAGTCCCCTCAAACCGCTGAACCTGGGCCTCACCGGGCGCATTGAAGGCGAAAATCTTGTGGCGCGGCTCAGTGTGGACAAAGAAAGCATTGAGGCGCTGGGCGGCACAGAGGCGCGCCTTGAAGCGCGCCTGCCGCTTGTTTTCAGCGCCGACGGCCCGCCGCAACCCAATATGCAGGGGCCCCTGCGCGGCCAGGTGCGCTGGAAAGGGGCCGCCGGGCCGTTGTGGTCGCTTTTGCCCGTGGCTGACCAGCGCTTTGCGGGCAATGTGGACATATCCGTTGACCTTGGCGGCACACTGTCCGCGCCTTCGGCCAAGGGATCTGTTCTTATCGACAAAGGCAAATACGAAAACCTGCTTCAGGGCGTGTTGCTGACCAATATCAACCTGCGTCTCAAGCTTGAAGAAGGCCGGGGCAAAGGCGCAGGCAGCCTGCCCGGCGTGGCGCGGCTTGAGCTGGATGCTACCGGCGGCCTTGGCGGCAAGCTGCGCGTGGCTGGCTATAGCAGCCTTGACGGCAGCAAGATGGACATCAAGACCACCATTGATCACCTGCGCCCCCTGAGCCGCCGCGACATACGCATCGAACTTTCGGGCGATGTGGGCGTCACAGGCAGCGCCGCCGCGCCCAAGGTGGACGGCATGATCACCGTCAATCAAGGCCTTGTGCAGCTCAACAAGCTGGCTGTGGGCGGCAGTGTAACCACGCTGCCCATCAGCGAAAGCCCCGAACCCGCCCCAACACAACCCGCCCCGGCACAAAGCGGTACAAAACAGACCGTCACAAAACAAAGCGCCTCGGTTCATGCGGCCGCCAGCAGCAAGCCCGAGGCCAAGGGCAGCCTGAATCTGCGTATTGTGATTCCCGGCCGCTTTCTGGTGGAAGGGCATGGGCTCAGCAGCGAATGGAAGGCCGACCTGCTGGTTGCCGGTACGCCCGAAGACCCGCAGATCACGGGGCAGATCATGGCCGTTAAGGGCAGTTTTGATTTTCTGGGCAAGATATTTACGCTTTCACGCGGCACGGTCACCTTTGCGGGCGGCTCCTTGAGCAATCCCCTGCTGGATATCAAGCTTGCCAATGAAACGCCCAATCTCACGTCTTATGTCAGCATTACGGGAACCGTGCGCAAAATGAAGCTTTCGCTGAGCAGCGAACCGGAATTGCCGCGGGACGAAATACTCGCCCAGATTCTTTTCGGCAAAAGCACCAATGAATTGGGGCGTCTGGAAAACCTGCGTCTGGCTGCTGCCGTGGCGCAGCTGGCGGGCTTTGGTTCGAGCGGAGGCGGTATTTTTGACGTTACTCGCAAAGCTCTGGGGGTTGACGTGCTGCGCTTGAGTTCCACACCAGGCAGCGGATCCGGCGAAGGCTCCGATGAAGGCATGGGCGAGGGCACTGCCGTAGAAATGGGTAAATATATTACGGATATTATTTATGTGGGTGTGCAACAAGGCATGAAGCAGGGCAGCACGGCTTTTATCATTCAGCTGGAGCTGACCCCGCGGACTAATCTGGAGCTGCGCTCGGAACAGCAGAGTACCTGGGGTGGTATTCGTTGGAAGTATAATTACTAGGGTGTGTAAGTCCTGGAATAGCCCCTGCATTGTGCCGGAGATGTTTGGGAACTAATGGGATGAGTTTTTTGCGGCCCTGCGGGTACGTGGGAAAGGCTTGTCCTTTGAGATAGGAATTTTGTCGCCCTGCGGGCACGGGGGCTGTTTCTTTATTGAGTTTGGGCCGCCTGCGCTGCGGGCGGCGAGGGGGCCTGTTAGGGGCTGCCGCCCCTCCGAGGCCCCCTCTGCACTCCCCCCGGA
>CAZFCC010000065.1:0-10253 GCA_964517635.1 uncultured Desulfovibrio sp. | reverse complement strand
AGGAGACCCTTTTACAAAAGGGGCCCTCCCCCACAAAACACTCTCTTCTTAAAGAACTCTCACCCACCAAAGGGGCTTCCCCCACAAATATTCCAACTCCAAAAAACTCTAGTCCACCGTAGCTGCTTCCAGAATCATGATTTCATTATACAGCGGGTGTACCTTGCCGATCCGCACGTCTACCCGCAGGCCGGGATGCGCCCTGTCGTCAAAGAGTTTCCGCCTGCCGCGCACAAACATGCCCTGATCTTGCAGGCTCACGCTCACAAAGGCGTCATTTTCTTCTGTAATTACTCCGGGCCACCACACCTTGTCGCCCTGTTGGCGGAAATACAGCAGCTTCCAGTAACGCGGGCGAAAGCGCTGCACCTGTCCTGCGGCATCCAGAACGGGCGAGAGCATGTGCAAAAGTTCGGTCAGGGCGCTCTCGCTCCAGCGGGGCTGCCCGGAACACAAGAAATGCACTACCTGGGCTTCGTTGACAAGGTCGGGATAGCGCCGCAGGGGCGAAGTCACTGGCGTATAGCGCTCAAGGCCCAGGGCCGCGTGGGGCCTGGCCTGCACCTCAAGGGCCGAAGGCGTGAGGGCGCGCATGATGCGCGTCATGTCCTGCGGAGTCTGCCATATGCCGGCGTATTCGCGGGGCAGCACCACATCCTGCACCCTGTGCAGCATGGCAACCCCCCGCTCCAGCGCCCAATGGGCCACGGCCGCGCTGGCGAGAATCATCATTTCCGCCACCATCATCTGCGCGTCCGGGGCGTGATAGTCCGGCCCCACATGCACGCGCACCTCGGCCCCCTCGCCCTCAAGGCGTACGGCGGGATCGGGCCTGTCCATAATGACGGCCCCGCTTTCAATGCGGGCCTGCTGCCGCTGCCGCGCCAGGGCAAGCCCCAGGCCGAGCTGTTCGGCATGGACGGTGGCAGGGTTTTCGGGCAGGGCGGCGGCCTCTTGGACGGCCAGCGCATCCAGCACGGCCTGACTGTCCGCGTAGGTCAGGTTGGCGACCAGGTTCACGCGGGCAAGATAGACCTCGCACGGGCCAAAATGCCCGTTACTGTCCACGGGCACACGCACGCACAGGGCGGGCCGCCACTCACCAGCCAGCAGGGAATACACCGAGGTTCCCAGCTCTTCGGGCAACATATGGCAATCGCCCTCGGGCAGATAAATGCTGGTTCCCCGATGCCGCACGGCCTTGTCCAGCGGGCTGCCAAAAGGCCAGTACAGCGCGGGGCAGGCCAGTGCCAGGGTCAGGGTGCGCCCGTCTGCCGTAGCTTCCACATAAAAGGCATCGTCCACGTCGCGGGTGCTGGCGCTATCGATGCTGATAAAGGGCAGCGGGCTTTGGGGCAAAAGGGCGGGGGGCGGGCAGGAGCCGCTGTTTTCGGGCGACGATGCTTCGCCCAACGCGACTTCCGGCGACGCAACTTCGGGCGACGAACATTCGAGCGGCGAACCGTCGGACGACGAAGCTTCGGGCGCTGGCTGCACCAGGGGCATGCCCCCAGCGGCAGCAGCGGCGGCAAGCGCCGCCACCTCATGGCTGTGCGGCGTCCACCAGTCATCACCGGGGGTATAGTCTGCGCGATCCAGCCAGAAATTGTAATGGGCGGGCAGCTTGCCCCAGGCCATCAGCAGTTGCACCGGCAAATGGGGCACTTCGGGCAGCCCCTTGGCAAGCGTGCGCCACAGGGTTTCATGCTCCTGCCCTTCGGGATCGATCATGCGAACGCGCAACACTTCTTCAAGACGTTCGGCAACTTCCGAGGTCGGCCATTCGCCGTTGGTAGAGTCAGCAGCCGGGGGCGGCGGCAGGTCGCGCTTGCGGCAGGCCACATCCCATAAAAGCCGCAAAAAAGCCGCGCCGCCCGCCATAAGGGCTTCGCGTTCCAGGCGGGTCTTTTCTTCCACCAGCCGCTTTTCAACCATTTCGTCAGAAAAAACCTGAAAATCCGGCGGCTGAAAACGAAAATGGCTTTTGCAGGCCAGGAGGGCGCGCCCATAGGCCGCCACCTGATCCGCATTGGGATCAGTAATAAAAAGCTCGGCAAACCACGTTGCAGGGGCAAGGGGAACCTCGCCCTGCGCCAGATCCCACGCGTCCATAACAGGCACGTCGGCCGTCAGTTCTTCGCGGCTTTTCCGGTGCTGTTCAAGCAGGCGCACTGCGTCTTCCTTGCCCTGATCCGCATTATACATGGGGCCAAGCCACGGCAGCAGACGCGACGCGCTGAGCCGCGTTTCTCGCCGGTTGGGCAGCAAAAGACGTAAACGGCCTCCGGCCTCTTCAGTAATAAGGGCAATCTGAACGGCATTGCCCTCCAGATATTCCACAACGCAACCCGGCGCTGGGTAGCGCACACAATCCGACATGCCTGCTCCTTCAGAGGGCGCGCCGCATAACCACGCTTCCACACGCCTTCGACAGGGACAATCCTTTATTTTTGCTCTTCTGGCAAGTGCCGGGGCGCCTGTAAACCTGCGTACACGCCGCTTTTTCCGGTCATCCGCCGCGGCCGTACTGGACGAAAACCCCTGAAGCCGCTATAATACCCTTTCTCCGGAAAACTTTTTTCCGCGCGGTCAGCGCGAGTCGGCGGGAGCCTATGAGCAATATCATTCACCAAAGCGGAGGCAGCCGTACCCTGGTCATGCAGGAGCCTGAAACCCCCCAGCTCTACCGTGAACTTTTTCCCTATACCAGCATCTGCCGCACTTCTTTTGACCAGGTGCTGCTGGCGCCGCGCCCTGCGGAACAAATGCGCATCACCGACACCACCTTTCGCGACGGCCAGCAAGCCCGCCCGCCGTATACGGTCAAGCAGGTGGCGAAGATGTTTGATTTTCTTCATCGCCTTGGCGGCAAGACCGGGCTTATCACTGCTTCGGAATTTTTTCTGTATTCCGCCAAAGACCGCAAGTGCATCGATGTTTGCCGCGCGCGAGGCTACCGCTTTCCGCGTGTGACCGCCTGGATTCGCGCCACCAAGGACGACCTCAAGCTGGCACGCGATATGGAATTTGACGAAACCGGCATGCTCACCAGCGTGTCGGACTATCACATTTTTCTCAAACTGGGCAAAACCCGCCAGCAGGCCATGGACATGTATGTGGGCATGGCCGAGCAGGCGCTGGAATGGGGCATCATCCCCCGCTGCCACTTTGAAGACATCACCAGAGCCGACATTTACGGTTTTTGCCTGCCCCTGGCCCAAAAGCTTATGGAGCTCTCGCGCCAAAGCGGCATGCCCGTTAAAATACGCCTGTGCGACACCATGGGCTACGGCGTGCCCTACGCTGGCGCGGCCCTGCCCCGTTCTGTGCAGCGCATCGTGCGCGCCTTTACCGACGAAGCGGGCGTTCCCGGCCAATGGCTCGAATGGCACGGCCACAACGACTTTCACAAGGTGCTGGTCAACGGCGTTACGGCCTGGCTCAACGGCTGCGGCGCGGTCAACAGCACGCTGTTCGGCTTTGGCGAGCGCACGGGCAACACCCCGCTTGAAGCCCTGCTCGTGGAATACATCTCCCTTACGGGCGACGACGCCGCCGCCGACACCACGGTTCTGCACGAAGTGGCGCAGTTTTTTGAAAAAGAACTGGATTACCGCATTCCCCACAATTATCCCTTTGTGGGCCGCGACTTTAACGCCACCAGCGCGGGCGTGCATGCCGACGGTCTGGCGAAAAACGAAGAGATCTACAATATCTTCGACACAAAGCATCTGCTCGGCCGCTCTGTGCCCATCATCATCACCGACAAAACGGGCCGCGCGGGCGTGGCTTACTGGATCAATACCAATCTCAGCCTGGAAAAAGAGCAGCATATATCCAAAAAGCACCCGGCTGTGGGCAAAATCTACGAAGCCATCATGGCCGTCTATGAAGAAACCGGGCGCACCACCAATTTCTCGCATGTGGAAATGGAAGCGCTGGTGCAGCGCTTTATGCCCGAGCTTTTTGTTTCCGAATTCGACAATATGAAGCAGCTGGCGGGCGAGCTCGCCGCCAACCTGCTTGTGCGCCTTGCCAGTGATAAAGACCTGCTGGACTTTGGCCCAAAGGCCCACGCCAAGATCGACGCCTTTGAGCGCGAATACCCCTTTATCCAGTACTGCTACCTCACGGACGCCGCAGGCAGCCTCAAGTGCTCTGCCATCACTGACCCCGTGTACAAAGAAACCTACGAGGCCCTGCCCATCGGCTATGACTTCTCCGGCCGCGAATGGTTTAAAAAGCCCATGCAAAGCGGCGACCTGCACATTATGGATGTGTACCAGTCGCACTTTACAAGCAAGCTCATCATCACGGTTTCCTGCGCCGTTACCGATGAAAAAGATAATATTGCCGGGGTTATCGGCGTGGACATTCAACTTGAAGAACTGCTCAAGCGCGCCCGCTCTCTCCAGCATGAGGTCGGCAGCGAAGACGACGCAGATTAGAGCAATGAACGCTTCAAATGATTGCTTAACGGTCGGCAAAGCCGCCCTGCAATCATTTGGCCACAAGGATTTGGAGACAAATCCTTGCAGAGCATTTCAAGTGTAAACCGCTCTGGAACGTTTTTCAGCATCAACAGGGGCCGGGCTTGGGATGGCCCGGCCCTGCTTTATATTCACCGCTATTACAAAAGGACTGGCGAAATGCGCAAGACTGTGTACTGGATCGAAGGCGACGGCATTGGCCCGGAAATCTGGCAGGCCGCCCGCCCGGTCATTGAAGGGGCCATTAGCGCCGCCGGGGCCGACCTTAGCCTTGACTGGGTAGAGCTGCTGGCCGGCGACAAAGCCATGAAAGAAAGCGGCCAGCCCCTGCCCGAAGCCACGCTTCAAGCTCTGCGCCATGCCGAGCTTGCCATGAAGGGCCCCCTGGGCACGCCCGTGGGCACGGGCATGCGCAGCCTTAACGTGGCCCTGCGCCAGACCCTGGATCTGTACGCTTGCATCCGCCCGGTGCGCCACTTTGAAGGGCTGGAAACTCCGGTCAAGCATCCCGAGCGCGTCAACATGGTCATCTTTCGCGAAAACACCGAAGACGTGTACGCGGGCGTAGAATTTGCCGCCAACACCCCCGAAGCTCGCAAGCTTATAGCCTTTTTGCGCGATGAGCTGGGCGTGACCAAGGTTGGCGATGAGGCCGCCGTGGGCATCAAACCCATGACTGAGGCTGGCTCCAAGCGCCTTGTGCGCCGCGCCCTGCGCTTTGCCCTGGAGCAGAAGCAGGAAAGCCTCACCCTTGTGCACAAGGGCAATATCATGAAGTTCACCGAAGGGGCTTTTCGCCAGTGGGGCTATGACGTGGCCGCTCAGGAATTTGGCGACTGCACCTGCACTGAAAAAGAGCCTGTGGCCGGGCGCCTTGTGGTCAAAGACCGCATAGCCGACGCCATGTTTCAGGAGGCCCTGCTGCGCCCCGAACAGTATCAGGTGCTGGCAACCCCCAACCTCAACGGCGACTATATCTCTGACGCGCTGGCGGCCCAGGTGGGCGGGCTCGGCCTTGCGCCGGGCGTAAACATGTCCGACACGCTGGCCTTTTACGAAGCCACCCACGGCACAGCCCCCACCATTGCAGGCAAGGACAAGGCCAACCCCGGCAGCGTTATTCTCTGCGGGGCGCTCATGCTTGAGCATCTGGGCCAGCACGATGCCGCCGAACGCATTCGCAAGGCCGTGGCCAAGGCCATTGCGGGCAAAGCCGTTACCGAAGACCTGGCCGCCCAGGTTACCGGCTCGCGCGTGGTGGGTTGCAGGGAGTTTGGCGATATTATTGGGGCCAACCTGTAGAGGCTGTATCTAAATAATCCTTTTGTCCAATAACTCCCCTTTGACGCAGTTATTGGAGCAAAATTGTTTATTTAAAGACAGCCCCTAGAGCAGCCGCGCTAGCGCGGCACTGCACGCTTACCGCAAAATGCCGTGCTGCACACGCGGCTCGCAAGGTTAAAACGCTCTTTGCCGTGTGTGCTACGAAAAATATCCCTTAAAAATTCAGGGATTTTGAGACAGTACACCGCAATAACGGCAAAAACATCTTCAGGGCACATGGCGCGTCTGACCATTCCGGCGCGCCATGCTGCCCCGCAGGGCAGGAAAACACACATGATTTCACTGGAAAACCTGCTGCTGTTCGTGCCCATGGCCGCACTGCTGGTCATGCTGCCAGGCCCGGATTTTGCCCTTATCGCAAAAATATCGCTGCTCAACGGCCGCCCTCAAGGACAGGCCGCTGCTTGCGGCGTGGCCCTGGGCATCGGCGTGCACACCACAGCCGCCATGCTGGGCATTTCTGCCATTATTGCCCAGTCCGTACTGTGGTTTAACGCCCTGAAATACGCGGGCGCGGCCTACCTTATCTGGCTTGGTATCCAGGCATTGCGCCACGGCCGCCAGACCAGCGCAGCGGTGGTAAAGGTCGCCCCCAAGACAGATGACTTGCCCCCAAACCAGCACGCAAGCAGCCTGCCCGCAAGACAGCACGCAGACAGCCTGCCCGCAAACAGCCCACGCGAGGACAGCGCGCACGGGGCCGCCCCGGCGCACAAGGCCACAGTAAAGCCCGCCGCCCCTGCGCGCCTTACGGGCCGCCAGTGGTGGTCGTTTTTTCGTCAGGGCTTTTTGACCAATACCCTGAACCCCAAGGCCGTCATCATTTTTCTAACCTTTCTGCCGCAGTTCATGAATCCGCACGCTCCGCTTGCCCCGCAGTTTCTGGAGCTTGGCGCCATACTGTCGGCCCTGTGCTTGCTCTGGTATATTCCCCTGGCCTACATGCTCGGGCGTGTGCGCCATATCTTTGAAAACAGTCGCTTTCAGCTCTGGCTGCAGCGCTTCACCGGTTTTATTTTCATAGCCTTCGGCCTCAAACTGGCCGCGGCGCAGTCCCGCTAACCAGCGTCGCGCCAGCGACCTCAAAACCCAGCAAAAAGGTCTGCCACCATGATTGAACTCATAAGCAATGCCGTTGTTATTGATGGAAACACCATCCGCAGCGCCGAAGAAGCCCGCGCAAAAGGCGTGGACGTTGAGGCCGCACGCAAAAACAGTCTGGCCGCGCGCATTCTTGCCGCGCACAATACCGCCCCGGAAGGGGAAAATGTGCTGCGCATCCGCTTTGACGCCCTGGCCTCGCACGACATCACCTATGTGGGCATTATCCAGACAGCGCGGGCCAGCGGCCTGACGGAATTCCCCGTGCCCTACGCCCTGACCAACTGCCACAACAGCCTCTGCGCTGTGGGCGGAACCATCAACGAAGACGACCACCTCTTCGGCCTTGCGGCAGCTCAAAAATATGGCGGCATCTTCGTTCCCCCGCATCTGGCGGTCATTCATCAGTATGTTCGCGAAATGATGACCAAATGCGGCGGCATGATCCTGGGCTCCGACAGCCATACCCGTTACGGTGCGCTGGGCGTCATGGCCGTAGGCGAAGGCGGGCCGGAACTGGTCAAACAGGTGCTCGGCAAGACCTATGACGTGGCCGATCCGCAGAAAATTGCCGTGTGGCTCGAGGGCGCGCCGCGCCCCGGCGTAGGCCCGCAGGACGTGGCCCTGGCCCTTATTGCCGCTGTGTTCAAAAACGGCTTTGTGAAAAACAAGGTGCTGGAATTTATGGGCCCCGGCGTGGAAGGCCTCTCGGTAGAATACCGCTGCGGCATCGACGTCATGACCACAGAAACCACCTGTCTTTCGTCCATTTGGACTACAGACGCCAAGGTGGCGCGTTACCTTGAAAAGCACGGCCGCCCCGGCGACTATGCCGAACTGCGCCTGGAAGGCCCAGCGGCCTACGACGGCCTTATCCGCATTGATCTCGCTAAGATAGTGCCCATGATCGCCCTGCCCTTTCACCCCAGCAACGCCTTTCCCGTGGCCGAGGTTGTGCGCTACGCCCCCGAGCTTCTTGCCCATGTGGAAGACGAGGCCCGCCGCCAGTTTGGCGATGCGGCCAAGGGGCTTAGCCTTTGCGGCAAAATCCGCGACGGCGGCCTGTGGGTAGATCAGGGCATCATTGCGGGCTGCGCGGGCGGCAGCTTTGAAAACATCACCCTGGCCGCCGCCATTCTGGACGGCAAAAGCACAGGCAACCTCGCCTTCAGCTTGTCGGTCTACCCCGCCAGCGAACCGCAAGGGCTGGCGCTGGTCAACAACGGCTCCACGGCCAAGCTTATGGCTGCGGGCGCAGTGATGAAAAACGCCTTCTGCGGCCCCTGCTTCGGCGCGGGCGACACTCCGGCTCACGGGGCCCTGTCCATCCGCCACACCACGCGCAACTTCCCCAACCGCGAAGGCTCAAAACCGGCCAACGGACAGCTTTCTGCCGTGGCCCTAATGGATGCCCGCTCCATTGCCGCCACCGCGGCCAACGGCGGCCGCCTGACACCCGCCACGGATCTGGATTGGAGCGCCCCCGGCCTTGCAGACGTGAACCTGGATTACCGCTTTGAGCCGCTGATCTACCACCGCCGCGTGTATAACGGCTTTGGCCAGGCCAAAACCGAAACGCCGCTGATTTTTGGCCCCAATATTGCCGACTGGCCCACCATGAGCGCCTTGCCCGAGCATCTGCTGCTTCAGGTGGTCAGCGTTATCACCGACCCCGTAACCACCACAGACGAGCTTATCCCTTCGGGCGAAACCTCTTCGCTGCGCTCCAATCCGCTCAAACTGGCGGAATACACCCTGTCGCGCAAAGACCCTGGCTATGTGGAGCGCGCCAAGAGCGTTGACCTGATGGAAAAGGCTCGCCTTGCCAACGCTTCGGATCCTGAGCTGGTGGCCCGCGCCCGCGCCCTCTTTGCCCTTTGCGGGCTGGATATTCTGCAAGGTGCGACCGACCTCAAGAACGTGGGCCTCGGTTCCACCATCTTTGCGGTCAAACCCGGCGATGGCTCGGCCCGCGAACAGGCGGCCTCATGCCAGAAAGTGCTGGGCGGATGGGCCAACCTGGCCGTGGAATACGCCACCAAGCGCTACCGCTCCAACCTTATCAACTGGGGCATGCTGCCCTTCATTGTTGATGCGGATCTCACCGAAGTGCTTCAGGTGGGCGACTGGCTGGCCGTGCCCAACGTGCGCAAAGCCGTGAAAGACGCGGAACCGACCATTCTTGCCTATGTGGTGCGCGAAAACGGCACGGCTGAGCAGATCGCCCTTACGCTCAAGGATCTGACCGATGATGAGCGCCAGATCATTCTCGATGGCTGCCTGATCAACTTCTATAATGCCACGCGCAAAGCATAGGGATTGAGCAGGGTTAGAGAATTTTTACATTGAAATACCTTGTGGGGGAGGGGGCCTTTTGTAAAAAGGTCGTCTCCCCCACATTTCTGTAATACCCCACATCCCCCCAAAAAAATTTACTTTTTTATTCAGCTTGTTACAGGCATTGGCTGTCGGGGATATTGCACAGCGGGGATGCCCCTCCGGCTGGGGATATTGCACAGCGCAGGGCTGGAAAGGGGAAGGGCTTGTGCTTTGGGAAGAGATTTTTGTGCCCTGCGGGCACGGGGGCTTGTTCTTTAATTTAGTTTGGGCCGCCTGCGCGGCGGGCGGCAGATGGGGGCCTGTTAGGGGCTGCCGCCCCTCCGAGGCCCCCTCTGCACTCCCCCCGGACGACCCCGCTGGGCTTTCCATATTCCGTCAACTCTCAAAGCCCCATCAGCGCCCGCTCTGGCCAGACCTCCTAGGCGTTCCAATTTCCACGAGCCTGCGAGGGCTGCGCGTCCTTTGCTGCGGGAGCTTCCCTCCCTTCGCTCGGGTGATCTCCCTGCGCGCCGCGCAATGCCATCCGCGGGCAGTGCTTTGATCGATAAATAGAACAGCCAGTTCCCTTTGCCTGTTCAATGCGTCCTGCATCGCCACAGAAATGCCGGAACTTTGGGGCAGGCCCCTGCGCGCTGCCATTCTGCTGCCCCCCGTTTGTCTGATCGATGGTTGATTAGAACGGCGCTCATCCGCGCTATTCGGTGTGATGCACCGCCGCTTTCGTTTTGTATGAAAAATTCAAGGCCCCTCCACGTTCCCCGAACTACTTCGGCATATTTTCAATTCCTGGCAGCCTGCAATCAGACATAAAAACCAACACGCAAACCGCAAACACCGCTCTTGCGTCTGCCCGTTTATCGGTCAGAGACAGGCTGGTGGCGTTGTCGCGTGCTCGCAAAAAGGCAGAGGCCCAGAGCTTTTATGCAAGGAGAAAGCGAACGATGGTGTTGCGCGGCGCGCAGGGAGATCACCCGAGCG
>CAZFCC010000064.1:0-10342 GCA_964517635.1 uncultured Desulfovibrio sp. | reverse complement strand
CAGGCGGCCCAAACTAAATTAAAGAAAAAGTCTCCGTGCCCGCAGGGCCGAAAAAAACCCATTCCAAAGGACAAGCCCTTCCCCTTCCAGCCACGCGCCCCGCGCACTTCCCCTGCCGCGCAGGCGTCTTCCCCCGCCGTACCGGCGCAACCCCGCCGTACCGGCGTATACCCCCACCAGCAGGCTCCCTCACCCGCTTTCTGGCGGACTCTCCACACCGTCGCCCTTGCCGTTGTTCACGCGCTCCGGCGCATCTTCCTGCCGGGCCAAGGTGAACAGCCGCCCGCGTTGCACCGCCTGTGTGCCGAATTTTTCGCGCAGACTGTCCAGCGCAGCATCAAGCTTTTGCCGTTTGGCTTCCACATGAGGGTCAAGCTTTTGCCCTGCGGCTTTGCCAGTGCCGGGCAAAAAAAGCTGGCCGGGAGCCGCGTCAAAACCTGACACACCAAGGCCGATAAGGCGCACGGGCTGCGGCAGGGGCAGTTCGGCCAGCAGGTTGCAGCCTGTTTCAAAAATGGTTTCCGTTGCATTGACGGCTTCTTCCAGTGTGCGTGAGCGCGTGATCTGTTTGAAATCGCAGAACTTTACCTTGAGGGTGATGGTGCGCCCCCGGTAGCCGTGCCGTCGCAGGGAACTGCCCACGCGCTCGGCGTGGGCCATGAGCATGCGCTGCAAAAAGTCCCTGTCCCGCGTGTCTTGGGCAAAGGTGCATTCGGCGCTTTCGCTTTTGGGCTCGCGCTCTGTCTCCACCTTGCGGCTGTCGCGCCCTTGCACCCGCTCGTAAAGCACAAGACCCCACTTGCCAAAGCGGCGTTCCATAAATTCCGGGCTGAAGCGGCGCAACTGACCCACGGTACGCACGCCCAGATCCTGAAGGCTCTGCACCGTGCGCTTGCCGACCCCGGGTATTTTGCCCACAGGCAGTGCGCACAGAAAATCGTCAATTTCTTCCAGGCGCAGAATGAATACGCCGTCGGGCTTGTTCACGTCCGAGCAGATCTTGGCCAGAAACTTTACGGGGGCCGCCCCTACAGAACAGGTCAGCCCGCCGGTCACCTCCACAACTCGGGCCTTGATGGCCGCCACAAGCTCTTCCAGCGGGCCGAAAAGCCGTTCGAGGCCCGTGGCGTCTATATAGGCCTCGTCTACGCTGGCGGGTTCCACAAGGGGGGAAAAGTCTTTCAAGGCCGCCATGATGGCGTGGGAAAGCTCGGTATAGCGCTGGTAGCGGCCCCGCACGATGGCAGCTTGCGGACACAGGCGACGCGCCACAACCATAGGCATGGCCGAGTGCACGCCAAAGGCGCGGGCTTCGTAAGAGCAGGTGGAAACCACCCCCCTGTCGCTGCTGCCGCCCACAATAACCGGGCGGCCCCGCAGCTCGGGATTGTCCATCTGCTCCACAGAAGCAAAAAAAGCGTCCATATCAATATGAATAATCATGGCGGGCGGCCCTGCGGGGCTGGTCAAAGGGTGTGGGGCATTTTACCCCACATATCCCACTTCCGGCAAGGGCGGGACGTGATGCGGAAAGGAGGCCTGCGGTGCGCGGTGCGGGTGCGTTGCGTGGGCGCACGCTGTGGGCGCACGGTGCGGGCGCGTGGCAGAGGCGCATGGGCGCATGGCCGCGAGGGCGGCGGGCGGTTGGGAACGTTTGGGGCGGCGGTGCGCTGTGGTGCGGGAGCGCTGTGGTGCGGGAGCACTGGCGGCGCGGGCTACTCTTCTTCCCCGGCGAGCCATTGTAGCCAGACGGTGCGGCGGCGCGGGCCATCGCCTTCGCACAGATACACAGACTGCCAGGTGCCGAGGCACAGTTCGCCGTGTTCCACAAAAAGCGTCAGGGATGGCCCGTGCAGCGTGGTTTTGATGTGTGCGTCGCTATTGCCTTCGGCATGATGGTAGTCGCCGTGGCGGGGCACGAGGTCGCTGAAAAAAGTCAGCATGTCGCGGCGCACGTCGGGGTCAGCCCCTTCGTTGACGGTCAGGCCACAGGTGGTATGCGGGCAAAAAAGGGCCAGCACGCCGTTGCGCCAGCCCTTTTCAATGGCATAACGCCGTACCAGAGCGCGCAATTGCGTTGTGATGTCGCGCATGTCGCAACGGCAGGTGGTTTCAATTTCCAGATGCAGCACAGGCAGCCTCCAGCGGTCAGAAGCTCGCGAATTCCATCAGGTCGGAACGGGCGATATAGTCCAGTTCTTCCCGTTGGTTTTCGGGGGTTTCGGTATACAAAAAGCCAAATAGCCCGTAGCGGGTATAGTCGTTTTTGCGCAGGTGCAGCACCTTTACAAAGCGGCGGCGCAGGGCCTCGTAATCAAAATCGCGCACGGGCGGGCAGTTGGCGGGTTTGTTCAGGGCCATGAGGGTATAGAGCTTGCCCTCTTTGCCCTTGAGGATTTCGTCCCAGCAGGGGCGCGTGCCTTCGAGAAAGCAGCCGTAAGAGTGGAAGCCCCAGGCAAAAAGGCTCACGTCGGTGCTGCACCAGCCGGCAAATCGCAAGGGATTGAATTCTATGGGCAAAATTCGCCCGGTGGCGCTGCGGCGCAGTTCCACATGGGTGGGGAAATTGCGCAGGCCCAAAATGGCGTTGACCCTGTTGAACCAGTTTTCCAATTCCTCCAGCCGGTCGCGTATGATGGCGGCGCTGGTGTAGTACAGGCGGTCGCTCACGTCATCGGCGCTGGCGAATTCATGGCGCAGGATATTGCAGATAACAGCGCGGCCGTTATGGTCAAAATACACGTCTACGGCGAATTCGTCGCCTTCGATGTATTCTTCCAGTAGCCAGTCATCGCCGTCAACCACAGACTGCGGATACTGCTCTGCCCAGCGGGACGATTCTTCGGCAATGGCGGCTTTTGCGGCCTGCCAGTCGTCCGCGGTGTTGATGCGGTAAACGCCAAGGCTGAAAAAGCCCACAGCGGGCTTGAGAATGCAGGGGGTGCGCAGCTCGTCAAAGGGCAGGGCCTGCATCTGCGCAAAATCAAGGCGGCGATAGTAATAGTCCTGATCCAGCGGGCGGAGCAGTTCGCGGGTAAGGGCCTTGTTTTTGAGTTTTTCAATGGCGCTGGCCAGGGGCGGGGCGCAATGCTCCGTGACCCAGGCAAGGGAGTTTTCCGAGCAGGTATACAAGCGGGGGGGCGCGGCGTCTTCGCGGTCTTGTCCTTCGTGCAGCAAGGCGGCAAAACGGTCTTCAGACACGATGTTAAGGGCCGGGCCGCCCTGGGCCTTGAGCCCGGTCGCGCAGGCGCGGGCCATGTAATTATCCAGCACAGCTTCCTGCCGGCTGGCGGCATAGGCCGCCAGCTCCGGCGAAACATACGGTTGATCGAGAATTATCATTCGCCACCCAGCACGCGGAAATAGACCGCGGGTTCTTTGAGCAGCCCGGCGTCCAGCGTGCGCTGCAGGGCATCGCTCATGGCCTGGGCAGTGGTTTCATGCGTCATGAAAACAAGTGGCACGCCCTGACCTTCGCCCGATTTCTGGATGACCTGAGCCATGCTGATGCCTTCTGCGGCCATGCAGCCCGAAAGGTCGCGCAGCACGCCCGGCGTATCTTGCACCATCACGCGCACATAGTAGCAGGAGCGCCATTCTTCGGGCGGCACAATGGCGGCCTTGGGCAGTTCTTTGCCCACAAAGCCCGTATTGTTGGGCCGTTCGTCGCGGGCAACGGCCAGCAGGTCGGCCAGCACGGCCCCTGCGGTGGGCAGGTCGCCTGCGCCGCGCCCGTGAAAAAAGAGCGGGCCCGAGGCATTGGCATCCACGCGCACGGCATTGTACGCGCCGCCCACGCGGGCCAGCAGGTATTTGTGATACACAAGGGCCGGAAAAACACCGGCTTCAAGGCGCACCCGGCCTTCGCCGCAATCGCTGTCGCCGTTTTTTTCTTCAGGGCAGGGAACCTGCCGCACCTGGCCGATGAGCTTTATGCGGTAGCCGAATTCGCGGGCCAGGCGGATGTCCAGCGCGGAGAGGCCGCGAATGCCCCGCACAGACAGGGCCGTGTAGGGATAGTTGGCTCCGAAGGCCAGGCGGATAAGCAGGATAAGCTTGTGCGCGGCATCGTGTCCGTCGATGTCCAGGGTGGGGTCGGCCTCGGCATAGCCCAGCTGCTGGGCCTGCTTGAGGGCAACGTCAAAATCCAGCCCGTTGGAGGTCATTTCGGACAGAATATAGTTGCTTGTGCCGTTAAGAATGCCCATGAGAGACTGGATGCGGTTGCCCGTGAGGCTTTCTTTCAGGGCCTCAACAATGGGCACGGCCCCGGCCACACTGGCCTCGTAGCGCAAAATGCGTTTTTTGCGGTCGGCTTTTTGAAAAAGGGAAAGGCCCTCTTCGGCCAGCAGCGCCTTGTTGGCCGTGACAACGTGCTTGCCCTGATCCAGAGCGCGGTCGATGAGGTCACGGGCATGGTCAATGCCGCCCATAAGCTCAACCAGCACGTCGATTTGCGGATCATCCGTAAGGTCGCGGGGATTGGTGGTCAGTTCGGCCCCTTCGGGCAAGGGGATGCTGCGCGGTTTTTTGGCATTACGCACGAGCACCTTTCTGATCAGGATATCCCGACCCGAACGGCGGCGGATGAGATCCGCGTTTTCTTCAAGCAGGCGCACAAGGCCGCCGCCCACTGTGCCGAATCCGGCCAGACCCACTACAAGGGGTTTGTCGCTGTTCTTGGTCATGATGTCTCCTGAAGTGCCCGGTGGTCACACCGCAACTGATGAGGCACCTTTTTGCCGAAGTCCGGGCGCTTGGCCCGGACTTCGTGTTGTAATTTGCTCTCTGATGAACTCGCGCCGCCGGTTTTTTGGATTTTTATGAATCCGGTCAGCGGGTTGGAGAATTTCACACGTGAAATGCTCTAGTCGGACGTGCCGGACAGCATCTTGCGCATGCTGCTGATGGCCTGCCGTGTGCGGTGTTCGTTTTCGATAAGGGCAAAGCGCACAAACTCGTCGCCGTAAGAGCCGAAGCCCAGCCCCGGAGAAACCGCCACATGGGCCTCGGTGAGCAGCAGTTTGGAAAACTCGACCGAACCCATCTTGCGGAAGGCCTCGGGTATGCGCGCCCAAACAAACATGGTGGCCTTGGGCGAGGGAACTTCCCAGCCGATACGGTTCAGCCCCTCGATGAGGCGGTCGCGCCGATCTTGATAGATATTGCAGATATTGTTCACACAATCTTCAGGGCCGTTGAGCGCCACGGTGGCCGCGATCTGCACGGGCTGGAAAATGCCGTAGTCAAGATAGCTCTTGATGCGCCCAAGGGCGTGAATAAGCTGCTTGTTGCCCATGCAAAAGCCCACGCGCCAACCGGGCATGGAATAGCTCTTGGAGAGGGTGTAAAATTCTACGCCCACGTCTTTGGCGCCCTTGGCCTGCAAGAAGCTCGGGGCTTTGTAGCCGTCAAACACAAGGTCAGCATAGGCCAGGTCGTGGACAACCCAGATATTGTTGGCCTTGGCGAAGTCGACAATCCTTTCAAAAAAAGCCAGGTCAGTGACTTCGGTGGTGGGATTGTGCGGATAGCAGAGAAAAAGCAGCTTGGGCTTGGGCCAGGCGTGGCGCATGGCGGCTTCAAGGTCTTCAAAAAAATCGCGGCCAGAGCCGATGGGAACGCTGCGCACATCGGCGCCGGCAATGACGGGCGCGTATTTATGGATGGGGTAGGTGGGGTCTGGCGCAAGCACCACGTCGCCCGGCTCAAGCATGGCCAGCGAAAGATGGGCCAGCCCTTCTTTGGAGCCCATTGTCACAATGGCTTCGCTGTTCGGGTCAAGATCCACGTCAAACTGGCGCTTGTAGCGATCGCAGACGGCCTTGCGCAGGTTGGGGATGCCGCGCGAAAGGGAATAGCGGTGGTTGATGGGCTTGGCTGCAGCCTCGATGAGCTTTTCCACAATGGGGGCGGGCGTGGGAATGTCCGGGTTGCCCATGCTGAAGTCCACGATGTCAATATTCTGCCGACGAAGTTGCATCTTGAGATCCCCCACTACGGCAAAAACGTAGGGGGGCAGACGGCGAATGCGTGAAAACTCTTCCATTGTCCTGCTCCGAAGCATGATGATTGTCTCGCCAAAGGCAAAAGCGCCTTTGCGTTGGCGCGGCGGTTTTTGGTGTTAGCTGGCCGCGCAGGCTGAAAAGTTGGGCGTTGTGGCGTTAAGGCCGGACGCGCCGGATACTTACAGCGAACACCCATAACGAGCGTCCACAGCGGACATCCGCAAACGCAGCGAACACCCGCAGACGCGTGCTCTTCAGTGCTGTGCAGCATAGCCAGCAGAAAGGCTGTTTGTAAAGCTTCAGGGTGCTGCAAAAATCAATTAAACACTTATTTTCACAATGTTATGTTGATTTTGCCGGGCCCGCGGCCATGCTGCGCCAGGCCGCGCCCAAGGCCCGTCAGCGCCCTATCATCTTTGCTTTCAGGCTATTGTGGTGTATGATCCACACTATCCCACCGGAGGAAAGCATGGACGACCACATACGTTTTGACCACTCGACTTTTGAGCTGCACCTGCTGGATCAGCGGCTTCTGCCTGGGCAAGAAGCCGACTTTGTTTGCCGCACGGTAGAAGACGTGGTTTACTCCCTGCAAACCATGGTGGTGCGCGGCGCGCCTGCCATTGGGGTTACGGCGGCCTGGGGCTGTGTTTTGGCGCTCAGGGAAGCTCAGGGGGCGGATTGGGCCGCAAAGCTTGAGCAGGGCATGGAGCGCATCGCCGTCGCCAGGCCCACGGCCGTTAACCTGCGCTGGGCTGTTGACCGCATGCGCGCGGTGTGGCTTGCGGCGGGCGGCGAGGCGGGCGATCCCGCGCCCCTGCTGACGGCATTTACCCACGCCGCCCAGACCATGCAGGATGAAGACGTGGCCATCTGCAAAACGCTGGGCCGTCATGGCGCGGCCTGCCTTGAGGACGGCGACTGCGTGCTCACGCACTGTAACGCTGGCGCTTTGGCAACGGCGGGCTACGGTACGGCCCTTGGGGTCATCCGCGCTGCTGTGGAGGCGGGCAAGAACATCAGCGTTATCGCTGACGAGACGCGCCCCTTTCTTCAAGGCGCGCGCCTTACGGCCTGGGAACTTGAGCGGGACGGCATCCCCGTTACCGTGGCCTGCGACAATGCTTGCGCCCTGCTTATGAGCCGGGGGCTGGTGCAGCGCGTTGTTGTTGGGGCCGACCGCATCGCTGCCAACGGCGATACGGCAAACAAGATAGGCACTTATGGCGTGGCGCTGCTGGCCAGGCATTTTCACATCCCTTTTTATGTGGCTGCGCCGCTTTCCACCATCGATCCCTCAACGCCCGACGGCACGGGCATTCCCATTGAAGAGCGCCCGAACCGCGAGGTGACGCATATGGGAGATACGCTCTTGTGCCCGGAAAACGTCCCTGTGCTCAATTTTGCCTTTGACGTGACGCCTGCGGAATATGTCAGCGGCATCATTACAGAAAAGGGCGTGCTCTATCCGCCTTACAGCTTGTCCATATGGGCAGCGCTCAATGACCTGAGCACGGGCCGCAGCGCGGGCATCAGCGCTGGCCCCCTGCGGGATGAGGACGACGCCCCCGGTGCGGGGCCTGACCAGAGCCGGGAGCGCCCATGAGGGAGCTTATTCTTATTGTTGGGCCGCTTGCTCCCGATCTGGGGCCATGCCCGGTTAACCCCGAAAGCTTCAAAGACGGGGCCACGCAGACCGTTGTGCAGTGGGAAGGGTGGGAGGCCCCCGAGGGCCATGTGCCCCTGGTCGCTTACTTGCGTAAGGATCTTGAGCTTATACGAGCCGAACACGCGGCTTGGGTCTATGACCTTGGGCGTCTTGTTGTCGGGGGCAAAGAAACGCAGGAATACCTGAAGGGCGGCCATGGCCTTTCCATGTGGTGGTGTTCGCTGCTGTATGAGCGCCACCCCAAGATGACCCCTGGCCTGTATACGGTCTTCAAGCTGCGCGCCCTTGAGCGTCTTATGGATGAAGGGGGATACACGGCCCTGCGCCTTTGTGGCGGCGATGCCACCCTGCGCGAAGTGTTGGCCGACATGTGTACCTCTTCGGGCCGCACCTTTATCGAGCAGCACGAAAATGGGGTGAATCTCAAGCCGGCCATGAGCCTGACGCGCCGTTTGTACAACGCGACCCCGGCGCCGTTGCGCGCTCTGGCGCGCTATGCCTATTGGCTGTGGACTGTGCGGCGCAAGCTGCCCGCCGTTGTGCGGGCGGGCGAGGCGCTGCCCCCGGTGCAGGGGCCGGCAGGAGCGGGCGGGCCTGTGCCAACAGCCACCATTGCCACCTATTTTCCCAATGTGGATATGAAAGCCGCCGAAGAAGGGCGCTTTCGCTCCCGTTACTGGGAAAGCCTGCACGATGCCCTTGATGCGTCGTTCAAAAACGAGGGCGCGCCATGGGTTCGCTGGCTTTTTATCCGCTTTCCCGCGCCGCAGTTGAGTTTTGAGCAGTGCATCGCCCTGCGTGACCGCTTTCGGCAGGCAAACAAGGACGGCGCGAGCTTTCACTATCTTGAAGAATTTTTGCGACACCGTGACTTGTGGGCTGCCCTGTGGCGTTTCCTGCGCGTGTGCGTGAGCAGCCGCAAGCTGGAGCGGGCCGTGCGCCCGGCCTTTCGTTTTGCCGGGTCGCATGTCAATTTCTGGCCGTATATGGGCGAGTATTGGGCCGAGTCGTTCCGGGGCTGGCGGGGGCTTGAGCGCTGTTTGCAGCAAAGAGGGTGTGATGTATACGCCCAGGCCGCAGGCCAGCAGCGCTGGACGCTTTTTCCCCTTGAAAACTGCCCCTGGGAACGCATGCTCAGCTATGCCACGCATGCCGCCGCGCGTGCATCGGGGGTTTCCACGCAGGGAGCTGGGCAGGGAGCTGGGCAGGCGGGCCAGGCTGCCGAGCTGGCCTCCGCGCAGGCCTCCGCGCAGGGGGATCTTGCCCAGCATAAGCAGGTCGCGCCCCACGGCGCTGTTATCGGCGCGCAGCACTCCACAGTGCGGCCTACGGACTTTCGCTATTTTGATGATCCCCGCGCTTTTGAAGGCTTTTGTGCCGCGTTTCAGCCCGACCTTGTGCGCGGCAACGGAGACTCGGCCTGCCAGCAGTGGCTACAGGCGGGCTTTCCGCCAGAAAAGTTGGGTAAGGTCGAGGCCTTACGCTATATGTACCTCGCGGAGGGAAAAAAGCTGCATGAAGGCGGCCCGACGGCCGGAGCAGAAGGGGCTTCGGGGGCTGGCGCGACCGGCGCGGCTGGTGTAGCTGGCGCAACTGGCGCAACTGGCGCGGCCGGCGCGGCTGGTGTAGCTGGTAAGCCCAAACGTCTGCTGGCGGTCACAAGTTTTTTCAGGGATGAAACCGAGGCCCACCTGGTTTTACTGGCCCGCGCCCTGCACGCCGGTTTGCTGGACGGCTGGCAGATTGTGGTCAAGCCCCATCCCTATCTGTCGGTGGAAGATCGCCTGCGCGCATTGCTGGGGCGCCGTTTCGACGAGGTGCGCGTGGCCAGGGGAGCCATCGCAGAAGAGCTTGTGCCCGGCGTGGTCGTATGGTCTTCAAATTCCACAACAGTAGCACTGGAGGCGGCGCTCAAGGGCTTGCCCGTCATGAGCATGCTGCCGGTGGACGATTTTGACCTTTGCCCCTTGCAAGACGTGGCGGCCCTGGCACGAACGGGGAATGTGGAAGATGTGGCTCTTGCCCTGGCAGGCGTAGCCCCACTGCACTTGCCTCCGAACTATCTGGATTTGGACCCGGCGCTGCCGCGCTGGAAAAAGCTGATCGGAGTGTGACATGAGTATGGGCACACAAGAACGCATTGTTGATTTGGTGCATCGCTGCTATTGGGAAAAAAACGCCAATTGCGCCTATACTACACTATACTGTATGGAGCACCTGACTGGCCAGACCATACATCCGCAACTGTATCAGGCGGTGCGGGGTTGCCACGGGGCAGGTGGCATGGGCGCTCAGTGCGGGTTGATAGAGGGCGCATTGCTTTTTCTTGGCCTTTATGGAGACGTTCTGGGCAAAAGCGACGAAGAGGTTGTGGCTCTCTGTGCGCGCTATGCTGCGGTGTTTACCAGGCAGTTTGGCAGCCTTGACTGCCGCGAGCTGCGGCCCGGCGGCTTTCGCCCCGATGACCCGCCGCACATGTGTGAACGTTTTACGGTCAGGGCCGTGACCTGCATTCACGATTTTGTCACTACGCTGAAGTAGGCGCCTGTACGGCGGGGGTGCGCCTGCGCGGCGAGCGGGAGAAAGAAAGCTTGTCCTTCGGAAAGGAGCTTTTGCGGCCCTGCGGGCACGATGGCTTGTTCTTTTGTTTAGTTAGGGCCGCCTA
>CAZFCC010000063.1:6649-10446 GCA_964517635.1 uncultured Desulfovibrio sp. | reverse complement strand
GGGAGGGGCCCTTTTGTAAAAGGGTCTCCTCCCCCACGCCCCCACCCCCCAAAACCTTTATTCTTATTTCAATCTGTTGCAGGCGCTCTCCTGATCTGAGGCGGGGTAGGCGGGGGCCAGAAGCGGCGCCTTCCAGGTAGAACGCTGTCGTAAAGGTAAACTGTTCTGTAAACACGGACGGCCGCACAAGGGCATGCTGCGGCAAGAACCTTTTGGCAGAGGCCGCGTCGCTGGCCTTACTTCATGCTGAGCTCAAGGCCGCGCTTCGAGCCTGCATGGTCGGGCTCCATATCAAGGGCCGTCTGAAAGAACTGGGCCGCACGCTGTTTTTCGCGTGACTGCAAAAAGACGGCGCCGTAGTTGTAGGCAATGAGCACGCTGGCCCGGTACAGATCCGGCTCCATATCAAGAGCTTTGAGCAGGTTGGCTTTGGCCTGCAAAAAGTCCTGGCCTTCAGCAAAGGCCATACCCATATTATAGTAGAGGTTGGCATCTTCAGGCGCGATCCTGATGGCCCGCTTGTACTCCGCAATGGAGTCTTGCCAGCGCCCTTGCCTGCGCAGGCTGATGCCGAGCTGGTTAAACAGGCCAAGATCGTTTTTGGAAAGATACTTGCCCTTCACGTCAAGACTGTTGCGCAAAAATTTTTCGGCCTTGAGCGGGTCGCTTTCCGCATACATTCCGGCGATGCGGCCGGAAAGCGCGCTCAGCCCCTCCACAGCCTCACGGTTCATCTGCACAAGCGCCTTGTCGAAAAAATCTTCCGCCTGCTCCGCATTGCCCAGGGCAAGGTGTACCTCACCCAGGCTGACCTTGCGGTTTACGTTGAGCGGCGAAATGTGGTCGAGCTTCTGCAGGTAGCGCAGTTGGTTTTCCTTGTCGCCAAGGTATTCATACATTTCGGCCAGCCGCTGCAGCGGAGCCAGGTACAGGTCGGCGGCTGCGGCTGCGGCTTCATAGGCTTCTCTGGCAAGATCGTATTGTTCAAGCCCCCGGTGGGCGTCGCCCATCACAAGATAGGCCGCAGCGCTGCCCGGTTTGATTTCAAGAATCTTGTGGCTGGCGGCCAGCGCCTGCGCGAATGCCTTGCGCTCAAGCAGCCCCTTGGCCATGTCGATGGCCTTGCCAAGCTTGCCCTGGGGCTTGATGGTAAAGGCCATTTTTTCAATAAGGGTGTTGATGGAAACAGGCTTGGCGATGAAGTTGTCTGCACCAACCTCGTGCAGCAGCATGAGCCTGTCACGTTGTACTTCGCTGGTAAGGATAATGATTTTAAGGGTGCGGAAGGTCTGCTTGATCTGACTCACAAGAAAACTCAGATCCCGACCGCCGATAATGCGCTCAAGAAAAAGCAGCGGGGCAGGGTGCTGCTGCAGAATCCTGCGCAGTTCGCCCGCCAAATGGCGGGGATCAGTAAGCGCGGTAAACAGGCCGGGGGCGGAAAGGCCAAGTTCTTTGGCGAGGGTAAGGCGCAACTGTGTGCTGAAAGCCTGATCGTCTGTAAGGGCGATAACGTGGCCGCCTTCTTTGCTTATATAGTTGATAACAGTGTCCTGATAGGACGTCTGCCGGGCTTTCAGTGCCAGGTCGGATGCCATGACATCTCCTTTGGGGGCAAAAGAATAAAAACGGCCGATGGCGGCCGCGAATGAGCAAAAAATTTCCGCTTGCGTGAAAGCTGCGGCATGAGGGCATTATATTGGCTCATACTCACCATTTTGGTAAGTTGTCAAGTAGATTTGCTGCAAGCAAAAACAAAAAAAAATCGCAAAAAGCCTTGACGCCGAAGCGTGGGTTAGCTAAAAGAACCCTTGCCCATGAAGACAGGTGTCTTTTGTGGGTGTTTCCCTGGACGGCAGGGAAGGGCAGGTTGAGCCTGCTCTGCTGCACCTGGCGCGGTCAATCGCGACCGCACAGGATTTGACATGTGTAGGCGTTACCAGATGCCGGACAATGTCGAGCCGTTCCAGCCCAATGACGGATCCCACCGCTGCCCCGGAGGCGCGCGTGACCCGGGGCTGTAAGGTAGGGGGGGTATACCCCCTCATTTGGTGACCCTGCGGGACCGCCTTGCCACCTTTTCTTGGTGGCCTGGCCTGGGCGACGCCGGGGAGTATCATGCGGATGATGCTGGCGCGTTCAGGCGTCCAAATTCTTCCGATTTTCCTGACTATCAGGCATGATACGCGCATTAGCGCAGCCCCCTTACGTTGCTCCGTTCCGTCCCTTTTTGGGGTAGGTCGGCCTTCGGGTCATACTTCATGGCCCGTGTATGCTGTGAAGAAGCCCGCACTGCCGGTGGTCGGCAGGTGGGATGTTTATGCAAACGGAGTAGGCACAATGACGACAGTTAGCAGCGATCGCATTCGGATCAAGCTCAAAGCCTACGATTACCGCATACTGGATAAAGCCGTTGCGGAAATCGTGGATACGGCGCGCAATACGGGTGCTGGAGTGGCAGGGCCAATCCCTCTGCCCACCAACATTCACAAGTACACTGTACAGCGTTCCGTGCACGTGGACAAAAAGTCCCGTGAGCAGTTTGAGATGCGTATCCACAAGCGCCTTATGGATATTCTGGAACCCACGCAGCAGACCGTCGACGCGCTGGGCAAGCTTTCCTTGCCCGCCGGTGTGGACGTGGAAATCAAGCTCTAGCGAGAGGCAGTCATGGCTGAGAAAATGGGAATTTTGGGTCGCAAACTCGGTATGACCCGCATATTTGACGGTACCGGCGCAGCTGTGCCCGTCACGGTGATTGAGGCAGGGCCTTGCCCCGTCACCCAGGTCAAGAACGCAGATTCTGACGGCTACAACGCCGTGCAGATCGCGCTGACCAACGCTAAGGAAAAGCATGTGAGCAAGGCCATGCAGGGTCACTTTGCCAAAGCTGGCAAGGGCCTCTTCCGCCATCTGCGTGAAATCCGTCTTACGGCTGCTCCTGAGCAGGAACTGGGACAGGAACTTACCGTTGACATGTTCGCCGCTGGCGACACCGTAAAGGTGACCGGCAAGAGCGTGGGTAAGGGCTACCAGGGCCGCATGCGCCGCTGGAACTTCGCTGGTTCCAAGGATTCGCACGGCTGCGAAAAGGTGCACCGCAACAACGGCTCCATCGGTAACAACACTTTTCCTGGTCGCGTGTTCAAGGGCCGGAAAATGGCCGGACACTGGGGCAATGAAACCGTTACGGAAATGGGCCTGACCATCGTCGACGTGCGTCTTGAAGACAACGTCATCCTGGTTAAAGGTTCCGTGCCCGGCCCCAAGAACGGGCTGGTGCTGATCCGCAAGCAGTAGAGGAAGCAGCAATGGCTACCGTTAAAGTATATGACCAGAACAAGCAGGAAAGCGGTGAAATTACGCTGGCTTCCGACGTGTTCGAAATCGAGGTGAGGCCCGAAATCCTCAACCTCGTGGCACGCGCGCAAATGGCTGCCAAACGCGCCGGGACGCACAGCGTCAAAACCCGCGCCTTTGTCTCCGGCGGCGGCGCCAAGCCCTGGAAGCAGAAGGGCACTGGCCGCGCTCGCGCAGGCTCCAACCGCTCGCCCATCTGGCGCGGCGGCGCTATCACCTTCGGGCCCAGCCCGCGCGATTACAGCTTCAAGGTGAACAGCAAGGTGCGCAGCTTGGCCCTTAAAATGGCCCTTTCGAGCCGTCTGGCTGCTGAAAGCCTGATGGTGGTCAAGGGCATTGTTCTGCCCGAAGCCAAAACCAAACATTTTGCCAAGGTGGCCGACACCCTGGGCCTTACCAAGGCCCTCATTGTGGCGCCCGAGGAAAGTGTGGAGCTG
>CAZFCC010000063.1:2288-6639 GCA_964517635.1 uncultured Desulfovibrio sp. | reverse complement strand
CTCGGCCCGCAACATCCCCGGCCTCACCCTGACCACGGTGGACCGCCTGAGCGTGCTTGAAATCCTGAAGCACAAGCAGCTCGTGCTGCTGGAAGGCGCTGTGGAGTCTGTGCAGGCGCGCTTCGAGAAGAAGGGAGCGTAGTTATGGAAATCACTTCTGTTCTGCTCAAGCCCCTGCTGACCGAAAAGACGACCATGCTCAAAGACGAAGCGCAGCAGGTGGCCTTTATGGTTCACACCATGGCCAACAAGCTTGAAATCAAGCAGGCCGTGGAAAAGGCTTTTGATGTTAAAGTGGAAGCGGTCAACGTGATCCGCCGTGCGCCCCTGAACAGGGAGCGCCAGGGTCGTGTTGTGGGCCGCAAGCCCGGCTGGAAGAAAGCGTATGTGACGCTGCGCCAGGGTGATAAAATCGAGTTCTTCGAGGGAGTATAAGCATGGCTGTCCGCAAGCTGAAACCGACTTCCGCTGGGCGTCGTTTCCAGACGGTTTCCGATTTTGAGGAAATCACCCGGACGCGCCCCGAGAAGTCGCTCACCGTCGGTCTGACCAAAAAGTCCGGCCGCAACAACCTGGGCCGCATCACCAGCCGCCGTCGCGGTGGTGGCGTCAAGCGTCTGTACCGTATCATTGACTTTAAACGCGACAAGACCGGCATTGAAGCGCGCGTTGCGCACATTGAATACGATCCCAACCGTACCGCCCGTATCGCTCTGCTGCACTACACAGACGGCGAAAAGCGTTACATTCTCGCCCCCGTGGGCTTGAAGCAGGGTGACGTAGTCATGAGCGGCGTCAACGATCGCAACGGCGAAGTGGCCGACATCATGCCCGGCAATGCCCTGCCCATGCAGCGCATTCCTGTGGGTACGGTCATCCACAACATCGAGCTGTACCCCGGTAAGGGCGGCCAGCTCTGCCGCGCCGCCGGAACCTACGCCCAGCTGGTAGCCAAGGAAGGCAAGTATGCTCTTCTGCGTCTGCCCTCGGGCGAAGTGCGCAAGGTGCTGGTTACCTGCGTGGCCACTGTGGGCCAGGTGGGCAACGTGCACCACGAAAGCATCAGGCTGGGCAAGGCGGGCCGTAACCGCTGGCTCGGTCGCCGTCCCAAGGTCCGTGGCGTGGCCATGAACCCCATCGACCACCCCCTGGGCGGTGGCGAAGGCAGAAGCTCCGGCGGTCGCCATCCTGTGTCGCCCTGGGGCATGCCTGCCAAGGGTTACAAGACCCGCGACAAAAAGAAGGCCTCTTCCAGGCTTATTGTTAAACGCCGCGGCCAGAAGTAGGAGTAGCTCATGCCGAGATCATTGAAAAAAGGGCCGTTTGTTGACGGTCATTTGATGAAAAAGGTCGACACCGCTGTGGCCAACAGTGACCGCCGCGTGCTCAAGACCTGGTCGCGCCGCTCGACCATCCTGCCCGAAATGGTGGGACTGACCTTTGCGGTGCATAATGGCAAGAAGTTCGTGCCGGTGTTTGTCACCGAAAACATGGTGGGCCACAAGCTGGGCGAATTTTCGCCTACTCGTACCTACCATGGGCATGCCGCCGACAAAAAGGCCAAGGCCGGCAGGAAGTAGGGTAGCGATATGGAATCTAAAGCTATTGCGAAGTTCCAGCGCGTTTCGCCGCGCAAGACCCGTCTTGTGGCCAAGAACGTGCAGGGTCTTGGAGTGGAGGAGGCTATGAACCTTCTGCGCTTCACGCCCAACAAGCCCGCGGGGGTTCTTTACGGCGTGCTCAAGAGCGCGCTGGCCAATGCCTCCCAGTTGGGCGGCGTTGATGTGGACGCCATGGTGGTGAAGGAAGTCGTTGTTAACGAAGGCCCCACCTGGAAGCGCTTCATGCCCCGTGCTCAGGGCCGGGCTACCAAGATCAACAAGCGCACGAGCCACATCACCGTTATACTCGCAGAAGGGCAGGAATAGGCTATGGGTCAGAAAGTACATCCGTTCGGGTTCCGGCTTGGGTATAACAAGAATTGGCAGTCTCGCTGGTTCAGCAAAAAGGAATACCCGGCTTTTGTCTACGAAGACAGCAAGATCCGCGCGTTCGTCAAAAAGCTCCTCTTTCATGCAGGGCTTTCCAAGATCGAGATTGAACGTGCTGGCGGCAAGGTACGGCTTATTCTGTCCACGGCGCGCCCCGGTATTGTCATCGGGCGCAAAGGCGTGGAAATTGAAAAGCTGCGCAATGACCTTCGCCAGAAGTTCGGACGCGAGTTTTCGCTGGAAGTGAATGAAATCCGCCGTCCCGAAGTGGACGCCCAGCTTGTGGCCGAGAATATCGCCCAGCAGCTGGAACGCCGTGTGGCCTTTCGGCGCGCCATGAAGCGCACCGTTTCCATGGCCCGCAAGTTCGGCGGCGAAGGCATCAAGGTGACGTGCTCCGGCCGCCTGGCCGGTGCTGAAATCGCCCGTACCGAATGGTACCGCGATGGCCGGGTGCCCTTGCAGACCCTGCGCGCCGATATCGATTACGGCTTTGCCGAAGCGCGCACCACCTACGGCATCATTGGTGTCAAGGTGTGGATATACAAGGGTGAAATCCTTGACAAAGAGGTTGATCAGTAATGCTTGCGCCCAAAAAAGTTAAATTCCGCAAATGGCAAAAGGGCCGCCTGCGCGGCCTGGCCACTCGCGGCGCCACCGTTGCCTTTGGCGATATTGGTTTGAAGGCCGTACAGCACGGCCAGCTTACCAGCCAGCAGATCGAAGCCGCGCGTATCGCCATGATGCGCCATATCAAACGCGGCGGGAAAGTGTGGATCCGTGTGTTCCCCGACCGCCCCGTGACCGCCAAGCCCCTGGAAACCCGTCAGGGTTCCGGTAAGGGTGCGCCGGTTGGCTGGTGCGCCCCGGTGAAGCCCGGTCGCGTGCTCTATGAAATCAAGGGCGTCAGCCTTGACCTTGCACGCGAAGCGCTCACCCGCGCCGCACACAAGCTGCCCGTGAAGACCGTTATTGTGGTGAGGGAGGGCATCTAAATGGCCGCCAAGAAAAAAACCGATAAAAACGCTCGGCCCGCCGTCGCCGATCTGCGCTCCATGAGCGCTGAAGAACTGCGCGGCACGCTGGCCGAACAGCGCCAGGAACTGATGACCGCCCGTTTCAAGCATGCCGCTGCGCAGCTTGAAAAGACTTCCGAGCTGAAAGCCATGCGGAAGCAGGTGGCGCGCATCGAGACTGTACTGAACGAAAAGGAACAGAGGGCCTAAAATGCAAGCTCTGGAAGATCGTAAGGGCAGAACGCTGACCGGCATTGTGGTGAGCGACAAGAACGACAAGACTATTGTCGTACGCGTTGAGACCCTGGTCAAGCACCCTCTGCTCAAAAAGTATGTGAGGCGCCGCAAGAAGTTCACGGCTCATGATCCCATGAACGATTGCGGTATGGGCGATAAGGTCAAAATTGTGGAGTTCCGTCCGCTTTCGCGCAACAAGCGTTGGCATCTGGTCTCCATCATTGAAAAAGCCGTATAGGGTAGTGCCATGATTCAGGTAGAATCCACGCTCCAGGTTGCCGATAACTCCGGCGCCAAAAAGGTTGCCTGCATCAAGGTGCTGGGCGGTTCACACCGCCGTTACGCCTCTGTCGGCGACATCGTGGTGGTGTCCATCAAGGAAGCCATACCACATAGCAAAGTGAAAAAGGGCGACGTTATGAAAGCTGTTATCGTGCGCACCGCCAAAGAAGTGCGTCGCATGGACGGCAGCTACATCAAGTTCGACGGCAACGCCGCTGTGCTGCTCTCCACTCAGGGCGAGCCCATCGGCACCCGCATCTTCGGGCCCGTGGCCCGTGAACTGCGCGCCATGAACTTTATGAAAATTATTTCGCTGGCCCCGGAAGTGCTGTAGGAGACCGTCATGAAAACGTATCGTATCCGCAAGGACGACAAGGTGATGGTAATCGCCGGCAAGGACGCGGGCAAAATCGGCAAGGTGCTCAAGATCCTGCGCAAGAAGGATCGCGTGCTGGTGGAAAAGACCAATATGGTCAAGCGCCATATGCGCCCCAACCCCTATGCCCAGCAGCCCGGCGGTATCGTGGAAAAGGAAATGCCGATCCACGTGTCCAACGTCATGGTTGTCTGCTCCGCTTGTGGCAAGGCCACCCGCGTGGGCTACAAGACCATTGAGTCCGAGGGCAAGGAAAAGAAAGTGCGCTTCTGCAAAAAGTGCAATGAAGTCATGGAATAAGGTGATACGATGACACGCCTTGAAAAGATATATAGAGAGAAAGTAGTTCCGGTAATGCACAAGGAGTTCAGTTACTCCTCACCCATGCAGCTTCCCGGGATTGAAAAAATCTCTCTGAACATCGGCCTTGGCGCCGCCAGCCAGAACAA
>CAZFCC010000063.1:0-2278 GCA_964517635.1 uncultured Desulfovibrio sp. | reverse complement strand
GTGGTGACGCGCGCCAAAAAATCCATCGCTGCTTTCAAGCTGCGCGAAGGCATGCCCATCGGCGCCCGCGTCACGCTGCGCAGGGACCGCATGTGGGACTTTCTTGACAAGCTCATGAACTTCGCCCTGCCCCGGGTGCGCGACTTTCGGGGAATCCCCGATCGCGGTTTCGACGGGCGCGGCAATTTCACCCTGGGCATCAAGGAACACACCATCTTCCCCGAACTCGAGGCGGATCGTGTGGAAAACCCCAAGGGCATGAACATCACCATTGTCACCACGGCGGCCACGGACAAAGAAGGCAAGTTCCTTCTTGACCAGCTGGGCATGCCGTTCCGCAAGTAGGAGTTAAGCTATGTCCCGTACTTCTTTGGAAGTAAAGGCCAAGCGCAAGCCCAAGTTCAGCGCTCGCGCTTACAATCGCTGCCCGCTCTGCGGCCGGCCCCGGGCTTTTCTGCGTCAGTTCGGCATCTGCCGTATCTGTTTCCGCAACATGGCCCTTCGTGGCGAGCTGCCCGGCGTGCGCAAGTCGAGCTGGTAAATTTCCGGGCGCGCAAGCGCCCGGATGGCGCGTTTTTGGCGCGCCGCGGGAAGTGACGGCATAGGGCCGTTAACCCCGCACCCAAACTCTCAGGAGCTTTCTCGATGTTGACAGATCCCATTGCGGATATGCTCACCCGCATCCGCAACGCACATTTGGCCCTGCATAAGGAAGTAAATGTGCCGCGCTCGAAGATGAAGGAATCGTTAGCCGCCATCCTCAAGCAGGAAGGTTACGTCGAAGACGTGGCCGTGGCCGACAGCAACATAACCATTACCCTGAAGTATCTGAAGGGCAAGCCCGTCATCAGCGGCCTCAAGCGCATCAGCACTCCCGGCCGCCGCGTGTACGTGGGCGCTCACAAGATCCCCAGGGTGCAGAATGGCCTCGGCATATGCATTTTGTCTACGTCCAGCGGTGTGCTGGACGGTATGACCGCCCACGACAAGAAGGTGGGCGGCGAACTTCTGTGTGAAATCTGGTAGGGGTGCGAGCATGTCCAGAATAGGTAAACTGCCCATTCCCGTTCCCAATGGCGTAGAAGTCAAGATCGGAACGGATGTTGTGGAAGTGAAAGGCCCCAAAGGCTCGCTGAGCACGCCAGTCTGCTCCCTGCTCCAGTACGAAATGGCCGATGGCCATGTTGTGCTGACCCGCATTGACGAAGACCGCGTTACCCGCGCCCAGCACGGCCTGCGCCGCTCGCTGCTTTCCAACTGCATCGACGGCGTCACCAAGGGCTTTTCCAAGGCCCTGGAAGTCATCGGCGTTGGTTACCGCGTGGCGGTGAAGGGCGACATCATTGAGCTTCAGGTGGGCTATTCTCACCCGGTGCTGGTGGAACTTCCCGAAGGTCTCAAGGCCACTGTGGAAGGCCAGGTGCTGACCATCAGCGGTATTGACAAGGAACTGGTTGGCGAAATGGCCGCCAGGATTCGTCGCATCCGCAAGCCCGAACCCTACAAGGGCAAGGGTATCAAGTACGCTACCGAGACGATTCGCCGCAAGGTCGGCAAGTCCGGCGGCAAGAAGTAGGGGGCGCGTCATGAAGTACAGCAAGAATGAATCGCGGCAGCGCCGCAAGATTCGCATCAGCAAAAAGGTCAGCGGCACTGCCGAGCGCCCGCGTCTGGTCGTCTACAGGTCGAACCTGCATGTCTACGCCCAGATCGTCAACGACCTGGACGGAGCTACCCTGGTGGCCACCTCCACCCTTGCGCTTGGCAAGAATGACTCGGGGCTGCACTGCAACAAGGGCGGCGCTGAAAAGGTGGGCATGGAAATTGCCCGCATGGCCAAGGAAAAGAATATCGACAAGGTCGTATTCGATCGCAACGGGTATCTTTATCACGGTCGCGTCAAAGCCGTAGCCGATGGCGCCCGCGAAGGCGGCCTGGAGTTCTAATATGCGTCAGGAAAATACTGAAACACAGCAGAACGAGTTGGGCGAAATCGAAAAGATCGTTTCCCTCAATCGCGTGGCTAAGGTGGTCAAGGGCGGTCGCCGGTTCAGCTTCAGCGCTCTTGTGGTGGTCGGTGACGGAAAGGGCGGCGTGGGCTTTGGCCTGGGCAAGGCTCAGGAAGTTCCCGAAGCCCTGCGCAAGGCGACCGAGCGCGCTCGCAAGAACCGCGTTCAGGTGGCTCTTGTGGAAGGCACCCTGCCTTATGAAATTCTGGGCCGTTTCGGCGCCGGACGCGTCATGCTCAAGCCTGCCTCCGAAGGTACCGGCATCATCG
>CAZFCC010000062.1:0-10932 GCA_964517635.1 uncultured Desulfovibrio sp. | reverse complement strand
CCATAACCGGCCCCGCCTTGCCGCCCGCCGCGTAGGCGGCCCAAATAAAGAACAAAGAAAAAGCCTCCGTGCCCGCAGGGCACAAGAAGTTTCATCCCAAAGAACAAGCCTTTTTTCTTATTGCCCGCCGCGTAGGCGGCCAAAATAAAGAACAGAGAACACGCCTCCGTGCCCGCAGGGCACAAGAACCTTCTCTCAAAGGGCAAGCCCTTTCCCCGCCCTAAACCGGGAGGCGTCTAGCCCCGCCGGACAGGCGCAACCCAGCGAGACAACCCTCGTTTATCTTGCTGCGCATTACCCACAAATATCGGGCGAAGCCCAAACCTACCAGCCTAAAACTCCAGATTGCCCGGCGTGCGGGGAAAGGGGATGACATCGCGGATATTGGTAATACCCGTGAGCATCATAAGCAGGCGCTCAAAACCCAGACCAAAGCCAGCGTGCGGCACGGTGCCAAAGCGGCGCAACTCAAGATACCACCAATAGTCTTCCGGGTTCTGCCCCATTTCGGTAATGCGGGCTTCGAGCCTGGGAAGGCGCTCTTCGCGCTGTGACCCGCCAATAAGCTCGCCAATACGCGGAACCAGCATGTCCATAGCAGCCACAGTTTTGCCGTCCTCATTCTGGCGCATGTAAAACGCTTTGATTTCTTTGGGATAATCGTAAACAATAACAGGCTTTTTAAAGTGCTCTTCGGCCAGGTAGCGTTCGTGTTCGGTTTGCAGGTCAGTGCCAAAGGCCACGGGAAAGGCAAAATCCTTGCCGCATTTTTGCAGAATTTCCACAGCCTCTGTATAGGAAACACGGCCAAAAGGCGCAGCCAGCATGTCTTGCAGGCGCTGGCGCAGGCCTTTGTCCACAAAGCTGTCAAAAAGATTCACATCGCTTTCGCAGCGGGTGAGCACATGATCCACCACATGGCGGGTGAGCCCTTCGCCCAACTCCATCAGGTCTTGCAGGTCAGCAAAGGCCATTTCCGGCTCGATCATCCAGAACTCGGCGGCATGACGCGGGGTGTTGGAATTTTCGGCCCTGAAGGTCGGCCCAAAGCTGTATACCCGGCCAAGCCCCGTGGCCAGAGCTTCGGCTTCAAGCTGGCCCGAAACGGTCAGGTTGCACTGGCGGCTGAAAAAATCCTGATCCAGGTTTTTTGCGCCCGGCTCAAGCGTGGTCACGCGGAACATCTCGCCAGCACCTTCGCAGTCCGCACCGGTAAGCACCGGAGTATGCACCCAGGCGAAACGGCGGCTGCGGAAAAAATCGTGCACAGCAATGCCCGCCTCGGAACGGATGCGGAATACAGCGCCGTATTTATTGGTGCGCGGCCGCAGATGGGCAATGGTGCGCAAAAATTCGTCGGAATGGCGCTTTTTCTGTAAAGGAAAGCTCTCCGGGTCGGCCAGGCCGTAAACCTGCACTTCATGCGCGCGCACTTCCCACTGCTGGCCCTTGCCCGGCGAAGGCACAAGCTCGCCCGTCACACGCACGGCAGCGCCCGTAGCCGCATCGCCAAGCCCCTGATGGGCGGGGGTGTTCGCGTCTACGATGCACTGCATGTTGGCGAGGCAGGAACCGTCGTTGATTTCCACAAAACTGAAATCCTTGGCGTCGCGGCGTGTGCGGATCCAGCCGCACAGAACTATGGCGGGCTGGGCCGATGCGGAATTGAGAGCGTCAATAATCAGGGTTCGCTGCATGGAAGGCTCCTCGGTGGATGAAATTTGTGCGAGTGTAGCGCTTCCGCGAAGCAGGCTCAAGAGCGGGCGCATGCCCGAAACGGGGCGCATGCCCCCACGGGCCACTTGGGCAGTATGGGGCGGCATCGGGACGCCGGGGGGTATGGCGCACGCCGGGGGCGGCATCAGGCCACATGACACACGCAGGGCCGCCCCTGGCTGTGGCGCATAAACGCGTCGCTCTCTGCGCAGAGCTTTTCATACGGGCCGCGCCATTGAAAGTTCCTGACCCCCGGCTTAGGGTAAGGCGAGATGCCATTGAAAATATCCGGAATAGATATACAGGGGAAAAATGGAACGCCGACAAAGCATATGTCTTGTGGATGACGACAGGGAAATCCTGGATCTTTTGTCCGGGTATCTGAAGATGCACGGCTTTGAAGTAAGATGTGCTGAAAATGCCGATGCACTTATGGATCTTTTGCGCCGTGACAGTCCGGGCCTGATTGTGCTGGACGTTATGCTGCCCGGTCAGGACGGTTTTATGATCTGCCGTGAGGTGCGCAAGCAATGGCGCATTCCCATCATCTTTCTCAGCGCTCTTGGTGAAAGCACCGACCGCGTTGTGGGGTTGGAGCTGGGCGCAGACGACTACATGTCCAAACCTTTTGAGCCTCGCGAACTGCTGGCGCGCATCCGCAGCGTGCTGCGGCGTAACGAGGGCCAGCCAGCCCCGGCCAGAGAAAGCGGCAGCATGCACTTTTCGGGCTGGCGCCTGGACAGGGCGTCGCGCTGCCTGCAATCCCCCTGTGGGGTCATGGTGAATCTGAGCGGGGCCGAATACCGGCTACTCATGGCTTTTCTTGAAAATCCGCAAGCAGTGCTGAGCCGTGACACCCTTATGGATCTGACCCAGGGGCGCAATGCCGCGCCTTTTGACAGAAGCATAGACGTGCAGGTGAGCCGCCTGCGCACCCGCCTGCGCGACAAGGGCGGTGAAAAGGCCGCGCTCATCAAGACCGTGCGCGGTGATGGCTATATATGGACGGCAGATGTGCGCCGGGAAGGCGCATGAACACCGACCGCCACCTGCCCAAAAGCCTGTTTTCGCGGCTGAGCCTTTTTTTGCTCGGGGCCTTTTTTATCCTGCACACCGTAACCATTCTTACCGTGGCTGACTTTTTTGAACGCCATATGGTGCAGAACATGCTGGCCAATCACAGCGCCACCATAGCCCTGTGCGTGCGCATGTTTGAAGCCGAACCCGCGCAGAGCAGACCAGAGCTTATGACCGGGCTGGCGAAATTTTCAGATGTGCGCGTAAAAATGCTGAATAAAAAACCCGACATGCCGCAAGGCACAGACAATCTTTCGCGTTTTTTTCTGGAGCATATCCGTGAGGCGCTGGACGATCTGGCCGCGCCCGGCCATCAGCCAAGGGCCATGCAAGCGCAGGTGCGGGTCATCATTCTCGGCCAAGAAGCCGGGCAATGGGCCTCGTTTTTTGAAAAATTTTTTTCTTTGTGGGACGTATCCGGCTCGTTCGATGCCCGCCTGACCATACAGCTTGCCGACGGCTCCTGGCTTGGCATCAGCTATGACGGCCCCGCCCACCGGGCACACCTTGAAGACATGCCCTTTGTGGTACTTGGCCTGGAATTAATTGTTTTTGCGGCCTTGCTACTGCTCATTGTTTACAGGCTGGTGCGCCCCCTGCGCACTCTGGCGCGGGCCGCAGAAAAGTTTGGCTCTTCGCAGCGCCTGCCCCATATGATACCGGACGAAGGCCCCAGCGAAGTGCGCCACGCGGCGCAGGCCTTTAACGCCATGCAAAAACGCATCAGCGCCATTATGGAGGAACGGGAACGGGTTTTTGCCGCCCTGTCACATGACTTGCGTACTCCGCTCACCCGAATGCGCTTGCGGCTTGAAAGCGCGCCCCCCGGGGTCTTCCGCCAGAAAATGCTCGAAGACGTGCAGAGCCTGCATTCCATTGTGGAAATGGGTACGGCCATGACCCAGTGCCACCGGCATACGGAAGACCGCGCCAGGGTAGACATGCAGGCATTTCTTGAGTCCATTGTGGAAGACCGCCGCGAAATGGGGCAGGACGTAACACTGGCCGGTGCAGAACTTGAGCTTCTGGCCCTTGTCTATCCCGTAGCCCTGCGCCGCTGCCTGGACAATCTGCTGGACAATGCCCTGCGCTATGGGCGGGAGGCTGTTCTTTCCGCTTCGGTGCAGACCTTGCCCGGCAGAAAAACCGTCTTGCGTGTGGATATTGACGACAAGGGGCCGGGAATGGATCCGGCCCTGTTCCAAAAGGTTTTTGAACCGTTTTTTCGTGTGGAAGGCTCACGCAACCGACATACGGGTGGCCACGGTCTGGGGCTTTCCATTGCTCGCAGCATGGCAGACCTGCACGAGGCTACGCTGCTGCTTGAAAACCTGCCCCAGAGCGGTCTCAGGGCGCGGCTGGAATTGCCGCTGCTGGACGAAGGCCACGCCTGAGGCCGTTAGGGCCTGCCAGCCCTGCCGAGCATATAGGCGCATCGCTGCGGGCGACTGTGAATAAAGGTGCGCCGCAAAACCCGGAAGCCGTGCTTGCGGGCCAGGCGCTCCACATCTTCATGCGACAGCCGGAATGTATATTCCGAGGGCCGCCGCTGACTTCGGGGCTTGCGCCAGTCGCCAGTATGGTACTGGTTGTTGGCTACAGCATTGTATTTGTTGCTGATGACGTCAAAAACAAACACGCCGCCAGGCTTCAGGCAGGGTTTGTAGATTTCCATAAAGGCATCCAGCGACGCACCGGGCAGATGGTACAGCCAGTTGACCGACAATATGGCCCCCTGATTTGCAGGAAGGCGGGCGGGAGACAGGGCATTGTCCTGCCAGGTGTCCAGCCTGTGCCCCAGATATTTCTGCAAATGCTCGCTGAAGTGCAACACCCGGGGGTCAATATCGCTGCCCGAAAGATGGGTAAAACCCTTCAGGGCCAGCCACAGCAGGTTGCCACCGCTGCCGCAGCCCGGCTCAAAAACAGGGGCATTCTGCGGCAGGTAACGGGCAATCCAGCCGCAGGGTATGCACACATGTCGGCGTGGCGTTCTGCGCGCCACCGCCGCTATATGCCAGGGTGGCGAATCGCACTGACTGCCGGTTTCTTCAAGAAAATGCAGGGGAACGGGCAGGGAATGCCCCAGAGGCCACCTGTCTCGCAGATAGTCCACGCCCTGCTGAAAAAGCCTCTGCGCAAAAGGCGCTGAAACAGGAACCTGTATCTGCGAAAAAACGGTTTCATTGTGCATGCTCTCATATATAGCAATGGACAGGCGGCGCACTATGTGCTCAATATGACAAATTGTAACAAAATGTTGCAGAACTTTGGCGCACAAAAGCGCGCATGACCACGCAACGGGCCGAGGCTGTCCTTTTCATTTTTCTAAACTTTATATAGACTAACTGCGGCGGAGCTGCATTTCCGGTTTTATGGCCGTAAAGCGTCAGTCTGCCGCACATTCTGTACCGTTGTAGGGAGAAGGCATGAACAAAATATTTGGCATTTTGGCCCTGGTCTGTATTTTGGCAGTGACGGGCATAGCGGCAGCAGCCACACCGCAGGCGGGCAAGCCCGTGCAGGACAAACCCGAAAAAGGCGCAGACCGCGTAACTGTGGTCAGCGTATCCCTTGAAGGCACAGACAGCATCGGCGCGCGCCTTGGCACGAGCCTGAAAGAGCGTTTTAACAAAAGCAGCCTCTTTACGCTGAACGACGATGAAGAAAAAGATCAGCCCAAGCTGTACGTCATGCTGGAAACCAAAGCGGAATTTCCCGATCGCCCGGGTGTGGGCTCGGTCTATTCGGTGTGTTGGGTTTTCAAACAGGGCAAGGGATACCTTGGCTATCTTCTGGCCCGAGAACTGGGCACCGTCAGTTACGACGAAGTGGGCGGCCTGGTGGACAAGCTGGTGGAACGCACCGACGGCATCGCGGCCAAATACAGCAGCCTGTGGAAATAGCGGCAAAACCGCAGCTTGAACCCACAATGCTGATAGTTCAGCGTAAAAAACAGCAAAGCAAAATGTAGAGCAAAAATCCCGACCCATGGATTGAGTCGGGATTTTTTACGAGCTTACTCTTCCAGCTTTTTCTTTTCGCGCTCAAGCTGACGAATGCTTTTATCCGGCGTTGGAAGGTCTTCTGGCATTGTCCCCCCAACTCTTTGATTGGCTTGCCTGACCTTTCTCCTGATAAGGGCTATATTCCTACACATGGTTTCAGCTTTTGGGGGCCATGGGCATATTCTTTGTCACCCGCCTCAAGGAAAACGCCGTGTACAAATTGTTGGAGCGCCACCGGTGAACCGTAAAAAGGGATGCATTTGCCAACGTAGCCTGGTGGGCTTGGCCGCTTAGTCGGGCAACATCGTTAGAAAAATGAGAAATTGGCGGTGGGCAATTTTTTTTTTTGGGGGGGGGATTTTTCTCTCAAAGATTAAGGCAATAATTCAGGATTGGTATAGATATATTTCCAATCTCGTCCGCTCCGGCACAAGCCAAATATACGGCGAGTTACTGCATAGGCAGCTCGCCGTTTTTGCGCCTGGAATGGGGTAAATAAGGTATTGTGCGGCGTGCAGTATGCGCTGCTAAAAATTACAGGCCTGCCCGCAGGATTCCCACTCTTTTTTTAAGCGGGCCACGACCGCATCAGAATAGATATTGTCTGCTTTACCAGTTGAGCGCAGACGGTCTATGAATCTTTTGCTGAAGGACAATGCAGCTTTCACGGGTGCATATGCCGGGTCTTCTTCCAGTACGACGTTATATCCGTTTATATCTTTAATACGGTATCGCAAAGGTACATTCCATCTGCGTATGCACGCATTATAGAGATAATAGTTCAACACAAACAAACCTACCCCCCCAGCTTCATCTTTAAACAAACGTGCATGCTCTTTGTCTTTGTCCAGCCCAGTTCCTTCGTATTCAGTGTTTCCATATGTGTTATGGTGCACAAAAAAATCTCGGTCATCGTAGTAATATTGAGAGAATCCGGCGCAGTTCATGCGCGCGCCGTAGTCTCCGTCTTCTGCCCCATAAAGGCCATAGTCTTCGTTCCAGTAGCCCAGGATGTCTGAAACGGCCTTGGGTATTATGATGGCCCCTCCCGGCAGGTTTTTTGTGCAAATGCCTAAAATGCCGTCCGGGCTTTCAATCGTCCCTGGATTTTGTGTAAGCTGCTTTGGATCTAATGCCGGGCCAAGGGTCGACATTGGGAGCCCGTGCGACCAGAGACGGAAAAGTTTTTCCAGCCAATCAGGAGTGCTGAATACAATATCGTTGTCGAGTTTCATGTAATAGGGCGTATCAACCGCCTGCCATCCAATATTACAGGCACAAGAAATACCCATGTTACAGGGGAGCAAAAAAAGATTGTTGATCAACCCATGCTCACGCAATTCTATCAAGCGCTCGCGCAAGGCAGGCTCGCTTCCGTTATCCACAACTGTTACTGTAAATGGGATGAACTTTACTGTTTTATGCAGCGCTAGAATGGTTTTTTGAGTAATATGAAATCGATTAAAAACAGGGATTGTAATATTCAGGATGGGAACGTCCATTAGCAATGCCTTTGTCTAATTATCCAGCCTTGGGACTTTTCGAGAAAAATATTTCAGGAAAAGAAAAATAGTCAATGCTGTCCGCTCAGGATTGATAAGGGCCATATTTACTTCACATGGTTTCAGCTTTTGGGGGCCAAGGGCATATTCTTTGTCACCCGCCTCAAGGAAAACGCGTGTACAAATTGCTGGCGCGTCGCCGGTGAACCGTAAAACCGGCGTCACCTCTGATCACATTATCGAAGTGAAGCACCGTCGTGAAAAACCTTGCGCCTGCGCAGAATTGGCTACGGGGATGCCGAAACCGGGAAACACTACAAGTTCTTAACCAAGCATTGTCGCCTGTCTGCTAAAACCATTGCCAATATTTACAAAGAACGCTGGAAGATCGAGATATTCTTCCGTGAAATCACACAAAACCTGCGGATTAAAAGCGTTGTCGACACCTCGGCAAACGCTGCCCTTATCCTGATTTACACGGCTTTGACCACCTGTCTGCTTCTGGCCTGCCAAAAATTCTTGAGCAAAATAGGCGTGTCCGTGCAGCAGCTTTTCCAGATTATAACCGTGTATCTTCTGGGGAAGCACCTGCCAACGTAGCCTGGTAGGCTTGGTTGCTTGGTCGGGCAACATTGGCTTAAAATCTTTTCCGTTTGCGACCAAGATTTTTATGATGTTCTTTGCCACTGTTACCATTTTCACGACATTTTTTGAAGTGAAATGTTTCCATGTGGCACCCAGGCGGCATCAAGCCATAAAAACACGAAAAAAGCGGTCAGCTTTTTACAGCTAACCGCTTGAATTCTCATGGCGCGCCCGGCGCGATTCGAACGCACGGCCTTTGGCTCCGGAGGCCAACGCTCTATCCGACTGAGCTACGGGCGCATAAGAACTGTCTTGATATGCCGACTCGCCCTCCCTGTCAAGGGCGCAAAAAAATGCAGCACATACCGAGGACATGCCCCAAGCTGTAAGCGCCCTTCAGACCGGGGCGGCTGGCCCCTGGGCTCCTGCTGCCCCGCCTACAGCAAACGGTCTACACACAACAAACGTCCGGCCCCCTTTGTGTCTGTTTGCGTGTAAGCTGCTTGTCAGGTATGCAAGCAACAGGAGCATCATCATGACAAGCGCCATATCGCCGGCCACTCCGCCAAACCCGGCGGACAGCCCCAACGCCATCTCTGTGGCTTCGCCCAATGCCCACCCGCGCGACATTCTGGTGGGTGTCAGCGGCGCTAGCGGCATGCCTTTGGCGGCATGCCTGCTGCGCAAGCTGGCGGCCATGCCCCAAGTGCGCGTGCACTGCATCATTTCGCAAGGCGCACATGCCGTCTTGCGCGCCGAATGCGAGTCCGGCCCGGAGCTGCTGACCCAATACGCCCACCAGGTGCATGACGCGGAAAACCTGGGAGCCGGGCCGTCCAGCGGTTCATGGTGGCGGCGCGGTTCACAGCCTGCGGCCATGATTCTCGCGCCGTGCTCCATGGGCACGCTCGGGGCCATAGCTTCGGGAGCCACGCGCAATCTTGTGCAGCGCTCGGCGGATGTAGCTCTTAAGGAGCAGCTGCCCTTGATTCTGGTTCCGCGGGAAAGCCCGCTTTCGGCCATTCACCTGCGCAATATGCTTACCCTGCGTGAAGCCGGAGCAGTGATCTTGCCCCTTTGTCCGGGCTTTTATCTCAAGCCGCAAAGCGTGGACGACCTCTTGCTGCATTTATGCGGCAGAATTTTCGATCAGGTGGGCCTGTCACACAATCTGGGGCGCTGGCCCGGCTAAACAGTATTGGCACATTACCATGCCCTGCACCTGATTGACGTTGGAACCATGCACTGTCTGCGCGGCGCGACTGCTGGCCCCCTTCCGTCTCCGATCAGGAATATCCCAGAGCAGAATCAAACAAAAAATTCAAGCGCCACAGGCGCGCAGCGCGGCTGAACGGCGGAGGCCCTCGCCCGCAAAGCATTCCACCCGGCGCATACAACCGCAAAGGAGGCGCACATGAGCGATATAACCTGGTTTGGACACTCGGCCTTCAAGGTCAGCAGCCCTGACGTGCATGTGGTTATTGACCCCTTTCTGGCTCCGCAATACGGACTCAACGTGGACGATGTGGGCCACGCCGATCTTGTGCTTGTGACCCACGACCACGGCGACCATGTGGGCGAAGCCGTAAGTATATGCAAAAAAACCGGGGCCATGCTTGGGGCCATCGTTGGCACAGCGCAAAAGGCCGCTGCCGGCCTGCCCGACAGCCAGATACTCAACGGTATTGGCTTCAACATGGGCGGCACCCTCACCTGCAAGGGCGCGCGGATCACCATGACCCAGGCATTCCACACCAGCGACTCGGGTTGCCCGGCGGGCTATATCGTGCGCATGCCCGATGGCCTCACGGTCTACCATTCTGGCGACACCTGCATTTTCGGCGACATGGCCTTATGGGGCCAGCTCTATTCCATTGATGTGGCCCTGCTGCCCATCGGCGGCGTATTCACTATGGACGCGCCGCAGGCGGCTCTGGCCTGCAAGCTGCTCAACTGCAAAAACGTGGTTCCCATGCACTGGGGAACCTTTCCCGTTCTGGCCCAGGACACACGGGATTTTGAAAAAGAACTGGCAAAACTCGACCTGCCCTGCTCATGCGTGGTCATGGCTCCGGGGCAGACGCGGGCCTTTTCTCCTGGCCGCTGAAAGCAGCGGTAACTCCATAAAAACAAGGCCGGCCCGTCAAATGACGAGCCGGCCCTTTCTGATTTTTATAGCCGCGCAGCACTCCCCTGCCGCTGGGCTGTTCCGGGCAAACGCCCTCCACCACCTGTTTGCAGCCCTACCTCGAAATGAGCGAAAGCGCCATCTGGGGCATGCTGTTGGCCTGCGAAAGCATGGCCACAGCGGACTGGGTGAGGATCTGGTTGCGTACGAATGACGTCATTTCCGTGGCCACGTCCACGTCAGAAATGCGAGATTCGGCCGCCTGCAGGTTTTGCGTCTGGGTGGTCAGGTTGGAAATGGTGTTTTCCAGCCTGTTCTGCAGTGCGCCAAGGTGCGCACGGATCTTGTCCTTGGAGACCACGGCCTCCTTGAGTCCCACCAGGGCCTTCTGCGCGTTTGCCTGAGTGGAAATCGTGAAGGCGTCAGAAGTATCAGCGGCCTGATTGCCCACACCCAGAGCCGAGGCGGTGCTATCGCCGATCTTGATGTAGTAATAGTCTTCCGCCGAGTCGTTCATGCTGCCAAAGTGAACCTTCAGCATGCCAGTAGACTCAAGGCCTGAATCCCCACCGCCAGAACCCAAGTGCGTTCCGGACAAGCTGCCGTCCAGCAGCTTGAGGCCGTTGAAGTCCGTGGAATTGGCGATTCGGGTAATTTCCGAAGCCATGGCCTGGTACTCTGATTCGATCATCAGGCGCTGTGTGGAGTCATAGGTGCCGGTGGCTGCCTGTTCTGCCAGTTCCTTCATGCGGATGAGCTTTTCGTCGATAACGGCCAGAGCGCCGTCCGCAGTCTGGATGAGGGAAATGGCATCGTTGGCGTTACGCACACCCTGCTGCAGAGCGGCGATGTCGGTACGCATCAGTTCGCGAATGGCGAGGCCAGCGGCGTCGTCAGCCGCAGAGTTGATGCGCAG
>CAZFCC010000061.1:0-11047 GCA_964517635.1 uncultured Desulfovibrio sp. | reverse complement strand
CTGGCCGATGCCTGGCTTTTGCACGACAGGGATATTCTGGTGCGCGTGGATGACAGCGTGATCAGCCTGCGCCCGCGGGCCGATGCTGTGAACGGAAACGGCCCGCCGCACAGGGCAGCGCCGTTTTTTTACCGTCGGGCGCGCGGGTATGTGCCTCGCCCCGTTTTTCTGGCTGATGGCGGAGAAAATACGGGCGCAGGGCAGCCCGGTGCGTCTGCGCAGGATGACGCCGCCTGTGTTTTTGGCGCAGGGGCCGAACTCAAGGCCACCATTTGCCTCACGCGGGGCAACGAAGCCTTTGTGGGGCAGCATATCGGCGATCTGGAAAATCCCGCCACTTTGGCCTTTTATGAAGAGGTGGCGGCCCATATGGAAGCATTGCTTGAGGTGCGGCCCAAGGCGCTGGTCTGCGACCTGCATCCCAATTTTCTTTCCACTCGTTATGCTGAAGCGCGGGCCGCGCGCGACCATATTCCCTTGTGGCGCTTGCAGCACCATGCGGCCCACGCGGCTTCGGTGCTGGCCGAAAACGCCTGCTTTGGCCCAGCGCTGGCGCTCTGCCTTGACGGCACGGGCCTTGGGGACGACGGCACCATATGGGGCGGCGAACTGCTCTTGATGGATCTTGGCAAGCCCGCGTGGCAGCGCGTGGGCTGTCTGTCGCCTTTTGCCCTGCCCGGTGGCGATGCGGCTGTGCGGGAGCCTTGGCGTATTGCGCTGGCGCTGGGGCGGCAGGCGGCAGAAGCCGGACATGGCCTGCCGGAAGAAGCGCAGGCAGCAGCGCCCTGGCTGAGCGGGCATGTGGCGGCAGCGCGGGCGGTGGAAGAAATGCTGGCGCGAAACATCCATTGCCCCGCCACCTCAAGCTGTGGGAGGCTTTTTGACGCTGTTTCCGCCCGGCTTGGCCTGTGCCAATGTATTAGCTATGAGGGGCAGGCGGCCATACGGCTGGAAGATGCGGCCATGCGTGCCGGGGGCGTGTTGGGCCGCGCCATGTCGGGCTGCGCGGAAGCCCTGTGCCGCACGGCGGAGATGGTGTGGCCTGTGGGCATGGCTTTGCGTGGCGGGCTGCTTTCGCTGGACAGCGCCGGGCTCTATGCGCGCGTGGCGCAGGCCGCGCTGGGCGGCATGCCCGAGGCAGAGGCCGCGGCGCGTTTTCACCTGAGCCTTGCGGCGGCCCTTGCCAGCATGGCGGGCCGCGCCGCGCGCAAAAGCGGCGTGGGGGTTGTGGCCCTGAGCGGCGGGGTTATGCAGAACGGAATACTGGCCCGTCTTTTGCCGTTTTTTCTGGAGCGGCAGGGGCTGGAGGTTTTGTGTCATCACGAGTTGCCGCCCGGAGACGGGGGACTGTCTTTGGGGCAGGCTGTGTGGGGTCGGCGGCTGCTGGCGGCCGGGGCCACGGCTGGGATCTGAGCCTGCGCCCGCGCCTGAGTGGGCTTGCGCCGCTGTGCATGCGGCTCTGGTCATGCCGCTATCAGCATGACACAGTCCGCACGTTGCTCTTTGCATCCCGCTATTTATATCCTGCTATTTGAATCCCGCCAGGGCGCGGCCCTGTTTAAGGCCCACCCGCCCCAGGGGCAGGTCGCGCCACCACAGCGCCGCCTCGCGGCCCTGAAGGCCCGTCTGGCGACTCTGGCCGCTGAGCAGGGCCGAAATATCCGAAGCATCTTCCAGAACAAGGCTCTTTTCCCGGTCAGGCGGCTGCGCCATGAAGGTGCGCAGCCGCGGGGCCGCATCCAGCTTGCCGCCGTTGAACTTGCCGAGCAGCGCGCCTTGCCATGCGCAGTCTGGCGGCAGCAATGCGGCGGCCTGTTCCGGGATAAAGCGGACATGCTCGCCATAGAGCATGGCCTGCCCCGGCGGCAGCAACCAGGGGTCGCAGGTGGGGCCGTGAAGGCATGAATGCGGCAGGGGTGTGCCGGCCGGGATGCGGCTGTGCATGTGCGCATCCGGGTGGTGGCCGTTTTTGGCCCGCGCTCTCCCTCCGTTCAACAATGCTTCTGGTGCTTTTCCATGGCTGTGGGCCGCTTGTGCGGAGGCGCAGGCCGTGCCGTCACGCGCCACATGGTCTGCCCCTGGCTCCCCGCATGCGCAGGGCGTGCTTTCGGGCTTGCGCAACAGCGCCACATAAAATCCTTGAGCGTGTGAGCGTGCGCCGTCTACCCGCAAGGTTCCCTGGCCGCCGGGCATTTCTTCCCACACAAAACCGGGAAACGGGCTGATTGGTTCACGCACAAGCCCAAGATATTCTTCGGCAAAGCGCACCTGATCCTCATTTTCGGCCACATTGGTGGTGCAGGTAGAAAAAACCACGCGCCCGCCGGGCGCCAGCAAATGTGCCGCGTGGCGCAGCAGGCGGCGTTGCAGATTTGTCAGGTTGTCGAGCTTGTCGCCCTGCCAGAGCTTGAGCACCTGTGGATTTTTTTCCACAGTGCCCCAACCCGAACAGGGCGGATCCAGCAGAATGTTTTTCCACGAGCCGGGGCGCAGGGGCAGGGCATCGCCGCTGTAAGAGCAAGTGCCTGCATGGATAAAGCCGCATTGGTGCAGATTGGCCCGCAGCGTGGCCAGTCGCGAGGGGGAAGGCTCGTTGCCGAGCACAAAACCGTTGCGGCCCACAAGCTGGGCCAGAAAACCCGTTTTGCTGCCGGGGCTGGCGCACATGTCCAACACGGCGGCGCCTGTTGCCGGGGCCAGCGCCAGCGGCGGCAGCATGGAAGACCGGTCTTGAATATAAATATAGCCAAAAAAAGCTGCCAACGAGCTGCCCAGCGGGCGCGGTTCCGCCACGAGGCGACGGCACAGGGGAGAAAAAGGCTCGTTTTCAAACTCATAACCCTGAGCGCGTAGCAGGGCTTCCACCGAAGCGGTGTGTGTGTTTTCACAGACAATACGGAACGAACGGGCGGCAGTTTTTTGCATGGGCGGCATAGTATGGAGATGTGGTTTCGCCCGCAAGTGGTTTTTATGAATCAAGCCGCGCCCAGGGCGATCCCCCCGGCTTAGATATTGCGCGGCGCGGCAAGTGCGCGTATAGTGGATGGATATGGCGACCGTGCCGGCCGTGCCGGTTTCGCCATCCGTGCCTGCGTGGCGCGCTCAAGGGTGCGTCTTTTCCTGCGTTTTTTTTTCGCAGGCAGGCTGCGGGAACCTCTGACCGGTTTTTTTGGCCTTTTGGCCGCATGCGGCCTTTTCGCGTGATGCCGTCTGCCTGATGGCGCAATTTGCGGAAATGCCCCGCCTGCCGGAAGCGAAAACGCCTGGTCGGCGCTTCCCTTATTTTACCGGGTATCTTGCCAGATGCCCAAGGAGAACGGAATGAAATTCGCCATGCGACTGACTTTTGCGGTCTGCCTTGCGCTGTTCGCCGCCGGACTGGCCACGACAACGCAGGCGGCGGCCAAGAGTGCCGTTGTGCTGCCTTTCACGGTTAATGCGCCGCAAAGTTACAGCTATCTTTCCAAGGCCGTTCCGGCAACCATTCAGGGTCGCCTGAACCGCCCCGGTGTGCTTGATGTGCGCTCCGTTCAGGGCAAGGCCGCTTCACAGGCCGAGGCCGTCAAGGCTATGAGTTCCGCCGGGGCGAGCAATGCCATCTGGGGTTCTGTCAACGTTATGGGCAACGAATGCACCATCGAAGTCCATAGCGTGGACAAGGCCGGAAAAACCTGGAGCAAGACCGCCCAGAGCACGGTAAGCGGCCTGACCGGCGCTGTGCAGAACCTGAGCGCCGCCTTGGGGCAGGAAGTTTTTGGCATTGCTGGCGTGCGCGCGCCTGGCACCACGGCTGCCGCAGGCCCGCGTGGCGGCAGCGCCACCCCCGGGGGCGACATCATTACCAATGAAACCGGCCAGCAGCAGATGTATCTGAACCCGCAGTTCCGCTATCAGGGTTCGGGCGCCAACGACGGCTCGCGCCTGCGCAGCCAGCGTTTGCCCTATACCATGGTCAGCATGGCCGTGGCCGACTTTAATGGCGACGGCAAAAACGAAATCGCCCTGCTGAGCGAAAACCACCTGCGCATCTATGTGTGGGATCAGGATGGCAAGCTCAAGCTTTTGGGCGAAACCCTTGTTTCACGTTCCAACAAGAACTTTTCCATGCGGGCCATTGACCTGAACCGTGACGGGGCCATGGATCTTGTGGTCGCCTCCTTTGAGGACGAAAGCAACCGCCCCTATAGCTATTTTTACAGCTTCAAGGGCAACAGCTTTACACAGGTGGCCGAGCGCATTCCTTATTTTGTCAGCGTGATGCGCCTGCCCCCCACCTTTACGCCCACCCTCGTGGGCCAGGGCTGGGATTCGCTCAAGCTTTTTGCCCCCGGCGTATACTCAATGGTGAAAACCGGCGGCAAGTATACCTTCGGCGCGCGCATCGACCTGCCCACTGGATCCACTGTCTTTAACGTGTCCTGGTTGCCGGGCGGCAGAGGCGGCAAGGGCGATCAGCTTATCATGCTCACCGATGACGAGCGCATCAAGGTTTTTCAGGGCAACGGCCACACCCTTGTCCACACGACCATGGAACGCTTTTCTGGTTCTTCCACCGGTATGGATCACTATAAGGGCATGCCCGGCCTTGGCGTAGACAAAAACTACCAGCTGCCGAGCAAGTATTATGCGCCCATGAATCTTATTGCCGCGGATATCGGCCATACCGGCGAGTACGTCATGCTGCTCAACAAGCCCATATCCACAGCTTCGCAGATGTTTGACCGTTATCGCTATTTCCCGCAGGGCGAAATTCATGCCCTGTACTGGGACGGCGTAGGCCTTGGCCTCAAGTGGAAGACGCGCCGCATTCGCGGTTCCGTGGCGGCTGTGGATTTGGCCGATGCCACCAACAACGGCGTGCTTGATCTGGTGGTGGGCCTGAATACTTCGCCCGATCTCGGCATCGGCAGCCGCCAGTGCATGGTCACGGCGTATCCGCTGGACGTGTCCGCTACAGATCCCAACGCCCCCGCGGATCTGAGCGATTTTGAGGTGAGTCCCAACTAGGCGTTTACGGGCGCGGGCGGCCCACGCTACCGCGGCGGCAGCCCGCCCCCGACAAAGCCCCTTTATGGGGCTTTGTTTTTTCATCAGTACACGGCAAGGAGTGAGCATGCGCATCCTGGTAATAGGATCCGGTGGGCGGGAACACGCCCTGGTCTGGAAATTCATGCAAAGCCCCGGGGTGAGCGCGGTTTTCGTCGCTCCCGGTAACGGCGGCACGAGCAGGGAAGGCGCGGTTAACGTGTCTGTGGCCGTGGACGATCTGGACGGGCTGGTCGAGCTGGCCCGCAGAGAAAAGGTAGATCTTGTGGTTCCCGGGCCGGAGCTGCCGCTGACGCTGGGCATTACCGACCGCATGCGCGAGGCGGGCATTGCCTGTTTTGGGCCGGACAGCTACGGCGCGCGGCTTGAAGGCAGCAAGGCCTTTGCCAAAGAAATCATGGCGCGGGCCAAGGTTCCCACGGCGCAGAGCGCCGTGTTCAGCGATGTGGAAATGGCCCGAAATTATGTGGCCAAGGTGGGCGGCCCTCTGGTTGTCAAGGCCGATGGCCTGGCAGCGGGCAAGGGCGTCATCATGGCTGCCGACTCGCAAGAAGCCCTGCAGGCCGTCAACGAGATCATGAGCGCCCGCGCTTTTGGCGCAGCGGGTGACCTTGTGGTGCTTGAGGAATGCCTTGTGGGCGAAGAGGTTTCTTTTCTCTGCCTGTGCGATGGCGAGCGCGCTGTGCCCCTGCCTTCGGCCCAAGACCACAAGCGGGTTTTTGATAATGACGAAGGCCCGAATACCGGCGGCATGGGCGCGTACAGCCCGGCCCCCATTTTGCTCGACCACATGCTTGAAGAAATGGCCGACCTCACCGTGCGCCCCATCTTGCGCGAACTTGCCAAGGACGGGCATCCCTTTGTGGGCGTGCTCTATGCCGGGCTTATGATGACCGCAGACGGGCCCAAGGTTTTGGAATACAACGTGCGCTTTGGCGACCCGGAGTGCCAGCCCATGCTCATGCGCCTTGAGGGCGACCTGCCCCGCATCATGCTCGATTGCGTGGCTGGCCAGCTCGATCCCGCAAGTATCGGGCAGAGCCATAAAACGGCCCTCGGCGTGGTCATGACGGCCAAGGGCTATCCGGGGGCGTATGCCAAGGGGCTTGCCATTAGCAATATTGAAGAGGCCGACAGCCAGCCCGGCGTCAAGGTTTTTCATAGCGGCACGACCATCAGCGATGGCGAGCTTGTGTCCAGCGGCGGGCGTGTGTTGTGCGTTACCGCCCTTGGGGATGACCTTGAAGGCGCGAAAAAGGCTGCCTATGCCGCTGTGGATAAAGTGCGTATGAGCGACGGTTTTTATCGCACGGACATCGGGCAGAAGGGCATTAACCGCCTGAAGACGCTATAGTTTTAAACGCGCTCTGGCGGCGGCGCGAACAGGCTTTGGCAACGGGGCGTGGGCGCGGTTTGACTGCGCGAGTGGTCTGGCAGGTCTGTCTGGCAGATCTGTATGGGTGATCTGTGCATCGGTAGAAAACGGCGTTGCATCAGGGCTTGCATGCCAGGTGTTGCGCGCAGTCATGTGAAAAACCAATAACGGCCGCTCGAAACGCCGTGGGCGCAATGCGCCGGTGCGGGCAGCAAGCAGAGGACATATCATGGCGCAAGTAGTGATATTGATGGGTTCCCAGTCTGATGAAGACAAGGTCAGCCCTTGTGTTGAGGTGTTGAAAAGCCTGGGTATAAGCTGTGTCATCACGGTGAGCTCCGCCCATCGCACCCCGGAACGCACGGAAAAGCTGGTGAGCGAATACGAAGCCGCCGGTACGCAGGTTTTCATTTGCGCTGCTGGCATGGCCGCGCACTTGGCCGGGGCCGTGGCGGCGCGCACCACGCGTCCGGTTATTGGCATTCCCGTGTCCAGTGTGGCCCTTGGCGGCATGGACGCCCTGCTTGCCACGGTGCAGATGCCTCCGGGATTTCCTGTGGCCACGGTGGCCCTTGACAAGGCCGGCGCGCGTAATGCGGCCTGGCTTGCGGCCCAGATTCTGGCCCTGTCAGACGCTGGCCTGAGCCAAAAGATCGCCGACGCCCGCGCAAAAATGCGCGAAGATGTGGAAAAGGTCGGCGCTGAAATTACCCGCAAGTACGCCTGAGCCTGCCTGTCACACTGCCATGCTGCCGCCGGAGAATTTTCCGGAGGCAGCATTTTTTTTGCAAGCACGCAGCTTAACAGCCAGCGCTCAGCGCCTCTTGTTTCCCGTGCCACACTGTCACCGGGCCCCTTGCAGCGGTCAGCCCCGGCGCGCGCCTTTGGCTGCGTCAATGGTTCTCGCGCGGCAAAAAACAAAAAGGCCGCCGGGCACATGAACCGGCGGCCTGGGATCGGGCGGGTGGGGTATCCCGCCGCAGTCTACGCATTGCCGAAATAGGGCGGGCGGCGTGTTTGTGCGTCGCCGCTGACGCGAAAAATCTGCACGGTATATTGCCCCTTGTCGCCGCAAAGGGGGCAGGCATCTGTAACCAGCAGGCAGGAAGAGTCCAGCTCCAGCGGGTCGATGCCCGCCACGCCGAGAATATCTGTGGCCTTGCCCTTTTCCCACATGACGGGCGAACCGCATCGGCTGCATTCCACATACAGGAGTTCAGGGTCATAACCCTTATGCGACAAGGGCCCGCGCAAGGGTTCGGCAATGGTTTTCATAACATTTTCGTGCATTGTTCCCTCCCTCAGCACCTCTCGCGCGGCGTATGCACGTAGCGTGCGGCTGCGCGTCTTTTAGAGCAGATTGACATTGAAAATATACATTTTCAATGTTGTCATTCTGCCGAAAAATGCGATTTTCGGCCGAATCTGCGCCGCTTTGCGGCGCGCTGCACAAGTGTGCAGCGTTAGAGCATGTAAATTTTTTCAAAGTTGAAATGCTCCAAGCATCGCCTTCCTTACATAAGCACGCCTGGCGGCAAGGCAAGCCCTGCGGCCTGTGTGGCGGCGCTTTTTCCCGCCCTGCGCCGCCGCTTGCCATGCCACACACGGGCGCATACACTGGAGCCATGTCTGAAAAAAATAGTCATATACGCCTGCTGCCGCCTGAGCTGCGCAACCAGATCGCCGCTGGCGAGGTGGTTGAACGGCCCGCCAGCGTGTTGAAAGAACTGGTGGAAAACAGCCTGGATGCCCAGGCCAGCCAGATTGATGTCTGCCTTGAAAACGGCGGGCAAAGTCGTATCAGCGTTCAGGATGACGGCTGCGGTATCCCCGCGGCGGATCTGGAGCTGGCCGTCACCCGCCATGCCACCAGCAAGATACAGTGCCTGGAAGACCTTGAGCGCATCCTCTCGTACGGCTTTCGGGGCGAAGCCTTGCCGAGCATCGCCTCGGTATCGCGCTTTACCATCACCTCCGCCTGCCGGGACGCTGCGGGCCAGACCGCAGCACACCGCATAGAGGTGGAACACGGCCTGCTCAAAAGCGCCGGCCCGGCGGCCCTGCACAGGGGCACGCTGGTGGAAGTTCGCGACCTTTTTTCCAACATACCAGCCCGATTGAAGTTTTTAAAGACCCCCGCAACAGAGTTCCGGCGCGCTCAGGATTGGCTGGCCCGTCTGGCTCTGACCCGCCCGCAGGTGGGTTTTTGCCTGCATGCTGGCGAGCGCGAGGCCCTGCGTTTTTTGCCGGGCCAAACCCTTGCCGAGCGTCTTGCCGTCTTGTGGCCGCGCCTTATTGTGGATGCCCTGCGCCCCTTTGACGGGCAGCGGCACGGCATCCGCGCCCATGGCCTGGCGGCCCTGCCCAACGTGAGCCAGCCGCGCGGCGACCGTATTCTTTTGTATGTTAACGGCCGCTCCGTGACGGACAAGCGCCTGCTGGCCGCCGTGCGCGAAGCCTACAAGGGGCGCATGACCAGCAGGGATTATCCGCAGATTGTGCTCTTTGTTGAAATGGATCCCGCCGAAGTGGATGTGAACGTGCATCCGGCCAAGAGCGAGGTGCGCTTCAGGGACGAATCCGCCGTTTTTTCTGCGGTGCTGCACGCTGTGCAGGGCGCGCTTGTAACGTCTTTTGACGTGGCGGAAGCCGCCTGGCACCAAGGGGCAGCCCCCGCTGCTTTTGACAACAGCGCAGCAGGTTCCGCCGGGCACGAAGGTTCATCGGGCTTGCCCCATTCTCTCCAGTGGGGCGATTCGGGCCATACGGGCGGCCCCCTTGGCATGCCGCATGCCTCGGGCGCGGCCCAGGCCGCAACTTCAGGGGGGCAGGCGGGTGCTGCGCCCCGTCCGCAGGGTTTCTGGGGGCGGCTGGACAATCCCCCGCTTGTGGAACGGCAAGAGCAGGACGCTGGGCATAGTGAAGGGGAATGGCGTGTGAGCGCACCCGCTTCATGGCCCGTTTCCGATGCTTCCTTTTCCGCTTCGCCCTCTGCTTTTCCCGGTTCCCCTGAGCCTGTGCAGTCTATGGGCCCGGCGGCAAGTAGGCCGGAAGGCTTTTTCCTGGAACAGACAGACGCCGCCTACGGCCGCATGGCTGAAGACAGCAGCTCTTATGCCGTCGATGGCGCGCAGCTTGCGGCGGCCAGGGGCGATGGCCCTGCGGGTGATTTTGCTGACGCGCATGCCAACAGCCGCCACCCCTTGCGTGTGGAACAGTTGGAGTATCTGGGCCAGGTGGCCAACACGTATCTGGTGCTGCGCGACAGCGCAGGCGCCCTGATGCTGCTGGATCAGCACGCGGCCCATGAACGTGTGCTTTATACCCGCATGCGCAAGGGCGGTTTTGGCGGTTCCGGGCAGTTGCTGGCCCTGCCTCTGGAGATGTCGCTGCATCCGGCAGAGCGTGAACGCCTGTTTGAGCTGCGCGAAAGCCTGGAATCTTTGGGTTTTGTCTTTGAAAGTTCCGCTGCGGGCCTTGAGGTCAGGGCTATGCCGCCCGTGCTTTCCCGGGCCGAAGCCGGAGATTTTCTGCGTGAAGCGCTGGCCGGGCGCAAAGACGATCTGGCGGGCATGTTTATTTCCATGTCGTGCAAGGCGGCCATCAAGGCCGGGCAGCGCCTTACGGACGATGAGGCCGCTGGCTTGCTGCGCCAGTGGCTTGCGGCCCCGGACAGGGAATATTGCCCCCACGGGCGGCCCTGCGTACTGCGTTGGGACGGCGCGGAGCTGGAAAAAATGTTCAAGCGGCGGCAGTCCTGATTCTTTCCTTTCAAGGCGCCTTTGCCGGGTGAAAAATAGATGCATTTGCAGCAAGATGCTGAAGCGCGTGCACGCGGCCCGTTGCTGGCAGAAAATGCCTGTTGCGGCACTGCGCCCATATGCGCCAAGGCTTGGTTCGGAGAGATACTATGCAAACAAAGTATTGGCTGATGAAGTCGGAGCCGGAATGCTATTCCATTGATCACCTGGCGGCCGAGCCGGATCAGGTCACCAGCTGGGGCGGTGTGCGCAATTTTCAGGCACGCAATTTTCTTCGCGACCAGATAGCCGTGGGCGATTTGGTTATTTTTTACCACAGTGTCACCGCGCCTTCGGCTGTGGGCGTGGCCCGTGTAGTCAGGGCCGGATACCCCGATGCCACAGCTTGGGAGCCGGAAGACGAACATTTTGACCCCAGGTCAAGCCCGGAAAAGCCGCTCTGGTTTGCTGTGGATGTTTGCTTTGTTAAAAAGTTTGCCAGGCCTGTGCCGCTCAAGGTTATGCGTATGGTTCCGGCGCTGCACGGTATGGAGCTTTTGCGCAAGGGTTCCAGGCTTTCGGTGATGCCCATTAGTAAGGAAGAGTTTGATATTATTGGCAGGATGGGGGAGTCGGAATAGCCGGGATAACTGGGATAACCGGCGAGCCGGGGGTAGGCGCCTGCGCTGCGGGGTAGGCGCCTGTCGGCGGGGGTAGACGCCTGCGCTGCGGGGGTAGACGCCTGCGCGGCGGGCGGCAGGGAAAGGGCCAGTCCTTTGGGAGAAGATTTTTGTGCCCTGCGGGCACGGGGGCTTTTGCTTTGTTCTTTACTTGGGCCGCCTACGCGGCGGGCGGCAAGGCGGGGCCGGTTATGGGGCTGCGCCCC
>CAZFCC010000060.1:0-11059 GCA_964517635.1 uncultured Desulfovibrio sp. | reverse complement strand
TCAATCCGCCAAAATTTGTTTTGGCGACGTTGTTTCTAGCTGTATGCAGTTTTTGCAAGAACGAGAGAGGCTTATGCTCCCTTTTTGCGACCCTGTCAACTTCTTTCTGCCCTTTCGGTGAAATTTCTTCACCGCGTGTCAGGCTCAGTCCGTTGCCGTGTCGCGAAACGGGAATTTGCCTCAAAGGGGCCAAACTGTCAACCAGTTTTCTTCATTTTTTCAAATTATTGCTGCCGTAAAATGCCATTGCGCCGATTTTACCGCCAGCGGTGCGGCTTTCAGCGTTTTTGCGCGCAGCGCTCATTGCGCATATTTCCAAGCCGCTTCAACCACATCAGCAACTTACAAGGCCTTGCACCTGCCGCTTGCACCCAAAACCCGCCCTTATTCTTTGCCTTTGTCACTCTTCGGGCTGCGCACAACGTACCTACTGCTCCACCACCAGCACCGAGCCCGTGCGCAGGTTCTTTTCGTTAACGCCGTTCCAGCGCTTAAGATCCTCAACGCTGACCTTGTGCTCGCGCGCGATCTTCCACAGGCTGTCCTTGGCCTGCACAGTATACGTTGTTCTGGATGCTCTGGCCGGGGCCTTGCTGCCCCCCCTGTCGCCCACTCTTCCGTCAGGCCCGCCGGACACGGCGCTGGCCGAAGACCCGGCCCCAGCCGGGATGCGCAAGACGGTTCCGGCCTGAAGCATATTTGGGTTGCTTATATTGTTATGATCCTGCAAATCCTTGACCGTGACATTGTGCTGCCGGGCAACAGCGTACAGGGTTTCATTGGCCTGCAGCGTGTGACTGCCTTGCGAGGCCGCTGCGCGGCTTTGCGGCGAAGCCCTCTGAACTGGTGCCTGAATTGCTGCCGAGGCTGACTTTTTGCCGCTCTCCTTGGCTGAAGCCTTGCCGTCAAGCGCTGCCACGGCCCTGGGCGACATGTCCAGCGAGCGCGGCGCGAGCACGGTCTGTCCGGCGCTGAGGCGGCTTTCACCAGGATTGAGGGCGCGCAGCTGCGCCACGGTAATGCCACTGCGGCGGCTGATTTTTTCCCAGGAATCACTGCTGCTGGCCACGCGCATAGCTCCCCAGTCCGCATATGCTGTGCAGCGGAACGAAGTCAGAAAGGCCATGGCCTGCCCCTCGCTGCTGGCGGGAACATAAACAAAGGTGGAGCGACCCGTATCTGTAATGCGGCGTTTGTGATGTCGGTTATAGGAAGTAAAGTCGCCCCAGCTCATGCCGCAGGCATCGGCCAGACCGTTAAGATCGGTTCCGGGGCGCGCCGTAAGGCGCAATACCCCTGGCGCATTTTCGGGATTGATTGGCTCAAAGCCCAGTTCGGGCAGATTGCGCATAATTTTGGTAACCGCCAGGAAACGCGGCACATACTGCTTGGTTTCGTCCCGCAGTTGCGCTTTGTCATCCAGCATATGGTTGCGGGCCTTGACCTCGAAAAAGTCTTTGCCGCCTGTCCCCGCTTTGGCGCGGCCGATCTTGCCTTCGCCCGCGTTATAGGCCGCAATGGCCGTGGGCCAGTCGCCGAAATACTCGTACAGCTTTTGCAGATAGTCTGCCGCCGCTTCCGTAGATTCATAGGGGTCAAGGCGCTCGTCGGTAAACCAGTTCTGCGTCAGGCCAAAGCGCTCGCCAGTGGCGGGCATGAACTGCCAGGCGCCGGTGGCGCCCACGGGCGAACGCGCATCAACACGGTAGCCGCTTTCCACAATGGCGAGGTAGGCCAGCTCTTCGGGAATGCCGCGCGAGCGGAAAACCTTATGCGCATAGGCCAGGTAGCTCTCCGCGCGCTTTGAGAACACGCATATGGAATTGCGCCCCTTGCGCAGGTAGTATTTATATTGACGCGCCACATCCTCCATAGCTTCCGGGGGCAGGCGTTTATCAACATGTCCGGTGGAGCTGAGGGCCGCGACCTCTTTGCTAGTCAGGGGCGTGGGATCGTCATCGGGAACGGAAAAAGACGCACCGCCTCCGCCGCCCGAACCACCTTGCCGCGAGGCGCAGCCCCCGGCCAGCAGCAGGCAGCACAAGGCCAGCAGCACACAAAGGCGAATACCGGCAACTGCCCCCTTGCGTCCTTGGGCCACAGTGTCCATAGTAGGTTCCGTCATAACACGCTCCTTGTCCGCCCGGCTTGCCATGCGCCGGGAAGATGCGTACACAGCCGCATGACTGTGAACGCCCGTTGTATCTCTATTTTTAGCCCGGCAGCCTGTGGTTGCCGTTTGCCCCAGCGCGGAGGCGCGCATGCATATCCAATCTGAAGAAGCCCCGCTTCTGCCGGGACTCAAGCCCGTGCTGGAGCTGTTGACCAGCGACCCGCAGCGCGTTGACTGCGTATTTTGCAAAAAGGGGCTCCGCAGCCCCGAAGCCCGCGAGGTGCAAGACCTCTGCCGGAAAAATGATATTCACTTTAGCCTGGTGGAACAGGCCGCGCTTGACCGGCTGTGCCGCCCCGGGAGCCCCAGACGCGGCGACGCGCGGGAAGCCGGACGCGACGCCGTGGCCCATCAAGGTGTGGTGGCCCGGCTGGCCGCAACCAGCTTTTGCGAACTGGAGCAGATCTTTGCTGCCGTGGAGCAGGCCCCGCTGCCCATCATTCTGGCCCTTGATCAGGTGCAGGATCCCGGCAACGTTGGCACACTCTGCCGCACACTGTACGCCCTGGGGGGCGCGGGTATCATCTTGCCCCGCCACAACAGCGCTTACCTTGGCCCCGCTGCCCGGCGCTCCGCTGCCGGTGCGCTGGAGCATTTGCCCGTAACGCGCGTGACCAACCTGGGACATGCGCTGGACAGCGCCGAAGAAGCGGGCCTGACGATCTATGGCGCCGGGGGCCAAAGCGGCCCAAACAGTTTGGACGCCTTTGATGAAGCCATGCGCCTGCCCGCTGTTCTGGTGCTGGGCAATGAAAAAAAAGGCCTGCGCCCGGGCACTGTCAAACGCTGCGCACACATGCTGCGCATACCGCTGGCGCGCCCCTTTGACTCGCTCAACGTGGCTCAAGCCGGCGGCATCCTGCTGGGCCTGGCCGCAGCGCGGCTCAAAGCGTAAGCCGCGCCAGCCCTGGCCATTAGCCTGGGGAAGTGCTTGCCAAAGAGCCTGGCTACGGGATTGGCGAAAGGCCTGGCGAAAAGCATGACAAGCGGTCTGCTGCGGGATCTGCCCAGGGGCCTGCCCAGGGGCCTGCCAACTGCTTTGGTTGCAGACAGGCACTGCAGCGGATGGCTGTAATAAAAAAGTCCACTGCCGTGCAGCCACCCCGAGGACATACAAATTCCAACCTACAGACGATTGCTGTTTCAGACAACAAAAAAAGGAAATGTCGTTGGCATTTCCTTTTTTTATTATACAACGAAAACTATCTGAACTTTCTCTAGACTTATTCTGTTCCGCACTTTCATCAACTATATATTCATTGCTGTTCACACAATGCTGTTTATACCAGTACCAACACATGGGGCATCGCCTGCTGTGTGCTGCGCCGGGAGAGACCACCGGCGGCATGTATGCTGTGTTTGCCGCGCCGCATTTTCAATTACCGCACATAGTTGGGTATATTAATAAAGACATCGCGCGTGAAGGTCATCATGCGCTCCATAAGCCAGGGCAAAGCCAGCAGCAAAGCCAGAAACATGCACACAATCTTGGGAATAAAGGTCAACGTCATCTCCTGAATCTGGGTGGCGGCCTGAATAACGCTCACAAGAACCCCCACACCCAGGCCCACAGCCAGCATGGGCAGAGCCATCATGAGACACAATTCGATGGCTTGGCGACCAAAGCCGATAACAAAATCAGGAGACATGGCGCAACCTCGCGAGAAAATTTTGACACTGCCGCAATGGCGACTCTTTTAATTCAAGATTAATGCCAGAGTTGTCGTGGCTGCTGCCGGTCAAAGCAGAAAACTGTTGACCAACGAGCCGACCAGCAGGTTCCAGCCGTCAACCATAACAAAGAGCAAGAGTTTAAATGGCATGGACACCATCATGGGCGGCAGCATCATCATGCCCATGGCCAGCAGAACACTGGAAATAACCATGTCCAGCACGAGAAAAGGAATGTAGATGAGAAAGCCGATGGTGAAGGCCGTTTTCAGTTCGCTGATAACATAGGCCGCCGCCAGAAGCATGGTGGGAACCTCTTCCTTGTTCTTCGGGGCTTCCATATTACTGATGGAATAGAAGATGGAGAGGTCTTTTTCGCGCGTGTGTTTGAACATGAAGGAGCGCAACGGGGCCTGGGCCTTGTCCAGAGCTTCCCGGTAGTCCATGCGCTCGCTGAGGTAGGGCTGAAGGGCGTCATCATTGATCTGCTTGCCCACGGGATACATGATGACAACCGTCATAAAAATGGCAAGGCTGGCCAGAATTTGCGTGGGCGGCAGTTGCTGCACACCCATGGCCTGGCGCAGAAAGCTGAAAACAATGATGATGCGGGTAAAGCTGGTGACCGTAAGCATGATGGCCGGGGCCACGGAAAGGATGGTCAGCAGAAAGAGAATTTCCAGCAGTATGGAGACTTTTTCAGGCGATTTTGCGCCACCCGCCAGGGTCAGCTGCAAGGTGGGCATGGCCATGTCTTGCGCGGCATGGGCCAGATGAGGCAGACAAAAAAGAAGACTAGCGGCTGTCAGCCCCGCGAGATACTTCTTCCATGACGTGTTGAAAATCCTTGTTCTGCGGCTCATGCTGCGCCTGCTCCTCGGTCAGAAGGGTTATGTGCTGGTCGGTGACGCCCAGCAGCAACCTTCTATTCAAGAAGCGTACCACCATCAGCCCCTTGCGCGGGCCCAGCGGCAATTGCGCCTCCATAACCAGCGCACCCTTGGGCAGCGCGCCGGGGCGCGGCAGAAAATTGAACTTGCCAAAACGCCGCACCAGCCAGACCACCAGCCACAGCAGCGCTACCAGAAGAAAAAGTATGCCCACGGCCTGCGCATAGCCGCCCCAGGTAAGGGAGCTGCCGCCAAGGCCTGCCCCATGCGCTGCCGCGCTGCTTGGCGCGCTGCTTGCCGAACCGTTTGGCGCGTTGCTTGCCTGGCCGCTTTCAGAACTTTTGCCCAAGCCTTCGGCAAGAGGCTCAGCAGTCTGATCCGCAGCGCCAAGACCTTGGCGCGTCTGTGCCCCGGCAGGCTCCGCAGCCTGCTCCAAACCGCCGGACTGGCCGGACTGGCCGGACTGGCCGGACTGGCCGGAAACAGCGTCCGTTGCGGCCGTTACAGGAGCAAGCGCCTCAACGGCTCCGCGCACGGCCTGCCCCGCCACACCATTGACCGGAGCAGCCATAAAAAGGGCCAAAATCCCTGCAGCAATGGCAATTCGCACGAAGCTAGCCAAGCTGCTTCACCCTTTCAATGGGGCTGATGATGTCTGTAAGGCGCACACCGAACTTTTCGTTAATGACCACGGCCTCGCCGCGCGCCACCAATTTGCCGTTGACGTACACTTCCAACGGCTCGCCAGCCAGCTTGTTCAGCTCCACCACCGAGCCCTGGCCCAATTGCAGCAGTTCGTTGATAAGCAGCCGGGTGCGGCCCAGTTCCGCCGACACATCAAGCGGAATATCAAGAATAAAGTCCAGCTCGCGCTTGAGCTTGTTGTCGCCGGAATGGCGCGCCATGTCGGTCATATCCTTGAAATGGGCATCCGAGGCCTGGCCTCCCATGCCTGCGCCCGCGCTGCCAAAGGACTGCTGGGGCTGCTTTTCTTCTTCTTCGGCCATGCTTGCGGCCCACTGGGCGGCCAGCGCCTCATCGGCCAGGTACTGGGCATCAGCCCCGGCAGCCGCAGCCGCAGCGCCAGCTCCGGCCCCGGCTCCAGCACCAGCGGCAGCGCCAGCGGCATCAGCAGCGCCAGCGGCATCGGCTGCTCCAGCGGCATCGGCAGCGCCAGCGTTCTCAGCCTCTTTGGCAAGTTCGGCTTCCCACTGGGCGGCCAGATCGTCCTGATCTTCCTGAGACATAGGTCACCTCTTAGAGTTGATTAACTTCAAGAACAGGCGTTCTCAAAGTTTACGCCACGCTCGTCGCGCGCGTTCCCGCGCACATATGAGGGCGCTTGCGCCTCCACTGCGCGCTTTCTCACGCCGCCGCTTTCGAACACGTTTGCTCCGCAAGCCGAAAGCCGAACATGCTCTGTTGGCGGCTTGGCCTGCACGGCCGGTGCGGCTTCAGACAACACGGCCCGGCAGCCGCGTGGCGTACACGCATATGGCAACAGCGAGAGCAGTGAACGTTTCAAACATGAAAAGCTCTCGCCAAAAACGCGCTCAGAAGCCAACATTTGCAGCTTATTCCACCACAAAATCCGTAAAAAACACGCGGATCACGCGCTGCGCGCCCAGAATCTGGTTAAGGCGGGCAGCCACTTCGGCCTTGAGCAGCACCTTGCCGTCGGGGCTGGCAATATCGGCGTAACTCTTGCCTGCCAGCAGCATGATGATGGCATCGCGGATGCGGGCATTATTGGCCTGAAGGGCCGCCGACACATCAGCGTTTACCTCCACTTCCATCCCCATCTTGAGGTAGCGCCTACCCGAAGGATCCGCCAGGTTGACAGTAACAGGGGGCAGCGGCAATACCATGCCCCCGCTTCGGGGCAGGTCGCTCTGCCGTTCGATGCGCGTATCTGCACCGGGAGCGGCCTGGCCGCCGGACAGCCCGCCGGACAGCCCGCCGGCCGCATGACCGCCCTGCGCCGTTCCAGCTGCCGCGCCACTGTCCATGATCCCGTTTGCCGCCCCTGGCGACGAAAGAGCACCGCTGGCCGGTGTGCGCAAATACAGCCACCAATACCCACCAATCCCCGCACCACTCAAGGTCATAAGCAATATTGCCAAAATAATGACAATACGCTTGGCCCGGGATTTCTTTTTGGGGCTTTCAGCCTGCCCGTCGGGCAGGGCCGGGGCTTCTTTTTCCTTGGCCGCCATAACAAACTCCGTTGGCCTGACGCGGATATAACGGCAACGCCGCACCGCGTATAATTTTTATGGGCGAGGTCTGCGCAACCGGATCTGTTCCGGAGCACCGCCCGCAAAAACCGGCCCCCACAGCCGTTGCAGACACTGTGCCAGAGCTTACGTTTTGGCCGGGCGCAGCCCGAAGATATCCGTACCTATGCGAACCAGCGTGGCCCCTTCAGCCACAGCTGCCTCAAAATCGCCGCTCATGCCCATGGACAGAACCGGCAAAGGCAGGCCCGTGCGGGCGCGCAGGTCGTCCCGCAATTCACGCAAACGCGCAAAATGGGGCCGTGCTGCATGGCCAGCATCAAAAACCGGGGGCAGACACATGAGCCCCTGAACCTCAAGATGCGGGCAGCTCTCAAGTACATAATCGGCCAAAGCAGGCAAATCTTCAGTCATAATGCCGCTTTTTTGTGGTTCCGAAGCAATATTCACCTGAAAAAGCACTGCCTGCCGGCTGTCGGCTTCAGCCAGCCGCCGCTCAAAAGCATCGGCCAGCTTGCGCGAATCAAGCGTATGCACCAGGGCAAAGGCCCCGGCCACCTGCCCGGCCTTGCGGCTTTGCACATGGCCGACCATATGCCAGCGGATATGAAGGGCAGAAGCCGCAGACGCAGCTTCCAGCTCTTCACGCTTCTGCAGGGCCTCTTGCACATAGTTTTCGCCAAAATCCAGCTGTCCCGCAGTGGCCACGGCCGCCACATCACAGGCCGGGTGCAACTTGGATATGGCAATAAGAGACACCTCTTCTCTGGGCCGCCCGGCGGCGGCGCAGGCTGCATCCAGCCTTTCCAGCACGCGGTGGTAGCGATCCAGCAGTTCCATACCTTACTCCGCCATGAGGCCCAGCTCGCGCAAAAAGGCCGTGTCTTCAGTCCAGTGTTCGCGCACCTTGACCCACAATTCCAGATGCACCTTGCCGCCCACCAGCTCCTGAATATCCTTGCGGGCTTCAGTGCCAATGGCCTTGATGGACTGCCCGGCGCGACCGATGACCATGGCCTTGTGCATGGGCCGGGCCACATAGATGGTTGCATGAATGACGGTCTGCCCGCGCTCTTCATCCTCTTCCCAGTTTTCCACATCCACGGCCACAGAGTAGGGAACCTCTTGGCGCAAATGCAAAAAGAGCTTTTCGCGCACGATTTCGGCCGTCATAAAGCGCAGGGGCGCGGTGGAAATCTGGTCTTCGGGGAACTGGGCCTGACCCTTGGGCAGCTTTTTATGGATAAGCGCCATCAAGTCGGCAAGCCCGTCTTTGTTCAGGGCAGAAACGGGGAATATGTCGGCTCTGGGCCACATTTCATGCAGGCGGGTCAGCAGGGGCAGCATGCGGCTTTTATCACCGAACAAGTCCACCTTGTTGACCACAACGATCATGGGCCGCTCTTCGCTGGCAAGGGCCTGAGCCACGGGGGCGAGGTCGCGATCAAGAAATTCGGGGTGGCGGATGTAAAGGTGGGCATCCAGCACGGGCATGATGATGTCAGCCTGGTTCAGGCTCTGCCACACGGCCTGAATCATGGTTTTGCTCAGCCGCCCGCGCACCTGGGTAAGGCCCGGAGTATCCATAAAGATGGTCTGGGCATCTTCATCGGTGAGGATGCCCACAATCTGGTTGCGCGTGGTCTGCGGCTTGGGCGTGACAATAGTCACTTTTTGCCCGAGAAGGGCATTGAGCAGAGTTGATTTGCCAGCATTGGGCGGGCCCATAAGAGCCACCCAGCCGCAACGGTAGTGCAGGTCGGTCATTACGTCTCCTGGCCGGACATCCGGCCTACGCTGCGCACAAAAGGCGCAAAGTTTTTCAAGGGGCTGTGTTCAAGCGCATGCCACCCGCAAGAAGCGGGCTTTCGCCAGGCAAAAACAACACTGCCGGGCGGGGCCGTACGAGATACGGCGGGATGGGGTTTTCCCGCAATGCCGACGGATGGAACAAGGCGGCTTTTGCAGCGGACGTTTTCAGAACCAGCCCCAGATACATGCTAAATCTGCTTTTCTGTCCCATATCCGCGGCTTCCGGTCAAGCTGCAAGGCCCCGCTGCGCCCTGCCCTCTTGACGGCCATGCCGCCAGCGCTTACTCTCGCGCCCATGTTTACCCTTATTACATATGTCGCCCTTATCGTGGGCGTAAATTACGCCTTTGCTGTCACGCCCCTTGTGGAACTGCCCAATGGCGAACTGTGGGCGCCACTTTCTCTGGTGGTGGGTTTTATTTTTGTGGTGCGCGACTACGCACAGCGCCGGGTGGGGCACAAGGTGCTCTGGGCCATGCTGGCGGGCTGCATCGTGAGCTGGTATATGGCAACGCCCCAGCTTGCCCTGGCCAGCGCCGCGGCCTTCGCCATCGGCGAACTGGGCGACTGGGGGCTATACACCTTTACCAACCGCCCGTTTTCGCAGCGCATACTTATTTCCAGCCTGGTGGGCGCGCCCCTGGACAGCATCGTTTTTCTGCTCATCATCGGCCTTGCAACGCCCTGGTCGATCATCACCATGAGCGCAAGCAAGCTTCTTGGCGCGCTGCTGGTCTTCTGGCTGGTGCGCCGCCGCGAGCAGCGCGAATACGCCATGGGCATGCAGGCCTAAGCCCAGCGGCAATAACTGCTTTTCCGGCCCGAAAAACTTGCCGCCGGAGCGCGTTCACATTGAGCGGGCTCCGGCGGTTCTGCATTTTTAACAACCAAAAAACGTGGCTTCTAGCCCCCTCCCGGATCAAAAAATTTCTGTAACCATTTGAAACAGGAATAAAGGTTTTTTTTTGGGGGGGGGTGAGGGCGTGGAGGGAGGCCCCCTTTTATAAAAAAGAGCCCTCCCCACAAAAAATCTCAAATGCTCGCTACGCTAAAATTCAAGCCAGCGCCGTTCGCGGCCTACGGCGATGCGGCTGCGCGTGAAGCCATACGCGCGGGCGTAACGGGCCAGGTCTTCAAAGTGGGATACGGTTTCTGCGGCGGCGTGGGCATCGGAACCAAAGCAGATATCCAGCCCCAGATCAGCGGCAAGCCCCATAATGACCGGGCCGGGATAGGGCTCGCGAAAGGCCTTGCGCAAACCGGCAGAAGAAATTTCCATGGCCACGTCCTGACTACGCATGGCTTCAAGGGCGCGCGCCACAGCATCGCGGCTGCCCGGCTGACGCAGCCAGGCCTGAAAATCGTCATAGCAGCAAACCTTGATAAAATCCGGATGCGCCACCACATCCACAAATCCGCTGGCCGCCAGCCGGGCCATTTCCGCATAATAGGCATCATAGCGGGCAAAGCGCTCGGGCAGGGCCAGATCCGCCCCCCAACTGCGCGGCGAGCCTATGGGCACATCGTGCACAAAATGCAGGCCGCCAATAACATAATCAAAAGGATACCGCCCCAGCAGTTCTTCCATCCAGCCCATATTCACGGGCAGCCAGTCCAGCTCCATACCAAGCAGCACCCGAGGCCCGCCGGGCTGGGCGCTGTCTTTGAGCGCCAACACCGCTTCCACATAGGCAGGAAAGGTCACGTTGAGATCCCCCGTGTAAAGCGGGCAGGAGTAGCCCGGCGGCAAGGGGGAATGCTCGGAAAGGCCGTACCAGTCCACATGGCGCTTGCTGGCCGCCTCGTACATGTCGCCTACGGTGTTTTGCCCGTGGGCAGCCAAAGTGTGATTATGCAGGTCTGCGCGTATCATGGCCTGTTCATACGCCAAAGCCCGGGCAAATACCACCCAATGCGTAGTGGGGGGGCTTACCCTTCGAGAAGGGTTTTACGCCTGCCCGGCGAGGGGTAGACGCCTGCGCGGCGGGGATATTGCGCGGCGCGCAGGTAAGGGGAAAGGCTTGTCCTTTGGGATGATGAATGTGTGCCCTGCGGGCACGGGGGCTTTTTCTTTGTTCTTTATTTGGGCCGCCTACGCGGCGCGCGGCAAGGCGGGGCCGGTTATGGGGCTGCGCCCCCTTCTCGGCCCCCCTTGCATCCCCCCCGAAGCACCCCGCTTCAGGTTTTCAATTACCTGGGTTTACGAGGGCTGCGCGGCTTGTGCTGCGGGAGCTTCCCTCGCTGCGCTCGGGTGATCTCCCTGCGCGCCGCGCAAC
>CAZFCC010000059.1:0-11867 GCA_964517635.1 uncultured Desulfovibrio sp. | reverse complement strand
TGCACAAAAGCTCTGGGGCGTCTGCCTGATTGAAGAGCATCCGAGCTGAACAGCAATTGATCAAAGCGAAATTCGTAGATGGTATTGCGCGGCGGGCAGAAAAACTTTCCCAGCAAAAAACGCGCAGCCTCGCAGACACGCGACAGTTGAAAACTTGCGGGGACGAAGGGGTTCAGAAGCATTACAACAACATTACAGCATGCAGACACCCTCACAAAATTCATGCAAGGAGAAAGCAAGCAATGGCATTGCGCGGCGCGCAGGGAGATCACCCGACCGCAGGGAGGGAAGCTCCCGCAGCAAAAGACGCGCAGCCCTCGGGGATTGGCGGTAGTTGGAAAGCTCAAGAGGGTTGGCCGGAGCGGGCGCTGGTGGGGGACTTGAGGGTTGGCGGAAGTTGGAAAGCCCAGCGGGGTCGTCCGGGGGGAGTGCAGAGGGGGCCTCGGAGGGGCGGCAGCCCCTAACAGGCCCCCATCTGCCGCCCGCCGCGCAGGCGGCCCAAATAAAGAGCAAGGAAAAAGCCCCCGTGCCCGCAGGGCACAAAAATCCCTGCCCAAAGGACAAGCCCTTTCCCATCACCCCACATAGCGTTTGGCCGCCCGCAGGGCCGGAAAAACCTCATCCCAAAGGACAAGCCCTTTCCTTTCCAACCCTGCGCAACGCGCAATCCTCCGCCGCAGGCGACCCCTTTACTTCCAGGTAATCTGGGCATTCTTGCGCGGCGGCCGCGTATGGGCCTTAAAGCGCGGATAGCCCATCATCTGCGCGGCAAAAGCCATTTCACCTTCCCCAAGCCCAAGGAAATCCCGGACTTCCTGCGCGGCGGGATGCTCAAACGCCATGCACAAATATCCGCCCCAGCAGCAGCCGATACCCCGGGCCTGGGCCAGCAGCTCCAGATAGGTTGCGGCAATAACGGCATCGGGCTGTCCCCAGCGCCACTGGGGGGCAACAACCACAGCCAGTTGCGGCGCGGTGCGGGTGATAACGTCCACGCCCTTGTCCCAAGCGCGCACGAGCCCGCTGGCATGCATGGCTTCATCAAGCTCCGGGTCAATGCGGGGCAATTCGCGCATCCACGCCACCACCAGTTCCGCCAGTTGCACAACCTGTTCCCGCGATTCCAGCAAGATCCAGCGCAGATTTTGCGTGTTTTTTGCAGTGGGGGCAAAACGCACCGCCGCAAGCAGGTCTTCCAGCTCATGGCGGGGAATGGTTTTATCCTTGAAATTGCGCACAGAGCGGCGCGAAAAAGCAAGTTCGTCAGCCTGGCGGGGCGTGGGCATGTCTTGCTTGCTCAGGGGAAGGCAGTCTTCACGCTCAAGGCCGGGGGCCGAGCAGGCCAGCGTAGGACAAAAGGCCATGCACTGGCCACAGCCAAGGCAATACGTAGCCTTGTGCTTGTCAAGAACAGGATACTCGCCCGGCTCGGCGTCAATAATATGCACGGGGCAAACAAGGGCGCAGATGCCGTCTTTGCGGCACAGCTCATGATCTACAGTAAATACGTTCATATATGCTCCAATTATTTTCCGGTGGGCTACCCTGCTTTGTTGTGGATATGCACACAGCCTGGATAAAAAGTCATTTGAGATGCTTGGTGAAGAAGAACCAAAGGGGCGATTGCCATTTCGCACCATAAAGTGCAAAGGAGGCCCCTTTTTGCCAAAGGAGCCTCCCTCAAAAACAGACAGACAAAAGCCCCTAAAGCAATTAAGGCTTCAAAGGATCGCTTAACGGTCGGCAAGCCGCCCTACAATCATTTGACGACAAAGATTTGTCTCCAAATCCTTGTGGAACATTTCAAACGAGAAATGCTTTAGATGCCAAGCTGACTGAGCATGTCGTCAATAGCACCCTGCGACACGCCGTTTTTGTCCGGCCCTTTGAGGCTTTCAGCCTTACGGTGCTGGCGAAACTCTTCCACAGCCTGCCGGGCCTCGTCCTGCAGGGCGGCAGCGTTTTTTTGCGGAAATTTTTCCGCGCCGTCCATGATAAGCCCGGAAGAAAGGTAGAGTTCCACCACGGTATTTTCGATCTTGTTCAGGGCAGTGACCACGCGCTTGATCCTCTGGCCGGTGATATCCTGAAAGCTCAGGGTGGTGAGCACGCTGTTGAGGTCATCGCCCATCTGCCGGTTATTGTCCTCAAGCATGGCTATCTGCTCGGGGGATATGGTTCCTTTCTGTACCAGCGTCAACAGTTCGGCATTCTGCTCCTGCATGTCCAGGTGGCGCTCCACAATCTCCATAATGGACATGGTGGCGCTTTCGGTGGTTTTGAGCACCTCGTCAAGCTGATCAGTGGCTTCATGAAAGAGCGCATCCGTGCCGGCATCGACCGGCGGCTGGCTGTCGGAAGCCGTAGATATCTGCTGATAGATATCCTTGAGCCCCTGGCGCATGTCCGTGCTCAGTTGCCTGTACACGGCGGGCTCGGCCTTTTCTTCGCTCATGCATGCACCTTTACGCCGTTACCGGCGCGGTTGAAAAACGGCAATAACAAACCGCCGCACCGATATACGGCGCGGCGGTGGCCGTTCTTTACTTGTTGGTTTTCAAAAAAGTCTTGGCACGGGCAGCTTCGGGCGAGTTGGGATACTTCTTGATGAGCTCCGCCATGCGGGCATTGGCCGCCGCGCTCTGGTTCAGCTTGCTGAAGCTGATGCCCTGCTTGAGATACGCGCCGGGCGCGCTGGAAGACTTGGGGTATTCCTTGATCACCTTGTCATACGACAATGCCGCATCCGCAAACTGGTTGCGCTGGAAGTAGCATTCCGCAAGGTAGAACTGGGCTTCAGAGGCCAGGTTATGGCCCTTGTAGTTTTTCAGAAAATCGGTGAAAGAGCGCTGGGCCTCGTCATATTTGCGGGCATTGTAGGCATTGACGCCCGCGTCAAAAAGGGCCAGCGAAATGTCCTTTTGCGGAACCTGCAGCTGCGGCTGGGGCTGCGGCGAAGGCTGCCCCCAAGTGCTGCCATCGGGAACCTGCGCCGGAATCTGGCCCGACGCGGCAGCGGGCTGCCCGCCGTAAGGCTGCACACCTTCGGGCACTGCAGCGGCATAGCCTGTGCTGCCCGCAGCCACAGTGCCCGCAGCGGCCTGGCCGTAAGTGGGCAGGCCATAGCTGGGAGCCTGGGGCGCGGCCAGGGCCGGGGCCGGAGCAAAAGGAGCTGCGGCGGGCGCGGCGGCGGCCGGTTCGCCAAGATTCAGGTTCAGGGCCATGCTGCGCTCAACCTGGCGCAGGGCCTCGTCATGCCGGTTCATGCGGTCTATAATGGCGCGCGCGCCGCCAGCATTATTGAGGTCATCCATCTGGCCTTTGACGGTATTCAGCTCCTGGCGCAGCGCCTGTATCTGATTCCAGGCATCGGCCTGTGAGGGCTGCATCTGCCGCAACTGCACGTCGTGCTGCTGCACCTGCTGCTCAAGGCTGAGGCTGCCGCTGCTGGAGCTACCGCCGGATACGCAGGCGCTCAGCGGCAGAGCAGCGCAAGCCAGCGTTACAAGGCACAATGAACGGAATGTGCGCATAGTATCCTCTTTTTTCAATTTTGCACTTTTCCCAGGACTTTTTTACGCCCGGTGAAAATATAGATGATGCCGCCGATGGCGGGCAAAAAAACCACCAACACGAGCCACAGCGCCCTTTGCTGGGGTGAGGGAAACTCATGCCCCCATATGTGTATGATGCTCCACAGCGTGGGGATCATAGGAATCATAGCCAGCACCACATGCCACCAATGAAAGATCATGCGGCCCTCCCTTCTTTGCCGGAGGATTTTCCGGTTTTGCTGCCCTTTTCATTTTCGGGCGGTTGACGCCACATGATGACGCAGGCCAAGGCGGCCCCCACGAAGATGGCCGAATCGGCCACGTTAAAGGCCGGCCAATGCCAATCGCCCCAATAGACATCCAAAAAGTCCACCACCGCCCGAAAGCGGATGCGGTCAACCAGGTTGCCCAGAGCCCCCCCCATGACCAGCCCCAGCCCGGCGAAGAGCCAGGGTTCGTCATGCGAACTGCGCACCAGCATCAATATGGCCCATACAGCCACCACCGTGGCCCCAAGGAACAGCCAGAACTGCCATTCAATATCCGAACGGTTCAGAAAGCCAAAGGCCGCTCCCCTGTTGCGGATGTTCACAAGGTCAAACAGACCGTTAATAACCGTCACCGAGCGGTGTTCCGGTATGGTCTGCATGACAATATACTTGGTGATCTGGTCAAGCACCAGAGCCAGCAGGGCCATGCCCCCAAGAATTCGGTAACGCCTGCTCATGTCTTCAGCAGTCCATACCCTTGATAACCGCTGTGCAGCGCGGACACAAGGCAGGGTGCGCAGCGTCGGAGCCAAGCTCGGTGCTGTAAATCCAGCAGCGCTCGCATTTTTCACCTCTGGCCTTTTCAACGCCAATGGCAAGCCCCGCCACTTCTTCATCCTGATATGCGGCCTCCGGCGCGCTGTCCAGCGCCTCCAGATGCAACTGCGACACAATGCACACGGCGCGCAGGTCGGTATGCAGGCCTTCCAGGCGCTGACGCATCTCGTCGGACACAAAAAGGGTTACACGCGTATCCAGCGAATGCCCGATAATGCCCTCACGGCGCATGGGCTCAATGGCCTTGGTTACGGCGCCGCGCACGCTCAAAAGCACGTTCCAGTCTTCGCGCGTGCCTTCATCCAGCAGATAGGGAGCCGCATCCAGCGGAGGCAGGGCAAAAACCGTTGCCTCCGGCCCGCGCAGGCTCTCGGGCAAATGGCTGAAGATTTCCTCGGCGGTGAAAGACAAGACCGGGGCCATGTCGCGCAGCAAAAGGCTCAGCATATGCCACAGGGCCGTCTGGGCCGAGCGGCGTTCCTCGCTCTCTGGGGCAGAGGCATAGAGGCGGTCTTTAAGAATATCCAGATACACGGACGAAAGATCCGTCACGCAATAATTGTGCAGAGTGTGGTAGACCTTATGGAAATCAAAATCCATATAGGCCTGCTGCACGCGCTCGTGCACGCGCCCGGCCACGTCCAGAGCGAAACGATCCAGCGGTTGCAGCCTGTCCAGCGGCAGCAGATCCTGGGCAGAGATGTCGTTGAGGTTACCCATGATGAAGCGGCAGGTATTGCGGATGCGCCGATAGGCGTCCACCAGGCGGCCAAGAATTTCGTCTGAAAGGCGAATGTCTTCGCGGTATTCCACCGAAGACACCCACAGGCGCACAATTTCAGCCCCGAACTTTTCAATAAGCTCTTGCGGCGCAATGACGTTGCCCACGGATTTGGACATCTTGCGCCCGTCGCCGTCTACCACGTAGCCGTGGGTAAGCACGCCGCGATACGGCGCGCAGCCGCGCGTGCCCTCGCTGACCAGCAGCGAGCTGTGGAACCAGCCGCGGTGCTGATCCGAGCCTTCAAGATACAGGTCTGCGGGAAAGCCCAGTTCCGGGCGCTTTTCCAACACAGCGGCAAAGCTCGTTCCAGAGTCAAACCAGACATCAAGAATATCGGTTTCGCGCTTCCAGTGATTGCCGCCGCATTGGGGGCAGGCAAGCCCGTCAGGCACTACGTCTTTCAGCTCGGCTTCGTACCAGTAGTCGCAACCCGTGGGATGCTTGGCAAAGCGCGCGGCGATTTCCTGCATCCATGCCGGATCGTTCCAGGCCTCGCCGCAGTCTTCGCACAGCAGGGCCAGAATGGGCACGCCCCACTGCCGCTGGCGCGAGATGCACCAGTCCGGGCGGAACTCGATCATATTATGGATGCGCTCGCGGCCCCAGGCCGGAATCCAGCGCACTTCTTCATCAATGGCCTTGAGGGCGCGGGCGCGCAGGTCGTTTTTTTCCATGCTGATAAACCACTGGGTGGTCGCGCGGAAGATGACCGGCTCCTTGCAGCGCCAGCAATGGGGATACGAGTGGCGAATTTTGCTCTTTTGCAGCAAAGCGCCAACTTCTTCAAGTTTTTCAACAACCTTGGGGTTGGCTTCAAAAACATTAAGCCCGGCGAAAAACTCCACAGCAGGCAAAAAGCGCCCGGCGTCGTCCATGGGCGAATAGATTTCCAGGCCGTACTTGAGGCCCACGTCGTAGTCTTCGCGGCCGTGGCCCGGCGCGGTGTGTACGCAGCCCGTACCGGCGTCCAGAGTCACATGCTGGCCCAGCACCAGCGGCGATTGCCTGTCATAGAAGGGGTGTTGCGCCTTGAGCCCTTCAAGGCGGTCGCCACCGGCGCGGTCAAGAATAGTATAGTCGCTCCAGCCAAAGGTCGCGGCGCAGGAGGGCACCAGCTCTTCCGCAAGAATATACTGGCTGCCTTGGGCTTCCACCAGCGCATAGGTAAATTCGGGGTGCAGGCACACGGCCATATTGTCCGGCAAAGTCCAGGGGGTCGTCGTCCAGATGACCACATGGGCGCGGGCCGGGTCAGCGGCGGCAAAGACCTTTTTCAGGCCTTCATCGGGCAGGGCGAAACGCACATATATCGAAGGCGAAGTGTGATCGTTATACTCCACTTCCGCTTCGGCCAGCGCCGTATGGCAGGAACAGCACCAGTAAATGGGCTTCTTGGCGCGCGCCACGCCGCCAGCGGCCACAAACTTTGCCAGTTCCCCGGCGGTGACGGCCTCATACGCCGGATCCATGCTCACATAAGGGTGATCCCAGTCGCCCAGAACACCCAGGCGCTTGAATTCCTTGCGCTGCACATCAAGCCATTTATTGGCATATTCGCGACAGAGCTTGCGCACCACATGGGCGGGCAGGCTTTTCTTTTTTTCCTTGAGATCCTGCTCCACCTTGTGCTCGATGGGCAGGCCATGGCAGTCCCAACCGGGAACATAGCGCGAGGCATAGCCCGCCATATTGCGCGACTTGACGATAATATCCTTGATAATCTTGTTCAGCGCGTGCCCCATGTGCAAATGCCCGTTGGCATAGGGCGGGCCGTCATGCAGGATGTAGGTTCCCTTGCTGCCCGAGGCCTCAACCATGGCGCCGCAAGCATTGGCGGCTTCCCACTTTTTGATGGCTTCCGGCTCACGCTGGGCCAGATTGGCCTTCATGGGAAAAGCGGTTTGGGGCAAGTTCAGCGTTTTTTTATAATCACTCATGGGGGCTCCCGGCACTGGATGTCGCAAGATATAATATGTTCTTCAGGGTTTGCCGCCAAATAAGAGCTTTGCGCCAAGAGCAAAGAAACCGGCCTTTTTGGCAAAGGCAGCATACTCTTGTGGTACTCGACCGAAAAAGGCCGGGTGACGCCTGTATTTGGCAAAAGGCATATTTTGAGACAAGCCCTGATGGAAAAATCACTGTAGTTTGGGCAAATAGCCGTGCAAAGTCAAGGTTTGCCCCGTGCGGCGCACGGTCTTGGCCCTTTGGCGCAAAGGCTGAAACAATCCCCGCGCTTGCGTCTTTGAGGCAACAGCAGCTTGCCTAGCGCCGTCAGGGCTGTTAAGCTGACTTTTTTCAGGTTTCGACATTTTCCGGCAGCGCCCGACGGCTTCGGGCGGCTTCGGGCCGCGCTCCCGGCAGCTTCGGTGCTTGCCAAAGCCGCCATGGTGTTTATCTGCCTTACAAGAGGTGACTATGTGTCTTGCCATTCCTGCTCGCATTGAAGAACTGTTCGGCGAAGGCATGGCCCGCGTGCGCGTGGGTGAAAGCCAGACCTTTTTGAACGCTTCGGTAATGCTTTTGCCCACGGAACCCCAGATCGGGGATTATGTTATCGTGCATGCCGGTTTTGCCCTGCACGTCATGACGCCCAAAGAAGCCGAAGAAAGCCTGTCCGCTCTGCGAGAACTGGCGCAGGCTTTGGAAAACCCGCCGCAGTTCTGACCCTGCGCGTGGCCTGAGAATGTACACTTTCGCTATAGAATCCCGTAGACGCCTGCGGGATTTTTGCGTTTGGACGCGGTTTTTTTGCCTTTGCGCATCCGCCGCCGCCCTGGCGCAACATGGGCGTAGCCCCAGATGCCCATGGGCTGACCAATGCGGCCCTGGCAGCCTTGCGCAACGCCTGCACAAGGCGCGCAGCCCGATGCGTGCATACGAGGGCGAAACAACGCGCCAAACGGGCAAGGGGGTAAGATGAAATTCAGCAATATCAACCTGCTGGACGAACTTGCGCGGCCGGAGTTCGCCCCTTTACTGGCTGCTTTTCATGAGCGGCGTTGCCCCCGCCAATCCGTTATTTTCACCCCCCGTTACGACGACCATCTCTCCGATCAGGAGCCACAAAAACCCTGGGCAGAACAGGCGGAAAACTTTGTCTTTATAGTCAAGTCCGGGCTTATCCGCGTATATTTGTCGTGCGAAGAGCGCGAGTTCACCATCGGCTTTCTGAACCCCGGTGATCTTTTTGTCAGCCATTCCAACGCGCTGGTGCAGGCCGTTGACGATTCCGTTATTCTTTTACTGGATTCGCCCACCTTTAACAGGGGCATGATGGCCATACCGGAATTTACCATGCCCATTGTGCGCGTGCTGGGCGGCATGCTGAAAAGCTGCTTCAGTATTATTGACGGTCTTGCCCTGCGCGATGTGACCGTGCGCCTGGCGCGCCTGCTTATGGATCTGCCCCGTGAAGAGGACGCGCACAAGCCCGAAAAAGGCAGCCTTATCCGCCTGCCCTTTTCGGGCGAAAAACTGGCCCAGAGCCTGGGCACGTCACGCCAGACCATCTCTACCCTGCTTACGGACTTTACCCGACTCGGCATTCTGCGCAAAGAACAGCGCGGCCTGTATCGCATTCTCAACGAAGAGCGTCTGCGCGAATTGCTGCGCTGAGCATCTGTTTTTTCATGATGCGTGCTTTTGTCAGCCAGCTGACAGACAAAATCTCCGCTCCATGCCAGACTACTATAAATGGTATGCGCACGGGCGCACACCCCGCCCCTGGGCAGCAACTTTCAGCATGAGCGAGGAGCGCGTTATGGATGACAGGCAGACAGACATTACGACCATGTCCATCTGGGAAGATGCCCAAAGAATGCTGCATAAAGCCCGCGCAGAAGGTATCGAAACCGCGTGGGACAGGCTGGCCCAGCAAAAGCCGCACTGCCGTTTTTGTGAACTGGGCACAACGTGTCGCAATTGCGTCATGGGCCCCTGCCGCATAAGCGCCAAGGCCACCCCCGGCGGCAAGCTCTCGCGCGGCGTTTGCGGCGCCGATGCCCACGTTATTGTGGCGCGGAATTTCGGGCGTTTTATTGCCGGCGGCTCTGCCGGGCACTCCGATCACGGGCGCGACGTTATCGAAACCCTTGAAGCCGTGGTCGAAGGCAAGGCCGAAGGTTACGAAATCCGCGATACGGCCAAGCTGCTGCGCATTGCCGAAGAACTGGGCATCGCCGTGGAGGGCCTCGCCGTCAACGAGGTGGCCGCTCTTGTGGTAGACGCCTGCTACAGCGATTTTGGCAGCAGGCGCGGCGCCGTGAATTTTATTTCCCGCGTACCCGCCAAGCGTAGAGAAATATGGGAAAAACTCGGCATCACGCCGCGCGGCGTAGACCGCGAAATTGCCGAAATGATGCACCGCACCCATATGGGCTGCGATAACGATGCCCCCAACACCATGCTGCATGCGGCCCGCTGCGCCCTGGCCGATGGCTGGGCCGGGTCTATGATTGCCACGGAGCTATGCGACATTCTTTTCGGCACGCCCAGCCCGCGCATGTCCACGGTCAATCTTGGTGTCATCAAAAAAGAAACCGTCAACATTCTGGTGCACGGGCATAATCCCGTTGTGTCAGAAATGATCCTTGCCGTTTCGCGTGAGCCGGAAATTGTGGAGCAGGCCAGGCTGGCGGGGGCCGAGGGTATCACCGTGGCGGGGCTTTGCTGTACGGGCAACGAGCTGCTCATGCGCCAGGGAATTCCCATGGCGGGCAACCATCTTATGACCGAGCTGGCCATCGTGACCGGCGCCGTGGAAGCCGTGGTGGTGGATTACCAGTGCATCATGCCAAGTCTTGTGCAGATAGCCGCCTGCTACCACACCCGCTTTATCGACACAGCCCCCAAAGCCCGCTTTACCGGGGCCGTGCATGTGAACTTTACCCCTGAAAATGCCCGGCAAGAGGCAAGGGCCATCCTGCATATGGCCATAGAGGCCTTTGCCGCCAGAGATCCGGGCCGGGTGGATATTCCCGTTTCGCCGGTAAATATCATGACCGGTTTTTCCAACGAGGCCCTCCTTGAAGCTCTGGGCGGTTCGCTGGATCCGCTGCTGGACGCCGTCAAGGCTGGAACCGTGCGTGGTTTTGTGGCCGTGGTGGGCTGCAATAATCCCAAGATCAGGCAGGATTCGGCCAATGTGGGCATTATCAAGGAACTGATCAAAAAAGATATTATGGTGCTGGTTACGGGCTGTGTCACAACGGCGGCGGGCAAAGCCGAGCTGCTGTTGCCCGAAGGCGCGCACATGGCGGGGCCGGGCCTGCAAAAACTTTGCGCATCGCTGGGCATTCCGCCTGTATTGCATATGGGCAGCTGCGTGGACAATGCCCGCATCATGCAGCTCTGCGGCCTTATCGCCAACAGCCTTGGCGTGGACATATCCGACTTGCCCGTGGCGGCATCCGCCCCCGAATGGTACTCGGAAAAAGCCGCCGCCATCGGGCTTTATGCCGTTGCCAGCGGTATCTATACTCATCTCGGGCTGCCGCCCAACATTCTCGGCTCGGATGTGGTGACCGACCTGGCTCTGAACGGGCTGGAAGACCTTGTGGGGGCGTCCTTTGTGGTCGAAGCCGACCCGGTCAAGGCGGCAGACCTGCTTGACCAGCGCATCCGCGCCAAGCGGCTCGGCCTTGGGCTGCGCGCCTGATCCGGCGGCAGCCGCCCTACGGATGTTTGTTTCGCTGCGCGTCCTTGCGGGGGCGCGCAGCCAAAACACGCGGCAAATGATCTGCTGCATGGCACGGCAGGAGGAAAGGCTATGAAGATTGCCGTTTCCGGCAAGGGGGGGGTGGGTAAAACCACCATCACGGCCTGGTTTGGAGATTATCTGGCCCGCATGGGCCACCAGGTATGGCTGGTGGATGCTGATACGGCCCTTTCACTGGGGCAGGCCTGCGGGCTTGATGCCCAAGCCATGCCCGTGGCCCTGAGCCAGCGGCCCGACCTGGTTCGCGAGCGCATCCGCCCTGCGGGCCAGGGCGGCATGATGGTGCTCAACCCGCATGTGGAAGACCTGCCGGAAATTCTTTCCGCCGAACTTCCTGTTTCGGGGCCAGCGCTGGGCTCGTGGCCTGTGGGCCAAAAGCGGCTGCTGGTCATGGGCGCTCTGACAACAGCCAACGGCGGCTGCGCCTGCGAATCCAGCGCCCTGCTCAAGGCCATGCTGGCCCATCTGGTGCTTGAACGAAACGACTGGGTTCTTGTGGATATGGAGGCTGGCGTCGAGCACCTGGGCAGGGGGACGGTGGCCCATGTGGATCGCCTGCTGGTTGTGTCCGAACCCAGCCTGCGCTCGCTGCAAACGGCGGAACAGGTCTCCCGCATGGCCACTGACCTGGGCCTGCACACGCAATCTCTGGTGCTTAACCGCACTGTGGGGGCGGAAATGTGCATGATTCCGGCCCAACTCCAGCTGCCGGATCACCGTGTGGCCTTGCCGCTTGTGAGCCAACTGTCACATCGGCAGTTGTTGACTGCCAACGTGCTCGGTCTGGACGGCACGGATCAGCGCATGCTGGATCGCTTCTTCGATGGCCTGCTGCAACAGTGGAAGCTGGATAGCTGCCAAGAAAAGGCGAAACTTGCATAGCCGCCATACTCTTCCACGCCCCACTCCCTAAGGGCTGTTTCTAAATAATTCTTTTGTCCAATTGGCTGCGTCAAAAGGCCATTTTTTACTCCAGTCATGTACCG
>CAZFCC010000058.1:0-12164 GCA_964517635.1 uncultured Desulfovibrio sp. | reverse complement strand
TTTTGTAAAAGGGTCTCCTCCCCCACGCCCCCACCCCCCAAAACTTTTATTATGGCTCAGCCTGTTACAGGAATGCCCTGATCAGGGCAGGGGGCCCGCAAGCGTGGCTGGCAGGCCGAACACTGTGGCAACGCTAGCCTGCTTTAGCGCGGCGTGTTCATGGGCCTTGCGGCCTTGAGTTTTCAAGGCTTGCGCCTGACCACCCGGCAGTTGCACCCCCAAAGAATACAGTCCGACAGCGTGTTGTGGAGATGCCCATGCTGGAAATACTCTGGATAGCCCTGGCTTATGTTCTTGGTTCCGCGCCGTGGGGGCTGGTTATTGCCAGAACCTTTTGCGGCATTGATCCGCGTGAAAGCGGCAGCCGCAACACAGGAGCCACCAACGTGGCCCGCCTTTGCGGTTTCAAATGGGGCGTTGTCACGCTTTTGTGCGATGTGCTCAAGGGGGCCCTGCCCGTATGGTTGGCCTTTAAAATCAATGCTTCGCCCGTTTTTGTCAGCATAGTGGCCCTGGCTTGTGTGCTTGGGCATGTTTTTTCCTGCTTTATGAAGTTTCGGGGCGGCAAGGCCGTGGCCACCAGCATCGGTATTTTTCTGCCCCTGGCGTTCTGGCAACTTTTGGCCAGTGCGCTGCTGTGTACGCTTGTTATCTGGCGCAGCGGCTTTGTTTCGCTGGGCTCGCTGACCCTGGTCACGGCCCTGCCCGTGGCCCTGGCCGTCAGCGGGCAATGGAGCTGGCTGCCGCTGGCCCTTGGCGTGTGGGCCGTTGTGGTTTGGAAGCACCGTGAAAATATCGTTCGCTTGCGTTCCGGCACGGAAAAAAGCTGGATCAAGAGCAAAAATAACAAGGAAACGGCGGGCAGTCCTGCGGCGGAAGCTGCTGGGCCGGATACCACTACGCCGGGCGCGAACGCAGCGGGCAGCGACGCGCCGGGTAATAAAGCGCCGGGCAATGGCGCGTAGCACATGAGCGCGCCCCATGCCGCCGAGGCCCCCGGCGCACAGAACGCCAACGCGCCCCATGCGGCTGAGGATGCAGGCCGGAAAAACGGCTAGGCTCGCTGCAAGCGCCTGAAACATTTTTGGAAGACGGTTTCCAACCAAGCAATATTTCGGGGTATTCCAACCGTGGAACGCTCCGGCCAGCGGCACAAGACGCCGCCGAAAAAACGTTTTCAGTTTCTGATGCCAAAAGGAGTTCGTCACATGGCCCACGCGGATTTTCCGGCCTATCGCGGCCGCATGGAATATGTCTGTCTTGACTGCGGCGCGCGCTATCCGGGCGACAGCCTGCTCTATACCTGTCCGCAGTGCGGCGGTGTTTTTCTGCTGGAAAACCTGGATTTTTCCAAGCTCAAAGAACGCAGCGGCCAGGAATGGCGAAAGATTTTTGACGACCGCAGCGCCAGCCGCTCCACGGCACTCAAGGGCATCTTTCGGTATTACGAACTGTTGGCCCCCCTGCTGGAAGAAGACGATATTGTCTATCTGGGCGAGGGCATCACCCCGGTGGTGGAAGCCGCGCCAGCCCTGCGCCACATGGTGGGCGTGGATTTTGCCTATAAAAATGACGGGCAAAACCCCAGTGCCTCATTCAAGGACAGGGGCATGGCCTGCGCCTTCAGTTATCTCAAGTGGCTCTGCCGCCGCAATGAATGGGACGAAGTGCTGACGGTCTGCGCCTCTACCGGCGACACGTCGGCGGCCGCGGCCCTGTATGCCTCCTATGTGGGTGCGCCGCTCAAGTCCGTGGTGCTGCTGCCCCACGGCAAGGTAACGCCCCAGCAGCTTTCGCAGCCCCTGGGCAGCGGCGCCACAGTGTTGGAACTGCCTGGCGTGTTTGACGACTGCATGAAGGTGGTGGAGCTGCTGGCAGAAAACTACCGCGTGGCGCTGCTCAACTCCAAGAACAGCTGGCGCATTCTGGGGCAGGAGTCTTACGCGTATGAAGTGGCCCAGTGGTACGGCTGGGACATGACGGATCAGTGCCTCTTTGTGCCCATTGGCAATGCGGGCAACGTTACGGCCATCATGGCGGGTTTTTTAAAGATGCTTGATCTTGGCATCATTACCGGTTTGCCGCGTATTTTTGGCGTGCAGTCCGAACATGCCGACCCGGTGTGGCGTTATTACGACGCGCTCGCGAGTTCGCGCCACTGGCAGCCGGTGACCGTGCAGCCCAGCGTGGCCCAGGCCGCCATGATAGGAAATCCCGTTTCATTCCCGCGCGTGCGCATGCTGGCCGAGCGCTTTATGGAGCGCGGCGGCGAGCGCGCCTTCCAAGTGGTGCGCGTGACCGAACAGCAGATCATGGACGCCATGGTTATGGCAAATCGCCACGGGCACATAGCCTGCACCCAGGGGGGGGAGTGCTTGGCCGGTCTGCGCAATGCCCGCGCGCTGGGCCTTGTGGGCGATAACGAGCACGCTGTGCTCGACGCCACGGCCCATGCCCTCAAGTTCGCGGGTTTTCAGGACATGTATTTTAACGATACTTTCCCGCCCGAGTACGGCGTGTCGCCGGACAAGAGCCTGGCAAACCTCCCGGAACTGCTCTTGCCCCAGAGCGCCCGCGAGGGTCGGGATGTGGCTGAATTCGCCTCGCTGGGGGCAGATGCCGTGGTGCAGCGGCTGAAATTGCAGAAAAAATAGCGCTTTTGCGCATGCGGTATCAAGAAAGGGGCTTTAAAAAGGCCCCTTTTTTGCTGCCCGACTGCGCTTTCAACTGCCGTCTTTCCCGGCGCTGCTGAAGAATTTTGTGGCAGATCAAACCACGAATAAAGGTTTTAGGGGGTGGGGGTGTGGGGGAGGCGACCCTTTTGCAAAAGGGGCCCTCCCCCACAAAGCCTTTCAAATAAAAGCCCCGCCACGCAGACCATTGCTGATCTGTGTGGCGGGGCTGTGCATTGCCTGTTGCGGCGAATGGCCGGTTTTGCGCCCGGTGGGATATGGGCTGGTGCTAGCGCGCGCCCTTGGGAAAGAGCACCACGCCGATGGTTTTAAAGATAATATTTATATCCAGCAAGATGGACATATTTTTTATGTAATAGAGGTCGTATTCCAGTTTGCGGCGTGCGTCTTCTTCGGAAGCGCCGTAGGGGTAGCAGACCTGCGCCCAGCCGGTAAGACCGGGTTTTACCGTGTGCCGCAGGCTGTAATAGGGGATGCTTTCCTTGAGCTGCTGTACAAAAGCCATGCGTTCGGGGCGTGGCCCGATAAAGCTCATGTCGCCCTTGAGGATGTTCCAAATTTGCGGCAGTTCATCTATGCGCACTTTGCGGATAAAGCGGCCGAAAAAGGTCACGCGGCTGTCTTGGGCGCTGGCCCAGACGGCGCCGTCTTTTTCTGCATCGGCGCGCATGGAGCGGAACTTGTAAACCGTGAATTCCTTTTCAAAAAGGCCCACGCGGTCTTGCTTGTAGATGACCGGGCCGGGCGATTCAAGCCGCACGATAAGGGCCGTGAGCAGCATGACGGGGGTTGCGGGTATGAGCAGCAGCAGCGAAATGAGCACGTCCAGCGCCCGCTTGAGACGCCGCAGCGAGCCGCGCGTATTGAGCGAGAAGCCTTCGGTCTGTAGCAGCCATTCATCGGTCATTTGCGAGATGGGCAGGCGCTGCACCACATGCTCGTAAAAACTGCGTATGTCCACCACCATTCTTCCGCGCAGCTTGGCCTGCAAGAGCTCGTGGGCGATGTCGTCATCAATGGGCGCATCGGGCAGTAGCAGTATCATGGTGGCGTCTTTTTCCTGGGCTATGTCCAGAGCCAGAAAGGGCGGGCCAAGGCAAGGCCCGGCATCGGGCCCCTGATCGCGCTCGCCCACATAGCCGAGAATTTCGGCCTGGGGCAAGCCTTCGGCCAGGAGTTGGCGCACTTTTCCGGCGCGGTCTACGCCCACCAGCAGAATGCGCAGGGGGTGGGTGAGCCTGTCGGCATTAAAGTGGTAGAGCCAGCGCCAGAACAGGCTGAGGCAGAAAGAAAGGGCAAAAAGCAGAAAGATGGTTTTGCGGTCAAAGCGCCAGTGCTGAAAGGCATAGGATGCCGTGGCCGAGGATATGATGGCCAGCAGGCAGGCCACAAGCACGCGGCCTGTGGTTTCCTTGAAGTCTTCGTTGCCTACGTTGTAGGCATCAAGGATGTAGAAAAACAGCATATAGAAAAAAACGGTGAAGAGCGAAGCCCCGGTGTAGTCGTCAAAAACGCTCAAATCCGGAGCAATGGTGGTCATTCCTGAAATAGTCAGGGCCAGCAGGATGCAGAACAGGTCAAGCATCTGCAAAAGACCCATGCGATAGCTGCTTATCATTACAACATATCCTCTGAAGGAGATTAGCCTTGCCAAAAGCTTGTTATGCTTGAGCCGTACTTGTTGCCGCTGTTTTTATGGGCCGTCCGCGTGTTGGTTGAAGGCCCGGCCGTCACTGCACATATGAATCACTGCGCATAAGAAAAGCTGTACACTGGAAGCACTGCACACACGAAGCACTGCACACTGGGATCACTGCACGCTGGAATCACCGCGCATACGAAACATTGCGCACCGTGGAACCGCTGCGCACCGTGGAACCGCCGCGCACCGTGAGTCGCCGTATCGCGGCCGCTGATATGTCTGCGCTTTGCGGTCAGCTACGCGCCCGTGGGGACGCGCATGTCTTCAAGAATGCGCGCAGCGACCTTTTCTGCGTCAAATTCGTCCAGGGCCATCTGGCGGCCATTGGCCCCCATTTCGGCCATAAGCTGCGGTTGGCGGATGAATTTTTCCATAGCCGCAGCCAGGGCTTCGGCATCGCGTAAAGGCACAAGGTAGCCGTTATAGCCGTTGCGCACAACCTCGCGGCAGCCCGGGGCATCGGTGACCACCGCGGCGCGGCCCATGCTCATGCCTTCCATAATGGATGTGGGCGTGCCTTCACGCCAGGAGGGCAGCACCATCACATGCGCGGCCTTAACATAGGGGCGCACATCGCGCGTTTCGCCGAGGTATTCTATGCAACCCTCAGCCTGCCACTGCTGCACGGTTTCAAGGCTTATGCTACCAAGCCCCTGTTCGGCAGGGCCAAGAAGCAAAAAGCGCGCCTGGGGGTGTGTTGCCTTGAGCATGCGGGCCGCCTGGGCGTATTCCTCAAGCCCTTTGGCTTCAAGCAGCCGGGCTACCAGCAGAAAAACCGGCGACTCTTCAAGAGAGCCATCAGCCGCCAGCCCGGGCAGCGGGGCTGGGGCAAAGCGCTTTGTGTCCACGCCGGTTCCGCGCGCCTTGAGTATGCGCGAGCGCGGGCCCAAAATGCCGGACTGACGGAACACGGCAATGTCATCGTCATTCTGAAAAAACACGCCTTCAGCCCCGCCCAGGGCTGTGCGGTAGAGCAGAGCGCTCAGCTTGTTGACGCATTTTTTAAAAAAGCTGTCGGCCTCGAAGGCATAGCCGAGGCCCGTAATAGTGGCGTATATATGAGGAATCCTCGCAACGCGCGCGGCAATGCAGCCGTAGATAACGGGCTTTATGGTGGAGCTGAAGAGCAGGTCGGGCTTTTCATCTTTGAACAGGCGCAACAAGGCCCCGGTGGTGCGCAGGTCGCGCAGGGGGTTGAGGCCCTTGCGGTCAAGGGGGTAATGCAACAGGCGCGCCCCCTGGGCGGCCAGCGCCGCCTCCGAGCCGGGATCGCCCGGCGGGGTGCAGCAGACAACTTCATGTCCGGCGTGGCGCATGCGCCGGATCAGCACGCTCCAGAAATTGCTCATGGACCTGGCCTGGTTGCCCAGAACGATGATCTTCATTGGCCTGCGTCTCCCTTTGTGCGCTGCGCCGCCCTGCTGTTGTGGCGGCTTGTGAACGCATGCGCCAATGTATACCACCAGGCAGGGCAGGTGAAAAGGGGGCTCATGCCCTTCAATTTCAATCTGCCGCCTGTGCGGGCGCGGGCTGGCCTTGCTCGGCTTTACAGACACGCCCCGGAAGCGTAGGCTGATGGCCGTCCGAGAGAGTCTGTGAGCTTTTGCAGCCACGGCGCCCGGACGAAAAATCCATGCAAAAAACAGGACGCAAACATGAGCGCGTATTCCCAACTGTGTGCCACTATGCAGGCTTCGCCTTCTCGCTGGTTGATTACCGGGGTGGCGGGTTTTATCGGTTCCAATCTGCTTGAGCGCCTTCTTGGGCTGGGGCAGACTGTTGTGGGGCTGGACAATTTTTTGACCGGCTATCAGAAAAACCTTGATATGGTGCGCGATATTGTGGGGCCAGAAGCCTGGAGCCGCTTTACCTTCATTGAGGGCGATATCCGCGATGTGGACACTTGCCGCAAGGCCTGTGAGGGCGTGCAGCATGTGTTGCACGAAGCCGCGCTGGGTTCTGTGCCGCGCTCCATTGAAGATCCTTTGTTGTCAAATAGCTGCAATATAACCGGTTTTCTGCACATGCTGGTGGCTGCTCGCGATGCCGGGGTCAAAAGCTTTGTGTACGCCGCTTCTTCTTCAACCTATGGCGACTCGCCCGAGCTGCCCAAGATGGAAGACAAGATCGGCCGCCCCCTGTCGCCCTATGCGGTCACCAAGTATGTGGACGAGCTATACGCCGATGTTTTCACCCGCTGCTATGACTTTTCCAGCGTTGGCCTGCGCTATTTCAACGTCTTCGGCCAGCGTCAGGATCCTTACGGGGCTTACGCGGCGGTTATTCCTCAGTGGTTTGCCAGCCTTATCAAGGGTGAAACCGTCTATGTGAACGGCGATGGCGAAACCAGCCGTGACTTCTGTTATATCGACAACGTGGTGGAGGCCAACCTGTTGGCGAGCTTTGCCCAGGGTGAAGCTACCAATACCGTGTACAACGTGGCCTTTGGGCAGCGCACCACCCTGAATGAACTTTTTGCCCTTATTCGTGAAGAAGTGGCGCGCCACAAGCCCGAAGCCGCCAAAGCTGATGTTGAGCACCGCGATTTCCGCGCGGGCGACGTGCGCCACAGCCTGGCCGACATCAGCCGCGCCGCGACGCGCCTTGGTTATGCCCCCTGCGTTGACGTGCGCCAGGGGCTGCGCCTTGCGGGCGATTGGTACGCCGCCAACCTGTAGAGTTTTTTGCCTTTGAGCAAACACGGGTTTATAAAGAATGACGTGGGGGCGGCATTGTGCAATGCCGCTCCCTCTGTTTGCAACGCCCCCTTGTGTTTTTATTATACTTGATCGGCATTTCAGGGTGCTGCGTCTTCAATCTGCCTGGCGGCGAATTTTCTGCCAGTGCCCGCGGCTTCTGGCGCTCCCGCCCCTTTCCGCCCCCTCCTCACAGCCATTTCCAACGCGCACAGCTCAAAAAACGCCTCTCGCCGCTGGCACTTGTGAATAAAAGCGGTATCCGGATTTTGCACGCGGGAACAGGCCCGCATGCAAGGCCTGGGAAGGAAAATGGCGTGCCAGAACCCGTGGCGGATTTTAAGGCGCATGATTAGTTGGACAAAGCAAAATCATATGTATTAATGTGCCATTTTTGGGATTATTTTTGACTAGTATTTATAACAATTACGGTTAATTGTCGTCGAATAGAGCTCTATAGCTTGCTTAAAATTTGCCGATATGTTTCGGTAGGTGACTCGACCGATCGCGAAGTTTCGTTGGCCATGCATGTCGTCGTACGGCTTTTCGGGCCGCTTCGGCAGTGCAGAAAATATATATTGGAACGCAGGAAAGAACTGTTCAACTCTCAGCCAAGCAGTGTTATTATGAATTCATTTTCTTTGCGCGGAAAGTTTATTTTGACGATAACCATAGGTGCTGTGGCTCTTGCGGCCATGTTCGCCTTTTCTCTTGACGCCGTTTCCACCCTGGATCGCTCGTTTTTACAGATGCGGAATGTGGACGTGGTGGGCAAGATTACCAGTCTTGAAATCGGAAAAGACATCAACTATGTGAGCCGCCTTACCCGGGACGCCATGTTGGGCGGCAACCTTGAAAGAGATATCACCCAGCAGGCCGAAATCGCCAAACGCAACGAAGAGCGCTTTAAGCAGCTTGGGGCCATGCCTTTCAGCCGTGAGGAAATAAAGATTATTGACGAGGCCCGCGCGGCCGCCATTGACTTTATTGCCAATGGCCGTGATGTTCTTTTGCCTTTGCGGGCCATCCCTGCGGATGAGCGCTACAAGGTCTATAAAGACTACGCCAAAACGGTAACCCCCGTGGCCATGGCCTATCGCGATCAGGGCGGCTTGTTTGACAAGGCAATGAACGCCCGGTTCGACGCCGCCATGCAGGATATGCAGGAACAGCTCGACCGCAGCCGCACGACCATGTGGATAATTCTGGCAGTTTCCATGCTGGCCATTTACGGCGTGGGCTTTGCTTCCACCAGCCGCGACCTCAACGTCATGCGCGAATGCATTGCCTTTGCCGGTGAGCTGGGGTCTGAGAATCTTGTGCGCAGGCTTGATGTCAGCAAAAAATCTTCCATCACGCCGCTGGCCAAGGCTTTGAACGCCACTGCGGACAATCTGGACAGCTTCAGGGCCGAAACCCTCAAGGCCACAGACGAAGCCCAGAAAGAGCGCGATGAAGCTCAGGGCTTTATGCTCCAGGCCCAGGCCGCCACGGAAGAAGCCGAAAAAGCCAAGATTGAAGGCATGTTATACGCCGCAAGTCAGCTTGAGGCCGTGGTGCATACGCTCACCGCCACCACTGACAATCTGTCCAACCTCATTCACTGCGCCAATGACGGCACCACGCGCCAGGCCGACCGCATGCGCGAAACAGCATCGGCCATGGAGCAGATGAACGCCTCCATGCTTGAAGTGGCCCAAAGCTCTTCTCACGCAGCAGGCACAGCTGACCAGGCCAGAAGCAAGGCCCAGGACGGCTCCACATCGGTTACGGAACTGCTCAATAATATCAGCAGTGTGCAGCAGCAGGCGGGCGAGATGAAAGAGGGCATGGCCGGGCTTGGCGTTCAGGCCGAGGCCATTGGCAAGGTGCTGAACGTTATTGCCGACATTGCCGACCAGACCAACCTGCTGGCTCTTAACGCTGCCATTGAAGCCGCGCGTGCGGGCGATGCCGGGCGGGGCTTTGCCGTTGTGGCTGATGAAGTGCGCAAGCTGGCAGAAAAAACCATGACGGCCACCAGAGAAGTGGGTGAAGCCATTGGCGGTATACAGTCAGGCACGACGCATACCATTGACGTGGTTACCCGCACGGTGACCCGCATTCAGGGCGCCAGCGAGCTGGCTGACCGCTCCGGCTCGGCCCTGGCGGAGATCGTGTCCATGGTTGACATGACCACAGATCAGGTGCGGGCCATTGCTGCCGCTTCGGAAGAGCAGTCTGCCGCCAGTTCTGAAATTAACCGCAGCCTGGACGAAGTGGACAGAATATCGGGCGAAAACGCCGCGTTTATGAATCAGTCCGCCGATTCCATCACGGAGCTGTCGCGCCAGGCCAGCGTGCTTCAGGATCTTATCAGGCAGATGAAGCAGGGCGGCGCATAACAGCATTGCCACAGAGCAGAAGAGCTTCACATCCCCCGTCTTTTTGCGGCAGCCGCCCGGTTGCCTGAAAAGGCGGGGGATTGCCGTTGGCTGCGGGGTAGCGTTGGTTGTGGAGCTAACGTTGCTGTGAGGTTGCCGCTGGCTGCGGGATCGCCTTGCTGTGAGGTTGCCGCTGGCTGCGGGCTTGGCGTTGCTGTGAGTTTGTCGTGGTCTGTCGCTAGCCGTCGCGCTCTGGCGCCCTATTCTGCCGCGCTTATGCTGGCTGCCCCTCCCTTGAGCCGAGGGGCTCAATTTTGGGGCTGGCATGGGCCTTGGGGCGTCTTGGGCGTCTTGGGTGTTGATGTGTGGCTTGCGTGCTTTGAGAGGGTCTTGCGCGCCTTGAGGCGGCTGGCGGCGTGTGCGGTCGAGGGTGGCCGCGCTTGGGCGCTTGCGGCGCGCGGTTTCTTGTCCTAAAGCCTTGGAAGGAGAATTTATGAGCCAGCATACAGAACAGCATATAGAATCGCGTGCAGAGCAGTGGGCCCGCCTGCTGGCTCCGTACCGTTGGACACGGCAGGACAAATATCTTGCTGATCTTGATCCCGTGCGCAATCCCTTTGTGCAAGACTATGACCGCATCATTTTTTCCAGCTCTTTCCGCAGGCTGGCCAAAAAAACGCAGGTACACCCCCTGGTGCGTAACGACCATATCCACAACCGCCTTACCCACTCGCTTGAGGTTAGTTGCGTTGGGCGTTCGTTGGCCTTGCTGGCGGGGCAGGGGCTGGCCGAAAGGGGGCATCTGCCCCAAGGCTATAGCCCCGAGCACCTCGGCCAGATCATACAGGCCGCCTGCCTGGCCCACGACATCGGCAACCCGCCCTTTGGACATGCAGGAGAAGAGGCCATCCGCGACTGGTTCAAGGATACGGGCCATACCGAAAATTACCTCAAGGATCTGCGGCCCGCCGAACGGGCGGATTTTGAAGCCTTTGACGGCAATGCCCAGGGGTTTCGCGTAATCAATACGCTTGAAAACAATAAAGATGCCGGTGGTTTCCGCTTGACGTTCCCAGTGCTGGCAAGCCTTGTAAAATACCCTTGCTCCGCGCATGAGGCCCTTGGCAGATCGAGCGGCAAGTTTAACTATTACACGGCAGAGCAGAAGATATTTACCGAGGTCTTCAGTGTCCTGGGCTTGATGCACGACGGCCGCGCGCGTCGCCACCCTCTTTCCTACCTGCTGGAAGCCGCAGACGACATCTGCTACCGCATTATTGATATGGAAGACGCGCGTGAATTGCGCATCATCACCTATCAGGACATAAAAGACGTCATGACTCCGCTGTTGAGCGAAAAAGATCTGGACTGCGAGCGCCTGGCAAGTATGGATTCGGATCGACGGCGCTCGGGAATGCTGCGCACAAGAGCCATGGCGCATATCATTCCATCGGTGGCGAAGACATTTCTTGATAATTATGAAGACATCATGAACGGCAAGCTCCAGGGCGATCTGCTCAAGCATGCACGTAAGGACGTGGCGGACTTTATGGCAGGGGCCAGAGAGGTCTTCAACAACAAGATCATGCACAATCCGCAAAAAATAGCCCTGGAAATAGGCACGTATACCCTGTACAAGCGCCTGCTTGATGTGTTTATACCCGCCTGCTTCAACTTCAGCAAAAATAACCTCATGTCTTATCAGGAAAAACGCGCCCTGACCCTGATGGGCAGCAATGCCCCGGCCACGGGTGAGTGTTTGTATACGGCGTATTTGCGGGTGTTGGATTTTGTGGCTGGCATGACGGACGATTACGCCACCTTTATCTCGCAGCAGTTCTCGGGGACGGCGGCCAGCTAGAGAAGGGGGGGGGATGCGCCTTACGGGTGGGATATTGCGCGGCGCGCAGGCTGGAAAGAGAAAGGGCTTGTTCTTTAATTTAGTTTGGGCCGCCTGCGCGGCGGGCGGCAGAAAGAAAGCTTGTTCTTCGAAAAGGAGTTTTTTCGGCCCTGCGGGCACGGAGGCGTGTTCTCTGTTCTTTATTTGGGCCGCCTGCGCGGCGAGCGGCAGATGGGGGCCTGTTAGGGGCTGCCGCCCCTCCGAGGCCCCCTCTGCACTCCCCCCGGACGACCCCGCTGGGCTTTCCATATTCCGGCAACCCTCAAGGCCCCACCAGCGCCCACTCTGGCCAGCCCTCTTGGGCTTTCCAAATTTCACGAGCCTGCGAGGGCTGCGCGTCCTTTGCTGCGGGAGCGTCCCTCGCTGCCCTCGGGTGATCTCCCTGCGCGCCGCGCAATGCCATCCGCGAATAGGGCTTTGATCAGTCAATAGAACAGCCAGTTCACCCGTCTGCTCAATGCGTCCCGCATCGGCGCAAAATTGCCAGAATTTTGGGGCAAGCCCTCTACGCGCTACGCAATGCCATCCGCGAGTAGTGTTTTGATCGATAAGTAGAGCAGCCAGTTCCTTCTGCCTGTTCAATGCGTCCTGCATCGGCGCAGAAATGCCGAAACTTTGGGTCAAGCCTCCTGCGCGCTGCCATTCTGCTGTCCCCCCGTTTGTCTGATCGATGGTTGATTAGAACGGCGCGCATCAGGCTGTTCGGTGTGATGTACCCGCCGCTTTCGTTTTGTATGAAAAATTCAAGGCCCTCCCCACGTTCCCCGAACTACTTCGGCATATTTTCAATTCCTGGCAGCCTGCAATCAG
>CAZFCC010000057.1:0-12796 GCA_964517635.1 uncultured Desulfovibrio sp. | reverse complement strand
GTCGACGGCGTGAAAGGCCGTTGTCCTGGGCCGGCTAGACGATGGGGACGCTTTGTGTTGGCTGGGCTGCAAGGACTTGAACCTTGATTAACGGAGTCAGAATCCGTCGTCCTGCCAATTGAACGACAGCCCAACACGAAGAGTGGGTATATGTGGATATCGCCTGACTGTCAAGCAAGATTTTAAAAAAAATCATCAAACCACTAAAATGGCTGTTTTTTAGCGAGGCGATGCGTGTGGCGCGCGGGCTGAAAAGCGGGCGGAATTTTTGAAAAAAAGTTGTATCGAGAAAACTTATTTTTTTAGTAGGTCGGATCTGGCTTCGGCAGTACTTTGCTGTGAAAACGTATTTCAGAATTTTGAAAGTTAAAAAAAGAACAAGTAAGTCATTTGTTTATGGGGGGAGCTGTTTTGTTGGTTGTTTGTACAATTTATAATCTTGTCTATTATTCTAAGTATTTTGCTCAAACAGCCATACTAACTCACTGAATATACTTGCGCTAATAGGTTTCTCGTGATATCACACCAAACAACTATCCTCTAAACCTTTTACCGGATTGTGAAAGAATGTTTATAACGCAAAACACACGCAGTGGCGGAGGAAGATTATGGAAGACAGAGGATTATTAGGGAAAATTGTGGCCATTATCCCCGGTTTGGCGCTTATGATTGGCACCTTGGCCGTTTTGCGCATGTATGCTGTTCCGTGGCTGGACGGCATAACGCTTTTTGGCGTCAAGGGTTGGCCTGTAAAAGTGTTGAGCCTTAACTATATCTTACTTTCTATTATCGCGGGTATGCTGTTCCGCAACTTTGTGTTTGGTGGAAGAATTCCCGCGTGGGCGGATGCAGGCTTTCGCACGACCCGCCTGTTCATTAAAACGGGTGTTATCATGCTGGGTTCGCTCTATACCCTGCAAAGCCTCCTTAAATTGGGTATAAGCGCCGCATTGCTTATTATGGCTTTTGTGTTCGGCACGGTTTTCCTCATCCTCTGGTTGAGTAAGGTATGGAAGGTTGATCGCTCTGTGGCGGCCGTTATGGCGGCAGCCTGCGGTGTGTGTGGTGTTTCTGCGGCGGTGGCGGCTGCCCCTGGTGTGCGTGCTCGCCCTGTGGATCTGGCCCTTGCCATTGCCACGATTCTTGGCTTTGGCATTTTGACCATGTTCATCAGCCCCTTTATCGGTAAAGCGCTCAACCTGTCAGACCTGCAATACGGCGCATGGGTGGGAACGGGCATTCTGAACTCCGGTCAGGTGCTTGCCACCTGTCTGGCTTTCAACCCGATTATCGCTCCGGGAACGGCCGTGGCCTATGGTGAAGTGTGGAACGTGGTGCGCGTTATCAGTATCCCCTTTGTGGTTTTTGCCATTACGGTATGGTACTGGAAGGGCGAAGGAGAGGCCGAGCACATCAGCCTGAAGGAAATTCTTATTTCCAAGTTCCCCATCTTTGTTTTGGGTTTCTTTGGTATGACGGCCCTGTCTTCTTTGGGAATGCTCGGGGCTGAAGGTTCTGAAACTCTGCATCTTCTGCGCGATAGCATGCAATGGATATTCGGCGTCGGCCTTGTGGGGCAGGGGGCGTATATCGACTTCCGTGAAATCAAGGCCGCTGGCGGCAAGCCGCTGCGTCTTGGTTTGACCGCGGGTAGCATAAAATATGTGCTGGCCCTTATCGTCATCATGCTGTTCATGCCCAAAGTAGGCGCGTTCTAAGCCAAAGGAAGATGCTATGAGTAATGATAAGCAAAAAATGACAGTCTTCAAGAATGACCGGCACGAAGACATAGCTTCGATTCTTTTTGCCGGGCTTGTGGTAATTTGCGTGCTTGGCTACATGGCCTTTATCGTGCCTACGGTAAAGGTGAAAGCCAGCCAGGACGGCAAACTTGTTTCCGTTGCTGTGGAAAAAGGGGCCGAAGTTAAAAAGGGTGATGTGATCTATTCTCTTGAAGTTGTTGAAAAGAAGTGGAAAGACAACGTAATGGAAGAAAAGGTTGTCACCAAAAATATAAGCGTTAAAGCCAATGGGAAGGTTCTTGATGTTCCCGGCAAGGCCGGTGAAAAAGTAAAAAAAGGCAAGAGTACCATCATTGTGCTTGATCATGAAAAGGGAACATTGCCTTGACGACCGCCTCTGCGCCACAAAAGATTCTGCTGCTGCTTGATGAGGAAAGCCCCGCTGCGGCCGAGGCTGTTCGCATTGCGCGCGAAAGCGGCGCAACGTTAACCGCTCTGTTTGTGATGGACTCCACATGGAATGACTATGTGGGACATGACTGGCTTTCGGGCAGCGGCTCCCGCGCGGACTTCATCGACTATATGCAGAACGAGGAAGAAAAAAGCGCAGCCAGGGCTTTTGCCCGGCTTCGGGAGCTTGCGGACAGCCATATGGAGATTCACTGTCTGACAACGGCTGGCAACGTGATCGACCAGGCCCGGCAAGAAATGGCCCAGGGGTATGACCTGTTTGTTGCAGCCAACCCCCTGCGGCGCGGCCTTGAGCGTATTCGCGGTAATGTGGGGGTGCTTTGTGAAAACGCCCCGTGTCGCATTCTGCTTGTACCGGCAGTGTAGTATTGTTGAAATCATAAACCGGCCCGAAGCGTAAGCCCAAGGCTATGGAAAAACCGGGAACCGTGCTTGACGCGGTTCCCGGTTGTCGTTTGCGTCGTTTACGGCGTTTACGGCGTTTACGTCGTTTGCGGCCTGCGCGGTCTGCGCGATTTGCGCGATCTGCGGGATGTGTGCGGGATGTGCGGCGTTTGCGCCGCTTTAGCCGTTTGCGCCGCTCTCGTCGTTTGCGCTCTGCGCATCATGGGCAATACTTTCGATAGTTGTGATGCGCGCGACCTGGTGACCTGTGGGCTATATGTGGTGTTCGCCAAGTGCATGCCCTGACGCATGTATCATTTTCAGTATGTTGACAGTGGGCAGAAAAGGATGTTCTCTGTTTATATACTAGACAAGATCAACTATTGGAGTCGCCATGAACCACAGGAACCTGTTTGCCGACTGCCCCTGTTCCGGCAGCACGCTGCAGCGTTTTGTGCAACCGCTGGTCATGTCCTTGCTGGCTCATGGCCCGCTACACGGCTATGTGCTTATGCAGCGCCTGGGGGGAATGCCGTTTTGGGGGGGCTCGCCGCCGGATCCGGCGGGGGTATACCGCTTGCTCAGGCTGATGGAAAGCAAGCAACTTCTTGCCTCACATGAAGAAGGCGGCGTCACCAGGGGGCGGCGCGTTTTTACGCTCACAGGGCAGGGGCGTGCGTGCCTTGCCCGCTGGGAAGCCACACTGCATGAGCATGCGCGCACTGTGGACGGTGTGCTGGCTCTGGTGCGTGAGGCCAATGCTGTGGATCGCCACTTCATGGCCGTGGTGGAGCGCGTTGCTGCCGGTTCTTTGCGCGGGCTTCTTCCTTCCAGTGAAGACATAATACACTTGCTGAGCGTAAGCCCCTCTTCAGCCGAGGCTGCATTTTTGGGCCGCCGCGCGCGAGATATGGCCCATGCCGTAGCTGACAACAAGGGGCGCGTCTGGAGCGCCGTGGGCGTGGATTGCCAGCCTTGCCGCATGAACTGCGAGTTTTGTGCTTTTGGGGAAAAGTGGGGCCTTGTCGCCCGTCCCTATGAGTGGCCCTGCGCCCAGATTATACATGCGGCGCGAAAATTCGTGGCGCAGGGCGCATCGTGGGTGACCTTGCGCACCACAGAATTTTACAGTTTGCCAAAACTGCTTGAGCTCGTGCGCGAATTGCGGCGTGAGGTTTCCGGCAGCTATGGGGTGGTGGTCAATACCGGAGAATTTGGGCCGGAGCAGGCTCGCGCCATGCAGGCAGCTGGTCTTGGCGTTGTTTACCATTCGTTGCGCCTGGGCGAAGGCAAAACCACCTGCTTCAAGGTTGAGGAGCGCCTCGCCACGCTGGCGGCGGTGCGTGATTCTGGTCTGGCTCTGGCGCATCTGGTGGAGCCCGTTGGGCCGGAACACAGCAACGAAGAGCTTGCCCATGTGCTGTTGACGGCGCTTGCTCATGGGGCGGCCCTGTGCGGCGTTATGGCGCGGGTCAATGTGCCTGGCACTCCCTGCGGCGATGCGGCTCGGGCCGAGCTGTCTCCCTTGCGTCTTGCACAGATAGCTGCCGTGACGCGCCTTGCTGGCGGCGTGCAGACGCCCCATATCTGCGTGCACCCGCCCACGCCCGAAGCACTGGCCTGGGGGGCCAATGTGCTGGTGGTCGAGTCCGGCGCAGTGCCGCGGGCTGATCAGGAAAGCCCAGAAGAATGGCGCGGGTTTACGGTGCAAGACGCTCTGGGCATGCTGCTTGAAGCTGGCTATGCCCCCGACGGATCTTGCACATAAGAGCCCGTCTTGGGGCAGTGACGGCGCATGCTTTGACAGGAGGGGATACCGTGAGAGCATGGAAAAATATGGTGGCCAGCGCGGCCCTTGTGAGCGTACGCCTGATTTTGGCCAGCGCGGCCCTTGCGGGTCTTGCCATGTTTGGCGCGCTAACAACGGCGTGTGCGGCCGAAGTCTGGCGCGTGGGCACGTGGAAGACCGCCCAAACCATACAGCCTTTTTTGTATGAAAAATATGCTTCGTCTGCGAACCCTGGCCTCAAGGTGGACGTGCGGCCGTTTACCAATCCGGCTGACCAGAAGGCCGCGCTGATGGCAAAAAGCCTGGACATGACGGGAACCACGCTGGCGCTGGCAATTCAGGCGGCGTCCCGGGGCGAGCCTGTGCGGTTGGTGGCGGCGCTGGGCAACAAGTGTTCGGCCCTTGTGGCGGCAAAAGACGGGCCTGTCCGAACGGCAGCCGACCTTAAAGGCAAGCGCATCGCCTATGTTCCCGGAACCATGCACGAAATATTGCTTCGGGAGCTTTTACACCGCGAGGGCATTGATCCCGCCAGAGATACTACCCTCATGCGTATTGATTTTTTTGATATGGGCGTGGCGCTGGCCAAGGGAAATGTGGACGCCTTTCTGTCCGGTGAGCCTTTCCCCACGCAGGCGGTCATGCAGGGCTATGGCCGCATTATTGCCTATCCATATTATGGCGACAGCATAGGAACCATCAACAGCGGCATGCTCATGCACGCAGACTTTATCAAAAAGCATCCCGATGCGGCCATGCGCATGGTCGCCGCGCACAAGGCTGTTACAGAGGCGCTGGCTGCGGACAGAAAATTATGGCTTGATTCGGCGGGCGCGCTGTTTGGCGTGGATAGGGAGCTCCTCGAAGCGTCTGCGGAAAATATGGAGCTTGCCTGGGATATGGACGATGCGTTCATGCTGCGTCTGGCGGCACTGGGTGCGCGCATGAAGGCACTTGGCATGATCGCACAAGAACCGGATTACGCCACGCTTGTGGATCGCAGTTTTGTGGATGCCCTGCGGGCCGGAAAAAAACGCCATGACTAGGGCATGTTAACGTTGAAAAAGTTTACATGCTCTAACGCTGCACAAGTGTGCAGCGCGCCCATTGCAGGCTGCCCGTTTTAGTAAGCAACTGCTGTCTTCAGCCGTAGTTTTCTTTGTCGCAACGGCTGAAGCACGGAGAAGGAATTTTTTATGCAGGGAGTGTGCTCTTGTGGTACTCGACAGGAATAAAAGGAAAAGCTCGACGCAAAAATGTCAGGAAAGGCGCTCGTGACGACACTGCCCAGGCTGTCGGGCCGCTCACGAGTCTTGCCCTGGTGTCTGCCGCTTCTGCTATTGACGGCTTGGTGGTGGGCCTCGGCGCTTGAGGTTTTGCCGGCTTGGCTCTTGCCTTCGCCCGTGGAGGTGGCGCGCACCATTACTGTCTATGTGGCAGGCGCAGATGCCCCCTACGGCGGGCGCTTCTGGAGCGACGCCGCAGCAAGCCTGGGGCGCGTGGCCTGTGGTTATGCCTTGGGCGTTGGCCCCGGCCTTGTTCTTGGGCTGTGGTCAGGCCGCAGTGCGTTTGTGGCGCGGCTGCTGTCGTTGACAATCAACGGCATAAAGTCCGTTCCTGCCATAAGCTGGTTGCCTCTGGCTCTTGTCTGGCTTGGGGTGGGCTTTATGACGACTGTCAGCCTTATCGCATTGGCGGGCTTTTTTCCCGTGTATTTCAGCGCGGCGGCGGCCGCCGCTTCAGTGCCGCAAGACCTGTTCAATGCCGGGCGCATGCTCGGCTGCTCCCGGCTAACGCTTTTTATGAAGGTCATATTGCCGTGGGCCATGCCGCAAGTGTGCGCGGGCCTACGCGTGGCCCTGGGCATGAGCTTTGCCTATCTGGTGCTGGGTGAACTGACAGGTGTGCCGGACGGCCTGGGCGCGCTTATTATGGATGCCCGCATGAATGGCCGTGTGGATATTCTGTTAAGCGGCATTGTGCTCATTGCTGCCCTGGGCAGTGTATGCGATGCGCTGCTTGTCAGGATGTTGCGCCGTCTGCCGGGGGCGCGCGATGAATGACTATTTCAGTTGCCGGAACCTGCGAAAAAGCTATGGCAGCCATGTTGTTCTGCCCGGTATTGACCTGACATTGCGGCGCGGTTCAATAACGGCGCTCATCGGCGCCAGCGGTTGCGGCAAGAGCACTCTTTTGCATGTAATTGCCGGTTTTATGCCCCCCGATGACGGCGACATGCGGCTTGCAGGCGCCCCTTGCGGTGGGCCGGGCATGGACAGGGTTATGGTGTTTCAGGGCGATGCCCTGTTCCCCTGGTTGAGTGTGGAAGAAAATGTAGCCTTTGGGCTTAAGAATGGCGGCATGGCCCCAGAGCGCCGCCGTGAACGTGTGCGGGAAATATTGGCGCTTGTGGGGCTGGAGCAGTGGGGGCAAGCCCTGCCCGCGGCACTCTCAGGCGGCATGCGGCAGCGCGTGGCCCTGGCGCGGGCGCTGGTGCTTTGCCCGAAACTGCTCTTGCTTGATGAGCCTTTTGCCGCCCTGGACGCCATCACACGCGCACGCATGCAGGCCCTTCTGGCAAGGTTGCAGGCACAAACCGGGGTAACCGTTCTTATGGTTACCCACGATGTGGCAGAGGCCTGCCTTCTGGCCCATACCATACACTTGATGGGCACAGGCCAAGGCATTGTGGAAACATGGGCCGTCAAAGCTCCACGCCCCAGAGAGGCTGATGAGCCTGCTCTTGCTCCCCTCAGAGCCCAGCTTCGCGAAAAATTGCAAGCCACCGGTTGCGGCTTTTAAAGATAGTATCTGAAATGCTTTGTGGGGGAGGGCCCCTTTTGCAAAAGGGGCCCTCCCCCACGCCCCCACCCCCCAAAACCTTTATTCCTGGTTCAATCTGCAAGAGGAATACTCCTGACTCTGCGGCCAGAGCGGCAAAGTGCCCAAAGGCGCGGCAGAAGGGCACGGCAGAGGGCCAAAGAATAGGCGACGGAATCGGAGCGGTCAGAGAAGCAGGGGGGCAGATGGGCGGAGCGGCTAGAGAAGCAGAGGGCCAGAGAATGGGCGGCGGACGCGGAGGGGCCAGATGGGCGACGGAAGGCCTGAAGTTTTACCTTGCGGCATGCCCAGGCATCCAAAGTTTGTTCGTGAACGCTTCTGCTTGGCCTGAGTGGCCCATTTTTTGCCCGTAAAGGAAAACTGATTTTTGACGAACTGGGAAAAGTGGGCGTGTCCATTATATATTTATCGATACATTCAAGGGCAGTATAATTTCTTGGCACTGAATTATTTATATAATTATCTGAAATTTAAATATAAAGTTTCCAAGGTCGGGGATTGTTTGGCTTTAGCATATTTCTGATAATTGACATTATTGCCATTACTGAAGTAACCCATAGTAAGGATTGGTGGCATAAAAAAATTGGCTATCCGTTTTTCAGATTCTCTCACACGAGCGGCTTGTCATAACTAAACCGAAACTGCACGGCTCTTCGCTTTTCAAGACGGCCCCTGGCGTCAGCCAATGCAGCAAAGAAATCCCGTTTCAGGCCTCCGCCGCGTACCTTGCCGTTAACGCTCCCCACATGCCTCATGCCCGGCTGCCGGGGCGGGCACATTCCAACCGAAAACCACAACACGCGCCCAGGCGTCACGGGCTTTACCAATACGTTTTGGGCCGTTGCCCACCCACAGGGCGCGTATTTTTGGCTTTACAGGCACAGTTCTTTTGGGCGCCGACCACACAATGCCCATGAAAGAAATGTCCGCCCCAAAAGCCGGCTCTGCCACCACCAGATCTTCTGCTTGGCCTTTCCGCTTCAAGCTGCCACCGGCGCACGCTAACGGAATCGCTTATGCCCGCCAAACTACGCCGCCATTTGCAAAATGCGCGTCGCATGCCCCGTACTGCCAGCACAAAGGCACAAGTCCCAGGCCGCCTGGCTTGTCTGGCAGCTAGCTTCTCAAATGATTGTTTAACGACCGGCAAGGTCGTCCGACAGTCATTTGTTGCAAGGATTTGAAGACAATCCTTGCAGCGCATTTCAAGCATGAAATGCTTTAAAATCCCAACAATCTGTTTTCTTGAAAACAGTGCGCGTTTTATTTTCTGGCGGTCAGGCCAGGATCGAGAATGTCGCAATGCCATACTTTTAGGAGTGGCGTCATGACAACCAAGTACAGAATAATTTTCGGATTCACGCTCATGGTGATGCTGTTGGTGGCCATTTCATTTTTTGGTCACAGAAACAGCGGAATGTCTGCAAAAAATATTGCAGAGTATAAGCGTGTTGCACAATTAAGCGCACTACACTGCAATACTACAAGTGCAATTAATGCAGTGACAGCCAGTGTCTTTCAGTTTTTAAAGAATCCTGAAAACAACGGTGCCATTCAGGGAGCTCATACTTCTGTGGGAACCTTGATTTCCAATATAAAGCGTGCAGATATTATGGATAATGACGCGGGCAGCGATGGCATACTCAAAAAAATGCTTGCTGCTGCACAAAAACTCAATACCAATATTGATGTTATTTCCAACAATTCGGCTGAAAGAAGCAGAATGTATACTACGGATGTGCAGCAAGCCACGCAGAATCTGGTTGGCGATATGCTGAACCTGGGGCAGGGCTTGTATCCCCTTGGCGACGTAGAGGCCCTTGCCAGTCTTTCTCAGGCATGGGCGTATCTGGCTTCGGTTCAGGGCAGCCTTGAGCGCTTCGCTGAATCGCGCGACGTGGAAGATGGCAAAAAAATCCGTGGCTATCTCGAATTGGTAAACGAGAATATAGAAAAATTTTCTCCGCACCTGAGCTCGCAAGAGGGGCGCATTCTGCACGCCAATTTCCAGAAGAGCAAGGATACTCTGAACACAAATATCGTCAGCATTGGCAAAAATTTTGATCAGGCCAACGCCAATGTCGTCAGTATGTTTACAGAGATAAACAGCATACATTCGGCCCTTTCGGCGTTGAACAACAGCGTAACCGCGCAGCAAGAGGCGCTGTGGCCCCAGATTTTAGCCGAGAATGAAAGCGCTCAGCAGCATATGTTGTTCACGAGTGTTGGTGGTATTGGCATAAGTATTGTTCTTGCTGGCATCATTATTTGGGGCATTATGCGCGTGCTTTCTGATCTTTCTGGTTATGCCAATGCCGTGGCCAGCGGAGACGTTTCTCTTCAGCCAAAGACGCGCGAAAAGGGCGAAATCGGCAAGTTGCTTGATGCCATGAAGCGGATCCCCATAACCCGCACCAAGATTCTTGAAGAATATAAGCGGCTGGAAAAGAAAATTGAAGAAGGCTACCTCAATTCTGAAGGCGACGCGAGCGGCTTTGAAGGCGAATTTTCGGTGCTTGTGAGCGGAACCAACAATATTCTTGCACGGTTCCGCATGGTTTTAGAAAATATTCCCTCACCGGTGGTTTTGCTGAACAAAGACCTCAAAGCGACATATCTCAACAGCCTCGCCCGCAGCCTGGTCGGCGATAATTGGCAGGGCAAAACCTGTTATGAACTGTTTCATCGTGATGATTACGGAACCAGCAGTTGCGGGCTTACCGCTGCCGTGCAGACCAAGGCTCCGGCCACCAGGGAAACACAGGCCCATCCGCAGGGAAATACTATGGATATCAGGTATACGGCCATACCCATGCTGGACGATGAGGGCAATATTGCTGCGGTGATGCAGCTTTTGACCGACCTTACAGCCATCCGAAGTCAGGAAAAAACCATGCTTCAGGTTGCCAATCAGGCATCGGAAATATCAGACCGAGTGGCGGCGGCCTCAGAAGAGCTGTCTGCTCAGGTTGGCGAAATCTCCCGAGGGGCCGCCATACAGCGTTCCCGGGTAGAGTCCACGGCCAGCGCCATGGCGGAAATGAACTCCACAGTGCTGGAGGTCGCACAAAATGCAGCCCAGGCCGCTGACCAAAGCCACACTTCGCGCGACAAGGCAGAAGGTGGATCTCATCTTGTGAACAAGGTCGTTCAGGCTATCAATGCCGTGAATCAAATAGCCGTTCATCTGCAGGATAATATGAAAGAACTGGGAGACCAGACGGAAAATATCGGCAGCATTATGAGCGTTATTTCTGATATTGCCGACCAGACCAACCTGCTGGCCCTCAATGCGGCCATTGAGGCTGCCCGAGCTGGTGATGCGGGCAGGGGCTTTGCCGTTGTTGCCGATGAAGTGCGCAAGCTGGCTGAAAAAACCATGAACGCCACTCAGGAAGTGAGCAATGCCATTGTTTCAATTCAAGCAGCGGCACGGGCCAATATTGAGCAGGTGAGCAGTGCCGTGAAAAGTGTTACCGAGGCCACGGGCCTGGCCAATGCTTCTGGCGTGGCTTTGGACGAAATAGTATCTCTGGCTTCCGCAAACTCTTATGTGGTCAGTTCTATTGCTACTGCGGCGGAACAGCAAAGCGCAACATCAGAAGAAATCAGTCGGGCCATTGAAGAAATAAACAACATTGTTAATGAAACATCTGAAGGAATCATACAGTCTTCTGCTGCTTTACAAGATCTTTCACAGATGGCGCAAAAGCTGCGAAGCGATATGGAAAAGCTGCGCTAGAGCAGATCAACTTTGAGGCAGCGTTGTGTCCGCAAGGCGCTGCTTCTACCCTGTCCCCTCATTACGAAAACTTCTGTAACAGTCTGAAACAGGAACAAGCGTTTTAGGGGTGGGGGCGTGGGGGAGGGGCCTTATGTTAAAGGGTTCCTCCCCCACAAAGCATTTTTAACGTGCATTGCTCAAAAAGTTCCCCCACAGGGTATTGCAAATGCTAGCCCCACGACAAGCCGATACAGCATGGTTTTACCATTGCCTTGGTGCCTGTGACTAACTGTCGGCAGGCTTGGGGGGCTCCGCTGCAGAGTGTGGCGTTGTCTGTGCTTTGCCCGAGGCAGCGGGCAGGCCATGTGCCGTCATGCCGCCCTGGCTGCCGTCAGGTGCAGAATGGGGCGCAGAATTGGGCGCAGAATTGGGCGCGGAGTGGGGCGTGCGCTGCACCCTGCCCACGATGGTGGCTATGACCACAATGGAATAGACATAGGCAATAAAACCCACGAGCACGGCGGCGTTTTTGGCAATCCAGGTGTTTGGGGTGATGTCGCCGTAGCCGATGGTCAATATGGTGATATAGCTGAAATAAAAAAGATTATTGATGGCGTTTTCGTCATGGCCCAGGCCGTTGAAAGAACCGGGATGGGCAAATTCAATGGCAAGAAAAAGGTAAAACCCGCAGTAGCCAATGAGCAAAAGGCCGCAAACCGCAGCATAGACAATGCGGGTTGTGACCATGTGTGCCTTGTATATCTGCCTGAAAACTTCCAGCATGATGCTGCCGAAAAAGCAGATATAGAGCAGCAGCATTTCTGTCAGAAAATTGCTGACAAAAAAGATATTCAGCGCTCGGCAGATAAGCAGGAGCACGCCAAAAAGCACCACAAGCCACATGATACGCCGCTTGAACTCAAAAAGCACCAATCCCGCCAGCAACTGGAACGGTAGGTAAATAGACTGGGCCACGCCGCCATAGATATTGTTGGGAAAGAAAATATTGCAGACAAAAACGCAGAGCAGCGAAGCCATCAGCAGTTCAAAACGGTGGACATAGAGTGTGGAGCGTAGAGAATTCAATTTTTGCAGCATATAATTCCTCACTAGGAGCAGATACTACAAATATTGTTTGTGACGGGCAAGGGGGCAGAAGCCCTTTATGTGGACATGGTTGCGCATGAGCCGTAGAATACGGCCAGCTATAAGATATCACGGAAAATAATGGAGAGTGCTATGCCCCGTTTTTGCCGCTTTACGGTCACCGGAGCGCTGTTTTTCTTGCTGGCCCTGCTGGCTTTGCCGCCTTTGCTGGGCAAAGCCCAGGCCGTGCCCGTGACTACAAAATATTATAGTATTGATCTGCCCGCAGACTGGGTGGTGGTTAACGGCCCCGCCAAGGTCAAGGACGCCGTCCAGGTGTTGATAGGGCAAAAAAACCATAAATCTTCGGCGCTTATCATTGTGGGGCCAGCCAAGGCCGGCGAAGCTGAGGCAGCCGCCAAGGCCAATGCAAAAAGATTGGGCGGCAGCAGCCCTGTGCTGCGCCAGGGCCAGTGGGAATTCACTTTTGAGCAACAGGGGCTCAAAGGCTACAGTGTTGTGCGCGAAGACGCGCCTTCGGGGGTGCTGCTCATGCTCGTGGTCAGTGGTGATCTTGCCATGGCCGACTTTGTGTACAAGATGCGCGGGCCCTACAAGGCGCTTATGCCGCTCAAGCCACGCTTGTAGTAAAACCAGATTGCCAACAAAAAATCCCGGGGTGCATCATGCGCCCCGGGATTTTTTGTTTTGTACCTTGGGTGTTTTGTACCTTGGGTATTTTGTGGGGGAGGGATCCTT
>CAZFCC010000056.1:0-13443 GCA_964517635.1 uncultured Desulfovibrio sp. | reverse complement strand
ACCCCGTGGCCGGGCGCATGCCGGGCCATATGAACGTGCTGCTGGCCGAAGCCAATGTGGATTACGAAAATCTGCTGGAAATGGACACGGTGAACCCGATGTTTGCCGCGTCCGACCTTGTGGTGATCATCGGGGCCAACGACGTGGTGAACCCGGCGGCCAACACGGCCGAAGGCACGCCCATTTACGGCATGCCCATTCTCAAGGCCGAGGACAGCAGCAACATCATTATCTGCAACTTTGACGACAAGCCCGGCTACGCGGGCGTGCCCAACCCGCTGTACGAGCGCGAGGGCGTGATTCTCATGACTGGTGACGCGGCGCAAACCGTGGGCCAGCTGGTGAGTTATGCCCAAGGCGGGCAGGCGTAGATCCGGCCCAGCATGCCCAGTTTGCCGTAAAATGCTCTGCACGGTTTCAGGAAAAACGCCTGTGGCTGAATGATCGTAAGGCCCACCCCACTCAGGCCCTGACACGCAGTTGAAACAGAGCCCGCAATGGCGTTTATCCTGTGCAGCAGCTCCGGGCGCTCTTTTCCTTAAAGGAGAGAGCGTCCGGTTTTTTATTTTTGCCATGTGATTCTTTTTTACTGTTTCGCGCTGCAGGGTGAGTCTTTTTTGCATTGCTTGCGGGGCAAGTTACAGGAATGTTCTTTTATTCAAGTTGATTAAGAATATAGCATGATTGTTGCATTATATGCTGTAGCAAGCCGGGCAGGGCCTGCGATGCGCGCGTTTCATCAGGCAAGGCAGCCGCCAGCAAGAGGGGCCTAGAAAATGTTTGTGGCCAGAGCTGCGAACATTACTTGTGGTCAGGCGGCTCTTGTCGGACACGCGGAATGTTTTGTTGCACCATAGGATTTTGATTTCAGAGCTGTTTATGGCCGCAGTCCAACATTTTTAAGGAGTGAACTTCCATGTCAGCAAAGAATACCAATGAGTATGTCAGCGGGGATATAAAAAACGTATGGCATCACCTTATGTTGCATCAGGGCAATGCCCCTATGATTGCGGTAGAGGGCAAGGGACTGTACCTCAAGGATATTAATGGCAAGGAATATCTGGACGCCACTTCTGGCGGCGTTTGGTGTGTCAACGTGGGTTATGGCCGTGACCGCATTGCCAATGCCGCCGCCGAACAGATGAAGAAATTGCCTTTTTATGCGGCCAGTTGCGGATCCCAGCCTGCCATTGATTTTTCTGAAAAACTGCTTTCGCACATGCCGGGTTTTTCCCGCGTGTATATTTCCAGCAGCGGTTCCGAGGCCAATGAAAAGGCCTTCAAAATGGTGCGCCAGATTTCTCATCTCAAGCATGGCGGCAAAAAATATAAAATCATTTACCGCGACCGCGATTACCACGGCACCACCATCAGCACTCTGAGCGCCTGCGGTCAGGAAGAACGCCGTGAGCAGTATGGGCCATTCACCCCCGGATTTGCGGAATTTCCCGCGTGCCTGGCCTACCGTTCGCCCTATCCCGAAGGCACGAAAAACCTGGGCGAAAAGTTTGCCCGCGAGCTGGAAACCGTAGTGCAAAAAGAAGGCCCCGACACTGTGGGCGCGGTTATTCTGGAGCCTATTACGGCTGGCGGCGGCATTATCGTGCCACCGGAAGGCTACTATGAAACCATTGCTGAAATATGCAAGAAATACGGCATCTTGATTATTATGGACGAAGTGGTCTGCGGTCTTGGCAGAACGGGCAAGTGGTTTGGCTATCAGCACTTCAACATCCAGCCCGACATTGTGACCATGGCCAAGGGCGTCGCCAGCGCCTACATGCCCATTTCCTGCACCGTGACCACCGAAGAAGTATTTGCGGCCCTGCAGAACACCACCGATAAGCTCGCGTATTTTCGCGATATCAGCACCTTTGGTGGCTGCCTTGCCGCCCCGGCTGCGGCCCTTGAAAACATCAAGATCATTGAAGAAGAAAACCTGCTGGTAAACATTGTGGCCATGGGCGAATACCTGCATCAGGGGTTGCAGGGCCTTCTTTCATACAGCAATGTGGGCGATGTGCGCGGCAAGGGCCTGTTGCAGGGTATTGAATTTGTTGATGACAAGGCTACGAAAAATCCCTTGGCAGAAGAAAAGGTTATCGCCATTTGCGGCGCCATGGCCAAGCGCGGCGTGCTTGTGGGCAGAACAAACCGCAGTTTTGCGGGCCGAAACAATATCGTTAACGTGGCCCCGGCCTATATTGTGACCAAGGAGCAGATTGACACCATTCTCAAGGCGCTGCACGAATCCATCAGCGAAGTTTTGGGCTAGAGCATTTCAACTTTGAAAATGTAAATTTTCAAAGTTAATCTGCTCCAGGGCAGAGTGTCATTGAACATGTGGTGCTGCTCTGCGCGGATTTTCCATACAATCCGCGCCACGAAATGCTCTTGCAGTGCAGACTTGCCGGGCGGAATTTGATGACCAGCCTGTTTGCCCTTCGGCAAAAGTGAGCCTTGCCGGAGGGCAGGCAGTTGGTGAAGAAAAGAGCCGGGCAAACATGGGGAACCGCTTCAGCTGACAGGCTGGGCGGTTCCTGCACTTTGGGTTCAGCTTCGTTTTTTTTCGCTAACGGGAATGCGCAGTTGCTTGGCCTTGCGCACCACCGTGGACTGGCTGATGCCAAGCCTGGCCGCGGCTTTGTATGTGCTGCCCGTAGCCGTCAGGGCTTCGCTGATGAGCGCGCGCTCAAGGTTTTCAACAGCTTCTTTGAAAGAATGGTCTGCCCCGGCCTGACCGGGGGCGGGTTCGTCGCCTTCGCCTTCGCCGCCCATTTCGGGCAGCTCGCCCAGCAGGTAAGCGGGCAGGTCGCGCATGGATATGACGCTGCTCTCGGTCATGGCTGCCAAAAAGTCCACCGCTGCGCGCAGCTCGCGCACATTACCCGGCCAGGAGTGCTTGCTGAAGCATTCGATAACGTTGGGTGAAAATGTTTTTATGGTATTGTAGCGGGTGCAGGCCTTGTCAAGAAAGACGGTCATGAGCGCCGGAATGTCTTCGGGGTGTTCCCGTAGAGGCGGCATGCTTATGCTCAGCACTCGCAGGCGATAGTACAGGTCAGCCCTGAAGCGGCCGCTGCTGACAAGCTGATCCAGCGGCCTGTTGGTGGCGGCGATGATGCGCACGTCCACGCGCAATTCCTTTTCACCACCAATTTTGCGAAACTCCTGACCGTCAAGCACATGCAGGATTTTTGCCTGCATGCTCAGGGGCAGTTCGCCTATTTCGTCCAGCAGCAGGGTTCCTTTGTTGGCCAGTTCAAAATAGCCTTTTTTGCCCGAGCGGCTGGCCCCGGTAAAGGCCCCTTTTTCATAGCCGAACAATTCCGACTCAATGAGCGTCGGGGGGATGGCCGCACAGTTGACAGAAATAAATGCTTCGCCAGCGCGCGGGCTTTTTTGATGTATGTAGGAAGCGGCATAGGTTTTTCCGGTTCCTGTTTCGCCTAAGATAAGAATGCCAGAGGGCGCCCGGGCCGCTTTTTCAAGCTCGGAGACGCAGCGGCGCATGACCTTGCCCGTAGCAATAAGCTTTTTTTCATTGCTGTGTTGCAGGGCAACCGTTTCGGTCTGGCGCAAAAAGGCTGTGCGTTCGGCATCCGCCAGCCGCCGTTGCAGGGTTTCAAGCTCGGTGATGTCGCGAATACAGGCCACCACGCGCCAGATATTGCCCTGCTTGTCAAAAATGGGCGTGCTTGTGTTGAGGCAGCGCGTGCCGTTGGGATAGTCGTCGAATCTTGTGATGATCTTCCGTTGTTCAAGGGCTTCCAGCGTTACGGCCGCCGAAAACTTGCCTTCCAGCACAGGAATGGAAACAGATTTTCCGATCATCTCTTCAGGATTGATGTTGGCGATGCGTTTTAGGGCTTTGTTGACATATAATGTCGTTCCCTTTCCATCGACAATCCATATGCCATCATGCATGGAGTCCATGATGGCGTGCAGTTCCTGATCCAAAAAATGCGTATATACAGCGCAGGAATTTTCGCTGTTTGCATGTAATATAACAATTCTTTTCTTTTTTTCTTTTGCTTGCGTGCTTTGATCTTGCAGCCAGTTCCACTGAAGTGTCCACGCGCCGTAAGGAAGGGTGATGTCTGTGGGCATGTCGGGGGCGCTTTTGCGCACCCTGCTTGCCAGGGCATCTCCGCCGTGCTCCCTCAGGAGCTTAAGGAATGACCAGGGCTGAACGGGCAGGGGGGCGGGGCTGTTTTCAGAATCAGGGGGGAAATTGCTGAACTGCTGCGAAAAAATATGAAAGGGCTTGTTATACGCCTCAACAGACCATTCTTCGCCATGACAGGTCATGGCGCAGGTGCAGGCGGGCAACATGGCAAGAAAATGTACCAGATCAGATATAGATTTGCACATATCAACCCTTTCAATTTTCATCAACAGTCAATTCACTGTTGCATCATGATAAGAGGAAAATATGTTAAATGAGGCAATACTGCATTACCATTATGCAGAAGAAGTAACAATTATGTCAATGTTTAAAATGTCTTAAGCATCTCAGCATTATGGAACGCTTCTTGTATTACATAGATACAAGCGAGGCGGGATACAGGCAGGCCCGCAGCATCAGCTGGATCTTGGAATGCCAACGCAGTTTTGCGCCGCACGGGCAAGGCTCGTGAAGAATGAAATAACGCGGATGCGCGGGCAGCGATAACAAAACCTATCATGAATTGTATCGGAGGATAACATGCCCAAGATGACGCCCAGTGAAGCCATGACAGAAGTTCTGGTGCAGGAAGGGGTAAACCATGTAAGCGGCATTCTTGGCTCCGCCTTCATGGATATGTTGGACTTGTTCCCAGCCGCGGGGATTGATTTTATCTCGGTTCGTCATGAGCAGACCGCCGGGCATATGGAAGACGCTTACAGCCGCCTTACTGGCAGGGCGGGCGTGGTTATCGGGCAAAACGGCCCCGGCATCACCAACTATGTGACGGCCGTGGCCACTGCCAATATGGCGCATTCTCCCATGGTGGTTATCTCGCCCAGCGCCGGCAGCATTTCTGTGGGTTGGGACGGCTTTCAGGAATGCGACACGTGGAACCTGTTCAAGCCCATCACCAAGGCTTCGTTGCGCGTGCCGCACCCCAAACGTGCCGCTGACATCATGCGCACGGCCTTTCGCATTGCCTATGCCGAGCGTGGCCCCGTGCTTGTAGATATCCCCCGCGACTATTTTTATGGCGAACTGGATGAAGACATTCTGCATCCTTCCCAGTATCGCGTAGCCCCCGGCGGCATCGGCAATCCCGAGCATTTTGCCGCCGCCGTGGAAGTGCTGAAAAATGCCAAGAATCCTGTGATCATTTCAGGCCGCGGCGTGGTGGACTCAGGCTGCATGGAAACCCTCAAGGCCATGGCAGAATATCTGGGCGCGCCCGTGGCCACCACCTATCTGCACAATGATGCCTTCCCCTGCGATCATCCGCTGTGGACTGGCCCCATCGGCTACATGGGCTCCAAGGCCGCCATGCGCATCCTGCAGAAGGCCGACGTTATTCTGGCTGTGGGAACCAGGCTGTCCTACTTTGGCACCCTGCCGCAGTATGACATCAATTACTTCCCCAAGACCGCCAAGATCGTGCAGATCGACATCAATCCCCGCCATATCGCCAAGACGCATCCCGTGGCCGTTGGCCTGTGCGCCGACGCCAAGGATGCCTCGGAAGAGCTGTTCGCGCGCTTGCGCGCTGCTGTGCCTGCCAAGAGCGACCTCACCCCGGTGCACAACCTGGTGAAGGGCGAACTGGCCGATTGGTACAAGGAAATTTCACTGATCGCCGACGAGCCGGTGGAAGCCGGGCGCATGCATCCGCGCAAGGCTCTGGAAGTGGTGGGCAAGTTCATTACCGACCACGATGCCATAGCCACAACTGATATCGGCAATACGTCTTCCACTGCCAACAGCTACCTGCGCTTCAAGAAAACCAAGCGCCATGTGGCCACCCTGACCTTTGGCAATACGGGCTTTGCCTATCAGGCCGCCCTGGGCGCGCAGCTGGCCTGCCCCGAAGATCTTACCGTGCCCATTGTGGGCGACGGGGCATGGGGCATGAGCCTTTTTGAAGTGCCCACCGCCTGCCAGTACAATTTGCCGGTCATCGCTACCGTATACAACAACGGGGCCTGGTGCGCCGAAAAGAAAAATCAGGTGGACTTTTACAATAACCGCTTTGTGGGCGCAGACATCTGGTCCAAGTCTTATGCCAAGATAGCTGAAGCCATGGGCGCTGACGGCTATACCGTCAATACGCAGAAAGACCTGGCCGAAGCTCTGGACACGGCTAGAAAGAACCGGCGCCCTGCGGTTATCGAAATCATGACCGACGGCACGCGCCTTGCGCCTCCCTTCCGTAGGGACGCACTAGCCTTGCCAACCAGGTTCTTGCCCAAGTACGAGCATCTCGACAAGGCGCACTTTAACAAATAGCCAGAAAGAAGGGCGCGTCCGGGTAACCCCCGGGCGCGCCCTTCTGGTTATGCGCCGCGGCATGTCTTTGCCTGGGATGGAATGAACAAAACCGCGCGTTAACGAACAATCAGTTGTATATGGGCGCGTTTTTCTCAATCCGTCAGGCAGCGCAAGGGCGGGATGTTTCATTGGGGCGGGGCAGCGCATGTTCTCAATCCAAAGGAGTTCGCTTTGTGACTGTAAAAACTCCACTAAAAATTCAAGTACGCAATCTGACGAAACGATTCGGCGACCTGACGGTTCTCGACAGGGTCAATTTCAACGTGGCCCAGGGGGAGCTGGTGGCCATTGTGGGCCCCACAGGATGCGGAAAAACCACTTTTCTCAACATGCTGTCAAAGCTTATGCCCGCTACGGAAGGCAATATTCTGATTGATGGGGAAGAGGCCAACCCGCGCACGCACAATATTTCTTACGTGTTTCAGGAGCCGACTTGCCTTCCCTGGCGGACGGTGCGCGAGAATGTGGCTTACGGCATGGAAGTTAAAGGGGTTCCCCGAGCCGAGCGCATGCAGCGCAGTGACGCCATTATGGCGCTGGTGGGTCTTTCAAGTTGCGCCAACCTCTATCCCAACCAGGTGTCGGCCAGCATGATTCAGCGTATTGCCGTTTCAAGGGCTTTTGCTGTGCAGCCGGATCTCTTGCTTATGGACGAACCCTATGGGCAGCTGGACGTCAAGCTGCGCTATTATCTTGAAGACGAGCTGGTCAATTTGTGGCGTAAGCTTAAAAGCACCATCCTTTTTGTTACGCACAATATTGAAGAAGCCGTGTATGTGGCTGACCGCATTCTTGTGCTTTCCAATAAGCCAACGACCATCAAGTCGGAAATACATGTGGATTTGGAGCGACCACGCAAGCTCACGGATCCGCGTTTTGTGGGCCTGCGCAAGCAGGTGACCGAACTTATCCGCTGGTGGTAGCGCCAGGGCCTCTGGAACTAGCGAAGGAGACGTCATATGGCCTATCAAGAAGTAAAAGTGCGACAGCCGCTGCTGTTAACCATATTGCCTGTGCTGAGCCTGACCACGTTCTTTGTGGGCTGGCAGGCCATGGTTTCATACGGTTTTATTCCCAATGAGCTTCTGGCATCACCATCTCAGGTTTTTCAGGCTTTTCTTGATAAAATCTACGATCCCATGCCCGATGGGGCCATACTTGCCACACATATATGGACAAGCATCAAAGAGGCTTTTCTTGGCTATACAGCCTTTCCTTGCTTGTGGGTATTCCTCTGGGGCTGGCCATGGGCTGGTTTCGCGTTGTCGAAGGTCTTGTGCGGCCCATTTTCGAGTTGATCCGGCCCATACCGCCCATTGCCTGGATTCCCCTTACGGTATTCTGGTTTGGCATTGATCTGACCGGCAAGGTGTTCATCATCTGGATCGCCGGCATTGTGCCCTGCGTTATCAACTCCTATGTGGGCGTAAGGATGACCAACCCCGCCTTGATTCAGATGGCGCGAACCTACGGGGCCAATGACTGGCAGATATTTACCAGCTTGTGCATTCCTTCGGCGCTGCCCATGGTTTTTGGCGCGCTGCAAATTGCCCTGGCCTATTGCTGGACTAACCTTGTGGGCGCGGAACTTTTGGCAGCGGACTCTGGCCTTGGCTACCTCATTACCATGGGCGGGCGCCTCATCCGTCCGGACATCGTACTGCTTGGCATGATATGCGTGGGCTTGTCCGGCGCCTTCATCGGCGTCATTATCGACTATATCGAAAAGACGCTGCTGGCTGGCATCAGGAGGTAGGCATGAGTTCGCATATAGCCAATGAAACCGTGGGAACAGTGAAAGAAGCGCGGCCATTGAGCGCCATGATTATTCTTACCAATATCTATTTTTTATACGGTGTTTCCCTGTTGACGTTCTTTCTTGTCTGGGATCGCGTGGCGGCCCTGAAGGTTTTTGACGATTCCCTCGCCCGGCCCTCGGAAGTGGTCATGCAAATCAAGATGCTGGCCACCATGAAATTTGGCGGGACAAATCTGTGGGGGCATATCTGGGCCAGCACCCTGCGCGTGCTCATGGGCTTCAGCCTGGCTGCTGTTGTGGCAGTGCCTCTGGGCCTGTTCATGGCCCTGAACAAGTACGTCAACGCCATCGTCAAACCCCTGTTTGACCTGCTCAAGCCCATGCCGCCCATCGCCTGGGTTTCGCTGGCCATTTTGTGGTTCGGCGTGGGCGAGTTTGCCAAGGTTTTCATCATTATCATCGGCACCTTTGTGCCCTGCCTGCTCAATTCCTATAACGGCATCCGCCTGGTGGAACCGGAGCTTTACGACGTGGTTCGCGTGCTTGGCGGCAGCAGAAAGGATGAGATTTTTCAGGTTTCTTTTCCTGCCTCATTTCCCTCGGTGTTCGCCGGATTGCAAATATCCATGAGCATCGCCTGGACGTGCGTGCTGGCGGCGGAGCTGATGAATGCCCGCGATGGCATTGGCTTTCTCATCAAGCGGGGCATGGATACTCACCAGCCAGCCCTGGTGCTGAGCGGCATGATTCTTATCGCTGCTGCGGCCTGGTGCACCTCGCAGGTTCTGACCCTGATGGAACGCAAGTTCTGCCCATGGCGGCGCAGTATTGATAACCTGTGATGCCTGTAAGCAGAGCAATCGAGGGGAAACCGCATGGAAAAACTCATCAAGATTGAATGTAACGATATCAGCAAGACCTTTATCCAGAAGGGCAAGGTCGAAGTTCCTGTCATAAAGAACGTGAGCCTGAGCGTACACGAAAACGAGTTTCTGGTCATTCTTGGCCCCGGCCAGTGCGGTAAATCCACGCTTTTGCGCATCATTGCCGGGCTAGAAGTGCCAGACAAGGGCTATGTGACCATGCCCGACGGCCCCGTTGTGGGGCCGGGGCCAGACAGAGGGCTGGTCTTTCAGGGCTACATGCTTTTTGCCTGGGCAACCGTGTTTAGCAATGTGGAAATGGGCCTCAAGCTGCGCAAGGTTCCCAAGGCAGAGCGGCGCGAAATTACCATGCACTACATCAATATGGTGGGGCTGGCCGGTTTTGAAAATCACTATCCCCACCAACTTTCAGGGGGCATGAAGCAACGGGTGGGCATTGCCCGAGCCTATGCCAACAGGCCTGAAGTCATGTTGATGGACGAGCCCTTCGGCCAGTTGGATGCCCAGACGCGCATGTTCATGCAGCATGAGATCACGCGCATATGGGAACAGGAAAAACGCACCATCATATTTGTTACCAACAATATCGACGAAGCACTTTTTCTCGGTGATCGTATTGTTCTTATGGAGGGCAAGCTGCCGGGAACCATAAAGGAGGAATTTGCCGTGAACCTGCCAAGGCCCAGAGAGCATACAGATATGGAGCTCTTGCGGCTGCGCGAGGTCATTACAGAACAAACGGAATTGGTTTTGTAGCCAAAGCGTCTCTGTCCCCGTTGGCGGCGTTCTGGCACACGCCGCCACAGTAAAACGTGTTCTTCCGGCATAGATCAGCGCAGGCCGGAGAACGGAAAAGTTGGGGGAAATATGGATACAGCAACGCTGCACGCTCTTGTTCTTGCTGTTATGGGCATAGCCATGTGGTATCTGGTCAAAACTCTGTTGCGGCGCGCCGGGGGGCGTCCGGCGGAAGGCTCGAATCAGAAAGCGGCCACGCTTTTGCCCGTAAGCGAGTTGAAGAGCCAACTGAAGGAAAAATACGCCCGTCGGGCGCGCTACCGGCTGGGGGTTTTTGCGGGTTGCGCACTGGCTCTTGCGGTGTATTTTTTCGGCGGGCACAGGCTGTTGCTTGTACCTCCTCTGCTGGTGGCTTGTGCGTGCCAGTATTGCGTTTACAGAAATAAAACCACGGAATGTTTGACCGAACTCATGCAGCGAAGAATGGGGGGAGCTTGCACGGACAACGCGCTTGAAAAATAGCAATCGTAACGTTGCGGTTTTCTGTAACCTGGAAAAAGCTTTGCTTTTTCCACACGCCTGGAGGTTTTTATGAAAAAGTTTTTCCTTTTTATTGCTGTACTGGCTGCAGTGGCTCTGTTCGGCGCTGCCGCCTGCCTGGCGGAAAAACCTGTCAAAATGCGTTCAGCCTGGATGGACGAACATGAAACCTTTTTGATCTGGTATGCGCATGAAAAAGGATGGGACAAGGAAGAAGGCATTGACCTTGACCTTTTGTACTTTGACTCTGGCATGGCCATACTCAATGCGCTGCCAGCAGGTGAATGGGTTGTTGCAGGCATCGGTGCCGTACCGGCCATGATGGGCAACCTGCGGTACAACACCCAAGTCATCGGCATCGGCAACGACGAGTCGACCACCAATGCCGTCATGGTTCGGCCCAACAGCCCCATACTGAAAACCAAGGGATACAACCCGGATTATCCTGAAGTTTATGGTCATCCAGACGATGTTCGCGGCAAGACCATTCTTGCCACCACAGTGTCGTCTTCGCATTTCGCGCTCAGCCATTGGCTGCGCGTGCTGGGCCTTAAGGATAGCGACGTAACCATCAAGAATATGGATCAGGCGCAGGCTCTGGGGGCATACAGCACCGGCATAGGCGATGCGGTTTCCCTGTGGGCTCCTCATATGTATGTGGGCGAGGAAAAAGGCTGGAAGATCGCGGGCACTCCCCAGACGTGCGGCGTGGGCCTGCCCATCAGCCTTATCGCCGACCAGAAGTGGGCTGAGGCCAATCCGGAACTGGTGGCCAAATTTTTGCGCGTGTATCTGCGCTCGGTTAACATGATTCAGGATCAGATGAAGAAAGATCCCAAGGCCCTTGTGCCCGAATATAAGCGTTTCTTCCTCGAATGGGCTGGCAAGAACTATTCTGATGCCATGGCTCTGAAGGATCTGCAGACGCATCCCGTATTCAATTATGCAGAACAGATCGACCTGTTTGACGCAAGCAAGGGCCAGAGCAAGGCGCAGAAGTGGCATGCTGACGTGGCTTCTTTCTTTGCCGAAGTGGGACGTATCACCAAGGATGATCTCAAAAAGGTCGGTGACGGCAAGTACGCTACGGACAAGTTCCTGAAGAAGGTTAAGACCCCCGTTCCTGCCAACTAGCTTGGCTGCCGCCCGTTCTGTTTTTCTACAGGGCGGGCGGCTTGATCAGAAAGACGAAGCGCAACCGTTCTTTCAGCCAGCAAGTGACTTCGCGCTCAGGAGGGCGAGATGGCGCACTTTGCCATCAGAAACTATATTAACGGACAGTGGCGGGAAACAGCGGGCGACCACACCGTGCCGTTGTACAACCCTTCCACCGGCGAACAAATTTCGCTGGTTCCCCAGTCCGGCCGTGAAGGGTTTGACTTTTTCACTCAGAACAAAGTTACAACCATACGAACCATTGATCCCCATGCCCATGCGCGTGGCGAGCAGCCCGGCAGCAAGTTTGTGCGCTCTTGTGTAGCCTCGTAAGCTGACGGAATACCTCCTCCAGCGGCCGGCTCCTCTTTTCACGCGAAGGGGGGCCGGCTAGAAGATCAACTTTGGAAAGTTGTATCTGCTCTAAAATTGTGCAGCCATGGGCTTGCGCGGGCAGTGGGGCCAGGCAGCCCTTGCACAGGCCCTTGGCAAAGTCTGCACAGGCAGCCGCCAGAGCCATGAAAATGCTACCTTGCCCCCGTTGTCGTCTGCAACAAAAAAAGGCTTATGACGCATAGTCATAAGCCTTTGATTTTTTGGTGGGTCGTGCGGGGTTCGAACCTGCGACTCTCTGCTTAAAAGACTAAGTGCCATATTGTATATGGATTTTCATCTTTTGATATATTCTTTTAAAAACAGCTAGATATACATGTTAAAGGTTGTTTGACTTTACACCTATTGCTCACTATTTTTATGATCTGTGTGGGGAATGGTGTGGGGAAGAAATGAGGCTCTCTGCTTTTTGCTGTACTTGAGGTGATCCTATATGGCAACACAAAAACGCACAAAATCTAAAAAATATCCAGGTGTTTACTTTCGCGATGACGATAGCGGCAAAGAGAGAACATATTACATCCGTTATCGAATTGGCGGCAGAGAGGCGAAGCAGATTGAAGAACCTGTGGGGAAGGCCTCTGTTGGAATGACTGAGGCCAAAGCCAATCAAGTACGCATAGACAGGATGCGTGGTAAAGAATTGTCCAATACTGAGAAACGGCGTTGCCTAGAAGAGAAAAAAAAACTTTTACAATCCCGAGCAACTCTTGCCAAACTTTGGGAGCATTATGCTGCAATAAATGCTGGTAAAGCCATCCTGAAAACAGACGCGTGCCTATTCAAATATTTTCCTCACCTGCACGAAAAGACAACCGAGGAACTGACCACCAAGGACATTGATGATCTTCGTAATCAGCTGTCAGTACTCACCAAGCCGCGCAAAAAAGGCGGTGAAGCAAAGCCCCTATCCCCACAGACGATAAAGCATGTTTTGGCTTTTATTCGTAGACTTATCAACTTTGCAGTCAAGCGGGGGCTATGTGCCCAGCAGCCTACTCTTTATTTTGAAATGCCTGAAGTAGATAATGTTAAGACGGAAGCCTTAACGCTGGATCAAGTAACGAAGCTCAAGCAGGCGCTTGATGAAGAGGCAGATCAAGTTGCAGCGAGCTTTATTCGATTGGCCCTTACCACGGGCATGCGCAAAAGTGCGCTCATGTCTTTGCGCTGGGACGACATTGACTTCGAGAGAGGATTCATCACTCTGCGCGGGGATGCTGCTAAAAAAGGAAAGACTGAAATCATCCCAATGTCACAGGCTGCTCGATCCATTCTAGTGCCCTTACCGCACGGCAGTAATTATGTCTTTCCCGGAAAGGATGGCGGACAAAGACAGGACTTCCGCCGTGTCGCACTTCGGGTCAAGAAGAAGGCAGGGCTTCCCGATGATTTCCGGCCTCTGCATGGATTGCGCCATGCCTATGCTTCGTTTCTTGCCTCCAGCGGCAAAGTCGATTTATACACGTTGCAAAAACTAC
>CAZFCC010000055.1:0-13528 GCA_964517635.1 uncultured Desulfovibrio sp. | reverse complement strand
AACGGGCAGTATACCCTGCGCTACCCAGATGGACATACTGAAACAATGTCGCTCACCGAAGTCCAACAGGCCAACTGATGCCCAAGCTTTTGTGCATTTGTGGCCCCAATGGAGCAGGCAAGAGTACATTCTCAAGGACAATTGCCATGCGGGAAAACCTGCTGGTTATTGACCCTGATAAACTTGCTGCTGAAGGTTTGTCCCCGATAGGCGCTGGCAAGGCTGCGGCCCGTATGGCTCGCCTCTTTCTGCAGGAAGGGGTTTCATTTGCGCGCGAGTCTACCCTTACCGCCAAGTTTGACTTCACTCTGATGCAAGAAGCAAAACAGCGGGGTTATGAAGTTGAGCTTGTCTACATACGCCTTGCTTCGGCAGCGCTGGCACAGGAGCGTGTTGCTGCCCGTGCATCACGTGGAGGGCATAGCGTTCCTCCACAGGACATAGTGCGCCGCTTTGCCCGCAGCCTTGAGAACCTACCCAAAGCCATAGCCCTGGCGGACAAGGTCACCATTTTGGATAATTCCTTCTGTAATTACAAAAAAATAATGTAAACCCAAAGAGCATATTTTGAAGAGCCCGGCTTTCCTGATGGAAGCCGGGCTCTTTTTGCATTGAAGGAGCAAGTATCATGAGCAAAACCTTAATCAACGACTTCACCAGCCTTCAGTTCGCTGACCTTGACGCCGGGCAGGTTTTCAGCGGCAAGCCCTCCGGAACCACGGTCAGGGGCTATGCCACGCCCTCGGCCTGCACTCCGTCCATTGACCATAACTACATTTTCCACGAATCCAGCCGTGACATCGTAGTTTGGTTTGTCAGCCCCCAGGGGGCTAACGAACCGCTCTATGTCTTTGGCCCCACGGGCTGCGGTAAAACAAGTTGCATCAAGCAACTGGCGGCCCGGCTCAACTACCCGGTCTTTGAGGTGACAGGACACGGACGGCTGGAGTTTGCCGATCTGGTGGGACATTTGACGGTCAAAGACGGCAACATGGCTTTTGAATACGGCCCGCTTGCGCTTGCCATGCGTCACGGGGCGATTCTGCTCCTCAATGAGATTGATTTAACTTCGCCGGAAATCGCTGCCGGCCTGAACAGCGTGCTGGACGGATCCCCACTGTGCATAGTGGAAAATGGTGGCGAGATCATTCCGCCGCACCCCATGTTCCGCTTTGTGGCCACAGCAAACACCAACGGCGGTGGTGACGATACGGGCCTGTATCAGGGAACGCAGCGCCAAAACCTCGCATGGCTGGACCGTTTCACCATCTGCGAAGTGGGCTATCCTGCTGCGGATGTGGAAAAGAAACTGCTGGCCCAGCGTTTCCCTTCGCTGCCTGAAACCCTTTGCGCCACCATGGTAGATTACGCCAATGAAGTCCGCAAACTGTTCATGGGTGAGGCTTCGACCGGCAACTTGACCAACACCATTGAAGTCACCTTCTCCACGCGCAGTCTGCTGCGCTGGGGAGATCTGACCGTGCGCTTTCAGCCCCTGGCCCATCAGGGCATCCAGCCAATCACCTATGCCCTTGACCGGGCACTGGGCTACCGCGCCAGCCGTGAGACCCGCGCCATGCTGCACGAACTGGCACAGCGCATGTTTCCTCAACATGCGGAAGCGGACATCAAGGCAATGAGCTCCGACTCAGAGGAAGAATTCCTGCAAGGTGAGCAAGCCCTGCGTTTCATGCGCGGCCGGTTGCACAATAAGCCAACGATAACCAAGCCCCGCGCTCATCTCCAAGTAGTCCATAACCTTCCCGGCAAAAAACAGGCTGGCAAGTTCTGGATCGGCGAGGCCCGGCCCGAAGGCCTTACGCTCCACTGGGGCAAACCTGACACCGCTGGGCAACAACACTTTATCCCCGCTGAAAATTGTGCGGGCAATAACTCCGTCCTGGAACTTGAGGCCCGCGCAGCCAAAAAACTCACGGAAGGCTATGTCCTCAACACGACAAAAAGCTCATTATAGGAGAGCATCATGACACACGTTCTTTCAGACATCCGCATTCTGGACAATTTGCTGGCTCTCAATCTCAACGTCAGCCTGTGGTCGGCTCGTCGCAAAATGAGCCAGGAAGATTTGGGCGGTGCGGAACTGCCGCCTGATGATCTGGCCTCTCTTGGCTCCAAGCGCATTGCCGACCCGGAAAACCTTAAAGTGTTCGGTACGCTCAAAGCCCGCGCCTTCAACTATCTGGACAGGCACGGGGTGCGCTTCATGTCCGGCTGGGCCATACCCGAAGAAAAGGCTGGTGAAATCGTGCAGGAGCTACTCAGCATCCGAAATGAATTTCAGAAAGAAAAAGAAGCCTTTCTGGCTGGTTATGACCAAAATGTGCAAGCCTGGATTGAAAAGCATCATCAGTGGAGTGAAATCATCCGCAATTCCACCGTGGGGCCGGACTATGTTCGCGGGCGCATGGATTTTCGCTGGCAATTATACAAGGTGGCTCCTCTGGAACAGCATGAAGACAATACCGCCGTGCTGGAGGCCGGTCTGGCCGAAGAGGTGCAGGGCCTGGGCGGCACGCTCTTCGGCGAAGTGGCCAAGTCCGCCGAAGACATCTGGCGCAGGGTGTATCACGGCAAAACGGAAGTAACCCACAAGGCCCTTTCGCCCCTACGAACGCTGCATGCCAAACTCACAGGCTTGTCTTTCGTGGAGCCGCATGTGGCACCGGTGGCAGACATCGTGCAGGCTGCACTGCTGTGCATGCCCAAGAAGGGCAATATCACCGGGCCTGACTTATTGCTCCTGCAGGGTTTGGTCTGCCTGCTCAAAGACAGTACGGCTCTTGTGGGGCACGCACAGAAAGTTATTGAGGGCTACGGCCCGGCCTTTGTGCTGGACGCCTTGCTGGCTGGGCCGGATACATTATCCACATTGGATAGCGCGGATGGACAGGTGGACAGCACTGCGGATGGCGAACCGGACGACGCGCCCATTCTGCTCGATATACCTGTAACAGACCGTGCATTCCCGCACCCTGCCATCCCCAGTCTGGGCCTGTGGTGACGCCATGATCCGCTCCAAAGACATCCTCAACTGCCTGCCCTTACTGGCGTCTGTGCTGGGCGACCAGTACGGAGTGCAGGTACGAATTGGTGGCAATGAAGCTTGCACCAACGGCAAAGTCATTCAGTTACCAGCCTTGCCCATGGATTGCGAGCCGGAATTGCTGGCCATGGCTCGCGGTTTCGTGGATCACGAGGCGGCCCATATACGGCACACGGATTTTGCTGCGCTGCAAGCCGCCAGGCTTGATCCTGTAACCTTCAACCTGTTCAACTGTCTGGAGGACTGGCGTATTGAAAAGCAACTGTCGACCATCTTCCCTGGCTGCCGCCACAACCTGAATTGGCTGATACGACGATTCTTTGCGGATGAAGCACAGCCAAGGGCCGGGGGTGATTCCCCGGCCCTTGCTGTTTTGAACTATATGCTACTGACCGTGCGGGCCTGGGATGTGGAAGAGGTGAACAGGCCTCGCACGGCGGCGGCAAAGACTCTACGCCAACACTTCTCTGGTCTGAAAGAAGTGCTGGACGCAGTTTTGGTCAAGGTTCGCATCCATTGCCCTGATACGGCTTCAGCCATCGGCTATGCCCGGCAACTGGCCCAGAGCATCCGACAATGGGAACCGCAGCAGCAGGCAAAACACGGTGAAAATCATAAGCCAGGTAAAGGAGACGAAGGCCGCTCATCTGGTACGGATGCGGGTATGGGGAATAGCGCTGACCACAGCGATTCCGCTTTACAAATGGAACAAAAAGGCTCGTCAGCTTGTGCATCGCAAACAGACCACTCCGCATCTTCATCTCACAGTAGAGCCAAGGATCAACTGACAGCCCTGCTTCATGCCGAAGTTCAGGATTTGCCGCAAAACCTCGGAGAGCTTCTGTCGGCAACCCTTACCAGTCAGTTGACAGAATCAGCAGCGGAAACGGTTACAGTCGCTATTGAAGGTTTTCGACAGACTGGAGCATTACCGGAAGAGCAGAAACTGCAAGCACTCCAAGCCAGCGTTGCTCTCCGTACCAGGCTCCAGGGCTTTCTGCAGGCGCAGACGCAAAAGCGGTGCAGCATAGGTCGGCGCGGAGCCTTGCATCATGGCTCGCTCCATAGGCTGCAAACGGGCAATCCCCGCATCTTCCGCAGGGAGGCGGAGCAACGGGGCCTCAATACCGCTGTGCATCTCCTACTGGACGTTAGCGGCAGCATGAGCGGCGCACCCATCACCCTGGCAAGGCAGGCGTGCTTTGCGGTGGCAAAAGCACTGGAAAATATCAAAGGCGTAAACCCTGCAGTCACGGTTTTTCCCGCGACAGCTTCCACAAGTTCCGTATTCCCTATCATGCGGCATGGTCAAAAGGTGCCGGACAGCTTTGACATCAACGCATCCGGCGGCACACCGCTGGATGCGGCCATGTGGTGGGTCATGCAGACCATGCTGCCCCTCAGGGAACAGCGAAAAATAATCCTGATCATCACTGACGGAGTACCTGATAGCACACACGCAGCACGACAGGCCTTGAACATAGCTCAAAAGTTGGGCTTTAAGGTCTATGGGGTCGGCATCCGGGACGACCACATCGCCCAACTCCTGCCGCAGACAAGCCGGGTCATCAACGACCTTCCCGATCTGACGCCTGCCATGTTTGGCCTGCTGCACAACGCGCTTGTACAGGGAGGGGCGTCATGATGGTGCCACCAGACTTTTGCCGTTGGAATCTGTACAAGGCGCTCCGTGCAATTCTCACACACAAACGGCAGCGCACCCCGCTTTGCTGAAACCCAAGGAGGATATATGAACCCGTTGGCATGGATACCTGTTGCCATCGCTGTGCTGCAGGTCATCAAGGAAAGCTTGGACGACTAATCGTCAAAATGACTGGCTGCAGGAGGCGGGATAACTCCCGCCTCCTGCATTTACACAACTGAAAAGGAGAATAACCATGAGCAAGACTTGGACTTTTATCGGCGGCGTAATAGCTGGCATCGTCGGGGTATTTACGGCGGCGGGCGTAGCTCTGGAGTTGAACACCCGAAAAGGCTGCAACTGCGACGCCGGGGAGGGTGAGGAAAGGCTGGCCTTGCCTGAAAGCGAAGGCATGTAGAGGGCTACAGTTTAATTGCAGGGCGGGACCCCCAAAAGGTTCCCGCCCTGGTTACAGACATTTCAATGTTCTCATTTTTTAACAGAACCATTTACAAATGCTGAAGAAAAAAATGATTATGGCTGCAAGGTTCCCTTTTCAGCTTCCATACACACACGCAATGCATCGTTCATGGCCTGCTGATACCCCTTGCCCTTGCTTCTGTAGTATTCAACAATGTCCGCATCATAGCGTACTGTCAGGGACTGCTTGGCGGCGCGCTTCTTGAGAGTACGCAACCGTTCAATCAAAGTTTCTCCCGGCACGTCAGCGAGACGTACAAACCCCGCGAGCTCTGTATCAGTCAAAGGTCGATCGTCAGGCCCGACAACCGCGTACTTCGCCGTGCCCTTATCGATGGTGTTCATAGTGTCTTACCTCCTGCCGTGTGGCCCTGCGGGCAGATATGATGCGAATAGCATCGTGCTCGGTGAATACCACCAGCAGCACCAGCGTAGTTCCCACCATCCCCAGCAGGTGAAAGCGATCTTCCTCCCCGCTGTGGGCTTCGTCATAGCGCACCAAGGCGCAGGGATCGGCACACGCTGCCACGGCCTGCTCAAAGTCGATACCGTGTTTGCGCCTATTGCTCTCCGCTTTGGCTTCATCCCACTCGAATAGCGCCTGAGCTGTTCGGTGCTGCTTAACCATAATGTAACTACACTTTGTTGTATGTCAATAAGGGTCTGCTCTGCGCCTACTCAGATGCCTTTTTGAAAGGGAGGACTTTGCCGCCGCTGAAATCTTTCTGAATCTGCGCGGCTGTTTCAGCTGCGGCAATGGCTACGGGATTATCCGCAAGATGAGCATAGCGTGCTGTTGTCGCCGCCTGGGTATGTCCAAGGATAGCCCCAATAACAGGCAAACTCTTGCCGGAGCATGCGGCATAGCTAGCGTAGGCGTGGCGTAAATCGTGGATGCGCCAGCCTGAGAGCCGGGCTGTGTCGAGAAGTCGCCGCCATGTATCCTTGACGTTTACGACATGCCCTGTTCCTCTTCTGCCTGGAAAACAATATTCGTTTGTGCGCGGAAGGGCCGCCAGCACGGCTAGAGCTGGTGGAGGAAGGTGCAAAGACTTCGCCCCCGTCTTTGAATCAGGCAGATTAGCAATGCCCCGGTCGATGTCGATATACTCCCACTTGAGCGTAAGTACTTCCATGCAGCGCGCACCCGTAAAAAGCATCACTTTGAGGGCTGCAGCAATAACTGGATCAAAGGTCGTGGCCTTTCCCGTTTGGGGGTTTGTATATCCTTGGGTTTCCATGATGCGGAAGGCATTGCCCAAGGCTTCAAGCTCCTCTCGTCCCATAAAGGCTTGGCGCTTTTGCTCTTCATACTTCTCAAGGCCGATAACGGGATTGCTGCCGCGCTCCCGATATCCGTTTTTTTCACACCAGCCAAAGAATTTGGATAGTAGCGCCGCCATCCTATTCGCCTGATACGGCGTATCCTTCATTGCATAGTGGAGGGACGCCACGTGTCGATACTGAACAGCCGCGACCTTGATGTTCCCCATCGCAGGAAAAACATATTGCTCTGCTATCCGGTGGTATGCTGCGGAGGTGCTAGATTTAATCTTTGTATCATGCTGTTCAAAAAAAGAAACAAAAGCTGTTTTTATTGTTGGGGCGACCTTATCCTCACTTACCTGCTCTGCCGGATCCTCCCCCAGCGCAACTTGCGCGGCTTTTTGCTTGGCAATGTCGCGAGCCTGCTCAACTGACATCGTCGGAAATGTTCCTAGACGAAGCCACTTTTTTGTGGCGGTGCGCCCTTTCCCTGCCCTATAGACCAGATAAAAAGATTTATCGCCGGAGGCTCCAACCCGTACAGCAAAGCCTGTTACATCTCTGTCAAAAACACCATATCGCTTGCCTGTGACTTGCAGCGCCTCAACAGATCTTTTTGTCAGCTTCATTTTCAGGCATCTCCTGCTTGATTTTCCGGGCTACCACCGGGCTACCACGCGAAAAGAAAACAATGGGTATTCTCTGTTACTTAATGCAACACTAACTATCTGAATTTTAAGTATAGTGCAACACAATGAAAAATAAAGAAACTAAAACCGCACGACTGTTAATCACTAGGTTGGCGGTTCAAGTCCGTCTCGGGGAGCCAAAAGAAATCAAGCCCTTGTAGCTAATCGCTGCAAGGGCTTTTTCTGTTGGGCTACCGGCCTGCTACCACCACAAGCATAGCTTGATGTAACTAGAGCAGATTAACTTTGAAAATATACATTTTCAAAGTTGTTATTCTGCCGAAATATGCGATTTTCGGCAGAATCTACGCTGCGTTGCGGCGCGCTGCACACTTGTGCAGCATTAGAGCATTTAAATTTTTTCAAAGTGAAATGCTCTAGCCGAAAAACTTTGCGTTTTTACCAAAGCAGCAGGACAACAAGTACCTGCGTGATAAAGACCAGATAAGAACGTGCCAACTACTGCGCAAAAAAAGCGCAAAACTCACCCAAATCAGTGATGTTTTGCGCTTTTATGTTTTGGCTCTGGCGCAGCCAAAAACCCTTGATGCATGCGAAACGAGAAAGGCAAAAGCCCCTCCCCCACAAAGGATTCCACGTGCACCTTGTGCCAGTTTTTTCTATCTGCCGCTGTTGATCACGGCAGCACTGGCGCTATCGGCCAGCGTCAGGAAATGCGCATCTGGCTATCGGTAACGCCCAGGGCCCGCAAGTGCAAGTAGATCTCAGCGCAGGCCGCGGCATCAGAACCTGCATGATGATGGTTCAGAACAATGCCAAAATACTCACACACATGGTTCAACTTTTTGGAGGGCAAAGGCAGGCTGCGGCGTGCGCCTTTGAGCGTACACAAAAAATGCAGCCCCGGCGCGTCTACCCCCGCCGCGCGGCAGCAGGCCAGCAACACGCGCCGGTCAAAAGAGGCATTGTGCGCCAGCAACAGATTTGCCCCTTTCATGAACGCTTCCATTTGCGGCCAAATTTCGCCGAAAACAGGGGCGTCTTTGAGCATGGGCCAGGTAAGCCCGTGAATGTCGGTATAGCGCACCAACGATGAAGGGGGCCGTACAAGGCTGTAAAACTGTTCTGTAACACGGCCGCCTTCAATGCGTGCAAGGCCCACAGCACAAGCGCTGTGGGCCGCATTTCCGGATGTTTCAAAGTCTATGGCCACGCAGGGCGGAGCGGAAACGTCAGACAAGCTTACTCCACGTTGTTTGCGGCATTACGCGCGGCTTCAGCAAGGCGGGCCATGATATAGTCGCGCATGTGGGCATCATCGCTTTCAAGATTGAAGCAGCGGGCGTCTTCATTCATGAGGCCTTCGGGAACAAAATCGCCCAGATCTTCGGCATCGGTAACCATATTGTTGTAAAAACAGACAGAGAGCCAGCGGTTGTCCGGCTCATCATCAACCACATCCACCAGCACGAAAAGTTCACGTCTGGTCTGGGCCGCATGCCTTGCGCGCAAAGAATAGCTAATGCCAGAGCGCCCCTTGAACGTAAAACTCATGCCGCCATGGGCGACCAGAAAATCCATATAGGCCACAAACGCTGCTTTGGCGTTTTGTGGATCGGTTTTCCAGCCATCGAGAAATTCACGCAATTCCTGCGAGCCGGTAACATTCATGTGTATTCCCCTTTTTATCTGGCCCACTGCCAGGGCGGAGTGCCTATATTCAGCCCCCATATGCCCCGCTTGTCCACAACGGCCTGATGCTCCTGAATCATCCAGCGACGGCAGAAGATAGCCTTGCATGTCTGCCTGTCAACCCAGGCCAGGCCTTCCATAACCAGTTGATAGTTAATCGATGTGCCCCCAATTTGCACAAGGGCGCTCACTGTGCCCGATTCGCTTTTGCCCACAGGCTCGAAGCTCACCTTTGTGCCGCGCGGCATAATTTGCGCCAGATGCTGCAGCGCTTCGGCCCCGAACGGCTGGTTCAGAGACGGAGCGTCTATGCCGTAAAAGCGCAGCACCATATCTGCCTCAGTGCTGTTTCTTTTGCTGCTGACTGAAATGGTGTTGCCGTCTTCAACGCGCACCACCCACGCCTCTCCGGCAAAAACCGGAGAAACAGCCCACACAAAACCAAGCGTCAGGCACAAACAGAGCGTCAGGCACAAACAGAGCGTCCGAAACATCATACACACCTCAATGCAGAAGCAAAACCCATAACCGGGGTCGTGTCTGCCATAACGCTAAAGAAGTTTTTACTGTAAAACGGTTTCTGCGGCTACGCGAACCTAAGCCTGCCAACAGAGCGTAAGCAAAGCGCATCCGCACGGTGAAGCCCCTGAATGGGCGCTTCATACACGTTGCGCATGCTTTTTTTACGCCCAAATGTTTTAATAAGTATAGAGAATGCCCGTGGCGCAAACCTTTTGTCAAGGTGCGCCACGGGCCTTCTCCGGAGTTATTCACACGCCCGGCAAAAGCGGGCAAACCTGTTTTATACTACGCAGCCTGCCGCGCTATCCCCAGACGGATCGGCCAACCTGATAGGCCACCATAGCCACCAGATAAGCCACCGTTGTATTGAAGACAACGCTGAACACCAGCCAGCCCCAGCTGCCCGCCTCCTGCTTGATGACCACAAGCGCCACAAAGCAGGGGGAATACATGAGCACGAAGAGCATCAGCGAAAGAGCCGTAGCCTTAGACCAATTGCCATCGTTCTTCAGCCGTTCGGCCAAGGGGGCGGCGTCTTCGGGATCCTGTTCGCCAATGGCGTAGGCCGTTCCAAGGGTAGACACAATGGCCTCTTTGGCGGCAATGCCCGCAAGCAGGGCAATGTCGGTGCGCCAATCAAAGCCCACGGGCTTTGTGGCCGGCTCCACAGCCTTGCCCAGGCGGCCAGCAATGGAATAGGCCAGTTCTTCTTCGCCCAGCTCGTCGCGCAGACCAGCCAGTTCTTCCTCAAGGGCGTCGCGCCCATCGGCCCCTTCGGGCAGAGCGGCAATCTGGCTTTCAACCAGCTCTATCTTTTGTTCAAAAGGCGCGGCCATCTCTGCGGGCAGCTCGGGAAAGGTCATGCCCGCCCAAATAATGATGGATATGGCCACCAGCACCGTACCGGCCTTCTTGAGATACATCCAGGCGCGCTCCCAGCAGTGCAGCAGCAAGCTGAACAACGTGGGCATGCGATAAGGCGGCAGCTCCATAACAAAAGGCGTGGCTTCGCCCTTGACGATGGACGAACGCAGCAGACGCGCCACCAAGAGAGCCATGACCCAACCGGCCAGCATGATCAAAAACATGACCGTGGCCGCCTGTTCGGGAAAGAACGTTCCCGCCAGCAGCAAAAAGACCGGCAACTTGGCCCCGCAAGACATGTAAGGCAGGGTCAGCAGGGTCGCCAACTTTTCCTTGGGGCTGCGCAGGGTTCGGGTGGCCATGGCGCCGGGAATAGCGCAACCGCCCGCAATGCCACCAGAAATGATGTAAGGCATGACCGAGGCACCATGCAGGCCGAAAAAGCGGAAAATGCGATCCATCATATAGGCCACGCGGGCCATATAGCCGCTGTCTTCCATAAAGGAAATCAGGGCGAACATGATAAGGATCAGCGGCACAAAGCTGACGACACCGCCCACACCGGCAATAATGCCGTCCACTACCAGCGAACGCGCCAGACCTTCGGGTATGACATCGCCCAAAAATTCGCCAAGCCAGGCAAAACCGCCTTCAACCCAACCCTGCGGATACGCGCCCACCTCAAACGTGACGTAAAACATGAGGTACAGCACACCGACCATAAGCAGCGGGCCAAACAGGGCATTGGTAAGCACCTTGTCCAGCTTGTCGGAGAGCGCCAGGCGATCCTTGCCGGGATCTTGACGAAAAACCCCGTCGCGCAGGATGCTGCGGATATAGCCGTAGCGATGGTCAGTGATGAGGGATTCGAGGTTGGTATTCAGCGTGGCGCGCATGTGATCCGCTGTTTTTCTGCACAAGGCAGCCAGTTCGTCGGCAACTTCGGCATTGGCACTGCGGACTTCGGTCATGATAACTTCATCGCCTTCCAGCAGCTTGAGGGCCACCCAACTGGACAGATAGCGATCAGTCAGCAGGTCGGCAGCCGTAACGCGTTTTTCAAGCTCAAGCAGGGCTTCATCCAGCTCCATGCCATACGTAATGCGCATGGGCTGGCGCTTGCCGTTTTTGGCAAGCTCAACGGCGGCCTTCATGCCTTCTTTCAGGCCCTCGCCACTGCGCGCCACCATGGGCAAAACAGGAACCCCCAAAAGGCTTCCCAGGCGCTCCATGTCGATGTGCACTCCGGAAGCGCGCGCTTCGTCCATCATATTGCAGCAGAGCACCAGCGGCGTGCCCATTTCAAGCATCTGCACAGTCAACAGCAGGTTGCGCTCAAGGGCAGAAGCATCAACAATATCAATGACCGCCTGCACGTTATCACCCGCCAGCTCCTGCCGGGCTACGCGTTCTTCCTGCGAATAGGCGGTCAGCGAATAGGTTCCGGGCAGGTCAACCACAGTGACCTGCGTACCGTCCACGGTGATATGCCCTTCTTTTTTGTCAACGGTAACACCGGGATAGTTGCCCACATGTTGCCGCGCCCCGGTATAGCCGTTAAACACTGTGGTTTTGCCGCAGTTGGGATTGCCCGCCAGGGCAATGCGCACGTGGTCGTGGGCGCGTCCGTTGCTGTGGCTGTGGCCCTGCTCATGCCCGTTGGCACCATTATCGGAATTTTTCATTTCACTCATTGAAAGGCCCTCCCCGCTCCGCAGTAAACGAAAAAACGCCCTGCGAACCATCAGCCATCATCATGCCCAAGAAATTGCTCATGCTAGCCGTCCTGAAAACTCAAAAATATGGCGACTCCGGGATTTCCCCATACCCGTGACCCAACGGATGTGTGTGCTGTCGCCCTTGTAAGAGAAATTTACGTGACCTGGAAAATGAAAATGAATTCCAAAGTCCTGGCAGATTTATACGTTTGCCCCTAAAATGTCAAGTTGCCTTGATAACTTTATATGCCTACCGCCCCCTATCTCACTCGTTAACAAACATTTTTTACAAAAAACTTGCCCGGCTGGGAAAGAAAACTTCCTCAGCCGAGCAATGTAACAAAGCCATAAACTCTCCCTATGCATACTATAGTGACAGAAAACCAGAGCCTCACCATGACAGACAGAGCGCAAACGCTGCTCATAAACACATGTACCTGTTGCCCGGTTGGCAAACCGCCGCATTGCTTTGCCAAGCTGGCGTAAAAGCCCGCGCTTACAGTTGCTCACCCAAGGAATTTCACCCTTGAGATGCTCTACTGAAATGCCCTACCAGTATTCGTCTTCAAATCTTTGTGGTTAATGATTGCAGGGCGGCGCTCGAAACCGTTAAACAATAGTTTAAAGCGTTAAATGCTCTACATCTAGGAACCATTGAGACACTCGCGCAATGAAGACACGCCGCAGGAATGTACCATTTGCAAGGGAATATTGCGCGATCGGGCCACCTGCACAGCCTTGCGCTTGGCTTCGTGCGAAATCTTGTTGGTGAAAACGATCATGGCATCGGGATTGCCGATTTTGTCTGTAAAATTGCGTTCGTTACGTGCGATGCATTTGAGAGAATGACCTTTTTCTTTGGCTGCGGCTATGTAATCTTTATGCAATCTGTCCATACCGCCTATAAGTGTGACGCACATATTTTCTCTCCTTGTCATGTCGCCGCTTGCGCAGCAAACGCTTTGGGGGATGCATTGCTTAGCTCTCTTATAATTGAAATTGAATTTCAAAGTCAAGCTATTTTTTATTTGCTCTGGCTTTGGAAAAAAATTGCCATTTAAAAGTAGCGCTATTTATGAGTTAACTATCTGTAATAAGGGGGAGACGCCTGCACGGCGGGGATGCGCCTTCCGGCGAATAGGCGTCTGCACAACGGGCGGCTAGGGGAAGGGCTTGTCCTTTGGGGCGGGGAATGTGTGCCCTGCGGGCACGAGGGCTTTCCGTTGTTCTTTATTTGGGCCGCCTACGCGGCGGGGATGCGCCTTCCGGCGAATAGGCGTCTGCACAACGGGCGGCTAGGGGAAGGGCTTGTCCTTTGGGGCGGGGAATGTGTGCCCTGCGGGCACGAGGGCTTTCCGTTGTTCTTTATTTGGGCCGCCTACGCGGCGGGGATGCGCCTTCCGGCGAATAGGCGTCTGCACAACGGGCGGCTAGGGGAAGGGCTTGTCCTTTGGGGCGGGGAATGTGTGCCCTGCGGGCACGAGAGCTTTTCTTTGTTCTTTATTTGGGCCGCCTACGCGGCGCGCGGCAAGGCGGGGCCGGTTATGGGGCTGCGCCCCCTTCTCGGCCCCCCTTGCATCCCCCCCGAAGCACCCCCCTTCAGGTTTTCAATCACCTTGGGCTTGCGAGG
>CAZFCC010000054.1:0-13965 GCA_964517635.1 uncultured Desulfovibrio sp. | reverse complement strand
CCCGCGACTTCAACCTTGGCAAGGTTGCACTCTACCACTGAGTTACTCCCGCTCAGCGAGGTATGCTTTTACGTGGATTGAGCCTGGGTGTCAAGTATTGTTCCATAAATTCGCAAGATTTATTTTTTTGTGCTCTGTTCAGAGGACACGGCAGGCATGACGCTGCATGAAAAAAACCGGGTGCAGCACCAAAATACGGCAGGCCGTGTGGTGGCGGCCTGCCGGAAGTGTGCGCATACCAGGGCGCATGTCAAAGAGCATGTCGCGCTCACGCCAAGGCGCACGCCAGCGCCCAAGTGCTCACCAGGCGCACGCCAAGGCTCACGCCAAAGCGCACGTCTGCCGTGGGCTATCCTTTTTCGCGATGGTCAACGATGCGTTGGGCCTTGCCTTCGGAGCGCTGTATGGAGCGAGGCTCCATCAGGCGCACCTTGGCCGAAACGCCCAGGAATTCTTTGATACTTTTCTGCAGGCGGTTTTCAAGCATCTGCAGTTTGCGTATTTCGTCGGCAAACAGGGTGTCGCTGACTTCCACGCGCACCTCGAGGGTGTCCAGATTGTTGGATGTGCCCACAATGATCTGATAATTGGGCGTAAGGCCGTCGCTTTCCATAAGCAGGCCTTCGATCTGCTGCGGAAAGACATTGACCCCGCGTATGATGAGCATGTCGTCGCTGCGCCCCTGAAGGCGCGAAATGCGCACATGGGTGCGCCCGCAGCGGCAGGGGGTGTAGTCAAGGCTCGTGAGGTCGCGGGTGCGGTAGCGCAACATGGGTATGCCCTCTTTGGTGAGGGTAGTGAGCACCAGTTCGCCGACCTGCCCCGGGGGCAGTTGCTCGCCGGTTACGGGGTCGATAATTTCCGGCAGGATATGGTCTTCCCACAGGTGCATGCCGTGTTTAGCCTCAACGCATTCCATGGCCACGCCGGGGCCCATAATTTCAGACAGGCCGTAAATGTTCATGGCGTCCATGCCCATTTTTTCTTCGATGTCGCGGCGCATGGCTTCAGACCATGGTTCGGCGCCGAAGATGCCCGTGCGCAGCGGCAGCTCGCGAAAATCTACCCCGGACTCATTGGCCGCCTCCCAGAGATGCAGGGCGTATGATGGGGTAGCGCACAGCACTGTGGCCCCGAAATCGCGCATAAGATGCGCCTGGCGGCGTGTGGCCCCGCCCGATGCGGGAACCACCGTGGCGCCGATGCGTTCCGCGCCGTAGTGCGCACCAAGGCCGCCGGTGAAAAGGCCGTAACCATAGGCTATGTGCACCACATCTGAGCGGCTGACGCCCGCGGCGGACATGCTCCGGGCCATAAGCTCGGCCCATGTTTCAAGGTCGCGGGCGGTGTAGCCCACGACCACGGCTTTGCCCGTGGTTCCGCTGGAAGCGTGAAGGCGCACGATATGGTCGCGCGGCACGGCAAAAAGCCCGAAAGGATAATAATCGCGCAGATCCTGCTTTTCGGTGAAAGGCAGCAGCTTCAGGTCGGCCAGGGACTTGATGTCGGCGGGGCTTACCCCCGCTTCGTCGAAGCGTTTGCGGTAGAAGGGCACGTTGGCGTATATGCGGTCGCACAAGTCGCGCAGGCGGCGCAACTGCAGCGCTTCCATTTCCTCGCGGGGCAGGGTTTCCTGTCTGATGTCAAAAAGCACGGCCCTCTCCTTTAGCTGGCTTTTGGCGGCGGCCTCGGGCCGTCCATGCAAAAATGAAAAAACGGCGTTGCCGTCTGCAAACTTTTTCCGGTATGCCGCAATGTCCGCAAGTGGTCAACAAAAACAGGGCCGCGCGTGGGCGTATTGTTGCTTTTGCAAGGCTTTTTTAGGGGGTGGGCGGGCAAATTTCAAACGCGATTACTGTGTTGTGCGGCCAACTATGCGCTTTTTTGCGCGTGCGGTCTTTGGGACTAAAAAATGAAATTCCCCGTGCGCGTGGCGCATCTGCTTTCAGATGCATGGGTCGCCCATATGGCGAGGAAATTTTCTCCGCGCGTGTCGCCACTCGAAAGATCAGGTTTTTCGAGAAATGACACGTCATAAATTGCCTCCGCGCGTGTCGCCCCCTGGGCAAGACCATTGCCCTTGACCCGGCTTTACTGTATGTGCTGGCTATGGAAAACAATCATCCCAATACACCCGCCGGGGGCCGCGCCCCCATAAAGTTTTCAGATGTTCCCGCAAGCCGCAAGGCGGCGGACGTGGCCCAGTGGCTTGAAGAGCACAAGGCGCTGCGCGTGGTCTGCATTGACCTTGAGGGTGAGGGCAGCTTTGCTGATGTCCTCATTGTGGCCAGCGCAAACTCCGTGCGCCATGCCCAGAGTCTTGCCGATGGCGTGGCCCTGCTCTGTCGCGAAAATAACTACGAATTTCTGCGTACTGAAGGCTATGCCACCGGACAGTGGATTCTTGTGGATATGAACGATATTATCGTCAATGTCTTTCAGGAGTCGGTGCGCGAGCTTTACGCCCTTGAAGCCCTGTGGGGCCACGGCTCCAGCAAGGGCACGGCCGCTGGGCAAGACAGCGGAGAATAGTGCTATGACGCCGACACTGTTGCTGATACTGGACGGATGGGGCATTGGCCCACCGGGGCCTGGCAACGCCCCCTATGTGGCCCGCACCCCCAATCTGGATGCTCTGGTGGCCCGCTGCCCCCAGAGTCGCCTTGTGGCATCTGGGCGTGAGGTGGGCCTGCCCACGGGCTATATGGGCAACTCGGAGGTCGGCCACCTTAACATCGGCGCGGGCCGTGTGGTCTATCAGGACATGACCCGCATTGATGTTGCGGTGGAAGACGGCTCTTTTGCGGCCAACCCGGTGCTTGGGCAGGTATTGACCGCCGTGCGGCGCAGCGGCGGCAGGCTGCATCTGGTGGGCCTGTTGTCAGATGGCGGCGTGCACAGCCATATACGCCATCTTGAAGCCCTGTGTGGCATGGCTGCTGCGCAGGATATTCCCGTGCGCATCCATGCCCTTACAGACGGGCGCGATTGCCCGCCCCAAAGCGGGGTGGATTTTGTGCGCGCGCTTGAGGCCAGCGTCAAGAATCAGCCGCAAACACGCATGGCCAGTCTGGTGGGGCGGTTTTATGCCATGGATCGCGACAAGCGCTGGGAGCGCGTCAAGGAAGCCTGGGATGCCATTGTGCATGGCATGGCTCCTTTGGCGGCTGATCCCGTGGCGGCGGTGGAAGCGTCATATGCCCAGGGCATTACCGATGAATTTTTGAAGCCCGTGCGTTTTGATACGGGCGATGCCGCGCCCGGCCTGGCCGATGGCGACGCGGTCTTTTTCTTCAACTTCCGGGCCGACCGGATGCGTGAGCTGACCATGGCCTTCATCACGCCCGGCTTCGAGGGCTTTGACAGGGGCGAGTTGCCCGTGCTGTCGGCTTTGGCCTCCATGACCTCCTACGAAGCCAGTTTCAATCTGCCCGTGGCTTTTCCCAAAGAGGCGGTGGGGCAGGGGTTGGGGCAGGTGGTGTCCAGCCGGGGCATGCGCCAGTTGCGGCTGGCAGAAACAGAAAAATACGCCCATGTGACCTATTTTTTCAATGGCGGGGTGGAAGAGCCTTTTACGGGCGAGGAGCGCATTCTTGTGCCGTCGCCCCGCGATGTGGCCACCTATGACCTGAAGCCCGCCATGAGCGCCCCATTGGTGACTGACGAATTTGTCAGGGCCTGGGGTTCTGGTCAGTACGACCTTGTGGTCTGCAATCTTGCCAATGGCGACATGGTTGGGCACACAGGGGTTCTCGAGGCTGCCGTAGCGGCCTGCGAGGTGGTGGATCAGTGCTTGGGGCGCATTGTTGCCGCCGTTGAGGCCCGTGGGGGGCGTATGCTCATCATTGCCGATCACGGCAACTGTGAAGTCATGCTTACGCCCGAAGGCCAGCCGCAAACGGCCCATACAACCAATCCCGTTCCCTGCATTTTGCTTGAGCCGGACGGTGAGGTCAAAAGCCTGGCCGACGGCAGGCTGGCCGATGTGGCGCCCACTCTTCTGGCTTTGTGGGGGCTTGCCCCTTCTCCCCTTATGACGGGGCAAAACCTGGCCCGAAAAAACGGGATAGACCCAGACAGAAGGGAGGATAGCCGTGGCTGAACGTAAACGGCCCATAGAACCTGTGGCCCCGGACGGCATGGAAATTCTTTTCTTTTATCAGTGCCCCGGCTGCGGCAAGCATGTGCCTCAGGCCAGCCCCACAGAGCCGCGCATGGTGCGTTGCCCAGGGTGCGGCCAGGGTTTTCCCATTATTCCTGTGGACGAGCACAGCCTGCATTATGTGCGCATTATGCTGGCCGAAGGCAAGGCCGCCGCTGATCCCGATTTTTTGTAACACCATTGTAGAATCACTTCCGTTTTTCCCGGAGCGGGGCGGAAGAATTTACGCCTGATAACGTGGCATTCACATGAGTGAGTGCCACTTTTTTATGTTTTTTACGCTTCTTTACACTTCTTTGGTCGTCTGAAACCCAGGCAGAGCGTGCTTTTTTACAGACGGTTAAAATTTTTTGACGAAAATTCTTGCCACTGAAACTGAATACGTATAAGCTGCGTTTCAACCTAAATGTAGGTTGCTGTATTTTTTATTTCTGGGATGTTTTAAAGAGAGAGGAAGGGTTATGAAACGTATCTGTACACTCGTGCTGGCCGCCGGCCTTCTTTTTGGCGCGGCCACCGGTGCCAGCGCCATTGATTTTAAAGCCAAGGGCCAGTGGCTCATGGGCTTCGGCGTTGGCGATGCCAACCCCATCAAAAATTTCCGTGACACGGATGGCAAAAAGCAAAAGTTCAACAGTGATGACGACTTCCAGGCCGCCCAGCGCCTGCGCCTGCAGTTGGACGCCGTGGCTTCCGAAGCTCTGTCCGGCACCGTGTACTTCGAAATCGGCAACACGCAGTGGGGCCAGGCTGGCACCGGTGGCGCTCTGGGCGCTGACGCCAATAACGTCATCCGTCTGAAGCGCGCGTACCTCGACTGGGTTGTGCCCAATACCGACGCCAAGGTGCGTATGGGTATCCAGGGCGTGGCCCTGCCCAACGTGGCTGGCGGCTCTGCCGTTATGGATACCGACGTGGCCGGCATCACAGTCAACTACAAGTTCAACGATAACGTCGGCCTGACCGCTCTGTGGGCGCGCCCGCTGAACGACAACTACACTGACGCAGGAAAAGGTGGCCGTCAGGCCAACTATCTGGACAATATGGATCTGTTCAGCCTGATGCTGCCCCTGACCTTTGACGGCGTGAAGGTGACCCCCTGGGCCATGTACGGCATGGTGGGCCAGAACGCCCTGAGGGGCAACTGGAATGATGACGAAAGCCGTTATGACGCCATCGGAACCCGCGATGGCAACCCGAGGTTTACCCTGCGTCCCTATCCGGGCATGGCCAACGCTGGTGATATAGGTCCCACCGGCAACGCTTACGGCTCCGCCTTCTGGGCTGGCCTGCCCCTCGCCGTGACCATGTTCGATCCGCTGAACATCGAACTGGACATCAACTATGGTTACATGCAGGGCATGGGCCGCTTTGATGCCGTGAAGAACGGCGTGACCAAGCGTTCCAGCACCGAACGTCAGGGCTGGGTTGCCAAGGCTCTGGTGGAATACAAGCTTGATTGGGGCGTGCCCGGCCTTCTTGGCTGGTACGCTTCCGGTGACGACAGCAATCCCAAGAACGGTTCCGAGCGCATGCCTTCCATTGTGCCCATGGGCAACTTCACCTCTTTCATGGGTGACGGCAACATGGGCTGGATCCGTCAGGACTACAGCGTGGATTACGCCGGCACCTGGGGTATCGGCGCTCAGCTCCGCGACATGAGCTTCCTTGAAGACCTGTCGCACACCTTCCGCGTGGTCTACTTTGGCGGCACCAACAGCCCCACCATGGCCAAGTACATGAACAACGCGTACTCTTGGGCCATGGAATATGGCGACGGAGCCCCTGGCCCGTACCTGACCACCAACGACGGCATGCTGGAATTCAACCTCGTGAACAGCTACAAGATTTACGAAAACCTCGAAATGAATCTTGAACTGGACTACGTTGCCAACTTTATGGACAACAGCACCTGGAAGAAGGCCAACAATGGCGGCAGCTTTGACAGGCAGGATATGTGGAAGGCCCAGGTGGTCTTCGCGTACAGCTTCTAGAGCTGTGTAGCCTGCCGCAAGGCAAGCAATGACGACTTCAAGGGGGGGCTTCGGCTCCCCCTTTTGCGTTGGCGCGGCAATGCTGCCCAAAGGGCAGGGGGCCCGGCCTGTGCGTTGTGTAATTTCCCCGCTCCCGGCCCGCCCTCCACCGGCAAAGCCTATCCCCGCCGCGCAGTCACACCAACATAAAAGAAAAGACCCGCTCGTGGGAGAGCGGGTCTTTGCCTGCGAACAGGCGCGTTGCAGGCCGAGGAGCCTACTTCGCTGGGGCAGGGGGGTTGACAGACCCCACAAAGGGATACGGCCCGGCAAAGGTCACGTCCGTCGGAATCTGGCAAACGTGCGTATTAAGTATGCCGTTATTATAGTGGTGCAGCAGGTAGCCCGGCCCCTCCATGAGGAAGGCGTCGCCCCCTTCGGGGGAAAGATCCAGGTCTATCTGCATGGCCGCCGAGGGTGCGGTTATACACAGCCGCCCCTGCCATTGGGTGATTATGGGCCTGTGCATATGGCCGAAACACAGCCGGATCTGCGGATTGTCTCCGGCTATGGCAGCCAGTGCGCTCTGGTTTTCAAAGGGTTCGTCCATGGCGCCCATGCCTGTTATGAAGGGCGGATGGTGCATGAAAACAATGGTTTGCACATGGGCCCGTTGCGCCAGGGTGCGGGCGAGCCAGCTTTCAACCGCTGGAAACAGGTGGCCGGAATGCGAACCGGGGTGCATGCTGTCCACCATGACAAGGCGCAAGTCGTCCAGTTCAACGGTGTAGCAGATGTGGGGGGCAACGGCCGGGTCTGTGGGGCACCAGCCCTGAAGCACGTCCTGCATTCTGTCGCGCCGGTCATGATTGCCCGGCAGGGCGTACACGGGAATGCCCAGAGGCGACAGCGCTTCATAAAGGATATGATAGGCGTTGAGGTCGCCGCTGTCGGCCAGGTCGCCGGTGAGCACGACGATGTCTGGCTTTTGGTGCATGTTTTTCAAATGCTCGGTGGCGGCATCAAGGCAGCGGCGCGTGTCTACAACCCGAAAGGACAGGCTGTTGTCGCCGCGCAGATGCGTGTCGGAAAGCTGAAGTATGCGCATGATTACCCCTGGCCCTGCGCGTTTGCTCCGGCCTGCATGCCGTCATGAACCTGCGTTTGAGCCTGTTGGGCGTGGGCCTGCCGCACGGCCCTGTCATGCCGCCGCTGGATGGTAAAAGCCGACAGCGCACTGGTGGCAGCCGCAATGATAACAAAAATGCAGATATAGGCAGGATTGCCGTCGTTCCACCGCATAAACACCGTACACAAGCCGGGTACTATGCCCGCCACCAGAAAACCGGGGAATTGATACACGATGGAAATACCGGTGTAGCGCACTTCAGCGGGGAAAAGATCAGAAAAAAGCGCGGCTTCAGGCCCGAACACCCCGGCATAGCAGATGCTGAGCGGAACGGCTATGGCAAGGCCGATGATGAACATGTTGCCGCCGCTGCTCTGCATGAGCCAGAAAGAGGGAAAGATGGTCAGGGCGCAGGCCAGGCTTGCCAGGCCGTAAATGCGGCCCCGGCCAAAGCGGTCGGCCAGGCGCCCGGCAATGAGGATGAACGGGCACATGAGCAGGGCCGCGATCATGACTGCCGTCAGGGCTTCGGTGCGTGTGACGTTGATATACTGCACAAGATAGGTGATGGAAAAAACCGCCAGCACGTTAAAGAACACGCCGTCAATCCAGCGCGCGCCGACGCCGAGAGCGATATTGCCCGGATAGTTTTTGCACACCGTGACGATGGGCAGGGCTTTCTTTTCTGTCTGGCCTTCTTCCTGCACCTTGCGGAATTCGGGGGTTTCAAGAATATGAGTGCGCACGTAAAGCGCAATAGCGATAAGCACAACACTCATAAGAAAGGCCAGCCGCCAGCCCCAGTCCATGAACTGTTCGTTGGTCAAAAGCCAGGAAAGCAGAGCCACCATGCCAGAAGCAAGGCAAAGGCCCGTGGCCAGGCCCATCTGGGGAATACTGGCATAAAAAGCTTTTTCGCGCTCGTTGGCATATTCATAGGTCATGAGCACCGCTCCGCCCCATTCACCGCCAAGGCCGAGCCCCTGGCACAGGCGCAGGGTTTGCAGCAGGATGGGGGCGGCAATGCCTATGCTGGCATAGGTGGGGATCAGGCCGATGCCCACTGTGGCTATGCCCATGATCAGCATGGTCAGGATGAGCATGCGCTTGCGGCCCAGCTTGTCGCCATAGTGGCCGAATATGAAGCCGCCGAGGGGGCGGGCCAGATAGCCGATGGCAAAGGTGCTATAGGCGAGGATGGTGCCAATGTAAGGGTCGGCGGTGGGAAAGTAGAGCTTGTTGAACACAATGCCCGCCACGACACCGTAGAGGAAGAAATCGTACCATTCGATGGTGGCGCCAAGCAGACTGGCAATAACGACTTTGCGCTTCTCTTGCTTGGTGGGGGCGTGTTTTTCTGCCCTTGCGTCTGACATGCTTTTCTCCGGGGCTGCCGACCCGCCAGGGGCTTCCCGTCGCGCGGCTGTTAAAAGTTTTAATTAACCTTTAAAAAATCGTGTTCTTCATGTTAAATAGCAAAATAAAAATATCATGCTATTTAATAAAATGAGCCAGAATAAAGCATAAAATACCGGTCTACGTGTGCGAATAGCATGTCAGAGAATTTAATGTCAATTAAAATATTATTAAAATATTAAATAAAAAGCATGTCCCGAACGGGGCAGCCAGCTCTCGATAGCGGCCGCCCTGTGTGGCCCATATTCATCAGCCGTTGCCCATATCTCCGAGCCTTCGAGTATTGCCGCCGACGCCCATAGCCACAACTCATCGCCAGCTTTGCCCAATGACGGCATTGTGTGTCGCGCATATTGCGGGTAAGAATGCCTTAGGCGTTATGCGTCCGTATACATAGGGCATGAATGCCGGAAGGAAAGAAAGATGACTATTGATGGCGGAAATCAGCCCGTTAGGGGCATAAAAAAGGCAACCCTCGCGGATGTGGCCCAGGCGGCCGAGGTGTCGCCTGCCACAGTCTCTATGATTCTTAATGAGCGTGAAGGCGTGTCTTTTGCCGAAGAAACAGTCAAGGCCGTTCTGGCTGCTGCGGCAAAGCTCAACTATACCGGCGGCAGGCGGCCCCGAATGGCCCCAGGCGCCAGGCCTGTCATACTCATTGCCGTGCCAAACGTGACAAATCCTTATTATGCCACGATTATTCAGGCCATTCAGCAGGCGGCGGAAAAAAAGAATTACGCCACCTGTGTGAGCGCTACCTATCGCAGCCTGGAAAACGAGCTGGCTGCCCTGCAGTTGGCCCGCTCCACAGGCATGGCGGGTATTATATTCGCCATGTTGGCGCACTCTGATACCATACTGGCCCGTGCCGGGCGCAAGATGCCCCTGGTGGTTATGGGCGACCGGCGCGTGGGCCTTAACGTGGATACGGTAGAACTGAACAATTACGATGCGGGCAGCCTTATTGCCGAGCATATGTGCCAATTGGGCCATACGCACATGGCTTATATTTCCACCTCGCTGGACGCCGCCAATCCCATCCGGGTGCAGCGCCTCAAAGGCCTGCAAGACACCCTGGCCCAGCTTTGCCCCGAAGGGCGCCTTGTGGTCAAAAGCCGCGATATTTCGCCGGAAACAGAGCTGGAAAACTTGCTTATCGAGCATACCGTGGGTTATGAACTGGCCCGGAGCTGCTTTGACGACAAAAAGATCACAGCCTTTGTGGCCGTCAACGACATGGTGGCCTATGGGGTTATGGATGCCGTTATCGAAGCCGGTTTGAGCATTCCCGGCGACTACAGCGTCTGCGGGTTTGACAATCTCTGGCCTTCGCATTTTGCCCGCGTGTCTTTGACGACCATTGAGCACTATATCAAGGATAAGGGGCATAATGCCCTGGAGTTGCTGCATGCCAGAATCAGCGGGCAGCTCTCCAGCCGGAATATAACCAGGGTTGAGGTCAGCCACAAACTTATTGCGCGCGCTTCCACCGGCGCTCCGCGTTGTGACTGAGCGACAAGCCCGTGTGTCGAGTTTTCTGTCATGAACAGTAACAGCCTGTATGCCTATGCATAGCCATTTGACCCGTGAGCAACTGGAAGCTCTTACCCTGCGTTGGGAGCAATGGGAAAGTGAAGCCGCCACCAAGGGGCAAAAGCTTGCCCGTGCCCGTTTGCATCTGCTTTTTCTGGTGTTTCGCTATGGAGGCTTGCGCCTTGGTGAAGCCCTGGGGCTTGAGCCGTGCCGCGCCATTGATACTGTTACGGGCATGATGCGCGTGCCCGGCGCCAATGCACGCGAAATATTGCTGCCCTTGAGCGCCATGCGCCACATTCGGCGTATCCTCAGCCTGCCGCAGGCGGAAAAACCGGATTTTCTGCGCTTTGATCAGGGTTTTGTGCGTAAAAAGTTTTATGCCGTGGGCGAAACAATGGACTTGCCCGCCGCCGTGGTGGGGCCGCGGGCCATCCGTTATTCCCGCGGGCTTGAGCTGCTCGCCTTGCATGTGCCCATGCCGCTGGTACAGAAATTTCTGGGCCAGCAGGGGGCCGCGCAATTGAGGGCGTTTTTACAGTTTTCTGGCGGCGAGGCGTTCCGTCTTTTGGCCGGGCAAAAGGCCAAGCCGGAAAACGCGCGCCAGAATGGCCAGGCTGCTGCCATTGATGACGGAACCAATCTGTTTTTTGGCATTGTCAGCGCCATCAGCTCTGGCATGCGCAAAAATCAGGTTGAGCTGACCACCTTTTCCGATGTGCGCCTTACGGCCTTTTGTTCCTCCGAGGAGGCGGGCCTGCTTGAACTGCATGAAAATCAGGTGCTGAGCGCCCATGTGGACCCGGCGCGGATTGTGGTCTGTACAGAAAAAACGCCCGCCAGCCTTGCCAATTGCCTGCGCGGTGTGGTGGAAAGCCTGCATGCCGACATGGTTGAAACCTTTGTCTGTCTTGGGCTGCCCGACGGCACAACCCTGCGGGCCACCCTTGACACAAGGGCCGTGGGCAAGCTGCATCTCATTGAAGGCAAAAAAGTTTTTGCTTATTTTTCTGCCGGGGCGGTGCGGCTGCTGGCCGACTGAATTTTGCGTTTCTTTGCTCGCTTCCTTCGTCCTTTCCTCCTTCTTTTCCGCCCTCGCTGGCTTGTTTTTCCTTGCTTTGCGCGTTGCCCCATGCGCCGCCCAAGGTTTTCTGCCCCGCGCGCATCTTTTATATCACGCTTTCTTGTGATACCGTGAACATTATACCCGCATCCTGTTCCAGCAGTGCGGAGTTGTTAACGTTTTCAACAGGAGTGTACCGATGTTCCGTATGTCCCGCCTGTTTCTGACGGCTTGTGTTCTTGGCTCGCTGGCCCTTGCCCCTGTGGCTCGTGCAGCTGATGTGCTTATGATGGCTACAACCACCAGCACCCAGGATTCTGGCTTGCTGGAGTATCTTGAGCCGATGTTCAAAAAAGAAACCGGCATAGAGCTCAAGTGGGTGGCCGTGGGCACTGGCAAAGCGCTCGAAATCGCTAAGAATTGTGATGCTGACGTGCTTTTGGTGCATGCTCCGGGCGCCGAGATGGAGTTTATCAAGGCCGGGCATGGCATAGACCGCCGCCAGATCATGTATAATGACTTTGTTATTGTTGGCCCCAAAGCCGACCCTGCCAAGATTGCCGGAAAAAGCAGCACCGAGGCCCTTGGGCGCATCTTTGAAAGCAAGGCGGGCTTTGTGAGCCGCGGCGACCAGTCCGGCACGCACAAGGCCGAGCAGAAGCTCTGGAAGCAGGCCGGCATTACGCCCGACAAGGATCCGGCGTATTTGTCCGCCGGGCAGGGCATGATGGCCACCTTGAACATGGCCGCGGAAAAAAAGGCCTACGCGCTGACAGACCGGGGAACCTGGATCACCTTTGCCGACAAGGCAGGGGCCGATAATGCCCTGGCCATCGTGTTGGAGGGCGATACCGCCCTGTTCAACCAGTACAGCGTGATCACGGTCAATCCCGCGCAATGCCCCAAGGTCAACAAGGCCCTGGCGCAAAAGTTTGAAGACTGGTGGGTGGCGCCGTCCACACAGCAGAAAATTGCCGACTACAAGCTGAAGGGCAAGCAGCTTTTCTTCCCCAATGCGGGCAAGTAACTGAAAAATCCGCGCGGGGTGGGGCGGTGCTTGCTGTTTTGCCCCGCGCGGAATCTTTTTTTGTTTTTATCAGCATATTTACGCCGTCAGGCTGCGGGCGCATATGGACTATCTTGTTAACGGCATTGTCGGCGCATTTTATCTTTTGATTCACATGGATGAAGTCACCATTTCTGCGGTGCGCGCCACGCTGCTTTCCACCTGTTATGCCATGACCGTCGCGCTGCTCCTGGGGCTGCCGCTGGGCTTTGTGCTCGGCTATTGTTCCTTTCCCGGCAAGAGGGTGCTGCGCCTTGTTTCTGACACGCTTCTGGCCTTTCCCACGGTTCTTATCGGCCTGCTGGTCTATGCCCTCATAACGGCGCGCGGCCCGCTGGGGCAGTACGGACTGTTGTTTACCCTGCCGGGGATGGCCGTGGGGCAGGCGCTTTTGGCCCTGCCCATTGTCGTTTCATGGACAGCGCAGGCTGTGGAAAGTCTCGACCCGCGCTGTCGCGACACCCTGTTGACCCTGGGGGCCAACGCCCGGCAAATGGCGGTTTTTTCGCTGTGGGAATGTCGCTATTCCATCGGCATGGTCTGCATAACGGCCTTTGGCCGCGTTATTACCGAAGTGGGGGTGGCCATGATGCTCGGCGGCAATATCCGCTATGCCACCCGCACCATGACCACAGCCATAGCGCTGGAGACGAGCAAGGGCGACTTTGCTCAGGGCATAGCCCTGGGCCTTGTTTTGCTGCTCATGGCTTTTGTCATTAATCTGGCGCTGGCCTTTTTCCGGCACAGGGGGCGCGCGTGAAGACCGTGCTGTATGAGGGCCGCGATCTGGTGCAGATGTATGGCGGGCGCATTGCCCTGAATTTGCCCCGGCTTGAAGTAGAAAAGGGTGAAACCCTGGCGCTCACAGGCCCCAACGGCTGCGGCAAGTCCACGTTGCTTCGCCTGCTGGCCTTTCTGGAGCGCCCGGCAACGGGAACGTTGCGCTACGCTGGCAAGGCCGCGGCAAACCGGCAAGAGGTGACGCTCTTGCTTCAGGAACCTTACTTGCTGCGCATGAGCGTGTTCAATAATGTTGTGCTCGGCTTGCGGCTGCGGCATGACGCGGCCCAGGCGGCACAGGCCTATGAGCAATGTATGCGCGCTGTGGGTTTTGACAGTCCTTGGGATTTTGCGCAACGCGGCCCGGCGGAGCTTTCCGGCGGGGAGCGCCAGCGGGTGGCTTTGGCCTCGCGGCTGGCACTGCGCCCCCATGTGCTGCTGCTGGATGAGCCGACAGCCAATGTGGATGCGGCCAGCGCCCTGGCTGTGGTAAGCGCCATTGAAGCCTGCCGAAGCAAGGGCGTCACCGTGATTTGCGCTACCCACGACCCCGCGTTGATACGTACGCTTGGCGCTCGAGAGCTTCAGCTTGGCAAGCACTGGAGTGAAGCGGGGGAGTGACGCCTGTCGGCGGTGGTGCGCCTGTCGGCGGGGGGTGCGCCTGAGTCGGCGGGGGGTGCGCCTGAGTCGGTGGTGGTGCGCCTGTCGGCGGGCAATGGTGGGAAGGGGAAGAGCTTGTCCTTTGGGATGGGTTTTTTGCTGCCCTGCGGGCACGGGGGCTGTTTTTTAATTTAGTTTGGGCCGCCTGCGCGGCGGGCGGCGAGGGGGCCTGTTAGGGGCTGC
>CAZFCC010000053.1:0-14033 GCA_964517635.1 uncultured Desulfovibrio sp. | reverse complement strand
GGCCCCTTTTGCAAAAGGGGCTCCTCCCCCACACCCCCACCCCCCAAAACCTTTACTGTTATTTCAGCTTATTACAGGGGCTTTCCTGATCTGGGCAGAGGGGCAGAATCCTTGCCTTTCGGGCATCACACGGCCTCACCGTTCATCTGCTCCAGACAAAACCTGCCACCAACAATTTGCCCTCAAGGATTTGTTCCCAAATCCTTGAGGGCATTTCAAATGCGCAAGCCCCGGCACGTCCACCGTTGCGCAATGCATATTCCCCGCAAACAGACTGTCCTGCCTATAAAGTAAAAAACTCCAATGCCTTCGGTACGCTCAATGGCCCAACAAACTGCCCACATGTAAAGTTTTTTGAGGGGATGGTATACTGCCCCCCATTAACAAGGCCGTCCTGTTAATGGGGGGCAGTATAATCACCATTCAGAAATCCCTGTCGACTGGCTCAGACATCCAGCAGCCTGCTACTCTGTCTCATGCGTCAGACCCGCAGCCTTCGCAGGATCCAGAGGACAGTGATGGCGATGACAGTGGTATGTCATTTACATAGTGGATGGGATTATTATGCCAGAACGAAAAATCCGGTGACATCGCCAGCGCATATACCAGCAGTTTCAGGCAGAACTGTACCACCCTTGGTCGGCCTCAGAAAGTCGGTATAGCTCATAAAACTGTTTACTGCGGTTTTGCCGCTGACTGATTCGAAGGAGCGAACCCACCTCTTTTAGAACAAGCTGGACAGGCGACAATAGGCCCATTGGACAAACCACTCTCATTTCCGCGTTACGCCGAATGGGAATAAAAAAGAAGAAATGTGCACACACGGCTTCCGGGCGATGGCTTCCACTCTTCTCAATGAACAAGGTTATCATGCTGATGTGATTGAACGACAACTGGCCCATGTCCCCCATCAGCGAGTGCGCGGCATTTACAACCGAGCGGAGTATTTGCCGGAACGCCGAAAAATGATGCAGGATTACGCTGACTTTTTAGACCATTTACGGGAGTAACACACGCGCACAAAACCCCTCTCTCAAAGCTCCCCCGCAACCAATTCGGCTGTACTGGATTTTCAGCTCAGATGATTCAGGCGTTCTTTTTGGGTTTTTTGCGAACAAGTTGTTCTACAGCCTCGCTCTCTCCGCCGGATAATGCCTTAAAAGCATTTTCAAAATCGTTTTCCTGCTTCCCTGCTTCAAGTTGCCGCTGCTGGTGGAACTTGCCATATTCTTGCTCAGCATGAGCAAGGGCCAGTTCATGGGAAATTTTCCCGGCGTGAGTGAGGATGTTGCCGTCGTTAAGCGTGAGAAAAGCGTCCAGCCTGGCAATCCAGTCGGTCATGTGCATTGGCGAGCGGAATCTGGCCTGTCTTTCGGCAAAGAGCAAATATTGCTCCACCAAGTTGTTGAGCGCCAGAAGCTCTTCTTCACCCAGGTAGTTCTTGGCAATGCCCACATCTTGTTTACGAACTTTTGCCCCGCGCCATGTGGTCAGCCCCATGCAGGCCTTGCTGCTGTCGGCGCGGCTATGAATGAGTTCCGCAGCCGTCATGCCGGTTACGGCCCAATGCAGCTTGTTCTGAACAGTTTTGAAAAAGGTAATGCTCTCTTCCGTGGTGGGGTCGTAGTCCACGCTGGTGGCGTAAATGTCCGTGATCTTCTGGTAGAAACGCCGCTCGGACGTGCGGATATCCTGTATGCGCCGGAGCAGTTCTTCAAAATAATCGAAGGGCTGGTCGGGGTTTTTCAAGCGCTCGTCATCCAGAACAAAGCCTTTGACGATGAACTCCCGAAGCTGCTGCGTGGCCCAGATGCGAAATTGTGTACCGCGTAATGAGCGCACCCGATAGCCAACCGAAATAATAACATCCAGGTTGTAATGTTGGGTTTCGTAGTTTTTTCCATCGGTTGCAGTTATCCGGAATTTCCGGATAACTGCATCGGATTGAAGCTCGCCATCCTCGAAAATATTCGTGATATGCTCATTGATGGTGCGAACATCCTTCTGAAACAGTTCAGCCATGCCTTTTTGGGTAAGCCAGACGGTTTCGCCCTCAAACCGGACATCGATTTTTAGCCGTCCGTCTTCGGTTTGGTAAATGAGAAATTGGCTTTGCTGTGGAAGGTTGGACATAGGTAAACTCGATGAAGTAATTGCACTACTTGGCAAGTTGTATTGTACTTTGAAAACGCCCCCAAATCCTTATTTGTCAGGCATATAATCCAGCGGTTGGCTATTGAGGCTGTCTTTAACGGTTCTCCACATAGGACAGTATTTATCCATGTACTCCCGAAATCTGTCAGAGTGATTTCTTACCAAAAGATGCACCAGCTCATGGATAATGACATATTCCAAACAGTCTGGTGATTTTTTGGCAAGCTGGAGATTCAGCCAAATGCGTTTGTGCTCAGCAATACAGCTCCCCCATTTTGTACGCATATTCTTCACATGCCATTCGGCAGCATGAACACCGACAATCCTCTCGCACTTCTCTACAACAGACGGGATAGCCATTTTTAGCTGGTCGCGGTACCACTCGTTGAGTATGGCCTCGCGCTGCTTGTCCGTACTTTCCTTGCGGACTTGTAAAATCAATTTACTTCTAGAGATATAGACATCATTCCGAACAGACGAATACACGACTTCGAGGCGATACCTACGCCCCCAAACATAGTAGCTTTCACCAGAAATATATTGCCGTTGCGTCTGCCTGGCCTGATCTACGAATTTTTGTTTTTGTTTTTTAATCCAGGCTATTCTTGAAACGGCAAACATTCGGAGAGCATCGTCCGAAGTGTTTTCTGGAACTGTAATAAGCACGGCCCCTTCCGGTGGAAGGACGCGGATGTACATATTTTTTATTTTCTTTTTAGTGACTTGGATATCTATCCCGCCAACCATAATGCGCGACATCAGTATTCAGCCTGCTCAAGTGCTATTATAAAAAGGTCATCGGCCTTCGCATCATTTTTTACGACCGCCTTGATGGAGCGCCATATTTTCCGCTCCTTAACTTTATTTCCTCGGAAACCAGCCAAGCGGACACTTAGAATGGCATCATGCAAGGCGTCAGCCATTTCGGCATCCTCATTCAAGTAGTCATAAAAAGCCCGCTTGGCCGCACTGTTGCGGATGCTGTCCGGGTATGCGCCGCTGGTTTCCGGTTGCTGTGCCTTGATGGCAAGCGTCACTATTTCTTGTAGATATTCTTCATAGCTCAGAACGGCTTTTTTACGCTTCGCAACCAACTCCCCTAAAAGGGCAGACATCGTTTCATAATACTTGGGGTTGCTCTGGCTTTTTTCGACGATTTCCTTGCCAATGTTGTTTTCTATGGTTTCCGCAACGGCTTCCTGCTCTTCTTTTGTACTGGAGGGCATTGACGAGATTGCCGCCAAGCCGCTTTCTACGAGGAGTTGCACTAGGGGAACATTGCCGAAAGATGTCAGAACGCGGCTTGGATCAGCGGACAGATAGGTGTCGATCAAATGCCGCATATCCGGGTCATATGCCTTTAAATCAACATAATCCCCGCTGGCTGCGCGTATGATATCGCGTATTTTGATGAACTCGGTCACTTCGTTTTCCAGGGCACGGATTTGCCCCAGGGAGAAGTTGTACTTTCCTTGCAAATCGCCTGATACCTCCCCAAATGCGCGGAGTGCCGTAGCGGATAGATTATACAAGTGTTCCCGCTTGGACATATTCTCCTTCAATTCGTCCAGGTCAAAGGCTTCGGTGTTGCTTCCGCAGAAATAATGAATGTAATCCACATCATTCCGGGGAGCTGTAACCGCCTCGCATAGCGCCCGGAGAGCTTCAAGCGTGTCGTCCAACTGATCCTTGGCTTTATCCAGACGGTCTGAAAGCAGGCCGGAGACATCTTCTTTGTCGTAACCGTCGAAGGCCTCAGAGGTGTAATCGCCAACAGCTTTTTCCAGAGAGCGAAACAGGTCTTTGTAGTCAACGATGTATCCGAAGTCCTTGTCTTCGCCATCCAGCCGATTTACACGGCAAATAGCCTGGAACAGGCCATGATCTCGCATAGACTTGTCGATGTACAAATAGGTCGCGTGTGGAGCGTCAAAGCCGGTGAGCAGTTTATCCACAACAATAAGGAGCTTCATCTGGTCTGGTTGTTTGACGAACTTCTCTTTGGCTTCCGCCTCAAAGGCCTTTGCATCTTTCCCAGCCAGCATTTTCATGTAGATTTCGTATTGCTCGATGGCCTCTGTTTCTCCGTCGTCACCAACAGATTCGGTGCGGATGTCGCCGGGATTGGGTTCATATGAAGTAACAACGGCGCATTTGCCCTTGAGGGCAGTATCCTGAAACAGCTCGTAAAATTTGCAGGCCTGATAAATGCTTCCAGCCACAAGCATGGCGTTGCCCCGCCCATCATGCAAGCGTGGTTTGATTTCCATGTCAAAAACAATATCGCTGACAATGCGCCCCAATCGTTCTTTGGAACTGAACAGCTTTTGCAGATTGCCCCAACGTTGTTTGAGCTTGGCCTTGGCTACATCGGTCAGGCCTTTGGTCTTGGCATCAAACCAGGCATCGATTTTGTCCTGCTGCACAACATTCTGTTCCACTTCACGGGCTTCATACCGCAAATCGAGCACAACCTTGTCGCGCACAGCTTCATCAAATTTGTACCGATGGATGTAAGGGCCGAAAATTTCAATACTCTTTTCTTTGTCCTTCTTCATCAACGGCGTTCCGGTGAAGCCGATAAATGTCGCTTCCGGCAAAATGAGCTTCATGGCCTGGTGCAGCTTGCCGGACTGAGTACGGTGGCACTCATCTACAAAAACAAAGAAATCGCCCTTGGGGGAAAAGCCTTGCGGCAAAGAACGCTTTATTTCCTCGATAAACCCGGCATAGTCCGCTTCCCCTTCCTCGCCGTTTTTGGAGCCGCTTTTTTTGCCGAATTTATGGACGAGCGAACACATCAGCACCGGAGAGGTATCATTGATTTTTCGTACCAACTCGCTGCCGCGCTTCATGCGGACTATGCGTTCGTCAACGCCGTGGTAAACCTGCTCTATTTGCAGATCGAGTTCGTCGCGGTCGGTAATGACCAGAATGCGGCTGTCAGGAATGTTTTCCTTTATCCACTTGCTTAGCCACACCATTGTTAGGGATTTTCCTGAACCTTGTGTATGCCAGATGATCCCGCCTTCATGATTCCGCACATAGTCACGCGCCGCCATCACGCCAAAGAATTGGTTGGGACGACAAGTCTTTTTGGTGCCGCTGTCAAAGACGATAAAATTGTGCAAAATTTCAATAAGCCGCTCTTTGCGGCACAGTGAAATCAGGTTTTTATCAAGACGGGTCGGGTAGTTTTCAATCTGGCTGCGCACTGCTTCAGACAAGGCATCCATCGCTTTTTGGTCTTCGCGCCAAGAGAGGTAGTATTTTTCAGACGTGTTGATAACGCCGTAGCGCAAACCTTCCGAGTCATTGCCGGCCATGACCAGGCCGATAGTCGCAAAAAACGGCATAATCATATCTTTGCGCTGGTTGGTCAGGCTTTGTCGAATGCCCTCTGACATGGATACGGTGCTGCGCTTGAGTTCAATGACGGCAAAGGCGATGCCGTTGATATACAGAACCAGATCAGGACGTTTGGTCTGCTTGCCGGTGTAAGAAACTTCTTCGGCTATATAAAAGTCGTTCTCCAACGGATGTTCCCAGTCGATGAACTGGACAGTGACCTTGTTTTGCCCGGCGGATTCGCTGACCTTGGAGCCGTAGCGCAATTTTTTGTACGTTTGTTCGTTGAGGTCGTACAGGCTGACAGACTGGTCGCCCGCAGCATTTTTGAGGTCTTTGAGGGCGCGGGAAATCAATGTGCTGGAATAGCCCTTTTTCGTCAGAAAGGCGGTCAGGTGCTGTTCTTCAATATTGGAGTTGGCACGGTCGGAAAAGTCGCCAAGATAGGTATACCCAAGTTCTTGCACGAATAATTTGATAACCCTTTCCTGCGTAGTCTTTTCTCGTTGACCAACACTCATAGATATCTCCCTTTATTGTTCTCCAAAAAGCTCCTGGCATTTGTTTATGGCTCTGTGAATATCCTGGTCGGAGAAGTAGGCTTTCTCCAATTTCTCTCGCCACTCTTTTGTTGAGCGGATAAGTTCCTTGATTGACTGCACGGACACGGACTGGTGCATTTCGCGCAAGTCGCACATGGCCATGTCCACGGTGGCAAATAGTTCAAGATCATCCACACGAGTGCGTTGAAAGTTGGCAACAAGCCAATCAATGTCGGCTTGTTTGCCCCAGGATAGAATGTACCCCAAGGCTTGGTCGATATTTGCGCCCCGACTGAACATAGTGCCTTTGCCGCTGGTTTGGGCGGTCACATACTTGCTTTTTTTGGCAATAGGTTCGCCGCCTTTGTAGCGAACAGCATCGGCATAAGGGCCTGCGGCTTTTTTTTGAAATGCGGAAACATCCGCTTCTTCTTTACGCCGCGCAAGATACAGCAATTTTTGCAATTTTTTGCGGCCCAAGGGATATTTGTCGGAGTAAAAGGCATCAACAATTCCGGCGATCATAACGGCATCGTCAAATTGCTGATTGTGTTTTTTTGCCGGAACGGACTGTTTTTGCTCTGCTTCCGTTTCGATGAGGCGTATTCTGCCGGTGAGCAATTCTTGCATCATGCCTTGCTTGATTTGCTGATACTTAGACAACTTCTTCTCCAACTGTTCGACTTCGGTGTCCATGTCGGAGAGAACTTGGGCAATGCCTGTTTGTTCTTTTAAGTCTGAAGGGAAGGTCAGTATTATTTTTGCAATGTTGTTCTTGTTAATGCCTTTTACTTTTGTTCCTGCTGCGTAATAAATAATTTGTTTTCGTATGTCTTCGGTGCAAAAACAATATTCTTTGAATAAATCAGTTAATTCATTACTTTTTGAATTGCATACGATTGTATGTAGCCCTGAAATATATGGTATGTTTTCTATATTTCTAATTACAATATGCTTGCAAGTTCCATCATCATCCTCGGATGCGTCAACAAACACAATATCGCCATTCTTAAGTAGCGATGATTTATTTATTTTGATCAAAGGAATATCTAGGCGAGGAATTTTTGCCGCATCTGTACTGGGGTCGCTATATTGTTTCGAACTCGCATGGATATCGCCATAATGAAGATAGCAAAAACCTTCTGTTGATAGCTTGGCCCTTGATGCGGATACTCCGCCGTTTATATAAAATAATTCTGCAAATGTTTTTTCTATCCACTCCCCACTAAATCCCGGCAACCGCCTTTTGCCGGTCAGCAGTTCCTGCATAGCTCCTTGCTTGATGGCTTTCTTTTTGGCGATGAGTTTTTGCAGGGAGGCGATCAGGCTGTCCGCATCGGTAAGGGCGTCGGCGATGGCAGTTTGTTCGGCGATATTTGTTGGGAATAGTATTGAAATTTTACCGAGGTTGCTTTTACTTATCCCGACAACTTTTGTCCCAGCAGAAAAAAACTTTATTTGTGCTTTTATAGTATTACTTTGAAAACAATACTCACGGAAAAGGTTATTGATTTCATCTGTGAATGATTTTGCTACAATAGTATGTAACCCTGAAATAAAAGGAATATTATTTAAATTTCGAACTACAACATATTTGCTTGCCCCATCATCATCTTCAGAGGCATCTACAAAAACAACATCCCCGTCCGCCAATAGCGAAGTCTTTGGAACATCGCGTAGGTCAATTGAAAGTTTGGGAATAGTCAGATAGTTTTTAAGAGGATCGATATAAGGACATATTGTTCCGTGAATATCTCCATAGTGCAGGTAACAGTACCCATCCCGTGACAGTTGCGCCCTGGAGGCGGTTACTCCACCTGAGAAAGTAAATAGCTCGTTCAGCTTCTTTTTAGCCCAACCAATAGGAATTACCATACAAACCCCATCCTTTCCAAATGAGATTTGACCTTGGCTTCATAAGCCATCGCTGTATCTTCGCGTTCTTTCAGCGTAAATTCGTACCGCTCAACCAACTCCGTCACGCGCGAAGACAGGCGATGCGACACTGCCGTATGAATAGCGTCGATTCCGGCATAGATGGCGGCAAACCATTTTTCTTCCACCAGCAAGTGCTTTATTTCCGTAATAGTCAGCTCGGCATAGCGTTTTTCAGCCTTTGTATCCAAGTCGGCTTCCGCCTGCTTGAGAGCCTTTTTATAGTTCGCTTCCGCTTCAAGCAGGTTGTTATATGCCTGTAAGGCTTTTAATTCATCCTTAGCGGTAGTGTCTTTCTTGAGAGCCTTGATGCGGGCAGTTACTGTGGCTTTTTTCAGATCGTCCAGCGCGGAGAAAGCGCCATCCTCGCCGCCGTGTTCTTCGGCCATTTCCTCCAGCGCGGCGTTCACTTCTTCCAACTGCCCGCGCAACACAGTGAGGGCTTTCACCTCGTCAGCAAAAAAGTACCAGGCCAAAAGCTCTTTGGGAATCAGGCGACCGTCAAAGCCCTTAACCTTATCGGTCTGCACTTCCACGGTCACGCCGTTTTCTTTCTTCTTTTTGGTGGCGAACTCGTAAGCAACTTCACGGCCAACCTCGTAACCGCCGAAGCATACCGCATACACATCGTCCTGCATGTTTTCTTCCCAATATTCCATGAGAACTTGGTATACGCCATATTTGTTCAGCAACGGCACATCAGCAAACGCGGCCAGCAGGTTTTCGGAAATTTCTGTAACCACCTCTTGTGGGTGATCCTCGCGTGTCAGCTCCATTAGTAGCGGAGTCGCCCGCTCTTTCCAGGCAGAGTATGCGTCATCCACCATGTTGGCGTGGAGAATAAATTCATCCTGGGAAGTTATGGTAGTGACGACATCCTCTTTTGCGACTACCGGGCGATAGTATCCCTCACGCAATGGCTGGAACAGGACGGATTTAAGCGAAGGGTATACAGCCCAATACGCCGCCATGCCGTGAACATCTGTAGCGGGAATGCCGCCGTTCAAATGCGCGTTGATGTCTTGCAGGTCTTCCGGCTCGCTGCTGTCGATGTAACGCGGGATGTTCAGGTTGTATTCATTGGCGGTCTTGATTTCATCGTTTGGCACGAAGCGGGCGTATTTGGGATCGGAGGTGTCCGCCAAGGTAAAGGTCGTGACTATTTTATGAATATCTTGTTCCCGCAGGCGGTTCTTATTGCCGTCTTTGATGAATCCCTTACTGGCATTAATCATAAAGATGCCCTCACGCCGTGGGGCCTCTTCCTTATCCAGAATGAGGATACAAGCCGGAATACCAGTGCCATAAAACAAGTTCGCCGGGAGGCCGATGATCCCTTTAATGAACCCCTGATCGATGATTCTTTTACGGATAGTGGCTTCGGCATTACCCCGAAAGAGAACGCCGTGCGGCAAAATGACAGCGGCTTTGCCTTTCGTCTTCAGCGACTTTACAATATGCAGCAGCCAAGCGAAGTCTCCATTTTTTTCCGGCGGTACGCCAAAGTCAGCATCACTGTATCTGCCGTATACATCTGGGATACTGATGCCGTGCATCCATGATTTATCGGAAAATGGCGGATTGACCACAATGTAGTCAAAGCGTTTGAGCAACTCCGGGTTGTTCTCGTCAGAAAAGGCAGGGCGGGCAATGGCGCTGCCACGCTTGATTTCGCCGTACCCCTTGTTGTGCAGAACGAGGTTCATGCGGGCCAGGCCTGCGGTGGAGGGGTCAATCTCCTGTCCATAGATGGTGACTTCCATGGGCGCGGCATCAGCGGCGCGGATAAGCAGCGAACCGGAACCACATGCGGGGTCGTAGACGGTCATACTGGGGTCGGTGGCTTTATCCAGACCAATGACCTTGGCCATAATGCGCGAAACTTCACCGGGGGTGTAGAATTGGCCTTTGCTCTTGCCGGAATCCTGCGCGAATTTCCGCATCAGGAATTCATAGGCATCGCCAAGAATATCGTCGCCGCCAGCACGGTTTTTCGTAAAATCCAGTTCAGGCTTCTGAAAAATTTCCACCAGGCCGGAGAGCTTGTCCACGGCTTCTTTATCGGTTCCCAGTTCCTCGCTGTTGAAGTCGGCAATGTCGATAACGCCTTTCAGCTCGTTGACTTCCGCCAACTTGCTGATGACGATATTGATGCCTTCTCCGATATTTTTTTTATATTTTAGGGTGATGATGTCATCAAAGCTGCCGCCCTTTGGCACCTCAATGTCCCAGTTATCGCTGCTTTTAAAGCGATCAGAGACATATTTCACGAACAGCAGTGTAAGGATGTAGTCTTTATACCGCGCAGGCTCCACGCCGCCGCGCAACTTATCACAAGCAGCCCATATCTGGCTGTAAATCTCGCTTTTCTTGATAGCCATTCCATTTCCTAATGGGCTGAATTATAGGCACGTAAAATGGAATGCCTTTACAGAGACCCCTGTCAAGGGCCATGTAATATACAGCAAGCGTAAGCAAAAAACAAGAAACTGGCACGTCACTTTTTGCTATCCGTGCATTAACTTGCTAATATTTTTAAATTAGTATGACGAGCATGTTGGGCAGTGCCCTTACCGTGAAAGCCCTTTTTGCTTCTCGGACAATTTTTGCTCCGGGATGAGCTGCTCCTGCCCTCGCTCCGGCTGGAACATGATGTGGCCTTTCGCCACAGCCAGCCGCTTGCCCCATTTCTTTTCGGGGTAGAGCGTGGCGGTGCGCTCCGCCGTTGGGTCATGAGCGGAAAAGAAGACTTCTTTACCTGTGTCGCGGATGGTGCCGCCGCTGTCCAAAGTGAAAATGACAACGCCCTTGCTGTCGATAGACAAAGGTGGTTCCCATCGTTTGAATTGGTGAAAGTTCCCTTTAGTATTGCCTTTGCGGCGAACATACAGCATATTCTCCGCATGAGGTGCGGACATTATGCGCTACATTTATGAGCAGGCTGGATGGCCAAAATTTCATTGGGACATGAGCACACTGACAGGCCCACTGGTGGACATACGCCATAAGCAAGGCTTGCTTCTGGGGCGCATTGGCGCTCTTGGTTTTGCCTTGCGCGCTGAAGCTGGACTGGAAGCATTGACCCAGGATGTGGTCAAGTCCAGCGCCATAGAAGGGGCCACGCTGGATGTTGCTCAGGTGCGCTCATCCCTGGCCCGCAGGCTCGGCATTGATATTGGCGGCCTTATCCCGGTAAGTCGCGATGTTGAAGGCGTTGTTGCCATGATGCTTGATGCTACGCAAAACTACATGGATCCATTGACAACGGAGCGGCTGTTTGGTTGGCACGGTGCCCTGTTCCCTACGGGTTACAGTGCTGCCCGTCGCATTGCCGTTGGCGCATGGCGCACAGCTGAAGCTGGCCCCATGCAGGTTGTTTCTGGTTACATCGGTCATGAGAGAGTTCATTTTGAGGCCCCGGCGTCAGAGAGGCTTGCGGAAGAAATGCGTGTTTTTTTGGATTGGTTCAATGCGCCGCTTGAGCTTGACCCCGTGCTCAGGGCTGCGGTGGCACATCTCTGGTTTGTGACCATCCACCCATTTGAGGACGGCAATGGGCGTATTGCTCGTGCCATAGCAGACTGCGCCCTGGCACGGGCAGATAATTGCCCACAACGTTTTTATAGCATGTCTGGACAGATCGAGAAAGAGCGTAAGGAATATTACACGATTTTGGAGCAAACCCAAAAAGGTGGGTTGGATATAAGTCGTTGGCTGAATTGGTTTCTGGCTTGTCTTGGGCGCGCCATAGACGGCTCGGAGCAATTGCTCGCTGCCGTTTTACGCAAGGCTCATATCTGGCAGCAGGCCAGCGCATTCCCTCTCAACGAACGACAACGCACTATGCTCAATCGCCTTCTGGATAATTTTGAAGGCAAATTGACAAGCAGCAAATATGCAAAGCTGGCCAAATGCTCGCCGGATACGGCGCTGAGAGATATTCAGGCATTGATCGCTTTCGGCATTCTCAAGCAAGCTGAAGGCGGAGGACGAAGTACAAGCTATGTTTTGAGAGTGGATGAACAATGATCCCCAAACCGCACGCTGTAGTAAAAACCAGTGGCTGTAATGACTCCCCTATTTTTTTCGACTTCCAACCTGCCCGTAGCAGCAAACCGGAAACGGTTTCGGAAACGGTTTACCCTGTTTTATCCAGTTTGGCCCCTGTTATTTCAGTGGGATACGGTGCCAATCCGGTGCAAATTCGCTCTTTCACGCCGTCGACGGGGGTTCAAATCCCCCTGGGGACGCCGAATGATTCCAAGAGGTTATAACAAAAACCTCACCAGATACCCACAGGGGCTTAGTCCCGGGGGTTAGTTTTGAAAAAAGGCTGCATGAAAATGCGGCCTTTTTTTGTTTTCAAAAGCGGAGTCCAGAAGTATGTTCTCTGCTCCGTGCCAGCCGTGCTCTCTACTCCGTACCTGTTGCGATGAGTTTTTCGGAAGTTCGCCCTTGCTTGCGGCGAATCACAATTGCCTTTGCCTCCCCCACCTGCTTCTCTTCCTTTTTGTCTGCAAAGGATTCCTTTTTTGGTAAAGGCGAAGAAGGAGCAGGAAAGAGCGTGTGACGATTGGCAGGGCCACGGCTTGCCAGTACGCTCAGAGCATCCGAAACTTCCGAGAATGCTCCAAGGCTGTGCAGGTATCTGTCCGTGGTTGTCTGCTTTTCATGTCGCAGGGCGTGCTGGATGGCAAAGAGGCTCTTGCCCTCCTGTGCCAAGATGGTGGCGGCCAGATGCCGGATGGCGTGAAACCCGAATGGTTTCACCTTGGCCTTGGCGCAAAGCCTTTTCATTACGTGGGCTGCCGTTTTGTATGGTTGCCCGATATACGGCTCCACCGGGCAGGTGAACACATGGTTCCCCTTGCCCTGGCGGTATTGCCACAGCCAGAGCATGGTGGCCCGCACTTCTTCATTCATGGGCATTTCGTCACGTTTTACCGTGCCTGTGCGGGTTTTGCGCGTGGTCAGCACCACTGTGCCACGCTCAAAGTCCACATCCTGCCAAGTCAACTTGAGAAGTTCGCCCTTACGGGCTGCAAGGTTGAGAAAGCAGGTCAGCATGGCCTTCTCGCGTTCCGGGGCCGCCTCATAGACCTTCCAGAAATCCTCTTCCGGCGGAATGTACCGGGGAACACGGATTTCAGCATACCGCTGGCAGGCCAGAAAAGGATCCGGCATATCCAGCGGAAAATGGTCGAGGTAGGCTGCGCCCCACTTCCAGGCGGTGGTCAAGATTTTACGATCTTTGTTGGAGCAGTTCGGGCCGCGCTGGTCATGCTGCCAGGCAAGGTACTTGCGGGCCTTTTTCCTGTCGAAGGATTCAACGGGATCATCTGGTGACAGCCCCTTGGTTTGCTCAAGGTAGCGGATGAACCGCCGAAAGCCGTCACGCTTTTCTTTGAAGGTTGCCAGAGTATTGCGCCGCTGACATTCCTCAAGGTAGGCCGTTCCCCACTCAAGAACCGTCACCTTTTGGGGCTTGGAGGCCAAAGGGGTCACTTCTTCGGGTGCAGCCGCTGCTGCTTCCTCCAGTTCCTTTCTGGTGGTTACTTCCCAGGCTATGGCATTTCTTTCGTCGGCCTTGCTGCTGCCGAACCATTTTACTGCTGCCATCTTGCCCTGAAACCAGACTTGCCCTTTCCAACGCTTGGGGGAGCCTTTTTTCTTGCTCGTGAAGGTTGCCATTGAATATCTCCACTATGCGATTTTCAAGGAACCTTAGAGCGTGCCCAATCCGCACACCCCCGAACACTGTATAATACCGTCTGACCGTTCGCACATCAAGGCGGAAGATCGCGGCGACTTCGCTTGCTGTAAGAACTTTACCTATGGTATTTTTTTGAGAATGTTCAGACATGGTGGTTCCTTACTTCCACCATATTGATGTTCTCGTTATAAACAATTCTGAATGATGGTTAGAGAGGTTTTGCATGGATAAGCTGCCACAAAGTCCTGGTCTGTCTATACTGCCCCCCATTAACAAGGCCGTCCTATTAAGGTAGTTTTCTTCCAGCATTGGAGGAAGAAAATGAAACGCCGTACCTGGGA
>CAZFCC010000052.1:0-14426 GCA_964517635.1 uncultured Desulfovibrio sp. | reverse complement strand
CGCAAAAAATGCATCCCAAAGGACAAGCCTTTTTCTTTCCGATCCCTGCGCGTCGCGCAATATCCCCGTCGCGCAGGCGCACCCCCGCCGGGCAGGCGTCATCCCCGACGCGCAGGCGTCATCCCCTCAAGACAGCAAAAATCCCTTCAAAGCGCGAACGCGCTATCGCCCCCAGATGCTCAGCAGCGGCCTCGCGGCCAGCAACTGATCCAAAGGCATATTCACCTTCTGCGCTCCGGCCGCCCAGGGCGCTACCTGATATGGCTGAAAATTGATGCGCACCCCTTGCGGGGTAAGGGTGAGGCTGGCGAAATTTTCCGGCACGGGGTTAAGGCCGGTGCGCAGCATCTGCTCTTGACGCATACCGCCAAGACGCCGGGAAAGCTCATTGTAAGACCATTCGGACATGAGGTTCAGCGCCACGTCCGGATCTTCAAAAAGGTCAACAAGGCCGAGTCTTTGCCCGGTAAGCAGGCTGTAGTTGAGGGTCATGACATCAAGGTTGCCGTGGGCGCCGCCGGTGTATGTCCATATTTCAAAGGTAATGCTGAGTCCGGCAGGGGAGGGGGCGGTAACGCTGTATGAGGCCCACAGCTCGAAAGGCTGGCGTTCGCCATCAAGGCTGGAGCCCGAAGAAAACCCCGCTCCGCTACAGCTCTGGGTAAAAGCCGCGGCAATGCCTGTGGCCCATTGGCGGATGTCGCTGTCAATCTGTTTGCTGCCCACCGAGGGATAGCTGATATTGATTACGGGGCTGTCCGGGCCGTCATGGATGAGCTGATGTTCAATAATGCCGGGTTTGCGCGCGCCAGAAATAATGGCGGCGGCGCTATCGCGGGCGGACTGTTCCGTTGCAGCGGCGTTGTCTTGCGCGGCGGTTTCGGCTCCGGCGGTATGGGGCTGCGCATGGTTTTCGGGTGCGTTGTTCGCGGGCGCATGGTTTTCGGTCACGTGGTTTTCGGGCGCCACATGGCCAGTACGTTGTGCAGGATGCGCGCTATCGCTTTCGGGGGCGATGTCGACCACATCCGTAGTGGCTGTAAATTCTTGTGAAAGGGCGGGAGATGGCGTCTGCTGATCCGGCATAAGGGCTGCTTCGGCCGTTCTTTCCCCAAGCAACAAGACCAGGAGCAGAAGAAACAAAAGGCGCGGCATGGATATAATACCTTGATAACCAATAAGATGTGAAGGCGAAGCGGCTTGCCCGAGGTACTGTTCCATACGTTGTCTCCGGCCATGCGGGCCGTTGATATGAAAGTGCGGGCGGCGGCTTTGCCCCGCCCGCAACAGTATACATGCTTTGTTTAAACTTTAAAGCCTTTGCGAAGCGCCCAGGTCTGTCGCCAGTTTTTGACAAGCAGAATCACCGCCAGCACAAGGTAGACCTTGGCGTAGAACAGGTGCAGACGCAACGGGTCATGGGGCAGGCCCAGCATGGTTTCCAGATGCACTTCATACAGCGGAGAAAGCAGCTGAAGGCTGAAGAGCAGCAACAGCCACACGGCTTCGCGCACATGCAGGCGCAGATCCAGCAGCAGGGCTACGGCAAAGAGAGACTGCCCGGCTGTGAGTAATATTTCTTGAAACTGGTGTGTGTCAAGGTTTATGGAGGGGCTCAAACCGCCGGAAGACACCGCGTACACGCCGGGAATCATGCCAACCAGCAGAGTCCATTGATTAAGTTTGGACGAAAGCAGGCAGCCGAGAGCCAGTCCGGCGTTGCCGCGCGAAGCAAACATGACGGCCACGATAAATTCCGGCGCTTCCGAAGCCAGGGGGGCAATCCACTGCACTAGAAGAAATTCGTTGATATGCAGTTGTTTGCCGCTGGCGATGAGGCCTTCGCTGAACGACTCGGCATTGCCCAGAATAACCAGAGCCGAAAAAACAAAAATAGCCCCCACAGTGCGCAGGCGTACTTTTTTTGCAAGCTTGCCGAGCACCTCGGCCGGGCCCTCCAGCTCTTCTTCCTCTACGGGGCGGCGCATGATGATCAGGATGTACCATACATAAATGGCCAAAAGCGCAAGGCCGTCAACCCAGGTCAGCGAACCCTTGATGGGGATGAACAGGGCATACAGGGTAGCCATGGCCAGAAAGAGCACGTCGGTGCGCTTGTCGTCCTGCAGTTTCACTGCCGCGTGAAAGCGCCCGGCAAAAATCAGCACTATGGCCGACCAGCCCACGCCGATAAGCAGCCTGTTGGCGCCGGTCATATTGGCAATGGCGTAATGCGAATAGGGGCTTTCGGGATTTTGGCCCGCCATCCAGGTAAAGTACATGTCCACAGCATATTCGGGCAGCACGGCGATAAAGGCCACCACAGCCACGGCCACGGCCTGCGGCATGTCCATCTGGGCGACTTCACAGGCCCAGGTAAGCAAAAAAGATGCGCCGAGAATGGCCATTCCTGAAAGCAGCGCTACGATAAAGGGCGAAATATCCGGCGGGGCCAGATGCAGGGCAAGGCCGGGAATGGTCATGAGCACTGCTAAAATATAGGGCCGCAGGGCGCGCATATTCATGTTATCTCCTTAAAATAAAAAAAGACCTTGGCGTTTACGCCAAGGTCTCACTAATCGGCTTACCGACGGCGGCACCAGGCCCGAAAGCCATGCTGTTGATACCGCCCGGGTTTCAAGAACCCAGCTACTCCCCTTGTCAAGAAGCAGCGTATAGCCACTCTGTGGGGCTGTCAATAATAAGGCTTCGCCGCAGCCACATGTTTTTTTTATGAGCGCGGCAAGGTCTGTGGTGGCCTCTTGCCAGCGTCGGGGCCTGCGGATAGTATAAAAAAGATTCGTGCCCACTTTTGCGTTTATTGAGGAGAGCCTAGTGAATATTACCTGTCCGCGTTGCGGCTTCAGCCGCCAAGTGCCCGCCGACCGCCTGCCTGCGCGCGCGGTCATCGCCACCTGCCCCCATTGCGCCTGTCGCTTTCGTTTTGAGCCTTCCACGGGGGAACACGAAGTGCTGCCAGACGCCCCGCAGACAGAACAGCAGGAAAACGCGCACGGGCGCAGTGGCGACATGCCTTCTGCTCCTGTGTCTGGGCCGGGCGCGGGGCCCAATGCGACGCCGGATATGACGTTGGGTGCGGGCGAGTCCCCCGCTGCGCGCGGCCCCGAAGACGATGATCCCCTGCCGCCCGGCGCCATTGTGCCCGGAGCTTCTTCGGGGGCTGCCGGTCAGCCAGATTACGAGGGCCAATCGGGCCAGTCAGGCCAGTTAGGCCAGTCAGGCCAATCAGGCTCAGCGGGTCAGGTTGGGCGCGAGGACAAGGGCGGCAAAGAAGAGACTTCTGCGGGCAAGGCGCGGCCTTTTGACCAGCGCGGCTCCAGAGATGACGAACAGGCGGACGAAGACCCCCGCGCTGCGGCCAGCCGCGCCTATGAGCGTGAATACGGCCGTTATGGGCGCCGGGGCGGCGCAGAAGAAAAAAACGCTGACAGGCATGGCGATCATGACGCCAGCGACGCCCGTGACGACTATGACCGCCGTGACGCCCGTGACGACTATGACCGCCGTGACGCCCGTGATGACTATGACCGCCGTGACGCATATGGCCGCCACGCCAAAAACGGTGACAGCTCTTACGACGGGCAGGATTATGACGACGAATATGACCAGGCGGAAGGCGGTATTCCCTGGGAGACTGCCCCTGAACCGGACGGATGGATAGCGGCTTTTTATCAGACCTGCATGCGGGTCATGTTTGGGGCGCACCGCTTTTTCAGCCAGGTGCAGCCGAATTCGCCGCAGATGCGCGCCCTGATTTTTTACCTGTTGGTGAGTGTGATACAGGTGATTGTGGAGCGCGTCTGGTCGGGGGTGTTCATGTCGCTCATGGCTCCCAGCGCCGCCTCGGATCCTCAGTTGGAAAAGATGCTGATCATGCTCTCGCCGCAGATGAGCCTGCCCATGGTCGTGCTGTTAAAAACAGGCTTGTCCGTCATCCAGCTTTATGTGCTCAGCGCGCTCATCAATTTTACCTATGGCTTCGTGCGCGGCAACCGCACAGACTTTAGCCAGGTTTTTCAAGTCTTGGCCTATTCTGCCGCGCCTACTTTGCTGTGTGTGGTTCCCCTGTTGGGTTCGCTCGTGGGTTTTGTCTGGATGGTGGCTTGCGTGCTTATTGGCTGCCGCGCAGCCCTCAATCTTAGCTGGCCGCAAACCCTTATGGGGCTTGCGCCGGTTGTGTTGCTGCTGGCGCCCCTGATTTTGCAGATTTTTCAAGCAGCGCGCATGTAAGCCTGAATCAGGGAATCTGCCCCCAATAGGCATCGCCGCCCGGCCGTTTCTTTGTGGACGGCAGGGCGGCGATATTTTTAGAGACAAGGCCTCTGGCCAGCTTTACTTTGAAACAGTTCTGGCAACTACATGGCAGACGTGGGCGGCGGGGTGGCGTAAGCGCAGTTATCTGCGCTGTTAAACCCCGAAGAGCGCGCGGCTTTATCCGGCATTCTGTGTTTTTTGGGGCCACGCCCGAGCCTGGTTGGCACGTTTCTGGCATCTGACAGAAAAATGGCGCACTCTGTGCCGCCCGCAGCGTTGCGGCATGCGGGTGCTTTTTACCGGGCGCGGCATTTTACCCCATACAGTGGCCCCGGGCAGCAATTGGCAGGTGAATGCCAAGAATGCTGCGCGGTGGTTCCGGCCAGGAGAAAATATGCATACCTGCCTGAAAATTTCCGAAACGTGGCGCGGGCAAAGCCTTGCGGAATGCGCATGGCCGCTGGCGCGCATGGCCATAACCTTGGCGCTGGGCCTGCTGCTTTTTTTGCTTTGGGGTTGCTCGCGCGCGCCCGACGACAGCCGCCGCAGCTATAACCTCACCGGCGACCTGAGCATGCCCATACAGGTGCAGGTCAACAATTTTGTGCGGCGACAGCCCCCGGCCATCTATGTGCGGCCCATGGAGCCCCTGGGCTATCGGCCCACAGCGCTCTTTGTGCCTTTGCGGGCCGTGCAGCAGATAAAAGACCCCGTAACCTTCAGCGCCATGTTTTCACGCCAGATATGGCAGGTGTGGCTGTCTCTCAACGCTTTTTCTGCGCTTGAATACGACACCAAGGCCGGGCCCTTTGACCCGCAACGCGCCCTTGCCCTTGCGCGCGCGCGCGGGGCCGATATGCTGGTGGGCGGGTACATTAACCATTATATGGATGGCGGTTCTGGCGGCACCAGCACGCTTTCGCTGGCCATTGAAGTGTATGACGCCAAAAGCGGCACACTGCTGTGGTCTATGGCCCAGGGAGGGCTTATGGACGCTCGCCAGGTACACGATTTTTATCTGTTCTCGGTTACAGAGGTTAACCCCGAAGATCCGGCAGGCCTCATAGCCCGCGCCCTTGCCTGGGACATGGGCCGCCAGGTGCTGGGCTGGGTGGATCCGAGCCGCCCGGCGGGCAAGGAATCTTCGTGGACTGATATGCTCAAATCCAAGGCGTTCTGATGGAAATACTCGCGCTTGATACTGGCGCTTGATGTTTGCGCGCACATGCTTTTCACGCCCCCGAAAACAGGTTTCGGGGGCTTTTTGCGATGCGGCTTGCCTGGACGGGCTTTTTTTGAGAAGTATCAGAACCAGATCAGAACAGCAAAGGAAGACCTCATGACCAAGGAACCCACGGAACGGCGCAAGGCCCGCCTGTTTGAAGTGCTGGCCCATCGCCAGCCGGATCTCACTCTGGTGCTGGCCAATATTCACGATCCGCACAATGTTTCAGCTATTTACCGTTCGTGTGATGCTTTTGGCGTCAGCCGCGTCAACCTGTATTATACCAATACGGCTTTTCCCGCGCTTGGGCGCAAAACCTCGGCTTCTGCCAGAAAATGGGTAGAGAGCGCGCGCCATAAAGACAGCGCCTCGCTTATGGAGAGCCTGCGCGGGCAAAATATGCAAGTGCTGGCCACATCGTGCTCGCCCACGGCCCGGCCCCTGCGCCACTGGGATTTTACGCGCCCCACGGCCATAATTATGGGCAACGAACACAGCGGTGTGGAGCAGGAGCTGTTGCAGATGGCCGATGGCGAACTTTACATCCCCATGTATGGGATGATCCAGAGCTTCAACGTCTCTGTGGCGGCGGCCATTATTTTGTCCGAGGCTGCCCGCCAGCGGGAAGCTGCGGGCATGTACGCCACGCCGCGTATGGAAGCGGCGGCGCTGGAGGAAAAAATGCAGGAATGGCTGGCAAAATAGCCCGTCACCGTCATTGCGTTTGTATGTCGCGCCGCTTTTTCAGGTATATGCCGCCGGAAAAGCGGCGCGCATGCGTATGCAACAGATTGCAACAAGAACAAGGGCTTTAGAGCACTGCAACCTTGTGACGGTGCTCTAGCTAAAGGAGACGGCTTCTGCCCTCCGTCTCAGAGTCAGAGAACTCTTGTCACAGATTGAAACAAAGTAAGAGTTTTGGGGGGTGGGGGTGTGGGGGAGGAGCCCCTTTTGCAAAAGGGGCCCTCCCCCACAAAAATTTCCCTATACAAAACAAGATATTCAAATACCTGCTACCTACTGCGTTTCGCTGTGGGCTTGCACATGCTTTTCGAATATTTTGCCGTTCCACTGGTAGCCGATATCGTTGGCTACTGGCACATGGGCCATGCCGGTGCTTGTCCAGAACAGGGGCTGCGCCCGCAGGCCTCCAAGGCCAAGGCAGATCATGACTGTGGCCTTCACATCGGGCGGCAGTTTTTGGCCTTTGGCCAGAAATTCTTCCACGGGCGGTTCGGGCGGTGTATCCACAGGAACAAGGCGGCCGGAAGCATCCATGCGCCATAGCTCTACCGTGCACACGGGGCCGCCCAGCGTGCCCACGGCCACATCAACGGCGCTGCTGCCGCTATGCCGAAAAAGGCGCAGGGCCACGGCCACATCGTGAAAGGGCAGGGTGGCAAAAACCATGATGTCTTCGGTTTCTCCAGCCACTTCCCAATAATCGGCCTGGCCGTCGGCGAGCAATTTCTGCTTTTCGGCTGGGCTGAGGCCTTCCGGGGTGTTTTCAAAAATACTTTCGGGCAGGGCGGCAAAGATTTCTCTGGCGCTGCGCTCAGGCCCCGCGGCAATCGCTGCGCAGGGGAGGCTCAGGATCGTTGTGAGGGTGGTTGCGAGGGTGAGGGCCAGCATAAGAAAGACAGTGCGCGAGCGCTGAAGAAACATGGCATACTCCATCCGCAAGACAGGTTGATGGACTTGCGGTTCGTAAAAAAATTTATACCGTGTTTGCCGTTCTTTGTCCACGCGCGGGCAAATATGTTCTTTTAGATGAATTAATTAATAAAAACTTGCGCTTAACGGAATTTATTCTTGTTATTTCTGAGTGGGCGTGTCGGCGCCACCTTGCCAATCGGCTTTGCCGCGCTTACTTATCCCCGCATGAATACCAGCACCAACAAGCCCTGCATACATATTGAAAAGGCCCGGCAGCACAACCTCAAAAACATCAGCCTGGACATCCCGAGGGATGAGCTGGTGGTCATTTGCGGGCCTTCGGGCTCGGGAAAATCCACGCTGGCCTTTGACATTGTCTACGCCGAGGGCCAACGGCGCTATGTGGAATCTTTGTCGGCCTATGCCCGTCAGTTTCTGCCCCAGATGGACAAGCCCGATGTGGAGAAAATAGAAGGGCTTTCGCCCGCCATTTCTCTTGAGCAGCAGAGCGTTTCGCGCAATCCGCGTTCTACCGTGGGCACGGTGACGGAAATTTATGACTTTTTGCGCGTCTTTTTCGCCCGTTTGGGGCGCATGTATTGCCCCCAGTGCGGCCGGCCCATCGAGGCCCGCGCCGCCGATGAAATCATTGCCGATATTCTTGCCCTGCCGCAGGGGACAAAGTTTATGGTGCTGGCCCCGCTTGTTGAATTGCAAAAAGGCACGCATCAGGACAAGTTTAAAAAGCTCAAGGCCGAGGGTTTTGCCCGTGTGCGCGTTAACGGGGATTTTTATACGATTGAAGACGTGCCCGCCCTGGACAAAAATAAAAAGCACAGCATCGACCTTGTGGTAGACCGGCTGGTCAACAAGGAGGGCCTGCGCGGTCGGCTGGCCGACTCTGTGGAGCTGGCCCTGCGTTATGGCGAAGGGCGGCTTGTGGTTCACCTGCCCGACAGCGCCGCCGCTGGCGAAGAGGCCGATACCGTGCATTCCACCTCATCGGTGTGTACGCATTGCCGCATTTCGCTGCCCGCGCCCAGCCCCCAACTTTTTTCTTTCAATGGCCCGCAAGGGGCTTGCCCGCGCTGCGTTGGCCTTGGCGGCGTGGATTATTTCGAGCCGCGCCTTGTGGCGCCCAATATGGGGCTTTCGCTGAACACGGGGGTGCTTTTGCCCTGGGCTACGGGCAAGATGTTCAGCCGCTATGAAGAGGCGCTCAAGGCGCTGGGCAAGCGCTTCAAGTTTGGCTTGTCCACACCGCTGGAAGAGTTTTCTGAAGACGCTTTGGCTGCGCTTTTTTATGGCGAAGACGAGAAGGGCCGGCCGGCCCGTTCTTCACAGGGGCTGCGCCGCAACTGGATGGGCGGCAATGTGGCCCTGGGGGCTGGCGGCGATTATCAGAGCGAGCATTTTTCTGAGGCCAGAAGCGCTGGCGACGTAAGCGTAAGTGAAAAACGCTGGCCCGGCGTGATCCCCCTGTTGGAAAGCGGCATGCAGTATGGCGATGCCTGGCGCGAGGCGCTTTCGCGCTATCGGCAGACCATGGACTGCCCGGACTGCAAGGGCGCGCGGCTCAACGTCAACGCGCTTTCCGTGCGTGTGGACGACCTGAATATTGCGGCCTTTTGCAATCTTTCGGTGGAGCGCGCCTTGGAATGGCTGGAAAAGCGAAGCTTTACGGGCCGCCACGTGGTTATTGCCGAGCCGCTCATGAAAGAGCTGACCCACCGTTTGTCTTTCATGCGCAGCGTGGGGCTGGAATATCTTTCGCTGGGGCGCTCCATGTCCACCCTTTCCGGTGGCGAGGCGCAGCGCATCCGGCTGGCGAGCCAGCTTGGCTCGGGCCTTGTGGGCGTGACCTATGTGTTGGACGAGCCTTCTATCGGCTTGCACCCGCGTGATAATGAGCGGCTGTTGGGCACGCTGCGCTCGCTTCAGGCCCGCGGCAATACTGTGCTGGTGGTGGAGCATGACGAGGCCACCATCTGCGAAGCCGATACGGTTATCGAGCTTGGGCCCGGTTCCGGCGCGCACGGCGGCGACATCATGTTTCAGGGCTCGGTGGACGATCTGCTTGAAAAGGCAGACACGTTGACGGCCCGGTATCTGCGCGGCGACGATACCATAGCCCTGCCCGATGCCCGGCGCGAGCCGCAGGGGGAGCTGGCGCTGCACAACGTGACCACCAACAATCTGCGTAATGTGGAATGCCGTATTCCCCTTGGTGTGCTGACCTGCGTAACGGGGGTTTCCGGTTCGGGCAAGAGTTCGCTGGTGGTGGATACGCTGTATAAGCACCTGGCCCTGAATCTGGGCTTGCGCGTAGACCAGCCGGGCATTATCGGCGGGCTGGAGTACGAGGGCGGGGCGGCCCCCGTGGAGCGCATCGTGGCTATCGACCAGACCCCCATCGGGCGCACGCCGCGCTCAAACCCGGCCACATACACCAAGATATTTGACGAGATCCGCAATATTTTTGCCATGACTCAGGACGCCCGCAAGCGCGGCTACAAGCCGGGGCGCTTCAGTTTTAACGTGCGCGGGGGCCGCTGCGAGGCTTGCGGCGGCGATGGGCAAATTCGGGTGGAAATGCATTTTCTGCCGGATGTTTACGTGACCTGCGATGTGTGCAAAGGCAAGCGCTATAACCACGAAACCCTTGAGGTGCGCTATAAGGGCCTGAATATTGCCGAGGTGCTCAATCTTACCGTGCGGCAGGCCAGAGAGCTCTTTGAAAACTATCCCGCGTTGGAGCGCCGCCTGGCTGTGCTGGAAGAGGTGGGGCTGGAATACCTGCGGCTCGGGCAGCCCGCCACCACACTTTCAGGGGGCGAGGCCCAGCGCATCAAGATTTCGCGAGAACTGGGCAAGCGCTCGTTGCCCGGAACCATGTATATTCTGGATGAACCGACTACGGGCCTGCATATGCACGAGGTGGGCAAGCTCATCAAGGTCTTGCACGCCCTGGTGGACAAGGGCGCCAGCGTGGTGGTTATAGAACACAATACCGACATGATTCTGGCTTCAGATCATGTGCTTGATATGGGGCCTGGGGGGGGAGAAAACGGCGGGCTTATTGTTTCCGCGGGAACTCCCGAGGCCATTGTGGCCGATCCGCAGTCTGTCACCGGGCGTTTTCTTATGCAGGAGCGGCTGGACAGGATAAAGCGCCGCCCTGTCTGAGGCGGGGCGCCTTCCAGACGCCCAATATAAAGAGAACCACCCGCTTGCGCGGGTGGCTCCTTTTGAGGATCAAGCCAGAGGAGGAATAAGGCTTTTACGGGACTGTGAAATACAAAGCCTACAGTTTGCCCACCAGATCAAGGCCGGGCGTAAGGGTGGCCTTGCCGGGTTTCCAGCGGGCAGGGCAGACCTGGTCGCCGTGCTGGGCCACAAACTGGGCGGCTTCAAGCTTGCGCAGCAATTCTTCAGCATTGCGGCCAATGCCAAGGTCATGCACTTCATAGGCCTTGATGAGGCCATCGGGGTTTATGATAAAGCTGCCGCGCAGGGCTTGTCCTGTTTCTTCAAGCAGCACATGAAAAGAGCGGGAAAGCGTGCCGGCACTGTCGGACAGCATGGGATATCTGATTTTGGCGATGCTTGGCGAAGCATCGGCCCAGGCTTTGTGCACAAAGGCGCTGTCAGTAGAGACAGAATAAATTTCGCAGTTGAGCTTTTTGAATTCTTCGTAGGAGTCCGACAGGTCTTCAAGCTCTGTGGGGCAAACAAAAGTAAAGTCGGCAGGATAGAAAAAAAAGATAGACCAGTGACCCTGCAGGTCGGTGTCGCATACATTCTTCAACGCACCCTGGTGATAGGCCTGCACATTGAAGGGTTCGACCTTGGAATTTATCCGATTTGCCATATTGCTTCCTTACTGGCGGAGCGCGCCAAGGGCTCCGGGAGAGGTTGGGGACTGCGTGTTTGAAAAGGATATTCAATCTCAATAGAGCCGTCAAGCTCCAAGCGAAAGCCTCTTGAGGCTCGCGCAATCAGCGGCGGTATTTTTAATCGCTAAACCTATATACAGTTTACTGGGCAGGAGGCAAAGGGCCAAAGTCTTTACCCTATGAGCTCTGGCAGAGTTTCAGGGCATGGCAGGTTCCTGTAATCCATTGCTTTTTGTTTAAAAGTGCGTCACAAGTAAGGATGTAGGATTTGAGCATGTTAGCATAACAGGCTAGAAACATTCGAGCTTTGTTTTTCTTGGCATGAACTTGGAAAATATTTTATATTGCACCCGGGGGTAGGCAATTATGACAGCACCACAGCTTAACGCCTGCCTGGCGGACTTTTTGGAGTTCATGAACCGCAAGGGCCTGAACACCACCTCGCAACGGCGCATCATTGCCGAAGCATTTTTTGAGCTGCCGGGCCACCACTCGCTTGAGGAGTTTTATCAGCATATCCTGCAACGCGATCCGGGCATCGGGCAAACTACGGTATACCGAACCCTCAAGCTGCTCTGTGATGCCGGTATGGCGATGGAAATTCACTTCAGTGACGGCATCACCCGCTATGAAGTCGCCCAGCCCGACAGCCATCACGACCATCTGGTCTGCCTGCAGTGCGGAAAAATCGTGGAAATTTGCGACCCGCGCATTGAAACGCTGCAGCGTGAAATGGCCGAAAAATACGGGTTCAGGCTGCGGGGCCATGTGCACAATCTGTATGGCCTGTGCGAAATATGCCGCACCACGGGCGCCAGGGAAGACAGGTAAAAGTTTGATGCCTGGGCACAAGCCACTCTGCCTGACGGCGCGTGGCCTTGCCATATAGTAACGCGGCTTGCCGCGATGCTGGTTGTTTAGGTGTTGCGTCTTTGCTCTTTTTGCGGGCAGAATTGCTTGGCAAAATCAGCCTATAGAGTCTGTTTTTGCTAGAGATGTTTTTTGCTGCGCCCCGGCGGGGTGCAGCGCGTTCTGGGACAACCTGTTTTCTCTATTCCTGATTATCCAATTCAATCCATGCGCGTTGCGCCTATGGGCCTTAACATGGAAAAATACACGCCGTGAACTTGACATTCATTTTCAAAGTGTGCATTGTTCTGGCGTGAGGTGAATTGAAATGGACATGCAACTGCTTATCGTGGCGCTTTGTATTGGGGCCGCAATATTTTTTATTATCAGGCGTATGATGCGCGCCATGCGTAAGGGCCAGTGCGATTGCAGTTGCAGCAGCACGTGCAGCAGCGCTGGCCGCCCGCGCGAAGCGTCTTGCTGCTCGGCTAAGGGGGCGGCTGAGAATGAGGCTCGTCGGCTGGAATCTTCCCGTATTGATGTCAGCCATAAGCCACAAGATCGGCCATAAAAAGAAAGCTTAAGTCTATAACAGATTGCCTTTGAGAATGTGTGTTCTCAAAGGCAATCTGTTTTTTAACTCTATGAGCACTGCGTGCGCTCTGCGGTGTGCAGGTTTATGCACGCTGTGTTGTGTAATGCGACTGATTTTTTCGTTTGTTCAGGCCGAAGGTAGTTGGGCTGGGGTAAATGTAAGGTTGCGGAACCAGTCTGGCGCGGGTACGGGGCGCCCTTCGGGATTGATAAAAGCGTGTTGGGTCATGCCGGTGGCCAGAAGGCGCTTCTTGTCCTCGCTCCATATCTCATATACAAAGCGCATTGAGGCACGCCCCCATTCGCTGATGCCCGCACGCACCAACACAAGGTCGTCATAGCGGGCAGACGAGCGGTAACGGCACTGGGCCTCGCGAACCGGCAGGATGATGCCTTTTTTTTCCACCTCGGTGTAGCTCATGCCGCAGTTACGGATGTATTCGCTACGGGCACGCTCGAAAAGATGCAAATATTCCGCATAGTAAAGAACCCCCATCGTGTCCGTTTCGCCATAGGAAACGCGGTGGGGCATCCAGATATCAGGAGTGGGGAACCCTTCATGCACGAGAATGCTCCTTGTTTATATGCGCCTTGCGTTTGTGGGCCGGTTGATCGCCCCAATGTTTTCAAGCCCGCTCTGGCGGCGCTGCTGCTCATGTGTATTTTGCTTGGGGCCTGTGGCAAAAAGGTGGCGCCTCCCCTTCCGGAGCCAGTGGGGCCGCCTGTGGGCTTTGAAAGCCCGGAGTTTTTTGTAAGCTGGCTCAAACCCGTCAACCAGGATCTGACCAGCTGGAAAGAGATGGCTCCTACCGTGCGCAAGTCTTTACGCTATGTCAACAGCAAGCCCGCCACGGCCATTGCCGTGCAGCGTCCGGGCCTGACCGTGACCTGGGGTGAACTTTCGCGCACGCTGACCCGCTTGCAGGAGCTTCTGCCCCGCCTGGACAAGGAACCGGATCTTTTTTTGGCAAACTTTCGCTGGGTTGAAGTGCCTAACGGCATTAAATATTCAGGTTATTACGAGCCTGTAGTGCGCGCCAGCCGTACGCGCAAGCCGGGCTATACCCAGGCCATCTACGGGCTGCCGCCAGATCTTAAATCGGTGGCCGCCAAGCGTGGGCGTTACTATGACCGTCGCACCATTGAAGAAAAACAGGTGCTGGCCGGAAAGGGCCTTGAACTGGCCTGGGCTGCCGACCCCGTTGACGTCTTCTTTTTGGAAATTCAGGGGTCGGGCAGGCTGATTTTTGACGATGGAACCCAGGCCTTTGTCAACTATGCGGGCCAGAACGGACACAAGTATAAAAGCTCGGGGCGCATCATGCGCGAAAAAGGCCTGCTCAGACAAGGGCATATTTTTGAGCAACGTCAGTGGTTTAAGGATAATCCGCATCGTGTGCGCGAAATACTGAACGATAATCCCAGCTATGTCTTTTTTCGCTACGGAACCAGAGGGCCGACCGGCGCCATGGGACAGGTCGTGGACGATTGGCTGTCGCTGGCCACGGATCGCACCTTCATTCCCCTGGGGTCTGTGCTGGCCTATGGCGTGAATATTCCTGACCAGCAGCGCGGCAAACTGCCGCTGCGCGGTATAGGTTTTGCCCAGGATGTGGGCGGCGCCATCAAGGAAAACCGCATAGATGTGTTCTGCGGGGGCGAAGAAAGAGGCAACTATGTGGCCAGCCATCTGGATGCCAAAGGCCCGGCCTGGGTGTTGTTGGCAAAATAAGAAAGTCGCCTTCCGCCGGGGGGATGCGCCTTGCGGCGGCGATATTGCGCGACGCGCAGGGATCGGAAAGGAAAGGCTGTCCTTTGATATGGGTTTTTTGCGGCCCTGCGGGCACGAGGGCTTTTCTTTAATCGTTATTTGGGCCGCCTGCGCGGCGGGCGGCAGAAAGAAAGCTTGTCCTTCGAGAAGGGGAATGTGT
>CAZFCC010000051.1:0-15043 GCA_964517635.1 uncultured Desulfovibrio sp. | reverse complement strand
CAAAGCGTCCCCATCGTCTAGCCGGCCCAGGACAACGGCCTTTCACGCCGTCGACGGGGGTTCAAATCCCCCTGGGGACGCCAAATGATTCCAAGAGGTTATAACAAAAACCTCACCAGATACCCACAGGGGGTTAGTCCCGGGGGTTAGTTTTGAAAAAAGGCTGCATGAAAATGCGGCCTTTTTTTGTTTTCAAAAGCGGAGTCCAGAAGTATGTCTTCTATATTGCCCCTTATTAACAAGGCCGTCCCGTTAGGGCGACGCGCCCACGCCCTGAATGAGGGGCAGCATCTCCGGACGAAAATCCACAAAAACCCTGGGCATCCAGCCGTATTCCTCGGTGTGGGTGTATTCCAGGGTTTCTTCCATGGAGCAGTGGCCGTTTTTAACCAGGGCCGCCTCGCCGCACATTGGCATAAACGTAAAGAATCTCTCTATTTCATCTGGCGAGAGGTCGGCCTTGTCCTTGTTAATGACAACGGTATAGGCAAAAGTAACGGCAACGTTGCGCCCGACCGGGCGCATGGAGAGCACGGCCACATCCTCGGCATGCAGCCAGCCCCAGCCAAGTGCGATGGCCGTGCTGAGGCGCTGGGCCGCAAGTTTTTCTTCCGGAAGCTCTCTGCCCTTCCCTATAAAAACCAGCCAGAAGATAAGCCCTGCAACGCAGACTGCGATGCAAAAGAAAAGTGCCAGCCGTTTACGGCCGAAGGCCAAAGGCTTCATATGTCCTCCGGAAATAGACGTGTTCCGGGTTGGCGGCCCTGCTTACCACCAGATCCGGTTCCAGGCCGATACCATGATAGGGCTTTCCATCCGGCGGCAGCAGCTTTGCCGAGGTCAGGATAAAAATGCCTCCGTTGCCAGCCCCCACAGCGTGCTGGCTGACGCCCTTGCCGAAAGACCGTTGCCCGAGGCTTTTGCCTCTTTCGTTTCGAGAAAGGGCTGCGATAAAAACTTCCGCCGCACTGGCCGTGAAATTGTCCTGCCACAAGGCCAGGGGCATGTTGTATACGGCTTTTTCCCTGGCCTTGCGCACATCTCTCTCCCCTTGGCGATTGACGAGAACACTCATGACCTTGCCTCGATCCAGAAAAAGTGCGGCGCAGGCCAAGGCGGCCCCCAGATCGCCGCCGGGGCTCCCCCGCAGGTCAAGCACCAGGCGCCCGGGGTTGTCCAGTTGAAGGATGGCCTCGCGTAATGCCTCTGGGGTATCGGGCGTAAAACGGAATATTCGCAACCGGGGGAAGGGGCCGTCCTTATGTATGGTGACGTGAGGAATAGTCACCATTTCCCGAACGACCTTGACAGAATGCGTGCCGTCCTGCCTCGTAATGCCGAGGGTGGTCTGCGTTCCCTTCTTGCCACGAACCATGCTGTCCAGAAGCAAAAAAGGAACGGAGCCCACAAAAACGCCGTCAACGCTGTGCAGGATGTCTCCGTGCCTGACTCCTGCCTTTTCTGCCGGGCCGCCAGGAAAGGGCAGGCAATACACAGTGCCGGAGGAATCCTGCACAGCGTCCATGCCCACGCCCACAAAGCCTTCTGTTTTGGCGAGGCCCATCTTGCGGACTTCTTCGGGCGAGAGATAGGTGGAGTAGACATCAACGCTCTGCATATAGCCTTTGAGCATACCGCTTGCCGCGGCCTCGGGCGCGGGCGGCGTCAATGCCTCCCGCGCGACAAGGCCACGAGCGGTGCTCAGAAGAGCGTCAATCCCTTTCACCTTGTCAGCGGCGAGGCTGTGTGCGGGCAACGCCGCCGCAAGGAGAAAAAGAAAACCAGCAAATAAGTGTCTCATAATGCGCTTAATGCCGCAGTATCGTTGGTGAGTCGTTCTATTTCACGCCGCAGACGTTCCGCTTCAACGGCCTTATCTTCTTCCGTCATGCCCCGGCCGCTGTTGGCGGCATTGATGTCCTGAGCCAGGCGTTCCTGGCGCTTTTTCAAATTCGCAAGAGCCGCTTGCTGCTGCTCGTTTTGCGCCTTGTAGGCATTGAGATCTTTGCGGAGCTTGCTTGAATCGTTACGCGCGTTACCGAGTTTTTTTTGCATGGCGGCGCGCTCCTGATTTTTGCTGCCCAGCTGGTTGCTCAAAGCCTGCTGGCGGCGCTCCTCCCCGATCTGATCCCGTTGCAATTGAGCCAACCGCTCCTGCCGGACGACCTTACGCTGCTCGTAGGCTTCTGGAGAGTAACTGAACAGGCCTCCTTTGCTCGGGTCTGTTGTAGCCGCTGTGCAGCCGGAAAACAGAAAAGAAGCACAAAGCATAAGAAAAATGCAACGTTTCATGAATAATCTCCTCACATTTCAGGATCAGAGGGAAATACGACTGGACATGGCGGCCAGTTGCTTGTTGCTTTCTTCCAACTTGCTTTTTTGCCTCCGCAGAGCAGCTATTTCCGCGTCCAGAAGCGCTGCCTCGTCACTGCGCTTGTTTTCCTTGGCATCGGCCATGACCTTTTCCTGTCCGATGATTTCCTGATCCGTTGAAGCGATCATCTTATCCGTGCTGGCTATCATCGACTTCAGCTTTTTCTGTTCCTCGGTGAGAGCCTTCTTGTCCACCTGTTGCGCGGCATAGGCGGTTTGAAGATTCTTGGTAGCCACGTCTGCAGCCGTGATTTCGGCGTTCAGGGTGGCGTTGTATTCCTTGAGCGTATTGTTGGTTTGCTCCGCCTGGTTCAGGCAAGCATCAAGCCACGCTTCCTCGCTAGCAAATTTTGCCTTTTTGTCAGCAATGTGCGAACCCACGAGAAAACCAGCGGTGAGGCCGGCCAGCAGGCCGATGCCCGCTCCAATCAACGCGCCCCGGCCGCCGCCAAGAGCCGCGCCGAGCCCCGCGCCCACAGCCGCGCCGCCAGCGCCACCCACCAAGGCTCCTTCTGTTTTTGTGCGTGTAGAATCATTCTGGATGTTGGCGCAACCCCCGGTCAGGCTCCCCAACAAGGCCACGATCAATAAAAGCGCAATGGCTCTTTTCATTGGCTATCTCCCTCAGATCCGATGTTTCGCAGTGGATTATTTGCCGCACAGATCATTTTTCCATACCTCTACGTCTCCCCCTTTCGTTTTGCGGTATGTGGCGCCATGTTTTTTCACCTTCTCCAGATCCGACAACTGTTCCTGACCTCCCGAACCTTGCAACCGGACAACTGCTGCGGCAAAGCCCTTGTCAACGGCCTTCTCGCCGAGGCGGGCAAGGCGCTCCATGGCCAGAAGATACTGAACCATGTTTTCCCTGATATTCGCCTCCATTTCCAGCAGTCGCTTGCCAAGCTGCGCCAACATGGCTTCATTGTTGCTTGCCCTGGCGTTTTCGATCAGCTGGGCAAGTACATCCATCTTTTTGGCTTCACGGGCTGTGCTGGTTGCAAGGTATGAGGCAAAACGGACAAAAACTTCGGCGATATCTTCGTCCGCCTTGTCACGCATGGCTTTGGCATCGCTGAACAGCGACTCCAGCTGTTTGAAGTCCAGATTGGCCTCCGCGGCCAGCCCAGCCCTGGCCAGGCGGCTGTGTATGCGATCAAGATAGATCTTCGCATCGCCCATTGTTGCGGCAAGCTGGCTCCCCACGGGCGCTGTGGACATCTCCGCCGGACTCTTGGCGGCCAGGTCGGACTGTTCATACGCATCCCACGCTTCTTCCAGTTCATTGATCGCGGCCCGATCGCTCTGGATAGGTATGCCGATGGCCAGCCGTAATCCCATGGTGGCCTTGGCATTGGCTTTCATGCCCTTGGCCTTGTTCCCCATATACAGCGGTTCTTCGGTACGCAACGAGGAGCGCATGTCCGCCGCATTGGTAAAAAAGTGCCCCCCGCGCGCCACCATACCCCCACTGCGGCCCTGGTAATAACGAAGCTGATAGGCAGTCGAAACCATTTCACTGACGTTGCCGAGCATGTCGTGCAGGCCCAGAGGGTTGGGCTTCAGTTTGCCGACCGTCTGGATTTTGTTATGGGACGAGGCCGGGCCGGAGAACCACTCATAAGCGGCCAGCTCCTTTCCATAAGGGTGGTGACTGCTGAACACGTCTTCCGACACGGCCAGCCCACCTCTGGCCGCAAACTCCCACTCCGGCTCTGTGGGCAGGCGGATGAAACCCGGCATTTCTCTGCTGCCTGGCAGTTTGTTTATGGCGTTGGCAAAAAGCCATTGGTTCAGCGTGTTAATAAAGGCCATGGCCTGAAAATAGGAAATCTCCGTTATGGGGAAGGCGCTTTTCAGAAGCTGCGCGTCCTTGCCCTTGGGCAAGCCCATAACCGCATAATATTGTCCTTCGGTAACTTCATATTTGCCGAGGTAATAGACCCAGGTTGGAGTGCTCCCCTCCAAAAGAAAACCTCCGCCCAGGGTGGTGTCCGTAGGTTTTGTTTTGAAGCCGCCCTCAGGATCACCCATGCGAAACTGCCGTTGCGCGTAGGGGCTTTCTCCCATGGCCACGGGAATGGCCCGAAAAATAAATGACACGCCCTCCGGCCCGGGAAGAACCATATCCCCCTCAATCCTGGCCGGGTTGTGCGCGTCCGTTCCTGCGGCAGTTGCCGGAGACAATACAAGAAGCAGGAAGAGGCAAAAAATGGAGTACTGTCTGTTCATAGATTTCTCCACGCGCATTCGCTTCGCGACGCTGCTTATTCAGTGCGCAATGCTTCGGCCGGCTCAACCATGAGCGCCCGCCTGGCTGCAAAGGCTCCGGCGAACAGGGCAACACCCAACGTCAGACCAAGCGCCACAAACGGATGCCACCAGCCCAGGCGGCAGAGGCTTTCGCCCGCCTGAAGATGGTCGCCGAACAAAAAATTGATGACCCCGGCGATGACCATGAACAGAACCATGGCGACCATGAACCCGGAAGAGGCAAAAATTCCTGCTGTATAGAGCGGAAAACGTAAAAAAGCACCGCCGGAGAGGCCCAAAAGCCGGAGCACCGCAAGGTCGCAGCGCTTCCGCTCTATACCGGCATAAATGTTGGCAAGCAGACAGGCTGCGCCGCCGACCAACGAACCCAGGGCGATCAACCAGAAAATCAGGCTCAGATACGTGTCAAGCCGAATAACGTCGTCAATGCGCTCCGCCTCGGTATGCGTGGTGATGCCTTCATTCTCAAGATATGCTTTCAGCCTGGACACGCCTTCCAGCGAGGAGGCGTACATGCGAAAACTGGAGAAGCCATGGCGCGCCAGAAGAAATTCTTTGCCGCTTTCACTCCAGACAATGGAGCGTTGCCGCAGCAGGCCCAGTATGCCAAGAAGGCGTATGGGCGCCATGACAGTGCCTTGAGGAACGATTTCTGACGCAATGAGCTTGACGGGAAAGGCCGTTTCATTCTCTCCGATTTTGGCGTAGAGAACCGCACCGTCGCCCCATGCAGCAGCAACATCGCGGGAAACCAGAAGAACACGCCATATCTCTGAAGGCGGGGACACTCCCTTAAGCGTTTCCTTCCAGGGCGCTTCGTCGGGCAGGCCGGGGGCCGCGCGCCCAAAGGGGGTGGCTGGCAAGACGCGCACCTGAGTCGGATTTTTATTTGCTGCCCTGAGCGTGGCAAAAAGGTCATCCACCAGAGGATACATCTCCACTCCTTGGCCACTGAACAGATAGTCCACAGCCTCCAGATTGGCGCTTCCGGCGGATGTTCCTTTTGTTTCAAGCAACATGGCTGCGCCTCCTTTGGGGAGGGAGCGACCTGTGGCCGCCGAAAAATTCGCTGCGGCGCACGGGACAAGCTTGGTAAAACCCGTATTGTTAACGGCCCTGAACTCCAGCTCCGGCCCCAGGGGCTGATTTATCGACAAGGCAATCGAAGAAAATACAGGGTAGGCCCGCGGCACGGCTCCCTCCCAGCCGAAAGCGGGAACCGCCATGCCGTCCTTGTAACTTTCCACAGCTTCCAGCAGGGGAAGGTGGAGAAACACCGATTTGACGGCCCCTGCCCGAATGGGCAAAACGCCACGGACAGTAAGTGGCACCTCCGCATTTTCATACACGCCGTTTTTGACCCGCCGTGCCACAAGAACAAGTCTGTCGCCAGCTGCCGCACCAAGCGATGCCGCGGCTGGCGCGCTCAACAGGCAGCCACCGGCATCGGGCACGGAGGCATTGTTTTTCAAAATAAGCGGGTCGCCCTCAGCAGTGGGGATGATATCCGCTGTAATAGCTTTTTCCTTCTGCCCCGGAATATACAGATCGACCGAGGCGGAAAGCTGCCGGGTATAGGGGACCACAAAGGCGACATTCGCTCGCTTGCGGACAGACTCAAACCACTCCTGGGTATATGTGCGCACGGTCATAGGCCGGATTTCGCAGTTGCGGGGGTCGCGCACCAGCCGTTCACGCAATGTTTCCACAGTTCCAAGCTTGAGGCCGAACAGAATCAGCAAAGGCCCCAGCACAGAAGCCACAGCCAAGACCATACACAAAGAGAGGCGCCATTCATGGCGCAGATCCTGAAGCACCAGCGAAAAAACGAGAGCTTTCTTGCGCCTGACGTAGGTTGCGTTAGCCATACCTCCCCCTGCCAGGATTGCTGTCTTTATACAGGGGAACCAGCGTGGAAACGGTATGCACGCCCTCTTTGTCCAAACGGAAGGAAACTATGGTGTCCGCACAGTCGTAGATAAGCTCGCGGTCATGGGTCACCATGACAAGGGCCGTGCCCTGATCTCTGGCGACTTCACCCAAAGCGTCCCGGATTTCCCTGGCAGTGAACTTGTCCACTGCGGCGGTGGGCTCGTCGGCAAGAACAAGTCGCGGCTGGTGTACCAGCGCCCTTGCGATGGCCACCCGCTGGCGCTGGCCGCCAGAGAGGTGTGCCGGTTTTTTGCTCAGGTGCGAGGAAATATCCAGACGCTCCGCAAGGTAAAGAACGCGTTGCCGGGCAAGGTGGAGCGAGATCTTGTTCAGGTGACAGGGCAAAAGAATATTGTCCATCACGCTCAGATAGGGAAGAAGCCCGCCGGATTGCAGCACATAGCCGATTTCCTGCCTGCGAACACGGGCGAGCACAGACTCCGACCTGCCCAGAAGCGACACACGCCCAGCCCCGGAAGAAGTGTGACGCCCCAGGAAAAATTCTTTGGCCGTATCAGGGCGCAACACAAGACCCAGCATGTCCAGCAAGGTGGATTTGCCGCAGCCGCTCTCGCCGATAACAGCGAGAAATTCGCCCGCGCAGACCGACAGGTTCGGGACGTTGAGCGCAAAACGAACGCCGCCCTTTTCCCGGACTTTCACCATATTGCGGGCAGAAAGAACAACGGGTTGTTCCCTGAAAAGGGGAACAACCCGGCTCTTCGTCAAGGCAAAAGCTCCAGAGGGATGGGGTACACTTTTTCGTCAGTATCCGCCCCTTCGTTCAATGCGATCCAGCCCTGCGGATTGTCGTGCAGCGCACGGTAAGCCTTGGTCTTGGCGTCAAGTTCGTTCAGGAAATTGTCCTGCTCGTCGGGCGACCAGCTGTTCCACAGGTCATTGGTCATGGCCATGATCCTGCTGTTGTAAGGCAGCCCGGTGAGAAAGTCCGGCACCAAGCCACTTTCCGCCAGCGATTTGGCGTTTTTCAACATGTCCGGGTCGCGCGAGGCCACGGCCGAGGCCGCTTGAAGCGAAGAGAAGAAGTCGTTGCCGCTGATCTGGCCCTTACGGCCCGCTGCGATCATGTCCTTCAGGAGCGTGGCCAGAGAATCAAGCTGGCGCTTATTGATAAATAGGCGCACATCCAGCGCTTGTTTGGTCGTATCGGTCAGATCCTTGTCCACGACCCAGGCCACGATGTCGCGCGGCGCCTGGGCGCCGGTGCTGCTGCCGATCCATTGAACAACCGCCGCCCTGACGGCTTGATTAAGCCCTTTTGTGCCTTCCTGAAGCGCGGTAGTGGCTTCTGCGGAAACGGGTTTGGCGGGCTCCTGCTCGCCCATACCCGCCAATGCGGCCAATTCACCGCCAGTTTCTCCGGAGCCAGCCGCCACCAAGACATCAAGTTTGGCAGATTGCGCGGCCTTAATAACGCCGGTGAGGGTCGTGACGATCCGTTCCGTTGCCAGAGTGAAGGCCGCCATTTCCGCGCCCTGGACGGAAAAATAGCTCGGATCCATTGCCCCGGGGCCGGTCGCCAGCACTTTAAACTGGGCTTCAGCCTTCTTCTGATGTGTCACTGCCCCCTTGGGCCGAATCTGAACGGCCAGAATAGTGACATTATTTTCTGTTGCCAGAGAGCGCAATGTGCCCTCGTCATAGCCGGATATATTAAACTTGTGCCCCAATTCATGGCTCGGCGCATCACCGACCAGAACCAGGAAGCGCACGGCGCTGGGCGTCCAATTGGTTTTGGCAACAGCATCGCTCAGGCCGGAAAACACGTCTTCCGGGAAATCAATAGAGTCGACCTTGGTTTCCTCCACAGTGCCGATAACAGGCACAAAGGCGTCAATGGGCAGCAGATCCGCAGTAAAGTTTTTGGTGGTGTATTCAATGCCGGGGATGGCCTCCACAGGGTCGCGGTAGCCCCATACGCCGAAGCGCAGTTGCTTGGCGATGGCTTCGTCCTTGGCCAGCTTTGCGGAAACATCTCTGACCACGTCGCGGGTCGCGCTGATGAACGGCCCCATGCTGCGGGTAGTATCAACCACCCAGACTATGTCGAACTTGAGGTTCTGTTGCACGCTGGAGGCGGCCTGGTCAGCAGAGACGCCCGCGCTCTTCGCGTATTCGGGGTTGTGACGAATATCTGTTTTTTCACGTGCTTGGGCGCCCGCCCCGCTCACGGCGGCCAGTTCCAGCATGCGGGCTTCGCGGCCATCCAGGGAGACGCTCTGGTGGTCGAGGATGGGCAGAAGATAAAACTGTTTGGTAAAGTCCACAGCCATCTTAGGTTCAACGGACACCACACTGAAATCCTTCGGGATGTTGCCACTGTCGATGGTCGTATAGAGCATCGATACATCGGAGGCTCTGGCCGCGCCCTCCTTGGCGATGAGCCCCGCTAGATCTTCCTTGCCAGCGAACATCAAGACCGGCTTACGGTTTTCCGGATGCGTGTATGTAAGGCACATGGTCTGCTTCCATTCGAACACGTCGCCGGCTTTAAGCCAGCCAGCGATATTGCCCCGGTTATCCGTACCGACCTCATACCAGCCGGTTTCCGCGCTTCTTTCCTCTCCGCCGGGGCGGGTATAGACATAGTAGGGCAGGAAGGCGGGCAAATTGCCTTGGAGCACGCCGCTTTCTTCGCTGGGGCCCTTGTAGAGCGATGACATGCTGCGCGTGAGCACGCGCAGAGGGAGTATGGATTTAGCGTCAATAGACACAGGCTTCTTTTTGCCAGAGACTGCCGGTGCGCTTTCGGCGGCTGTCGCGGGCGCTGCCGCGTCTGCAGGAACCCCGGCGGGGGCCTGGCCGGGAGCTTGGCCGGGAGCTTGGGCAGAAGTCTGCGCGGGATCTGGCGTTGCGGCTTTGCCCTCAAGGGCCGCTGGTGCGCTTTCGGCGGCTGTCGCGGGCGCTGCTGCTGCCGCGTCTGCGGGAGCCCCGGCGGGAGCATCGGCAGGAACCCCGGCGGGGGCCTGACCGGGAGCTTGGCCGGGAGCTTGGGCAGAAGTCTGTGCGGGATCTGGCGTTGCGGCTTTGCCCTCAGGGGACGCCGGTGCGCTTTCGGCGGCTGTCGCGGGCGCTGCTGCTGCCGCGCCTGCGGGAGCCTCGACGGGAGCCCCGGCGGGAGCATCGGCAGGAACCCCGGCGGGGGCCTGACCGGGAGCTTGGTCGGGAGCTTGAAGTAACCAACCTAGCCTGTTGGCAGACGAATTTCCAACTGCCGCGGTATCTGCGGAAGCCTGAGCAGGGGCATGAACGGGAGCCACCGCTGCTCCCTTGGCATCAGGGCTTGTTGGTGCGTTTTGGGTAGAAGCTGCCGCCCCGATGCAGATAGGCGCGCCCGGCAAAGCAAAAAACATCCCCAGCAAAAAGACAATCAAAAAAAAACGTGACAGCATGCCCCCTCCCTCACTACAAGATGAAAAAGTTGCGCCAAGTTTTTGTGAGCCGAATAAACGAGCAAAAGCTTCGTTATGGCTCTCCCCAGTGATACATAACCTAAAGTAATTATACTATTATACAATCAGGCAACAATTTTTCCTTTATGCCGCCTCTCCCAAGCCAGATGAAACATGAACACTGCTAGGCTATACATATCCATATGTATTCATGTTACTTGCACTATACTGAAAAAGTTAAATCGATCACAAACAAAAAATCAATTGATATAGTCTAGAATTTTACTTTTTATAGACCCGACTGCTCCGGGAGTGGGAAGGGCGGCACCCCCCACCCGTGCAGAGTCGCCATACCCGCCGAGCCATGTATGTGCCACTAACTTTGAGATAACGTCTCCTGACGACAAAGCGCACAGGCCGTTGCAAATACGGATCTGTGCAAAAATTCAATAATTTCAGCGCTCTTTATTGGCCATCTCATCCATAATGCAGAGACTGATAATCATCCTGTTATTCTTGTTGTCCAATCTCATGCTCCAGGCGACATCCCCCGCAACAGCAACGTTCCTGATCAAATCCTCTTTGTGCACTTTATCAGCGAACAACTTGTATCGATTAACCAGAATCAAAAAAGTAGCGCTGTCGCAAAACCTGATCTTCATGCCCTTGTCTTGATGCGTAGAGGCTGTGTAGGTAGCCACTGCGTCGTTCATGACCTTGTCAAGGTCTTCATGCATCTTTCCCTTGGCGGCATCCACAAACAAGTATATTACTTCGCGCTGATGAGCGCTCGCCCCTTCAATGCTGAAGGGTACATAGAGACGCTTTTCCATTTCTTGCAGAACAGTAGAGGTCAGTGAGTTTGTGATACCCATGGTGCCCATATTCACCCTGACCAACTTTCTATCGTCAAAGATCAGACGTGCGTCCCAAGAAACTCCGCACCATTGGATTTTTGCTTCCATGATATTGGAATACCTGCGCTGAACGGCACCACTAATCTGTGCTTGTGCAGGGCTCATGCCAAGATGATAATAACCAATATAGTCCAATTGACCCTGTAATCCAGGAGCAGAACCTTCCGCGAGGGAAAAAGACGCGTTGAAACAGAGGCACAGAAGCAAAAAAACGGACAGTAGTGCTTTCATACTTCCCCCATCACTTAGCATGTAGTTTCTAGAATAGTATTGTTCACAAGGATATATAAAAAAGGCAAGAAAAATTTTAGTGCATATGCACAAAAAAAGTCTGAATGCGATCTTATTGTTAAATAAAAACCTGTAAATACAATGCCATTGTAGATATTATAATTTATTTAAAAATTAAATGCGTCTGTCCTGCATTGCCAACTTAAACAGTATGTTCTTTCCACCATCGACATCACTGGCCCTGAGCCCTGTGAAGACCGCGGGCATGGGCCTGGCAAATGAGGTATGACGCAGGAGGCGTGGAGCGCAGGACGTAGGTGCTTGGAACGGCTGGTGGCTGATGGCAATGGTTCCCACAGCCTTGCAGAGTTTTCAAAAGTCTTGACAGCTTCAAGCCAACAGTAATCAGCCAGATTGAACCACTGGGGCAGCAGGTTTAGCAGTGAATATTTTGCCTGGCTGGCAACATTCTATGAACACAGCAGAGAAATAAAAGCTCGCATAACGGCGGCACTTCGCTTTCGCCAGCCAATGGCTCCATCATGCACCGCACAACATGGGTTACAGGGCTAGTCTTATAGAGTTTTTCCCCTCATAATCCAGCATCCTGCCCCACGGTACATAGAGATAATTTCAAGTTGCCACCTGTCGCTGGTGGAAGCCCGAGCTACCTGCCTGAGCTACCTGCCCGAGCTACCTGCCTGAGCTACCTGCCGAGCACCCTCTCTTTCACTTCATCTCCAGGCGCGCCCATTAGCAAAACCTATGGCAAAGCAGCCGATTCTGCCTATTTTTATCGATTCTGCCTATTTTATACATTCTCAAATCCACCATCTTGATAAAATCCTTGAGGCTTTCTCCGTCTCCCCTTGCAAGAAGGATGTATCCGTCGCTAACGCCACAAACGCAATGACTGCATACACTGTTTCCATACGCACAATAGTATCGGTTAATGTAAAAGCGTGACTATTGAAAGAAAATCAGAAATATTAGATTAATATCAACTCATAACTACTTAGACAATGCACAAGATAACTGCGCACTGCATTGACACAATCCTCAACAATGGATACATTTTCAAAAAATATCATACATAACCACTACAATAAAACCATGACAAACATCACACGCTTTCTCGAAAAGGCTGAAAAGTACCACGGGCATATTTGTAGCGGACAGGTTTTGGGCATCCGCATGGCTCTTATGGGCCTGCAACTGCTTGGCCTGAAGCCCGAAGACGACCTGCGGGATCTCGTTATTTTTCTGGAAACAGATCGTTGCGTGGCTGATGCTGCCTATGTGGTCACTGGTGTGACTCTGGGGCGAAGGCGGGTCAAAGTTTATGGCTACGGCAAAACCGCCATGTCTTTTCTGTATCTTAAGAGCGGCAAGGCTGTCAGGATATGCGTGACCACATCCGACCGCCCTCCCCACAGCGCCCCCAAGCAGGAACAGATCGCCTTTTGGGAAAAATACGCTGACGACGCTCTTTTTTCATGGCAAGAGGTGCACATAGAACTGCCGGAGGGCGAATTGCCCGGCCCGCCTGTGCGCGTATGTCCCTGTGTCGTCTGTGGCGAAGAGGTGTTGGACTGCAAGGAAGTTGTGCAGGACGGCAAAACTTACTGCCGCGCCTGTGCTCACGGCGCCTATTATCGCCCCCTTGAGGTCTGCCATGACTGACCGCTGGTTTCTGTATGACGCCTTGCTTGATTCCGTTCCCAAAACCACGGTGGTCAAAGCATTTACCTACGGCAAGCATTGGCTCATGGTGGAATCCGACAACGGCGGCATAGGGCTGGCGCAGCATTTTCCTCTTGCCGAAGGCATGGGCGATGCTTGCCTGTCGCGCTATAATATTGTGGGTCAGCCCCTGCGCCGGGTGGCGGAACAGATCAAATCGTGGGATTTCAACGCCGCCTCCATCGGCCTTGCCGCCCTCAACGCCGCCAACAACACGCTGGCTCTTGTGCAGCAAAGCCCGCTACACGCCGCGCTGGATCGCCATTACGGGAATGCGTTTGACTTTTTTCTTTCAGAGGCAAAAGATAAAAAGGTAGCCGTGGTCGGCCATTTTCCCGGTCTTGCGCAGCTACGGCAGCGCTGTGAGCTTTCTATCCTCGAGCGCCAGCCCCGGCCGGGAGACTTTCCGGACACTGCGGCGGAATATATTTTGCCGCATCAGGATCTTGTTTTTATCACCGGCACGACCTTTATTAACAAAACCATCACCAGACTGCTGGAATTAACTCCGAAAGCCAGGGTCTGTCTGGTGGGGCCGAGCACGCCGATGAACCCCCTGCTCTTTTCTTACGGGCTGAGCTCCCTTTCGGGCCTGGTTGTGGTTGACGCCGCGGGGGTCGCCGCTGCCCTTAAAGAAAACGATTGCGAGGCCATTTTTTCTCACGGTGGCCGAAAGGTGAATATGGTGGCTGAATCATGCCAGTAACAATGCGTACTTTTGAAGATCTTTGGGTTGACTACCAGCCGGAGCGAACCGGCATGGCAGACTTTTGGGACAAACGCGCGCCCTCGTTCAACGATCATGTCCGGCGTGATGCTTCGCGCGAACACCGGCGTTTTCTTGTGGGGCATCTGGCTCGCAAGGCGCAGCTTGATCCAGCGGTGGCTGTTCTTGATATCGGCTGCGGCCCTGGCAGCTACGCCCTGGAAATCGCTCCCCTGGTGGGGAACGTTGAGGCTTTTGACATTGCCCCCAAGATGATAGAACTCGCCCAGAATAATGCCGAGCGAGACGGTTGCGCCAACGCGCATTTTCAGGTGCTGGACTGGAGCTCTGCGAACCTGGACAGCCTGGGCTGGAGAAAAAAATTCCAGCTGATTCTTGCCTCCCGAACCCCGGCAGTCAATGACCGGGCGGCCCTGGAAAAAATGATCGCCGCCTCTTGCGGCTATTGTTGTATGATAAGCCAGGTTGATACCCGTCACTCGGTGCGCGACCATCTGAAAAAGCTGGTTGACTGGGATGCGCACAAAGAACGCATAAGCAGAAGCTTTTATTGCGCATTCAATCTTCTTTGGCTTATGGGATACTATCCTGAAGTGGAATATATGGATCGCGCATGGGAAAGTGACAGCAGTCTTGAAGAGGCGGAGCTCATGTATCTGCGCTATTTTGAGAGTATGGGCCCGCTCACTGCGCAGCAAAAAGAACGGCTGACCGGCGCGCTGGCGGAAATCAGCCACGACGGGCGGGTGCATGAAAACGTGCAGTCCAAGGTGGCTGTCATGTTCTGGACGGTCTAGAAGAATTTTTGAAATTGGGCTCGGGGCTGTTCTTACTAATTCTTTTGTTCAACTGGCTGCGCCAAAAGGCCATGCTTTATTCCAGTCATGCACCGTAAGAGTCCACTCCTTTTGTAAAAAAGCCTTTTTCTGTGCCCTTGGCGCAAAATTTTTTGTATAGAAACAGCCCAGAAAATATTTTATCTTTGCATACGTTATGGGGAGGAAGCCTTTAGAAAAGAGGCTCCTCCCCTTAACGTTTTTATTTTGGTAAAGTACCCCAATTTTTCTGCGCTCGCCGCGCGATACCCCATGCATAAAGCCGACACAAACGCCACAAAGCGAAGTTCTCAGGCTGTCGATGCCCTTGCAACTTTCATTCAGAGCCATAGTGGCGAATGGCGTTGCGCGGCGCGCAGGGAGATCACCCGACCGAAGGGAGGGAAGCTCCCAAAGCCGAGGCCGCGCAGCCCTCGGGGATTGGCGGCAGTTAGAAAGCCCAAGAGGATTGGCCGAAGTGAGGCTAGATGGGGCCTTGCGGGCTGATGGAATATGGAAAGCCCAGCGGGGTCGTCCGGGGGGAGTGCAGAGGGGGTATACTGTATACTGCCCCCCATTAACAAGGCCGTCCTGTTAAGGTAGTTTTCTTCCAGCATC
>CAZFCC010000050.1:0-15781 GCA_964517635.1 uncultured Desulfovibrio sp. | reverse complement strand
CCCACAAAGCCTTTCTCCCCAAAACATCCTCCCGCAAAACATCTCCCCCGCAAACTATTCCCCCCCCCCAACTTCCCCACGCACTAGTCCGGCAGCAGTCTTTCTTCCAGCGTGGCGTCCACGGGCACTTCCCGCGAGGCCAGCACCCTGTCAATGCGCACCGTCCCGGCCGGAGCATTGCGCATGGGCTTGATGTGGCGCACCTCGGCATATTGTATGCTGGCGCGGGCTGCGTCTTTTTGCCAGCTTTTATTGGCAGCCAGCGCGCCCGCCTCGTCCAAAGTGCGCACTGGCACTTCCTGCCCGCCGTGAGCGCGGCGAATGATCACGTGCGATCCGGGGCCGTTTTCCGCATGCAGCCAGATATCATGCGGCGCAGCCATTTTACGGACTGCCAGATTGCCCTTGGCGTCACGCCCGCGCAACAGGGCAAAGCCATCGCTGCTGATAAAAAGCTGCACATTCTTGGGCAAGGCCCCGTGCATGCCCCCGCCTGCCGCTCCTGCGAGGGGCTTGCGCCCCGCGGCCCCGGCCTCTCCGCCGGGTGTTGGAGCCACGCCCAGCAGGCTGTCGCGCCGGGCGAGGTGTATGGCGGCCAGCTCCTCTTCAAGCGCGCTGCGGCGCTGCACCAAATGCTCCAGCCCTCGCCAACCGCGCCGGGCCGTATGGAACAGGCGCGCCATTTCCTCGCGCACGTTCCGTCGCGGATCCAGCCGTATTTCGCGCGCCGGGCCGTGGGGGCCGTTGTCCACCATAACCGAAGCCGCCCGGTGCTCTGCGGGCCATTGCCAGAGGTGGGCCTGTAAGGCGAGAGCATCGGCCTGCAGCTCGGTCATGCCCTTGAGGCGCCTTTCCTCTTCCATGAGTTTATCTAAAAGTTTCGTCAGCTTACGTCCGCGTCTGTCCAACGGCAGGGCGGCTTCTCTGGCCTTGTCATCTGCAAGACGCGACAATACAAGATCCTGCCCGGCCCGCTCGATCATGTGCAGCACATCCGCGCTGCACTCTTCCTGCAGCTGCCTGCCCGCTTGGAGATCATCAGCGCGCAACAGGGCTGCCTGCTGCTCCCGCGCCAGAGGCCATGCGCTGATGGCCCGTATGGACTGCACGGGGGAGCTCATCGTGGCGCTTGCACTGACATGGGGGGGATGTGTCAGGCCCAAAGCCGCTGGTGCGCGCGAAGTCTCTGGTGCGTTCGGTTCACCCCGATCCTCCGGTTCGCTCGGCCCGTAGCAAAATACGTCGCCGCCCCCGGCCCGCAGGTCTTCGAGCAAGGCCCATTGTTCCGGCTCTTCCAGGCAGGCCAGCGTGCGGCGCAGGGCCGGGGTGAGCACGGGCCATTCACGCCAGCTCTGCCGCGCCTGCGCCAGTTGCGCTGGCTCCGGCCAAAGGGGGGCCTCCTCTTCCGGGGCCTCGGCATGAGTGAGAAAGTGCAGCGAAGCGCCCTCCCGCAAGTCCAACAGCAGCCAGGTCAGCCGCGCCTCGCTATCCGGCTGCCCAGCGCTTTCGGCCGAAGCAGCCGCCTGCGCGGCTTCGCCTCCGGCCAGCAAAAGCCACAGCTGCCGCTCGCAAAACCGTACCACACAGGCGCTTATGCGCCGGCCCACCGCATATTTGCGCAGGCGCATGATCTGGGCTGAAGGGGCCTTGCCCGCGCTGATACGGCTCCCGCCGGAAAAACAGAATGGCTCTTTACGGGCATAACGCAAACATATCTGGCGCTTGCTGCCGCCGCCATACCAGGTAAGCACAAGAAAACCGGGAAATGGTTCTTGCAGCTTTTCCACCCGCGCGCCGGTGAGCCGGGGCGTCAGGTCTTCACAAAAACGTCTGAAGAGATGAGCGTCCATAGTATAAAAAAACCCGCCTGGGGCGGGAATATTGCTGTGTCCGGAGCGGGAGACGGCCCTACGCCGCTGCCCGCAGGCGGAACGAAAAAAGAGGCGTGGCGTCTGCTTTGTAGAGCGCTAAGCGTTTGAGCTGCTCTGTGGGGAGGGGGCCCCTTAGAGCAGTTCGCGTGGAAAGGCTTTGTGGGGATGAGCCTTTTGGCAAAAGGCCCCTCCCCCAAACCCCCTCCATACGCTTTATCCCTGCCTGAATCTGTTGCGGGGATTCTTCTGATCCGAGAGGGGGGCAAAAACAACATCTTATAAGACACGCCACTGCAACCTTGCCAAGGCCTGCTCGCGCGGCAGTCAGAGCAATGAACAAGGCGGATCGCTCTGAACACAGCAGCAAAGGCATATCTCAGGGGGCCGCCCCCAAGCGCAGCCCCGTGCGAGGGCCACCAAAGGGTGTGCGAACACGGGTCGAATAGGGGCCAGGCAAGAACCGGGCTAGGGGCGGGCAAAGGGCGGATATACGGCGGTGGGCCTGTGCCCGAGTTGCCTAGTCTCCTCTGAGGTGTTCGTCTTCTTCCTGTTTGGCCTTACAGTTGATGCAAAGCCTGGTCACAGGACGGGCCTTGAGACGCGGAATACTGATATCATCACCGCAATCTTCACAGATGCCATAAGTTCCATCATCTATACGAGTTAATGCGGCCTGAATTTTACGGATAAGGCGACGCTCCCGATCACGAATACGCAGGGTAAACGCACGATCGGATTCGGCAGTAGCCCTGTCGGCAGGGTCAGCGAACACTTCGTTACTGTCAGTCAGCTCTTCGATGGTGTTGTCGCCCTTTTGCTGGGCTTCTTCAAGCATACCTGAAAGAAGTTTACGGAAATATTCTAAATCCTTATGATCCATGTAATCCTCCGGCGGACGCCGCGGGGGGCGTAAACACAAACTATTAACGCAATGGATCCCTATATCTTCAAGCGCAGCCTTTGTAAAGGCGTCTTCCAACCTTTGTTAACAGATTCACATCAGTAATAACGCGGGATTTAATACAGCATTTCGGCCTGTTAGGCGCCACGTGGCATTGCAGCAAACCTTTCTTTGGCTTCTGCCCTGATAACAGCCTTCACATCGTCCCAGGGCGTTTCGCCCCAGGCTTCGCCCTGCCGCTGCGCCACTACGTCCAGGTCAAACGCGCCTTCATCCTGCATGCCCTGACGCACCCGCACAGCCACAGCGCCGCCGTGGGCCACGGCCTTGGGCGCATAAGAAGCCACATGCGCCGCAGCGCTTTCAAGCACATGGCTCGGCCATTCCGCACCGTGGCGCGCCAAGGCCATGGGCCCCGCCAGATCGCGCAAACGCAGCAGCAGATCGCCGGGGCGCAGCGCGGCGGCCAGCTTGTCATTGTCTGCGCTGTTGCGGCCGATGCACAGCCAATAGTGCCGCTCATCTTCATGATGCCAAAACTGGCGACCCAGGTTGGCAAGGGAAAAATCCTCGCCCGAGGCTTGGGGCAGCAGGGTCAGCACTGTCCAGTAACGGCGGGCATTTTCCTTTTCCGTCAGGCGGCAGCCGCCGCCGGGCGTGGGGATCTCCGTCACCCCCAGCTCCGCCGCCAGATCAAGCTGATCGCGCCTGCCCCGGCCCCAGAAACCCAAAAGCTGCGTGCGGTCTACAAGACCGCTTTCTTCCATCTGCGTAGGCGGCAAATGCGTGGCCGAAAGAGGGCGCAGCAAAATACCGGCCACGCCCGCGTCGCGCATGATAATATTCAGGGTGTCGCGCCGCTGCGACATGGGCCGCTGGCCCAGCACTTCGCCCGTGGCAAGCCCCACAGCGCCTACGGACTCCATATATTTCCGCGCTTCGCGCAGGAGAAGAATCTTGCAGTCCACACAAGGATTCATAACCTTGCCAAAACCGTGCTCCGGGCGCTGCCGCAGCATGGCCGCAAAAGCTTCGCTCACGTCACGGCTTACAATGTCCAGCCCATACACATTGTGCCAATAAGGCGCTGCCTTGGCAGAACCGAAAAAAGGCGTGGTAAAATGCAGACAACGCACAGAAAGGCCTTGCCGCTCCAAAACTTTGGCCGCCAGGATACTGTCCAGACCGCCAGAAAACAGCGCGATGATATCGGGTTTACTCATGCCAGCGCTTGTATGCCAGACAAGCCACACTGTGCAAGGGGCAGAAAGCGGAATTTTCTTGCCAGTAAACATATCAGGAATTATATTCAACAGACAGCATGCCATGCCAGACCGCACAAAGGCGCGCGCCGCGCGCAGACGCCTGACTTTCCAAGGCTAGACCTGCACGTGAACCGGGCGTAGCACGCGCCGCGCAGACGGCTGACCTGCGCAAAAAAATTGAGGGGCCCCGTTTGGCGCAAGGCAAAACAGCCCGGCATGGTATTGGCGGGGCTGAGGGTCGGCGCGCCGTGCATTTGCCTTGGCCCTCGCCCTTTGCTATAATGACGAGCTTGAAGATATCTTTACCCGGAGCATAAAATCATGGCCAGAAAACCGGCCCTCAGCCCTGAAGAAGCGCGCGCTGAAGCCTTGGGCACCGCCCTTGCCACCATTGAACGCAAATACGGCAAGGGCGCCGTCATGAAGCTTTCTGACGATGCCCATGTGAATATACCTGTTATTCCTACTGGTTCCATCGGCCTTGACTTGGCCCTTGGCGTTGGAGGCATTCCGCGCGGGCGCATCTCTGAAATTTTTGGCCCCGAATCATCGGGCAAAACCACCCTCACCCTGCATATTATCGCCGAATGCCAGCGCATGGGTGGCACCTGCGCCTTTGTGGACGCAGAACACGCCCTGGACGTGTCCTACGCCAGGCGGCTGGGCGTTAATACCGATGAGCTGCTCATCTCGCAGCCCGATTACGGCGAGCAGGCTTTGGACATTGCCGACATGCTGGTTCGCTCCGGCGCGGTGGATCTTGTGGTTGTTGACTCTGTGGCGGCGCTTATTCCGCAGGCCGAACTGGAAGGCGACATGGGCGAAACCCAGGTGGGCGGCCATGCGCGACTTATGTCGCACGCCATGCGCCGCCTTACGGGCACTATCCACAAGTCGCGCACTTCAGTTATCTTTATTAACCAGATTCGCATGAAAATCGGCGTTCAGGGCTACGGCAGCCCCGAAACCACCACGGGCGGCAACGCGCTCAAGTTTTACTCTTCCGTGCGCCTGGACATTCGCCGCATTCAGACCCTCAAAGACAAAGAAGAATCTTTTGGTTCGCGCACCAGGGTCAAGGTGGTGAAAAACAAGGTCGCCCCGCCCTTCCGCAGCGCCATTTTCGACATCCTGTACGGCCAGGGCATTTCGCGCGCGGGCGAGCTGCTTGACCTCGGCATTGAGGCCAAGATTGTCGACCAGAGCGGCTCATGGTTCGCCTTTGGCTCAGAAAAACTGGGCCAGGGCCGCGAAAAAGTGCGCGCCCTGCTGGACGAAAACATTGACCTGCGCAATCAGATCGAAGCCAAGGTTGTGGAATTTCTGGGCCTGAACCCCCGGGAATTTACCCCCACCGCCGAAGATATTGCTGAAAGCCAGGATCCCGTTCTCGAAGACTGATGTTTTCCAACAGGCCCGGCAGCCGCTGCGCAAGCATGCGGCGGCCGGGCCTGTGCCGTGAACAGTTATCGCAATGACCAGAAAGGCCGCAGCCTGCAAGGCACGGCCAGTACCAAGCAGCCCGCATCAGGAGCCAGCATGCTCACCGCCAAAGAAATACGCCGCCGCTATCTCGACTTTTTTCACCGCCACCAGCACGAAATTGTCGCTTCCGGGCCAATCATTCCGCCCAACGACCCTTCGTTGCTCTTTGCCAACTCCGGCATGGTGCAATTCAAAAAACTCTTTCTCGGTGAAGAAAAACGCTCCTACAGCCGCGCCACCACCTGCCAGAAGTGCCTGCGGGTTTCGGGCAAACACAACGACCTTGAAAACGTGGGCCGCACCGCGCGCCACCACACGTTTTTTGAAATGCTCGGCAACTTTGCCTTTGGCGACTATTTCAAGCGCGAAGCCATCACCTGGGCCTGGGATTTCATCACCATAGAACTGGGCCTGCCCAAAGAAAAGCTGTGGGCCACGGTTTTTCGCGAAGACGACGAAGCCGCCGAGCTGTGGGCTGAAATCGCCCAGCTGCCCGCCGAGCGCATTGTGCGCATGGGCGAAAAAGACAATTTCTGGACTATGGGCGACACCGGCCCCTGCGGGCCGTGCTCCGAAATCTATGTGGATCAGGGCGCAGACATGTCCTGTGGCCCGGATTGCGGCATTGGCAACTGCGACTGCGACCGTTTCCTTGAAATATGGAACCTCGTGTTCACACAGTTTGACCAAAGCGCCGACGGCACGCGCAGCCTGCTGGCCAGACCCAATATCGATACGGGCATGGGCCTTGAGCGCATGGCCGCCGTGGCCCAGGGCAAGCGCTCCAACTTCGACTGCGATCTTTTTCAGGACATTATCCAGTATGCGTCGGGCCTTGCGGGCGTAAGCTACAGCTTCAGCGCCCCGGACACCAACGATGTGGACACGGCCCTGCGCGTTATTGCCGACCACAGCCGCGCCGCGGCCTTTCTTATTGCGGGTGGCGTGCTGCCCTCCAACGAAAACCGCGGTTATGTGCTGCGCCGCCTTATCCGCCGCGCCCTGCGTTTTGCCACGCTCATGGGCGTGCACGAGCCTTTCATGCACAAGGTGGCCCGCAAGGTTACCGAAGTTATGGGCGATGCTTATCCCGAGCTGGTGGAAAGCGCCGACTTTATCGACCGCGCCGTGTTTGAGGAAGAGCAGCGCTTCTCCCTCACGCTCAAGAAGGGGCTGGATCTGCTTGAAGAAGAACTGGCCACCCTCAAGGCCAGCGGCACTACGCTGATCCCCGGCGACTTCTGCTTCAAGTTGTATGACACCTATGGCTTTCCCCTGGACATCGTTACCGACGTGGCCGAAAAGCGCGGTTTCCGCGCCGATGCCGAAGGTTTTGAAAAATACATGCAGGAGCAGCGCAAGCGCGCCCGCGACCACCAGAAAAAGGGCGGCCTCATGGGCCAGAGCGAAGACGGCGAAAGCCCCTTCAAAGCCCTGGCCGACGGCGGCGCTGAAAGCCGCTTTGTGGGCTATGACGGCCTTACGGCTCAAAGCCCCGTGACTGTGCTGCTCAACGCCGCAGGTCAGCCTGTGGACGTGCTTGGCGAAGGCGAAAGCGGCTATGCCGTGACCGAAGCCACACCTTTCTACGGCGAAGGCGGCGGCCAGGCGGGCGATATGGGCCTCATGAGCGCCACCTCCGGCGAGGCCAAAGTGCTCACCACCCACAAGCCCGCGCCCCAGCTGCTGGTGCATGAAATTGAAGTCGTGCGCGGCGAGATTCTTCAGGGCAAAGAGGTGCGCCTGGCCGTTGACCCTGATGAGCGCAAGAGCACTGCCCGCAACCACACCTGCACCCATTTGCTGCACGCGGCTCTGCGCCGGGTGCTTGGCCCCCACGTAAAACAGGCAGGCTCGCTGGTTGACGGCCGCCGCCTGCGCTTCGACTTTTCCCACATAGCAGCCCTCACCCCCGAAGAGCTGTCCGCTGTGGAACGGCAGGTCAATGCCGCCATTCTGGCCGACCTTGATGTTTCCGCCAAGGAAATGCCCATGGCTGATGCGGTGGCTGCCGGGGCCATGGCCCTTTTTAATGAAAAATATGGCTCCACTGTGCGCGTGCTCACAGTCGCAGGCGCCGAAATGTGCGATCCTGAGTCCGTTGAGCTGTGCGGCGGCACACATTTGAGCCGCACGGGCGAAGCCGGGGCCTTCTTTATTGTAAGCGAAAGCGGCGTGGCCGCAGGCATGCGGCGCATTGAGGCCGTCACTGGCTGGAACGCTTACGGTCATGCCGTGGAACAGCGCTCCGAGCTGGGCAGCCTGGCCGCCCTGCTCAAGTCCAAGCCCGGCCAGCTTGCCGAGCGCGTGCAGGCCCTGCACGGCGAAGTGAAGAAACTGCGCAAGGCTTCGGAAAAAGCGGCTGCGGCCCCTGCCTCTGGCGCGGAACTGGCCGCGCGGGCTAGCGAGGTCAACGGTGTGCGCCTGTTGGCGGCCCGGCTGGACAATGTGCCGGTCAAGGCGCTGCGCGAAGTTATGGACGACGTGCGCTCGCGGCTTTCTGAAAATGCGGTGGTCTGCCTTGCCACGGTGGAAGAAGACAAGGTGGGCATGCTTATTTATGTTTCCAAGGACTTGCACGGCAGATTTACGGCGCCCGCCCTTATCAAGACCGTGGCCGCGCCTTGCGGCGGTTCGGGCGGTGGCAGACCAGACCTGGCCCAGGCAGGCGGCAACCAGCCTGAAGGTCTGGACGAGGCCTTTGCCGCGCTGAAAAAATGTATCGAACAATAAGGACTGTGTGATGATTGGCATTTCCAAGCTGTACTGTGGTCAGGTGGAGCCTTCGGACGCTCTGCGCTATGGCCGTGAGTCGGGCAAGCTGCCCTCCCACCTGCTCCAGTTTTCCAAGGATAAAAAGCCTGTGGTGGTCTGGAACATGACCCAGCGCTGCAACCTCAAATGTGTGCATTGCTACGCCCACGCCATTGAAGTTGACGGCTCTGACGACATCAGCACCGATCAGGCCAAGACCATGATCGACGATCTGGCCGCTTACGGCGCGCCGGTCATGCTGTTTTCCGGCGGCGAGCCGCTGGTGCGCAAGGATCTTGTGGAGCTGGCCAGCCACGCCACCTCACGGGGCATGCGCGCGGTCATTTCCACCAACGGAACCCTGATCACCAAGGAAAAAGCGCGCGAACTCAAGGCCGTGGGCCTTTCGTATGTGGGCATTTCCCTTGACGGCATGGAAGAAATCCACGACAAGTTTCGCGCCGTGCCCGGCTCCTTTCGCAAGGCCCTGGAAGGCATCACCAACTGTCAGGCCGAAGGCCTCAAGGTGGGGCTGCGCCTGACCATCAACAAGCGCAATGCCAGTGAAATCCCCGGTATTTTCCGTCTGCTCAAAGACATGGAAATTCCCCGCGCCTGTTTTTACCATCTGGTTTACTCTGGCCGCGGTTCCGAACTGATCAAGGAAGACCTGGATCACGCCGAAACCCGGCAGGTGCTGGATCTTATCATGGATGAAACCCGCGCCCTGTTCGACGCCGGCAAGGGCAAAGAAATCCTTACTGTTGATAACCACGCCGACGGCCCCTACGTGTGGATGCGCCTCAAGCGCGAAGACCCCAAGCGTGCGGAAGAAGTTTTTGAACTGCTGCAGTACAACGAAGGCAACAGCTCCGGCCGCGGCATCGGCTGTATTTCCTGGGACGGAAAGGTGCATGCCGACCAGTTCTGGCGCAACCATGTGATGGGCAACGTGCTTGAGCGCCCCTTTTCGCAGATATGGGACGACCCCTCCATCGAGCTGCTGCACAAGCTCAAGGACAAAAAAGCCCACGTCAAGGGCCGCTGCGCCAAGTGCCAGTTCCTGAACATCTGCGGCGGCAACTTCCGCGCCCGCGCCGAAGCCTATTATGACGACATCTGGGCCCAAGACCCGGCCTGCTACCTGACCGATGAAGAAATAGGCCTGAAATAGCTTCTTTTTGTGCGGAGGCCCCTTGTTCCCAAGGGGCCTCTTTCACTTTTCTGCCATATTTTATATGCGTTTTCGCTATGATAGAGGCAGCCAGGCCTGAAAAACAAGGATAGAGCCATGATTCCGTTCCATCGCGGCCGCCGCCTGCGCGCCACCCCCGAACTCCGCACTCTGGTGCGCGAAACCGCGCCCCTTCTTGTGGAAGACCTTATTCAGCCCTATTTTGTGGTTGAAAGCCAAGATCCCAATTTTCGTAAAGAAATCGGCTCCATGCCGGGCCAATACCAACTGAGCCTCGCCCAACTGGAAAAACAGGTGGAGCGCGCCGTGGATACGGGCCTGCACTCGGTCATTCTTTTCGGCATTCCCGCCGTCAAGGACGAAAAAGCCAGCGGCGCCTTCGCCGACGATGGCATTGTGCAAGAAGCCGTGCGGCTGCTCAAGCGCCGCTGGCCCACGCTTTTTGTCATGACTGACGTGTGCCTGTGCGAATACATGAGCCACGGCCATTGCGGCATACTCACGCCCGAGGGCGTGGTGCGCAATGACGCCAGCCTGCCCCTGCTGGCGCAGACAGCCGTAAGCCACGCCAGGGCCGGAGCCGATATGGTGGCCCCTTCGGACATGATGGACGGCCGCGTGGCCGCCATCCGCGAGGCCCTGGATCAGGCCGGTTTTGAGCAGTTGCCGCTCATGTCTTATGCGGTCAAATACGCCTCGGCCTATTACGGGCCTTTTCGCGAAGCCGCCGAAAGCGCGCCTGCCAGCGGCGACCGCAAGTCTTACCAGATGGATCCGGCCAACCTGCGTGAAGCCCTGCGCGAAGCCTATGCCGACCTCGAAGAAGGTGCGGACGCCCTTATCGTCAAGCCCGCTGGGCCCTATGCCGACATCATCCGCCTTGTGCGCGACCATGTGGACGTGCCGCTGTGCGCCTATCAGGTCAGCGGCGAATATTCCATGATACGCGCCGCCGGGCTGAACGGCTGGATAGACGAACAGGCCGTCATGCTTGAATCTCTCATGGGGCTCAAGCGCGCAGGCGCAGACATGATTATCACCTACTTTACAGAAACCCTGCTTCGCGAAAAGCTGGCAAGGTAGGCGGAAGCATAATGAGCAAGCACATGCACCACGCCGGGGGCCACCCGGGCGGCATGCCCGGCAGCGCGGGCAACCCCATAAGCGGTCACCCCGGCCAGGCAGAAGACGGCCAGCACGGCGGACATCCGGGCGGACATCCGGGCGGCCAGCACGCCGGCCATCCGGGCGGGCATCCGGGCGGACATCCGGGCGGGCAGCACGGAGAACATCCCGGCAGCCACGGCATGAGCGCCCCCCTGCGCACCCTTGAAGACGGCAGCCCCGCCTGCCGCCTCATTGCCTGGGAAGTTACGCGCTCCTGCAATCTGGCCTGCAAGCACTGCCGCGGCGAGGCTCATCCCGAACCGTACCCCGGCGAACTTTCCACAGCCGAGGCCAAGGCCCTTATCGACACCTTCCCCCAGGTGGGCAATCCCATCATCATTTTCACCGGCGGCGATCCCATGATACGCCCCGACGTGTACGAGCTGGTGGCCTACGCCCACAGCAAGGGCCTGCCCTGCGCCTTTTCGCCCAACGGAACTCTGATCACGCCGGAAACCGCCCAGCAAATCAAAGATGCCGGCGTCAACCGCTGTTCCATCTCCATTGACGGCGCAGATGCCGCCAGCCACGATAGTTTTCGCGGTGTGCCCGGCGCGTTTGAAGCCTCCATGCGCGGCATTGAATACCTCAAGGCCGCTGGCGTGCCCTTTCAGATCAATACTACAGTCACGCGCAACAACCTGACAAGTTTCAAGAAAATATTCGAGCTGTGCGAGCGCATCGGCGCGGCCGCCTGGCATATCTTTCTGCTGGTGCCCATGGGCCGGGCCGCGGGCCTTGCCGATCAGGTGATCACCGCCGAAGAATACGAAGAAGTGCTGCACTGGCTGTACGATTTTCGCAAAACCACCAAGATGCACCTCAAGGCCACCTGCGCGCCGCACTATTACCGCATCATGCGCCAGCGGGCCAAGGAAGAAGGCGTGAGCGTCACCCCCGAAAACTTCGGCATGGACGCCCTCACGCGCGGCTGCCTTGGCGGCATCGGTTTCTGCTTTATCAGCCATGTGGGGCAGGTGCAGCCCTGCGGCTATCTGGAGCTTGATTGCGGCAATGTGCGCGAAACGCCGTTTCCCCAGATCTGGCGTGAAAGCAAACACTTTTTGCAATTCCGCGACCAGTCCTGCTATTCGGGCAAATGCGGCCAGTGCGAATACCACAAGGTCTGCGGCGGCTGCCGCGCCCGCGCCCACAGCATGGACGGTGATCACATGGGCGAAGAGCCGCTGTGTACCTATATTCCGGCCAAAATGCGCAAGCAGGGCCGAGACGGCAAGTCCAAGGAGGAAAAATAATGACCACGCAAACGTCTACCGCCACCAGCAGCCACACAGAGCAAGATAACGCCACGGCCGCCCTTGCCCATATGGACAGCACGGACAGGCAGTTGCTGGACATCATCCAGACGGATTTTCCCCTGTCGCCCCGCCCCTATGCGGAGCTCGGCCAGCGTCTGGGCCTGGACGAAGAGGAAGTGCTCCACAGGGTGCGCAGCCTCAAGGCCCGCAAAATCATCAGGCGGCTCGGAGCCAACTTTCAGTCTGCCAAGCTGGGCTTTGTGTCGACCCTGTGCGCGGCCAAAGTTCCGCAGGAAACCATGGATGCCTTTGTGGCCGAGGTCAACGCCAAGCCGGGCGTTACCCACAACTACCTGCGCGAACACGACTATAATATCTGGTTTACCCTCATAAGCCCGTCGCGGGAAGAATCGCAGGCCATTCTTGACGGTATTACCGCTGCAACGGGCGTGCCCATCCTCAACCTGCCCGCCACAAAACTGTTCAAGATTCGCGTAGATTTTCGCATGGATAACGACAGTTAACTATAGATTATTCGCACGCTATCAATAGATTGTTCACGCCATTCTCTTCATTGTTCACCCGTTCTCTTCCGCTTTGCTGTTGTTTCGCGACATCAGCTTATCGGCCGAGAGCGGGTGAACTGTTTTTTTTTGGGGGGGGGTAGGCGCCTGCACGACGGGGATGCGCCTGACCGGCGGGGGTAGGCGCCTGAGCGGCGGGGATACGCCTAGTCGGCGGGGGTAGGCGCCTGCGCGGCGGGGGGCGGCGGGCGGCGGGGAAAGGGCTTGTCCTTTGGGAGAAGATTTTTGTGCCCTGCGGGCATGGGGGCTTTTTCCTTGTTCTTTATTTGGGCCGCCTACGCGGCGGGCGGCAAGGCGGGGCCGGTTATGGGGCTGCGCCCCCTTCTCGGCCCCCCTTGCATCCCCCCCGAAGCACCCCCCTTCAGGTTTTCAACTCCCTTGGGTTTGCGAGGGCTGCGCGGCCTCTGCTGCGGGAGCTTCCCTCGCTTCGCTCGGGTAATCTCCCTGCGCGCCGCGCAACACCATTGCCCGCTATCGCCTTGTTCAAAAGCCCTGGGCCGTTGCCTGATCAAAGGGCATTACTCCACCGTTCGCTCTCTCCTTGCACAAAAGCTCTGGGGCATCTGCCTGATTGCGGGGCATTACAACATCATTCGCTCTCTCCTTGCACAAAAGCCCTGGGCCGTCAGGAATAGAAAAAGGCAGCCACCTGCCTTGTGGCGCTGGCCTCAGAACCACTGAATCAATTTTCCGTTAAAGAGTTTCTCATCTTTACTCAATAATAGTTGAATTTTTTCCAGCTCCTACCTTGCCAGTTCAGATCAGCCCGTACGCCAGGCACGAAATTAGAGAAAATGCACAAGGCCTTGGCCTGTAATTTGCATGACTTATGCGCGTGAGCGTAGTTTTCCCGACACATGGGCTAGTTACAGCGCGGCGGGCAGCTTTGTCAGAGCCTGAAGACATGGAAATTACTTATAGTCCATAATAAAATATGCGCTGCGAACTATAGCACCTTGACAGAAAACAAGAAAAGCTACACAGTACCTTTGCCAGTAACAAGAATGGGTTTTATTAACACTCCGGGGGCTTGCAGCTCCGGGCGTGCCTACTCTTGTAGCTGTAGCGGAAGTCGCCCTGCGGGCTTCCCCATTGCGCCTTTATATATATGCCGAGCAACTATCTTTTTAGCTGTTCGACATTGCTGAAAATTTCTTCTGAATTGTTGCCCTGGCACATTCAGGGGAAACACTTTTCTGCGCTGAAAGCTCTCCTTTCAGTCATCTCCCCTATATTGGTACTTTTTTTGCAGTGTATAGGATTGCGCCCGCATGCTGTATGCGGGAACTCCCTTCTATTTTTGTACGTTTTTAATCAGATGCTCTATACGTGGCATCTGAAAGCAAAGGGTGCATTACTATGGCAGACGTTAAGCTTTCTCGCCCGGCCTCTGGACAGCAGCTTTCTATTCCCAGCGCTCCTGACGCTCGCCTGATCCTGGACTTTCCCGCGGATCAGGTAAGCATTGACCGGCCCGAAGGTTCCAGCAGCCTGTTTTTTCACTTTGATGACGGCGCATCCATAGAGCTGCAAAACTTTTATGGCGCTTACAATAAAGAAGCTTTGCCGGAATTTGAAATTGACGGTCAGCTTGTTGCGGGCTCCGACTTTTTCGAGGCTTTCGGCCCTGACCTTATCCCTGCTGCTGGCCCGTCCGCTGCCGAGCGCGGCGCGCGCTATAACCAATATTCTGACGCGAGCCTTACCGAAGGGGTTTGGCACCTTAATGAGCTTGATTATCGTCTGGCTTTTGACGGCCCGCAGGCTGACAATGAGTGGGCCTATGGCTCCATTGACAACCTCGCCCCCGCGCTGAGCACTGGAGGCGCGCCCATTACTCTTGGGCTTAAAGAAGCCAACTGGAAGGGCGATGGCAGCGAAGACACCGGCGTAGCCAGCATGAGCGGCAGCTTTACCGTGCGCGACCCCGACGGCGACAGCCTTACCGCCACTGTAACCATTGGCGGCAAAACTGTGGCCGTAAACCTTGGCGGCCCCACCACGGTTGAAAGCGATTACGGCACCCTGGTTATCACGCCCACGGGCGGCGGCTCCAACTATACTTTTAATTTTGAGTATACCCTCAAGCAAGACCCGTACAGCAAGACAGACCAACTGGCCGAGGGCGAAATCTATACCGACAGCATAGTCATATCTGTCAATGACGGCATGGGGCATACAGTCAATCAGCCCATCAACGCGGTTATCACGGGCAGCAACGACGCGCCGGATATCACGGGCGTGGATGATTTTACGCTGAAAGACGATGGCGTATGGGCTGATGGCGAGCGCGAGAAAGACGCTGACGGAAACTACAAGCTCAACACTGCTGAAAACACCCCCATCACGGCTGACGGCACGGATGCTGGCGAGGCGCGGCTTACCGTCCGCGGTACAATCCTCGCCCAGGATCCCGACACCGATGCGGTGCTGACCTTTGGCTTTGTGGATGAAAAAGGCGATGCCCTTGTTAAGGACTCTGTGGATGAAAACGGCAATGTCCTTGTTGGCTCTGTGCTGGGCAAAACGCCCCAGGACTACGACATCACGGTGACGGGCATAGAAGAGTCCGATAATCTTCTGACCATCATCACCGACTACGGCACGCTGACCCTGATCACCACAGGGCCGGGCGCCGGCAGCTATACCTTTACGCTGGACGAGAAAGCCGCCGCCACCAACAAGCTGGCGGAAGGCCAAAGCGTCACCCTGACCCTGCGACCCACTGTGACCGACAACCACGGCGACACGGACCAGGTTTCCGGAACCATGCGTGACGGAACGGGAACTCCCGGCGGCAATACGGTTGACATCACCATCATTGGCAGCAACGATCGACCGTACTTTGCGGACAACGCCGTCACCTGGACTAATAATGACAGCACCGTCAAGGAAGACGGCAACCCGGCTGAACTCACGGTTTCCGGCCAGATTCACGGTACGGATATTGACAATGACGGCGCTGACCTTGTGTATGGCTTCAAGCTTGACGATAAGAGCGTCAGCACGCTCTATGTGGTGCCGGAAGGCGACGGCTACGCGCTTTCGGCTGAACCTCCCGTTGGCGACAACTATTATGGCACTATCATCATGACAGAGCCCGATACGGGCAAGTTTACCTTTACGCTTAACAATGGCGCCAAGTGCGTTCAGGCCCTGGATGACGACTCCACGGACGAGGGCATCACCATTACAGTGCCCGCCGTGGTGCAGGACGTTCACGGCGCGTGGAACAGCACGAACATAGAGGTGGCCCCCTTGTTCGGACAGGAAACAGCGGTTCCTTAGCTTGTCTTTTTC
>CAZFCC010000049.1:0-15835 GCA_964517635.1 uncultured Desulfovibrio sp. | reverse complement strand
CCCCCACGCCCCCACCCCCCAAAACCTTTACTCTTGTTGCATGCCGCGGCTCTTCTGGTGCTCTCTGGCTGTGACCTGTTTCAACCCGCCCGCAATTGGGTCTTGAGGCGGCCTCTATCCGGCCTCTATCTGTTCGCAATCTGTCCGCAATCCGGCCGCGATCCGACCGCGATCCGACCGCGATCCGACCTGTATCCGTTGGCTCCCTATTTCGCCGTCCATTTTTCGTCCGCTTCCGGTCGCCAGCCTTCCGATATTATTACTGTATTCAAGCATGTTATCAGATGTGCTCAAGGCTCCCTTGCGGGGGCTTGCCAGCGCCTGATCTCTGCTATATTTTCCGCTTTTCTCGAAACACGTTTTCGGATATTCGCTTGCTGTAAGGCCGGGTTTTAGTTTTTTGACGACGCGGTTCCGGCCTGTGCAGCCGCCTTTTCGACCAGTATTTTTGCTTTCTACCGCCCCGTCATTAGCCGGGGCGGCCCTGTCTGAACCGGTTTCCGGTGGAGGCGTATGGATACGCAAAAAGTGTCTCCGGCCAGTGTAATCAAGTCTCTGGGTCTTGTCTTTGGTGATATTGGAACAAGTCCCATATACACCCTGGCAGTTATTTTTATGATGACGGAAAGAACAGAAGCCAATTTTATCGGCATTCTTTCGCTCATCATCTGGACGCTGATTTTACTTGTAACTGTAGAATACGCCTGGCTGGCCATGAGCCTGAGCAAGGCCGGAGAGGGCGGCACTATTGTGCTACTTTCGATTTTGCGGCCCATGTTGCAGTCTGGCAAGAAGATTGGTTTCGCTTCAGTGCTGGCCTTTATAGGTGTTTCGCTGCTTGTGGGCGACGGCGTTATTACGCCGGCGATCACCATTCTTTCGGCAGTGGAAGGGCTTGTGCTGCTGCCGGGGCTTGAAGATGTTTCGCAAAACATGATTGTGGCTTTGGCCCTGTTTGTAGCCATATTTCTTTTTACCATCCAAAAAAACGGCAGCAGCAGGCTTTCGGCTTTTTTCGGGCCGGTTATGGTGGTGTGGTTCGGGGTTCTGGCCTGTTCTGGTGTGGCGGCCATCAGCCAGTTTCCGGCGGTTTTCAAGGCCATTAACCCCTGGTATGGCATTGATTTCATGTTGCGCAACGGCCTGGCAGGATTTTTTGTGCTGTCCGAGGTTATTTTGTGCGCTACGGGGGGCGAAGCCCTGTATGCCGATATGGGGCATATGGGCCGCAAGCCCATTCTGGCGGCCTGGGGCCTGGTCTTTACCGCGCTCATGCTGTGCTACATGGGGCAGACGGCTTTTCTCGTGCATCATCCCGACGCCAGCAACGTGTTGTTTGAAATGGTTCACAGCCAGGTCAGCTGGCTATACCCTCCCTTTCTCGTGCTGAGCCTGCTGGCGACCATTATTGCGTCCCAATCGCTCATAAGCGGCATCTTTTCCATCATGTATCAGAGCATGGCGACCCATGTTATGCCTCTTTTCAAGGTGGACTATACCTCAAAAGAAATGCATTCGCAGATTTACATCGGCTCCGTTAACTGGGCGCTGTTTATTGCCGTGGTGCTGGTCATTATGGGCTTCAAGGAGTCGCACCGGCTCGCTGCGGCTTACGGGCTGGCTGTTACCGGCAGCATGACCATTACGAGCATGCTTATGGTCATGATATTCCACCTGAAAAACCGGCCATGGTTGTGCGCTACGGCTGCGGGCATCTGCGTGCTGGACGTGATTTATCTGGTGGCGAACTTTTACAAGTTGCCACACGGGGGCTACTGGTCGCTGGTCATCGCCATGATACCCTTGGGGATCATCCTTATTTACACGCAGGGGCAAAAGGCCGTGTACCAGCGCATGAAGCCCATGCCCCGCCATGTTTTTATGGAAAAATATATCAAGCTGCGAAAGCAGAGACATACCATCAAGGGGACAGCCATATTTTTTCTGCGCAGTCTGGACAGCATATCGCCGTATATTTACAAGACCATGTTCGATAACGGCATCATTTACGAGCGCAATATCATGCTGAGCATTGCGCGCACATATGAGCCGCAAGGGCTGGAATGTCATTTTGAAGATACGCAAGTTCAGGGGTTACGCATTTTTACCGTCACCGCAGGCTATATGGAGTATATAGACATTGACGGCTTGCTGGAAAAGGCGGGTATAAAGCCGCGCGCTATATTTTATGGCGTTGAGGATATATTTACGCGTTCTCTTGTGTGGAAGGTCTATGCGGTCATTAAAAAGCTAGCGCCGCCGTTTGTGCAGTTTTATAAACTGCCCTTGCATTCTGTTCACGGGGTTGTGAGCCGTATTTCGTTGTAGGCAACCTTAGAACAGCTTTTAGAGCAGCTTTCCGCTCGTGTTATGCCGGAAGCAAGCGCTTCCGGCCCTTCCCGCCTTCGATGGGGCGCTTTCTTGGGGCCGCCTGGAGCAAGAGTAAAGGTTTTAGGGGGTGGGGGTGTGGGGGAGGGCCCCTTTTGCAAAAGGGGCCCTCCCCCACAAAGCCTTTCTAACAAGCATTACTCACCCTCCACCACAAAGCTTTTCAAGCGTCAACGCTGCGCGCTGGCCGGGGCAGTGGTGGTGGTTTCGGTTTGGGCGGCTGGGGTGTTGCCTTGTTCGTTCTGGCCGCGCTGTCCAAGCATCATCTGCATCAGCAGGGTGATGATGAAAACCATTATGGACATGACAATGATAACGGCCCTTTTTCTTTTATTTTGCATGAAGCCCTCGTCTTGATCTTTTGTATACAACTGTTGATTGTTGTCCGAAAAGGCAATGCTGTAAAGCGCTCTTGCGGGAAAACACGCGTGTCTTGCGGCTTTGCCCGGTCGGCGGCGGCCTATTGTTGCGCGCAAGAAGCTATTGGGATACGTTGTGCGTATGGTCAGGTATGCGCAAACACGCCTGACCACTAGGCGGGCCTTGTGCCTAGAAAGGAGAGACATATGAACGTGAAAAACGAAGAAAGTATAGACAATTTGCGAGAAGAAGTGCGGGCTCTGCGCATGCAGATCGAGCAACTTGTCAGGGCCGCTGAAGAAAAAGCTGCGCAGGACGCGACGTCGGCCGATGCTGGCAGTCTGGAAGACGAAGTTGAAAAATATCAGCAGATGGCGGCGGAAAAGCTGCAAAAAGTTCTGGCTGCTGGTGGCGATGGTATTGAAAACCTCAGCGTACGCGTACGCCAGAATCCTCTGGGCAGCCTGCTGATGGCTTTTGGTGCGGGATATGCGCTTTCCCTTATTTTTCGGCAAGGTAAGTAGTGCCGGGCGTGAATGGCCTTACTGAAATAGTGCTCCGTTTTTTTGACCTTTTGGAGGCCGAGGGGCGGCTGTTGCAGCGTTCTGCGCTGCTTACGGTGCGCATGGCTGTGTTGTTGGTTCTTGGCCTGATTCTTGGGGCTGGGGCCGTGGCCTTTCTTGTGGCGGCTTTGTATCAGGCGCTGATTGTCATTCTGCACCCGGCCTGGGTTATGTGTATTCTGGGTTTGGCTTGTGCGGTTATTGCCGGGGGTTTGTTATGGCTGGCTCGCCCACGCACGAAAACACCACAGTAGAAAACACCACAGCAGCAAGCACCACAGCAGTAAGCACCACGGTAGCAATCTCCAGAGTAGAAAATACTGCGGCGGAAAATACTGCGGCAGAAAATATCACGGCAGAAAATATCACGGTAGATGAGGCCAAGCGCCGCCTGCGACAAGCTGCCGCAGAGTTTGATCCGTATGCGCTGGTGCGCAAGCGGCCCCTCGCCTGCACTGGAAGCGCCTTTTTGCTCGGTTTGGGTTGGCATTGGGCGCGGCCAGGGCGCATGGCGTCGGGGGTGATGATTTTTGCGTTGCAAAGTATGGGCAAGATAGCGGTTGAAAGCTTGGCCGCGTACGCCAAAAAGCTTGCTAACTCCAGCCGCACACAGTAAAAGTCCGTTGCTTTCGTAAAAAATTCATCCCCTTTTTTGACCTCATGCGCCGCGCCGGACGCGCCTGCTGAACGCAACGCACTGGTGCGGGGATGCCGCGCTGGGGGTGCGCCCGCGCCGAGTTGTGCCCATTCCGGGGTGCGCCGCGCTGAGCTTGCATCTTGCCGGATGCGCCCATGCCGGACGCGCCCATGCTGCACCAATGTCGCATGAACGCCGCACCTTGCCGGGCAAAGCCCTGGCTGGCCCCTTGCCTGGAGCGGCATGATTGAGCATAATTAGCGGGTTGAAACCCTTCAGATCCGTATGGAGGACTCCCATGCAGCCCGAACTTCTGCTTTTTGATATCGGCAATACTTCCATCAAAATCGGACTGGCGCATGAGCGGCAGGTGGTCACTTCCTACACGCTGCGCACGAACGCAGAGCAGACGGCGGACGACCTCGGCTTACAGCTTACAAGTCTGCTTGGGCATGCGGGTGTTACGGCGCAAAACCTTCAGGCTTGCGTGTCTTCTTCGGTCGTTCCGGGTTTTGACCCCCTGTTGCGCGAGGCCGTGATCCGTTATGTGGGTTGTCCCCTGTACCGTGTGGGCACCGACTTGCCCGTGCCGCTTGAAAACCGCTACGAGCGCCCGGCTGAAGTGGGGGCCGACAGGCTGGTGGGAGCCTACGCGGCCCGCCGTTTGTATCCGGAAGCGCCCGGTTTATTGATCGTTGATTTTGGCACAGCGGTAACCATTGACTGTGTAAGCGGCGACGCCTATATGGGTGGCCTGATTTTTCCCGGCCCGCGCACGGCGCTAAGCGCCCTTTCGCGCGAGGCGGCCAAGCTGCCCAGGGTCAATCTGGACGTGCGGGCCGACGAGCCCACCCCGGGGCGCAGCACGGCAACCAGCATACAGCACGGGCTGGTTTTTGGCTTTGCCTGTATGGTGGAAGGGCTTGTGCAGCGGCTTAAACGCCAGTTGCCCGGCCCTGTTAAGGTTTTGGGCACAGGGGGTTTTGCGGCGTCCATCGCGAGGGTGAGCCCGGTTTTTGACCATGTGTTGCCCGGCTTGCTGCTTGAGGGTTTACGCCGCCTGTACTATGAAGAGCGCACGGCGCTTTGATATGGTGCGGGCGGGTGTTGTCCGATATTTCCGGTTTTTTCGGAGGCGGGCGGCACTGCGCAAAGGCACTTTTTATTCGTTAGCGTATGGAGCGGATTCACGGTAAGACTGCTTTGGCGGTTACGTGAAGAGGCGTCCGCCATAAAAGGGTATGCCGGCTTGCTCGGTTGTTTGAACGCCGCCATGGGCTTCGTAACAGCTTTGAAATGTCTATTTCAAAGCTACCATGCGTTACTACGCAGATGCGTCATACAGATTGATTGAAAACAAGCCCAAGCGGGCAAAGGAGCCACACATGAGCAGCATTGCCTCGGTATTTGGCCGTGAAATTCTGGATTCGCGCGGTAATCCCACCGTCGAGGTGGAAGTGACCCTGGAATCTGGGCTCAGAGCGCGGGCCGCCGTGCCTTCCGGGGCTTCTACGGGCAGCCGCGAAGCTCTGGAAATGCGTGACGGCGATAAAACGCGTTACTGCGGCAAGGGCGTCATCAAGGCCATTGACCATGTGAACAGCGAAATCGCCGATGCCCTGCTTGGCATGGATTCGCTGCGTCAGGTGCAGATAGACAATACCCTTATTGATCTGGACGGCACAGACAACAAATCGCGGCTCGGGGCCAACGCCATGCTTGGCGTGTCCATGGCCTGCGCGCGGGTGGCATCGTCCTTTTTGGGCCTGCCCCTGTACAAGTATCTCGGCGGCATCAACGCCAAGGTGCTGCCGGCGCCCATGATGAATATCATCAACGGCGGGGCGCATGCTCCCAACAACCTGGATATCCAGGAATTCATGATCATGCCCGTGGGGGCCATGACCTTTCGCGATTCGCTGCGTATGGGCACAGAAATCTTCCATATGCTTCAGATAATTCTTAAAAAAGACGGCCACGTCACCAGCGTGGGCGATGAGGGCGGCTTTGCCCCCAACCTCAAGAATCACGATGAGGCCTTTGCCTACATCATCAAGGCTATCGAAGAAGCTGGCTATAATCCCGGCACAGAAGTGGCTCTGGCCATTGATGCCGCTGCCAGCGAATTCTACAAGGACGGCAAGTACGTTCTGGCTGGCGAAGGCAAAACCTTCAACAGCGCCGAACTGAGCGAGTGGATGGCTGAATTCACCCGCAAGTATCCCCTTATCTCCATCGAAGACGGCATGGCCGAAAGCGATTGGGACGGTTGGGGCATGCTGACCGCCAGCCTGGGCGACCATGTGCAGCTGGTGGGCGACGACGTTTTTGTGACCAATCCTTCCATTCTGGCCGAGGGCATTGCCGAGGGTGTGGCCAACTCCATCCTCATCAAGCTCAATCAGATTGGCACTGTCACAGAAACTCTGGACACCATTGAAATGGCTAAAGAAGCTGCCTATACCACCGTTATTTCGCACCGTTCGGGCGAAACGGAAGACAGCTTTATTGCGGATCTTGCCGTGGGTGTTAATTCCGGGCAGATCAAAACCGGCTCCTTGTGCCGGTCTGAGCGCACGGCCAAATACAATCAGCTGCTGCGCATTGAAGAAGAACTGGGCGACGATGCCGAGTTTTTTGGCCCCATGCTGGCAGAATATTACGCGCTGGGCACTGAAGAATAAGAACGTTTTACCCCGGCCGGAGCATGTTTGACAGTGTGTTCAGACAGGTTTCGGCATGGAGCAGATACTAACGACAAAGCCCGCGTCCGCCATTGGCAGACGCGGGCTTTGCCGTTGCGGCATGGGCGGTGTTTTTTTGTTTTAGACACTGTCTAGAGCAGATACAACTTTTCAAAGTTGATCTGCTCTCGCCGACTGCACCAGCAGTAAAGGTTTTGGGGGGTGGGGGTGTGGGGGAGGCGGCCCTTTTGCAAAAGGGGCCCTCCCCCACAAAGTATTTCAAACACAACATTGTTCACTGCGCCAAAGGGTTCGTCACCCACAAAGCCATTTCAAATGGAGTATGCGCTCTTGAGCTTGAAGCCGGGGCAGTCTATACTGCTAACTCCGCATGATTATACGGTGTCGTCCGTTTGCGGGCCAAGAAAAAAATACATGGAGCAAACCATGCTGGTAATTGACGGTAAAAAAACCGCGCAGGACATCCGCGCGGAACTGGCCGCAAAGGTGGCCGCAGCCACCTCCGAAGGGCGCCGCGCCCCTGGTCTGGCGGTGATTTTGGTCGGTGAAGATCCGGCCTCGCAGGTCTATGTGCGCAACAAGGAAAAGGCCTGTGCCGAGGTGGGCATTGCCTCTTTTGCCTATCGCCTGCCCGCCGACATCGGGCAGCAGGAGTTGTTGGGCTTGATTGCCGAGTGCAACGCGCGCCCCGATGTGGACGGCATCCTGCTGCAATTGCCCCTGCCGCGCGGTCTGGACGCCCAGGCCTGTCTGCTGGCCATTGATCCGGCCAAGGATGTGGACGGTTTTCACCCGGAAAACGTTGGGCGGCTTTCGCTGGGGCTGCCGGGCTTTGTTTCCTGCACGCCCGCAGGCGTTATGGAGTTGTTGCGCCGCTACAATCTGCCAACCAGAGGCAAAAAGGCTGTGGTGGTGGGGCGTTCGGACATTGTGGGCAAGCCCCTTGCGCTGTTGCTGACCCGCTCTGGCGAGTTTGGCGATGCCACGGTTACCATTTGCCATTCGCGCACTCCCGACCTGGCGGAAGAATGCCGCAAGGCCGACTTTTTGTTTCTCGCCGTGGGCAGGCCCCGCCTTATCACGGGCGACATGGTGCGCCAGGGCGCGGTTGTCATTGACGTGGGCATTAACCGCACTGACGAAGGCTTGTGCGGCGATGCTGATTATGAAAGCGTCAGCAAAAAGGCCTCGGCCATTACGCCCGTGCCTGGCGGTGTGGGGCCCATGACCATTGCCATGCTGCTCGTGAATACCGTGCAGTCGTGGCAGCAACACACGGCCTGACAAGAATATTCTGATGTTTTTCCCCTGCTCCCTCTGCGGGCGCAGGGGGCTTTGACCCACCACAAGGCCTGCAAGGAGCATTCATGGATTTCAAAACAGCAGTGAGAATCTGCCTGTTGCAAAAATACTGCGACTTCAAGGGCCGCGCCCGGCGGGCGGAGTTTTGGTGGTATGTGCTCTTTGGGGCCATAGTCAATGCGGGGCTTGGCATGGTTACCAACGCCGCCCCCTATGAAGGGGTCACGGCTGCCCGTGTGGTAACGGCGGTGCTGCTGCTGCCGCATTTTGCCGTAACCGCCCGCCGCCTGCACGACGCCAATCTTTCCGGCTGGCTTCAGGTGGCCCCGGTGAGCCTGGCCCTGCTGGGCGGGGCTGCGGTGCACCTTGACTTTGGCACATCAGCGTATATGTGCATAATGCTGGCTGGTTTGAGCGGCCTGTGGCTTCTTGTTGTTTATGCCCGGCCGGGAACTGTTGGCGACAACAACTTTGGGCCGGATCCGCTGGGAGACGGCGCGACAGCCCATGCGGCTGGTAACGCGGCTGGTAATTCTTCTGGCAGGGCGTCCGCCAATACTTCCGGAAGCTCTTCTGAAGGCGCGGCCGCCTCTGGTCAGAAGGGTAAAAACCCTCATGCGGCCTGGGCCAAACTGGCCTCAAGTCCTGCACCGAAGCAGGGGAACGAAAAAAATCCGGCCGCCATGCAGCCGGGGCAGCGGGCCGTGCCCGACAAGAAAGAGTGACCTGTGTTCTAACACCCGCAGGCCCGCGCCGCGCGCCGCTTTGCGGCATCGCTTGCCAGACCTGTGGCTATAGCGTATGGCCCGGAAATCCTATGCCATACTGTGAGGGCAACTATGTTCCGTAATGCAAAAAATGTCGGTTATTATATGATTGGCCAAGGCAGCCTGAGCCAGCTCGGCGACCTTATGGCCCCGCGCCGCAAGTCCGTTTCCGGCCCTGCGGTCTTTTTTCTGGACAGTTTCTTTCAGGGTAAAGACCTGGTGGAAAAGCTGCCTGTGGAAAGCGGCGATATGGTTCTGTATGTCTCCACCGCCAGCGAACCCACCACAGACAGCGTCGACGGTTACACCGCTCAGGTGAAAACCTTTCTGAACGGTGCAGAGCCCTGCGTTCTGGTGGCTCTTGGCGGCGGCTGCGTGCTTGATACCTGCAAGTGCGTGGGCAACCTGCTCACCAACCCCGGCAAGGCCGAAGAATATCAGGGCTGGGATCTTGTAAAAAATCCCGCGCCCTACAAGATAGCCATCCCCACCCTGTCGGGAACCGGCTCGGAAACCTCGCGCACAGGCATCATCTGCAATGAGGCAAAAAACATCAAACTGGGCATGAACAGCGACTTTACCATGTTCGACCAGGTGCTGATGGATCCCGACCTCACGGCCAGCGTGCCCCGCAACCAGTATTTCTACACCGGCATCGACACCTACATGCATTGCTTTGAGAGCGTCACCGGCTCTTACCGCAACGTGGTTGTGGATTCCCTGGCTGAAAAAGCCATTGATCTTTGCAAGCAGATTTTTCTTTCGCAGGACATGATGAGCGAAGAAAACCGCGAAAGGATGATGATCGCCTCCTACCTTGGCGGCATGGCTGCTGGCTTTGTGGGCGTTGTGCATCCCATTTCTGCCGGGCTGAGCATGGTTTTGCATATGCGCCATGGCATCGCCAACTGCTATTCCCTGTCTGTGCAGGAAGACATCTATCCCGAACAGTACAAGGAATTCATGCTCATGATGGAGCGGCAGAACATTGATCTGCCCAAGGGCATCTGCCAGGGCCTTACCGATGCGCAATATGATGCGCTCTATGGGGCCAGCATTGTGCATGAAAAGCCCCTTTCCAACCGCCTTGGCCCGGATTTTAAAAATATCCTCACCAAGGAAAATGTCATCGAGCGTTTCAAAAGCATGTAGGCGCGGAAGCGTCAGGGCCGTTGCGGTTCATATAGTCTGTCGGCGGCGTGGGCGAAGCTCCGCCGCCGTCAGGTTCTTTCGGGGCATGGTCGTGAAACGGCCCGGAAATATGGCCGTTTCGCGGCTTGTGTGCCTGAGGCCGTTGTTGTTTCACGGGTACGGCGACGCCAATGCGTCAGCTTTTTGGCCGTGGGCAATGCCCGCATGAGCCCAAGCCTGACATGCGTAGCGCCAAAGAGCGGTACAAACGGGCAGAAGCGCAAGATGCCCGCATGCGTCCATGCCTGACATGCGCAGCGCGGCTGCTACGTTCGCGCAATTGGCGCGTTCGGGGCTTGCCCGCTGGCATGCGGTGACGTTAAGCTCAAACTGCTTTATGAGGAGTCTCATGGATATCAAGGTCAATTTCAGCGGACGTGCTATCAAGTACACCGAAGAAGAAATAGCCGTGGTTGTCGAGGCCATGCGCAATGCCGATCCCCTTACCCAAGGGCATCACATGCGCCGGTTTGAAAGCGCGTTCGCAGAGTATCAGGGGGTTGCGCAGGGAACCTGCTTTACCACCATGAACGGCTGCGCCGCTCTGGAGCTTTCAGCCCAGCTCTGCCTGTTTAACGAAGGTGATGAGGTGGTTATACCCTCGCACACCTTCACGGCCTCGGCCTATCCCTACATCAAAAAAGGGGCCAAGCTTGTCTGGGGCGATGTGGACTTGCACAGCCGCGTGGTCACGGCCGAAAGCATTGAAAAAGTGCTCAGCCCGCGCACCAAAGCCGTGGTGGTGGTACACCTTTATGGCTACGTGGCCGACATGCCCGCCATCGCCGCCCTGTGCAAAGAGCGCGGCCTGATCCTCATTGAGGACGCCGCCCAGGCCATCGGGGCCGAAGTAGACGGCATCAAGGCCGGAGCCTTTGGCGACATGGCCATTTTCTCCTTCCATTCGCATAAAAACATGACCACCCTCGGCGAAGGCGGCATGCTGTATGTGCGCGATCCCAAGCTGGCGGCCATGGTTCCCACCCTGCGCCATAACGGGCATTGCGGCTTCGACTTTGAGCGCCCCGATTACTGGAAGCCCGCCATGGGCAATGTAGACATGCCCTTTATCGACGGCCGCATGGTGGCGCCCAACAACTATTGCCTGGGCGAAGTGGAATGCGCCCTTGGCACCAAGCTGCTGGAGCGCATCGACACTATCAACGAGGAAAAACGCCGCCGCGCGCTGGAATTTATCGACGCCCTGGCGGACTTTCCCGAACTGGAATTCCACCGGGTCGACAGCCTGCGCCACAATTACCACCTGCTTGCGGCCCGCATGACCACGGGCGTAGAAGCGCGTGATCGCTTTATGCGCGCCATGTTCAACGATAAGGGCGTCAAATGCGTGGTGCAGTATATCCCGCTGGACAGGTACGATTATTACCGCCGCCTGGGCATGGGCGAAGCCTGCTGCCCCAATGCGGATACGTTCTTTGACAGCATGATTTCTTTCCCCTTCCAGCACTGGCTGACCGGGGAAGAGTTTGATTATATGCTGGCGTCAACCCGCGAGGTGCTGGCGCAAATCCGTTAAAGCATGTCGTTACGAGCGCCTTTCCTGTTATCTCTGCGTCGAGCTTCTCCTTTTATTCCGGTCGAGTACCATCAGAGTACACTTCCTACATAAAAGGCTCGTTCTCCTTGCTTCAGCCGTTGTGACGAAGGAAACTACGGATGAAGACAGCAGTTGGTTACCAAAACGGACAGCCTGCAATGGCTGTCGCTATCCGTAAGCGGGAAGCCCCGCTAACGGCTACCGCGATATAACAAGGAAATTCATCTCGAGACGACACGCTTTAGAGTATGTTCGTTTGAAAGGTTTTGAGGGGTGAAGTTTTTAAAGGGCAAGAAGAGCTTTGTGGGGGAGGGCCCCTTTTGCAAAAGGGGCCCTCCCCCACGCCCCCACCCCCTAAAACCTTTATTTTTATTTCAGCATGTTATGGGCAGGCTCCGCCCCTAGAGCAATGTAAAAGTTACATTGCTCTAAAAGCCGGCCAGCTGTTGTGAAAAATACGCAGGTTACGCAACAAACACTGCAAAAAAACGCCACCCGCAGCCCCGCAGCATAAGGCTTTATCGTGAAAGAACGCTGTATTGTCATTCCCGCCATCAAGAAAAATGCCGTTATTCCCGATCAGCTGGTAAAAAAACTGGCTGGGGTAACGCTTGTGCAGCGGGCCATCAATACGGCGCGGGGCGTCTTGCCCGGTGAAGACATCATGGTGCTCACCGACAGTCAGGAAATATCCCTTATCTGCGAACGCGCGGGCGTGGGCTTTCGCTGCAACAAGGAAATGCGCTTTACCTCGCTGGACATCGTGAGCGAGATGCGCGTGCTGCTGGAAGAGCTGGCAACGCACTATGAACATTGCATTATCCTGCGTGCTTCCTGCCCGCTGCTGACCTGGGTGGACGTGGAAGACGCCTGGAAAAAATACCGCGAGGCACACGCCGACAGCCTCGTGACCGTGAAAAGCGTGCGCCAGCGCATCTGGAACATGCAGGGCGACGACCTTGAAGACCTGCTGGACGACGACACAGACCACAAGGGCGAAAAAACTCTGGTGGTGGAAAGCCGCGCGCTTATCATGCTGCGCCTGTCATGCCTGCTTGGTCAAAATCGCCAACAGGGGCGCGGGCGCGTTATTCCCTATTTTCTCAACGACAGGGCCATTGAAATACAGGGCTACCAGGACTGGTGGATATGCGAGCGCCTGCTTGAGCGGCGGCATGTGGTCTTTGTGGTGGCGGGTTGGCCCGCCATTGGCATGGGCCACGTGTTTCGGGCTCTTATGCTGGCGCACGAGATCACAAACCATCGGGTAAGCTTTGTCTGCACACGCGAAAGCGAACTGGCTGTAGAAAGCATAGCCCGCAAGGACTATCGTATCGTCCGCCAGGGGCAGGAAGACCTGGCAGACACCGTGCTGGCCCTGGGGCCTGACCTCGTGGTCAACGATATTCTCAATACCACCACGGCCTACATGAAGCGCCTGACCGCCGCAGGCGTTCGCTGCGTGAATTTTGAAGACGAAGGGCCGGGCGCCTCGTTGGCGCGCCTTGTGATCAACGCCCTGTACGAAGGCCAAAGCACCGAGCACCTGTGCAGCGGGCCAGACTTTTTCTGCCTGCGTGACGAATTTGTCAATGCAGCCCGCAATCCCTTCCGGCCTGAGGTCAAAACCGTACTCATCACCTTTGGCGGCACAGATCAGCACGACTGCTCGCGCCGGGTGCTGGACATTATCGAGCCCATCTGCCGCGCGTATGACATCGCCATCCGCCTTGTGGCCGGGCCAGGCTATGCCCATAAGGACGCCATGGAAGCGCACCTGAAAAAGCTCGATAATCCGCTGGTAAGTTTTACCTGGGCCACCAACGTCATGAGCCGCATGATGGAAGGCGCAGACCTCGCCATTTGCTCCGCAGGGCGCACGGTTTACGAACTGGCCCATATGCGCGTGCCCGCCCTTGTGCTTGCCACGCATGAACGCGAAGCGCGCCACACCTTTGCCCGGCCGCGCCACGGTTTTGCCTTTGTGGGCATTATGGATCGCGTGGGCGACGGCAGAATCCGCAATACCTTTCTGGCCATGCTGAAAAATCCCCGTCGTCAGCGTTTCTGGCAACGGCAAGATAATATGGACTTTACAGTCAACAAGGGCCGTGTGGTAAGGCGCATGCTGGGGCTGCTCAACGAGCGACCCTAACTGAGTGTTTGAAACTCTTTGTGGGGGAGGGCCCCTTTTGAAAAAGGGCCGCCTCCCCCACGCCCCCACCCCCCAAAACTTTTACTGTGGTTCAGCTTTTTATAAGGATTCTCCCGATGCAGGGAGGGGCCAGAAGGCCCGCCTTTCGGCAGAACACGCTGGCAAAATTAATCAGGCCACAAGGTTTTGTAGCCAAATCCATGTCGCCCAATGATGGCAGGGCGGTTTTGTCGATAGCTAAAAAAACATTTGAAGCGCTCATTGCAATGGATGCCGTGCCGTGTGGCAATCCCCACCATGGGCGGGCGCGGCGGAGGAAAAATATGACCAGCAAAGGCAAGGTTATCGCCATAGTACAGGCGCGGCTGGGTTCCAGCCGTCTGCCGTTGAAGTCTCTGCTTTGTCTGCGGGATCTGCCGGTTATCGACTGGGTGGCGCGCCGTCTGGGCGCGGCAAGCCGTCTGGACGGCATCATGGTGGCCGTGCCCGATACTCCGCTGGATGTGGTCTTGCTGGAGCATCTGCGCCGCCGGGGCATACCCTGCATGGCCGGGCCGGAAGACGACGTTCTGGCGCGTTTTTCTCAGGCGGCAAAGCTGGCGGACGCCGGGCTTGTGGTGCGCGTTTGCGCAGACAATCCCCTTATCTGGGGCGGCGCCGTGGACAGGCTGGTGGACTTTTACCGCGCGGGCCAGTGGGATTACGCCTATAACCATATTCCGCGCAACAACCTCTGGCCCGATGGGCTCGGCGCTGAAATACTCTCGCGCGACTTGCTTGAAAGTCTGGATCAGAAGGCGGTGGAGCCTTCGCAGCGCGAGCATTGCCTCAACTACATATGGGACAATGCCGCCACATTCCGCATCGGCACATTTGACCCGGAAGAAGAATGGCTGCGCCGCCCGGATCTGTGCCTGGACATGGACAGGCCCGATGACTTCCGCCGTCTGGCAGTGCAGCCCATCAGCCCAGATATGGACGCCAGAGCAATTATAGATATTTTTGGCTAGGAGCTAAATAATTCTTTTGTCCCATACCTGCGTCAAAGTCGGGTTTTAGTGAAGGGAGCAGAGCATAAGGCTCTACTCCCTTCACTAAAACCCGACTTTTCTTTGTTCTTGAAGCAAGATTATCTATGCGAAACATTCCCCAGTGCAGATGTCCCCAGTGCAGATGTCCACTGGGCAGAGTTTTGGCTGAAAGGCGTTGCTTGCGGGATTTCCGTTTCAGAGCGGATGAATGCCTGAACAGAGGAAACAAAAATAAGAGTTTTAGGGGGTGGGGGTGTGGGGGAGGTGACCCTTTTCCAAAAGGGTCTCTCCCCCACAAAATCTTTCAAATTCCCCCACACATAAATTATTCTAAAACCCTTCTTCCAGCGGCGGGTGTACCAGCCACTGGCCGTCGACGGCTGCGGGGGCGGCAGTTCCCTGGGCCACATGCACCTCGCGGCCCCATACGCTGATGCGGTTTTGTGCAAACCACTGTATGGCCTGTGGGTAAATGCGGTGTTCCATGGCATGGATGCGCTGCATGAGCTCGTTGAGGTCTTCGCCGGGGTTCACCGGCACGGCGGCCTGAATAATCACCGGCCCACCGTCCATTTTTTCTTCCACAAAATGCACGGTGCAGCCTGATATTTTGACGCCATATTCAAGGGCGTCCGCGCCTCCGCTCACTCCGGGAAAGCTTGGCAACAGGGCGGGATGGATGTTGATGACCCTGCCGGAAAAGGCCTCCAGAAAAACCGAGCTGAGCAGGCGCATATAGCCCGCCAGCACCACGAGTTCCGCGCCGTGTTCCTGAAGGTGCTGCACCACGGCGCTGTCGTAGCTTTTGCGGTCGGGGTATGCCTTGTGGTCAAGCACAACGCAGGCAATGCCCGCCTTGGCGGCGCGTTTGATAACGCCTGCGCCGGGCCGGTTGCAAATGATGCAGCAAACGTTCACATCCAGAACGCCCGCAGCGGCCTTGTCAACGATAGCTTGGGCATTGGAGCCGCTGCCCGAGGCCAGTATGGCGATATTCAGTGGCATGATGTTTCCGTTGTATTAGAGCTTTTCAGGGCGGGGCCGCTGCCTTGGTGAATCCTGCCTGCGATTAGGAGGCTCCCTGTGACGAACTCAAACAAAATAAAAGTTTTAGGGGGTGGGGGTGTGCCTGCGGTCATCCCTGCTGATGTGGCGGTGTATTCACCCGCCCACTGATT
>CAZFCC010000048.1:0-16131 GCA_964517635.1 uncultured Desulfovibrio sp. | reverse complement strand
TGTGGGGGAGGGCCCCTTTTGCAAAAGGGGCGCCTCCCCCACGCCCCCACCCCCCAAAACCTTTACTCCTGCTGAAAACTGCTACAGGCATTCGCCTGACCCAAGGCGAGCCAGAATCCCCCCCCTCCGCAGGCGCAACACTGTGGCAAAGCTAGTTCGCTATTTTTGTTCTTGCAGCGCTAGGTTTGTTCTTGCTGTGGCGGCAGGCTTGCTTTCCGGCTGGCCAGTAGATGGCGAATGCGGCCGCCAAGCATCACTAGAATCACCGAAACCGCAATAAGCACCAAGCCCGTGACCAGCGACAGGCTGAATGGTTCGCTGAAAACCAATATACCCACAAGCACAGCAGTCACAGGCTCCAACACGCCCATCACAGCCGTCAGGGTAGACCCGATGCGCTGTACGGCCAGGATAAGGGTATAGTTGGAAAGCACCGCTGTTACTGTGGCCAACAGAATTACCAGCACCAGATCCTGCCAGCTTTGCAGCCACTGAAAGCTGTTTGCGGCCAGCGCGTTGACCAGCGAGCACAACGCGCCGAAAGCCATAACATAGAAGGTGAGCGCAAGCCCCGTTATATTGTTCAGGCGGGCGGCGCAGATGCTGATTATATAGATGGCGTTGCACAGGGCGGAAGCCAGAGCCAGCGTCAGACCAATCCTGCTCATGTCCCCCACGTTGGCGGACGCCGAGCCACCGCTCAGCAGGTACACGCCGCTGATGGCCAAAAGCACAGACAGCCCAGTAACCACCGAAAAACGCTCACGAAAGAAAATGATCATCATGAGCATGACCATTACCGGATAGGAAAAGTGCAGGGTTGCAGCCACGCCGCTTGGCATATACTTGAATGCCTGCATGAACAGCAGGGCCGCCATGGCATACATAAGGCTCATGCCCGTCAGCTTGGCAAGGTTGCGGCGAGAGGTGTGCAGCCGCTCGCCACGCAAGAAAAGAAGTATCCCCAGCACAATGGCTGCAATGAAAAAACGGTAAAAAAGCACGGTGGCCGGAGAAAATCCCCTGGCCATGAGCGGCAGACTGAACAAAGGTATAAGTCCAAAAGCTGCCGAAGAGAGCATGCTGTAAAAAAAGCCCATGACATCCTTCTTTGAACATGAGGTGTAAGAGGCTGCATACAGAATAAGCGATAGGGTGGCAAGGCCCGCCATGCCAAGGGGCGAGGCCCCTTGGCGCGTTTTATTTTTTTATTTCTTTTACAGCGCCTACGGCGGATCTGTGCTGTGGCCATAAAGCAAAAACCCCGGCCCCTGCGAACGATACACAGGGGCCGGGGGGGGGGGTGTGTGACTTGGGCCGTGCGATTTTGGCCCGTGCGACTTGGGCCGTGCGACTAAAACGAATCCACACGGTGCGGCTCACGAGGTCGCAGGAATACGACATGGCAGGCCGTAAGGGGGCGTGCTGGCCAGTCATTGGCACGCATGCCCATCAAATTCTGGCGTATACTTTGCGCATAGCCCATCCAACGGGTACGTAGCCTGCGCGTATATGGCGTATACTCTGCGCATAACCCATACAACGAGCGCGTGCCAGGCATGTAGCCTGGTCTATCTGGCGCGTGCCGTGCATGTAGGCTGCGCGTATATGGCGCGTACTGGTGTGCGCCCATATGGTGGCGGTTCGTAACCGGCACAAGCATATGTATGCTGCGGGCGCTGCCTTTGCGGGGGCGCCGGGCGGCTGAAAAGATTGCCGAAAATCGGACAGTGCGTTGTCGCGCTATAAATGCAGGCTGCTAGCGGGAATTCCCCAGCACAACTTCTGCTTCGGGGTGCGCCTGGCGCAGGGCCTCATGCATGGCTGCGGCATCCGCAAAGGCACGGAAGGGGCCGACGCGCTCATCTCCCATGGCGGCATTGTAGCGCACATAGTAGGCCTGGTCGGCCTGAAGGGGGGTGCCGCTTTCGTCGCTGACGACCTCAAGTTCCACCTTGCCCACGCCGCGCTTGCCAAGATCCAGCTGTTGGGCAGCGGCAAAGGAAAGGTCAATGATGCGGCCGCGCACAAAGGGGCCGCGGTCTGTCACGCAAACCATGACGCTCTTGCCGTTTTCCTGGTCGGTCACGCGTACGACAGTGCCCATGGGCAGGGTGCGGTGGGCGGCGGTGAAGGTATACATATCGTAGCTAAGGCCGCTGGCGGTGGCGCCGCCGTGAAAATCGCGGCCATACCAGGAGGCTTTGCCCGTGAAGACTTCGCTTTGCTGAGCGCGTTTGAGCCATATGTCGCGGCTGTCAACGCTTTGTTCGGAAACGGCTTTGCTTTTTGCAGAAGGTTTTTTCGCCTTGCTGCTTTTTGCCGCCTTGTCTGACTGACTGATTTTACCAGACTTTTTGTTCTTTTCAGACGAGGCGGGGCGTGCTTCGGACGATTTTTTCGCAGCTTTGCCGGGGCCGGATGAGGATACGTTTGAAGAGAGTTCAGCGGAAGGAGCGCTTGCAGAAGCCGCGTCGGCTTTCATGGGGGCGGCCATCAGCATACATGCGACCGCAACCGCCAGCATGGAAGGCCAGCGTGAATACTTCATGATCATTCCTTGGTTACTGTTCGAGGCTGTCCGGCGGATGCCGGGCGGACCACGCCCGTGGCCCTGACCCCGGAGACTCTCCAATGACGGCAAAAGCGCCTTGCGCTCCTGACCGGTCGGTCTCGTTGGGGGATGCCTTTTCTTGATGGAGGAATATACCGTAATAAAAACTTTGGTGTCAAACTCACAAGTCTTTATAATTCAGGAGGTTGTCATCAAATTTTTTCTAGACAAACCCTAGAGTCGTGAAAATAGCATCAGGTATATTGGCGGGCATGTTTGTTATGCAAGGTAAGATTGTCCGTTGTATGCGAAGTTAAAAGAGAAATTCGCCCGGTAAAACGTCCCTGAAAAACGCCTACGACCAGCGACAAAAGAACCCACAGCGAGCGAAAAAAAAAGAAAAAACCGCCCGGCAAAGCAGAGGCTCGCAGTTTTTAAACGTCGTTTTGTGCGCTGGCGCTTGAGGCAGTGTGCAGTTTGGGCGGTGTGAAGAACCAGGGCGCGCATCTTTGGAATCGTGTCATGCCTGAAAGGCGCGGCTTTTGCTTTTCCCTGGATCTGAGGAAGGCCAGTAAAGTGTGTGACAGGAGTAAGGGGTTTAGGTGGTGGGGCTGTGGGAGAGGCGAACTTTTTGCAAAAGAGCCCCTCCCCCAGAAAGTATTTCCAAAGCTCATTGTTCTAAAAAATCCCCCCCTCGCACGAGAAATTTTCCAATAAAAAGGCCCTATATATCGCAGTCAGGCTGGCGTTGCAGCAGCAGTTGGCCCCACCCCACGCGCGGGATGGGGCGAGCGCTATATATCGCTGTCGGGCTGGCGTTGGAGCAGCAGTTCCAGGGCGGCTGTGGCTGTTTCGCTTGTGAGGCCCTGGCGCGGAGCCAGTTGGGGAAGATTTTCAACGGCATCGCAGGGGCGCACATAAAAAGGTTCCAGATCAGCCTCTGCGTAGTCGCCGTGTCGGGCGAGCAGGCACAGAGCCTGGATATCCGGGTTTACCAGGTCATCCAGTGCCGTGATGGGCGCGTTTTCAGTGTCGGCGCAGTATTGGCTGCCATCGGGCGAGGGGCGCAGGGGATCCAGCGGGGAGAAGATAGCGGCATTGCGGGCAAGTCCGCTGCCGCAGACCCACACGATGCGGCTGCCTGCGGGAACTCCTTGGGGCAGGGGGGCTGTGCGGCTGTCCAGAATGCGTTCAAGCGCCTCTTGCGGCGTGCATAAATCCACAGGAGCCAGCGGCTGTGCGGGAATCATGGGGCCGTAGGACAAAAAAAGCTGGCAATGCACGAGGTTGCGCCTGGCATGGGTAATGGCCCACACGGGCGCGCCGAAGAGAAGCAGGCGGCGTTGCACGGCTGTGGTAGCGAGGGCCTGCATATAGTCAAGCCCGGCCACGCGGGCCTTTCCGGCCCTGCGCAGGGCGGCAGCTGTGGCGAGCACAAGCCGTATGCCCGTGAACGAACCCGGCCCATGCACGCAGGCCAGCCGTTTGAAATCGGCAGGGGCGATGCCCACAGTGGCACAGATGTTTTCCAGCGCCGGGGCCAGAATTTCCGTGGCGCGGTCAGGTCTGCGCCATTCTTGAGAACAAAGCAGTTTTTCGTCATCTGTGACAATGATCTGCAGCACGCCTTCGGCCGCGTTGAGAATGAGCTCAAGCCCGGTGGAATATGTGCTCATGATCCGCTCCCGAACCAGCCAGCCCCCTTTATGATACGCCAAATGTCATTGTAGGTGGCCAGCAGCATGAGTGTCACCAGCAGGGCCAGCCCGGCCCGCATGGCATAGTCCTGCACTCTGGCGTTGACCGGACGGCGAAAGATCATTTCCCAGAGGCAGAAGACGATCTGGCCGCCGTCGAGCACAGGAATGGGCAGGAGGTTGAGAACCCCAAGGTTGATGCTGATAAGCGCAGCCAGAGCCAACAGCCCGGGCATGCCTTCATGGGCCTGTTTGCCCACCATTTGCATGATCATGATGGGCCCGCCCACCTGATCAAGGGGAACCACCCGTTCAATCAGTTTTACAAAACTTTTCCAGGTCAGGGCAAGCATGTTAGAGGTCTGGTTTGCACCGGCCATGGCGGCGCCCCAGAAGCCGTGTTCCACAAGGCGCGCAGCGCCGGTATTGCGAATGCCCACAAGCCAGGCTTTTTCGTCTTCACCGAATATGGTTTTGCGCACGGCCATTTCGGGCGTGATTTCTACTGTCAGCAGGCTTGGGGGGGGCGCCATGCCGTCATTAGGCGCTGTTGTGGTGTCGCTGTTGCGCGCGGCGGCGTCTTCACTAACGTGGGGCGCTGGGTTTTCCGCCTTGTGGGGCCGCTTGAGCTCAACGCGCATGGGCTGTCCATCGCTGGCGGCAATGGCGCCGGTCATGTCTTCCCAGTTTACAATGGGCTGGCCGTTGATGCTCACGATGGAGTCGCCAATTTCAACGCCCGCTTTGGCCGCTGGGCCGTTTTCAACAAGACCGCCCACCTGGGGCAGCAGTTGGGGCGTGCCCCAGGCGAAAGCCAGTATCCAGCACAACAACCACGCCAGCAGCATGTTGGCGACGGGCCCGGCAGCCACCACCAGCAGCCGTTGCCACGCGGGGCGCAGCGAGAAGCTTTCTTCTCGGGTAAAGCCTTCGGGCAGATCGCTGTCGTCTTGTTCGCCAACCAGGGCCACGTAGCCGCCCAGGGGGATCAGGGACAGGGCGTATTCTGTTTTGCCCCAGCGGCGTTTGAGAATTTTGGGGCCGAAGCCAAGGGAAAAGGTGGAAACGCCCATGCCAAATCCACGGGCCACGGCGAAATGCCCCAGCTCGTGGAAAAAGATGAGGCCGCCAAGAACAAGGGTGACTGCTATAATGGTCGTCAGCATGCGGGTTCTCCGTCGCGGGCCAGTGTGCGCACCAGCTCGCGGCTCTGGCGGTCAAGCTGCGTTATGCGCTCCGCCAGGGTATGTGCTTCGCTTTGCAGGGTGGCCATGTCGGCCGGGGCCGTGGTCGCGTCCTGATACAGCGGAGCGCAGAAAGACTGATTTTTCGGTTCTGTGGCGCTGTGCGCCGCAAGGGCCGCCTGTATCAGCCGGGGAATGTCAAGAAAGGCGCAACCGCCTTCAAGAAAAAGTTCTACCGCAGCCTCATTGGCCGCATTCATGACCACGCAACGTCCCCCGCGCAGGGCGAGAGACTGGCGGGCCAAGTCAAGGCAGGGAAAAGCCTCGGTGTCTGGCTCATGAAATGTGAGGGGCGTGGCTGTGAGGTCAAGGGGCGGCACGCCCACAGGCAGACAGCGCGGCCACAGCAGGCAATGGGCAATGGCAAGGCGCATGTCCGCTGTGCCAAGTTGTGCCAGCTGGGTTCCGTCTTCCAGTTCCACCAACGAATGTATGACGGACTGGGGATGCACCAGCACTTTGATGCGCTCGGGGGCCGTGCCATAGAGGTGGTATGCCTCAATGAATTCCAGGCCCTTGTTCATGAGGGTGGCCGAGTCGATGCTGATTTTTGCGCCCATGCTCCAGTTGGGATGCTTGAGGGCCTGGGCTGGGGTGATGTGGCGCAGGTCTTCACGGGAGCGCCCGCGAAAAGGGCCGCCGCTGGCTGTGAGAATAAGGCGGCGCACCTCTTGGCCGCGCCCCGCAAGGCACTGGAATATTGCGTTATGCTCAGAATCCACAGGCAGAATAACGGCTCCGGTTCGGGCGCAGACGCGGCGAACCAGGTCGCCTGCCAATACAAGGGATTCTTTGTTGGCAAGGCAGATGATCTTGCCCGCCAGAGCGGCGGCCAGGGTTCCGGCAAGCCCGGCAGCACCCACTTGAGCCGAAAGCACGGTGCGCGCTTGGGGAAGCGCTGCCAGTTGGGCATAGCCTTCGCGGCCGATCAGGATGCGGGGCGCGTAGCCCGAGGGCAGCAGGGGTTTGAGCCTGGCGGCGGCTTCTTCATCGAGCACGGCCAGGTGTGAGGGGCGCCAGCGATCTGCTTGTTGTGCCAGCAGTTCTACTTGGCGGGCGCAGGCCAAGCCTTCCACGCGGAAGGCCTGTGGATGGCTTTCCACAACGGCAAGGGCGTTGCGGCCAATGGATCCTGTGGAGCCAAGAATGACCAGACCGCGCGGCCAGGTGTTGCACCACGCGTCGTCCGGGGAACCGGAAATATAGTCTATGGAGGGGCCGCCCTGCCCCGGCCAGAGCTGTGTCATGTTTGCATCCTGTGCGTGCCGCCGGGTAGATGTTGTTTTATGGGCAGGCGACTTGCCCATAAGACAAGATAGGTGTGGTGGCAAAAAAATCAAGCGGCCCCGTACCGGGGCCGCCCGAAATGCTGCGGCTGGGGCCGGAAACCACAAAAATCAGGAAATTTCTGTAAACGAATGAAATACGAGTAAAGGTTTTAGGGGGAGGGGCCCTTTTGCAAAAGGGGCCCTCCCCCACAAAACATCTCACTAGCTCACAGTTCTACCGTACCGGCCCCACAAAACATTTCGCCCGCTCACAGTTCTAAAACACCTGCCCCACAAGGTATTTCATTCGCGCGGGGTTCTAGAAGAAAAAGAACCACTGGTCTACAACGGCCACCATGGGCATGGCAAAGAGCAGGCTGTCGGCCCTGTCGAGCACGCCGCCATGGCCCGGCAGCAGGTTGCCGGAATCTTTTACATTGACCGAGCGTTTGAGGGCCGATTCAAAAAGGTCGCCCACCTGGGCAAAGGCGTTGACCGCAATGCCCAGCAGGGCAAAAGACAGCCAGCCTGTTTTGCCATAAATCTGGCCGTACACGGCGCAAAAAATCACGCAGGCCACCAGGCTGCCCACAGCGCCTTCGGAGCTTTTCTTGGGGCTGACGCGGGGCCAGAGCTTGTGATGGCCGAAGCGCGTACCCACAAAGTAGGCGGCGGTATCGGAAATGGCCACGGCGGCAATGACGAAAACGAGTTTGGTGGTGGAAAGATAGGTGGCTGGCAAAAGCAGCAGCGGCACATAGGCCAGCCCGGCCATAAAAATACCGCCGGAAATAAAGGCGTTGTCTTCTTCAACAACGTCCCAGCAAAAGAGAAAGCTCATGGCCGACAGCACAAAGCCCGCGCCAAGGCAGACCAAGGCGTCTTGCGGGCGGTTCATCCAGGTGAGGCACAACATGCCCCAGCCCAGGGCGATGGCGCATATGCGGCTGGGGATGCGCCCCCGGGGGCCCCAGAAAAGAGAGTAGAATTCCCACAGGCCCAGGGCCGACACCAGCAAAATGACGAACAGCAGGGGCCAGCCCCGCAGCCAGAGCACCAGCAACAGCACTGCGGCCAGCAATACGCCGGTTATGATGCGGCGGATGTCGATGGGATTGGCGGTGGGTTCAATGGGCATCTATTTGCTCCTGTGTTTTGCCAAAGCGGCGCGACCGCGCGGCGTAAGCTTCTAGCGCCAAACGCAACTGCGCGGCGTCAAAATCGGGCCAGGCCACCTGGGTAAAGTACAATTCACTGTAAGCGCATTGATACAATAGATAATTGCTCAGGCGCTGTTCGCCGCTAGTGCGGATGAGCAGGTCTGGATCGGGCTGACCTGCGGTGTAAAGGCGCTGTGCCAGGCTTTCTTCGGTAATGTCTTCCGGGCGAGCGCCGTCATGCAAAAAAGAGCGCATGGCGCGCACAAGCTCGGCTCGCGAGCCATAATTGAGAGCCAGGTTCAAAACCATATGCGGGCCGTTGGCCGTGCGTTTTATGGCGTGGCGCAAGGCTGTGCGCTGCGCCAGCGGCAGGCCGTCCAGATCGCCCAGCACCTTGAGGGCGATGCCCTGTTCTTCAAGGCGCGGCAGTTCCCGGCGCAAAAACTCCAGCAGTAATGAAAACAAGGCGCTTATTTCTGCCTTGGGGCGGTTCCAGTTTTCGCTGGAGAAGGTATAGAGCGTCAGATGGCGTATGCCCAGCCTGCGACACTCACTCACCACAGTACTTACGGTTTCGGCCCCTGCCTTGTGCCCTGCCTCGCGGGACAGGTTGCGGGCCTGAGCCCAGCGGCCGTTGCCATCCATAATAATGGCCAGATGGGCAGGCAGCAGCTCCGCCGGCAGGTCATGAGCGCGGGCAGCCTCCCGGCAGTCTTCGGCTGCGGGCTTTGGGGCGGCCGTTGCGGCGGCTTGGGTATCGGCCTGTGTGCAGGGCTTGTGCCCCGGCAGGAGAGTGTCGTGTGGGCTCATGCTGCTCAGCCTGTATAAAAATGTTGCCCGGCCCCGCAGAGCGGATTTTTAGGCGAAAAACACCGTGATGCCGAAGCGCGCCGCCCGCCCCGATGTGGCAGAAGCGCGACGGCGGCGGCACGTGGCGGATGTCCGCCACGGTTAGATTTCCATAATTTCCTTTTCTTTGGCAGCGCAGCGCTTGTCTACTTCGCCCACATATCTGTCGGTGAGCTTCTGCACATCGTCAGTGGCGCGTTTTTGTTCGTCTTCGGTAATGGTTTTGTCTTTTTCAAGCTTTTTCACGCTGTCGTTGGCGTCACGGCGCACGTTGCGCACAGCTACTTTGCCTTCTTCGCTGTATTTGCGCGCGACCTTGCTCAGATCTTTGCGGCGCTCTTCAGTGAGAGGGGGCATGACAATACGGATGAGCTTGCCGTCATTGACGGGGGTAAGCCCAAGGTCGGATTTGAGAATGGCTTTTTCTATGAGGGCAATGCCGCCCTTGTCCCAGGGCTGGATGGTCAGGGTGCGGCTGTCGGGCACAGCAATGGAGGCCATCTGGCTGATGAGGGTTGGGGTTCCGTAATAGTCGGCCTTTATGCCGTCCACAAGGGCTGTGGTGGCGCGGCCAGTGCGAAGCTTGGCAAAGTCGCGGTCAAGAGCGGCAAGGGCTTTTTCCATGCGTTCTTCGGCATCAAGAAGGATGCTGTCGATATCCATAAATTATTCTCCTTGGGGCTGGGCCTGCGGCCTGTTCCTTTTGGGGGATGGCGCTGCGCCTCCCTTTACGAAAAAATCCGGAACGGTCAAGAACAGATTAATTTTGAAATGCTTCACATTTCAACGCTGTCATTCTGCCGAAAGTACAATTTTCAGCTGAATCCACGCCGGCTTACGGCGTTTTGCTTTCTCGTGCAGTGTTAGAGCATTGAAACTTTTTAAAGGTAAAACGCTCTAACACTGAAAAGCCAGACCGCCCGGTGCGGCTATAAAATTCAATTTTGTCTGCGTTTGCAGTGCATTGCCAGGTTTTTTCGGGCGGTTTTGGCCTGCCCGGCAATCGGCTTTTTCCGCTACAACGCGACAAACAGGCACAGCTGCATCAGCAGTTGCGCACGATAGTTCCCACAGGTTCGCCCATGACGGCACGCTGGATGTCGCCGCCAAACATGCGGCAGACAATGATAGGCACGTTGTTGTCGCGCACCAGGGCAAAGGCCGTGGCATCCATAACGCCCAGGTGGCGGGCCAGGGTTTCGTCGTAGCTGATGGTGTCAAACTTGACGGCGTCGCTGTGTTTGTTGGGGTCTTTGTCGTAGATGCCGTCAACCTTGGTGGCCTTGATGATGGCATCGCACTTGAGTTCCATGCCGCGCAGCACAGCCGTGGTGTCGGTGGTGAAATAGGGGTTGCCCGTGCCGGCGGCGCAGATGACCACGCGGCCTTTTTCCATATGGCGCAGGGCGCGGCGGCGAATGAAGGGCTCGCATACTTCCTGCATGGTGATGGCCGAAAGCACGCGCGTGGGATAGCCTTGTTTTTCCAGCATATCCTGAACGGCCAGGGCGTTCAGCACTGTGGCCAGCATGCCCATATAGTCTGCCGATGAGCGCTCCATGCCTTTGGCCGAGCCAGAAAGCCCGCGAAAAATATTGCCGCCGCCGATAACCAGGGCCATTTCAACGCCCATGGCGAGCACGGTTCCGATTTCGCGGCATATTTCCGCCACGGTGTCGGGATTGATGCCGGACTTGTTGGATCCTGCAAGGGCTTCACCGCTTAGTTTGAGCAGAACTCGCTTGTATGTCAGTGACATATATCCGCCTTCATCTTGATGGGAGCCCCGCTGAGGGGCGTTGTGTTGTGGAGCGCCCGCAGAGTACGGGCGTGAAAAAACGGGACCGGGCCTCCCCGGGCCCGTTCTCCCGCAACAGGGCATTCATAACAGAAAATGTGGCTATCTCAAAGCATTTTTGCGGCCCTGGGGCCGGGGGCCAAAGGGCCATTCCAGCAACTCAAAGGGCAGGCTGCAAGACATTTCGGCAAGAGCCTGGCGCGTTTCTTTTTCCAGATGTGGCGAAAAAATTATTTTCAGCAGGGCAGTTTTGGGCTCAAGCACGGTGAAATAGGCCGTGTGGTCATAAGCCTCAAGCAGAAAACGAAAAAGTGCTGTGTGCTGCGGGGTCAGGCGCACGAGCAGGCGGCCGCTGTTTTGGGGCGCGGCCAGAGCGGGCGGCGGCTTGCGGCGCCTGCGCAGGGCCGGGAGGCTGCGCGAAGGGTCGTTTGGCGTGCAATCCGCTGACGTGCAATCTGTTGACGCAATATCCGCTGGCGTGTGCTCGTCGGACGGGGTGGGGGCGTGCATGTTCATCAGTACAAACCCGAGTAGCGGGCCAGAATCACCAGTCCAATGCCCACAACAATGGTCAGAAAATAGTTTTTGCTCCACCAAGCCACCACCAGCGCGGGCAGGGCCGCCATGAGAAAGAGATTGGACGGCCCCACATTGAATGACCCTTCGTAGATGAAAATATCCGGGCCAACCAGGGCTGCCATGACCGCCACAGGAACAAAGGAAAGCCAGTGGCGGAGAAGCGGGGGCAGGTTGTCGCCCTTGAGAAAGGTGACGGGCAGAATCTTGGGCAGCAGTGTTACCAGGGTGCTGGCCAGAATGCAGAGAATGAGGGCCGCGTGGTTATCAAACCAGCCGGATGCGTTCATGAGCGCACCTCACGGGGCTTCGCGTCTGCGCGGGGGCGCGTGTTTTCCTTTTTTTCCCGGTAGAGCAGCAGGGCCGTGCCCAGGCTCGCGCCTGCCACAGTGGCCACGGCAACGTTCCACTGGCTCATGCCCGCGCTTTTGAGGGCAATGGACAAACTCATGGTGAAAAGGGCCACCAGAATATGCAGGCGGCTCACGCACTGCGGAACCAGCAGGGCCAGAAACATGGCCGTCAGCGCGTAATCAAGGCCCAACGGCTTGACGTCGCTGACCAGTTCGCCGCAAAACGCGCCGATGGCGCAGCCGCCCACCCAGGCCAGCTGCGTTGTCTGATTGCAGACAAAAAGCGTGGTCAGGTTGCGTTGCCAGCCATTTTGAAAGGCCGTGACGTGAACGGCAAAGGTTTCGTCCGTAAGGCCAAGCCCAAGCAGAAAACGCTGCACGCGGGGCAGCCCCGTGAGCCAGGGAGCCTCAGCGGCAGACTGGAGCAGATAACGCAGGTTGACGATAAAAACAGCGGCCATGATGGACAGCATGCCTGCGCCCGCTCCCCACATGCTTGCAAAAACAAACTGGCCAGAGCCGGAAAACATGAGAACCGACATGGCCACAGCCAGAGAAGGGGGAATGTTGCTCTTGACCGCCAATACGCCAAAGGCAAAGCCCACCGGAGTATACCCGAGAACAATGGGCAGAGCGCGGCGCAGCCCCTCCGCCAGGGGGGACGCGGGGGAAATGCTCGACATGTTGCAAACCTCACCAGATGCGGGAAAAGACAAGGGCTACCCTTTTTGGTGGGATGTGGCAAGTCGGCGTTTCATCAGTTTTCACCACCAGAATGTGGGATATTTTTTCCTGGCGGCCAGGTTGTTGGTCACAAGGGCCAGTAAAACCATACATATTGCCCCTGCGGCGCAGGGCAGCAGCACATACCAGTAGCCCATGCTGTGTATGCCGGGCCCACCGATGACGGCGATAAGGGCCGTGGCCCCGCCCGGAGGGTGCAGGGTTTGCGTCATGTGCATAAGGGCAATGGCTGTGGAAACGGCCAATGCCGCGGCAATAACCGGCTCGGGCCCCAGCATGGCCTGAATGCTTACGCCCACGATGGCCGAGAGCACATGACCGCCTACAATGTTGCGCGGCTGGGCCAGCGGGCTGTGCGGCGCGCCAAAGGCCAACACAGCCGAAGCCCCGAAAGATCCGATCAGCAGGGGCAGGTTCCATTCCTGAGCACACACTTTTTCCAGCATCGCCAAGCAGGCCACTGAGAGGCTGCTGCCAACCCAGGCCCAGAAAATTTCATTCCAGCCAACGCGGGGCTGCGACGGACTTGTGCTGATGCGTTTCAGAAGGCGTGTCATTTTTTATCCTTGGGAATATGCGTGTAACAAATTATTATATATGTTTTTATAGTTCTGTTTTGGCGTCTGCCCGCGCAGTGGCCTGTCACAGGAAAACTCTCAAAAAAATCAGATGCGGGCCATGAACAAAAAGGCCGCGTGCAGCCCGGCCAGCAGGGCAAGAAAGACCGTTCCGGCCCAGGTGTGGCTGCCGTTTTTGCCAAGCCATGTCAGCGCCAGAGCGCCCTTGGGGCAGACATGGATGCAGTCGCGGCACAAATGACACGTGTTGCCGGAGACGCCATTTTCAAGCGCGGTCTGGCTCATGGCGTCCTGCCTGCAGGCCCGCACACAGGCCATGCAGCCGCAGCAGTCGCCCACTCGGCGCACACGCCAGGGGGCAACGCGGCCAAGCCATTGCGCCACAAGGCCCAGAGGGCATATGCCCCGGCAATAGGCGGCATAACCCAGGCGACGGCTGAACAAGAGGGCGCAAGGAACAAGCAGCAGACCCAGCAACAGGCCGCAGGCCAGCGCAACGGCCACGGGCGCTCCCGCAAGGCGCAGGCCCAGCGCCGTCAGCATGGTCAGGGCCAGCATGCCGAGCCGCAAACGGGGCAGCCAGCGCGGGGCAGGGCGAGCTTTTGTTTTTTCCGCCGCGGTGGCGTCCCATACGCCGAAGTAGCAAAGCTGGCTGCACCATGCCGCACCCGCCAGCAGAGTAGAAAGGCCGAAAAGTCCCAGCATGAACCAGCCGCCGCCCCGGTATACAGGCCCGGCCGCGATGAGGCCGGGAACAGGCAGGTGGAGGTTGCCCGTGAGCAAAAAACGGCTTTCCACCGCCAGCCCGAGCACAAGCTGGCCGAAAAATACCAGAGAAAACAGCCGCCACAGCCGCATGCGGGCCTGCGAGGCCAGCCGGCTGTCGCCAAGCCAGCCCGCCGCCAGGGTGGCCCACAGGGCGGCCAACGTGATCTGCACAAGCCCCCCCTGGGGAGTAAAGCGCTCCAGCAGCAGGAGTTGCGGATTCATAAACCAGACCGGCAGCAAAAGAGCCAGGCATACGCCCATGGCGCCCAGTTGCGCGGTAGCGGTATCTTGTCGGCGGGAGTAGCGCTGTTGCGCCTTCTGGCTCAGAAGAAGCAGGCCCGCCACTACCGTAAACAGCGCCACCGACAGAAGTATGAGGGCCAGGCGCTGCCAGGGTTGTTCCATCATCTGCCGTATCTGCACAAACTGCCCGGTAGTCCATATCCAGCGGGCGGCCAGAAGGGGCAGGCCCAAAAGCAGAAATTGCCGCACCCACGCAAGGCGCGTCCAGGCCAGCAGGGCCGCGAGCACACAGGCCGCAGCCAGCGAGGCCCAGCCCGCGCGCCAAAAATGCGCCGCAGCCAGTGCAAGGGCCAGAAAGCTTGGCAGTGGGATAAGACGGGAAGCTCCGCCCATGTCAAATTTCCTTTAAAATTCGCATGTTGAAAATAGTGTTTCCTGCCAGGGGGCCGCTGCCCCGCGCTGGCGCTTTAGGCCTCGGCTGCTGGCTGCCTGCGCTTGCCAACCAGCTCTTCAATATCAATGCGCACGATACCGGTGCGCCGTATGCTGGAGGGCGGCGCTGGCTGCGGGCACAGGGCCGCATAGCGAGCGGCGATGGCATCCAGCGCGCGACCTTTTTCGGCTTCGTCTTCAACAATGCTGGCAAGACCCTTGCCGCAGAGCGACTTGAAGTAGGTGGTGGATTTTTCGCGGTGTATGCTCACATCCGCAATGACGGTGAAAGCCACGCGGGGGTTCTGCCGGATACAGTCCAGCTTGTGCCCCTCAAGGGCGCAATGGATATAAAGAGCCTCCCCCAGGCGGGCAAAGTTCAGCGGCAACACATAGGGATAGTCGCCGTCATGCATGGCGAGAAACATTTCGTCGGCTGTGGCAAACACGTCGTCGAAAAAGGCCGGATCGTTACATTCTCTCTTGGCCTTACGCATGGGGGGCTCCTTGTTGGCAGAAGGCGGCTGTGGCCGCTTCCAGGCAGTGTCGCCAAGATTGTTCGGCGGCCTGTAAATCTTTTTCATCGGGGTGAAGGGCGGCTTCCTGCAAGCGGGCCAGCCGGGCCGGAGTCATGGGGTGGGTGCCTTTGCGCTGCGAAGCGGCAATGACCCCTGGGTTCACCTTGCCCTGACATAAAAAGCCGTTCAGCACGGTATTGCAGTTTGCTTGCAGCAGAGCTTCAGTTGCCTGTGCGCACTGCAGGGCATGCGTTGACTGGGGCCAGGCCCCAAGCGTGCCAAAATAAAAAACGGTCTTGCCGAAGATGCGGCGCATATAGCGCTGGGCGCGGGCATCGGGCTGGCCTTTGCGCACCCAGAAACCCACGGCCAGAAGGTCGTATTCCGCAGGGTCGGGAGCATGCTGTACGGGATAGCAAGGCAGGCCGCTTGCGGCGGCAATGGCCTCGGCCACCTTGCGGGTATTGCCAGTGCAGGAAGAATAAACAATGCAGATGCGCATAATTGCCCTTTATGGAGTTTCAGCTTTGAAAATATGTGTTCTCATTGTGTGCCCTGCGGGCACGGGGGCTTTTAGTTAAATTTAGTTTGGGCGCCTGCGCTGCGGTGGGTTGCGGTACGTAGCGATACGCTGTGGCACACTGCGCAGCGGGCGGCGAGGAAAAAAGCTTGTCCTTCGGGGTGGGGTTTTTGTTGCCCTGCGGGCACGGGGGCTGTTTTTTTAATTGAGTTTGGGCCGCCTGCGCGGCGGGCGGCGAGGGGGCCTGTTAGGGGCTGCCGCCCCTCCGAGGCCCCCTCTGCACTCCCCCCGGACGACCCCGCTGGGCTTTCCAAATTCCATCAGCCCTCAAAATCCCATCTGCCCTCGCTCCAGCCAGCCCTTTGGGCTTTCCAACTTCCGACAGCCTGCGAGGGCTGCGCGTCTTTTGCTGCGGGAGCTTCCCTCCCTTCGGTCGGGTGATCTCCCTGCGCGCCGCGCAATGCCATCAATCAGGTGGGCTCTGATCCGTTGAGGCGCTTGCCCACAGGCATATGTTTCTAACCGGTTGCGGCCTTGTTAACAGGCATGTGGTTCTGACCGGTTGCGGCGTTTGTTAACTGGCGCGTGGCTCTGATCCGTTGAGGCGCTTGCCCACAAGCATATGTTTTGACCGGTTGAGGCCTTGTTAACAGGCATGTGGTTCTGACCGGTTGCGGCGCTTGTTAACTGGCGCGTGGTTCTGACCGGTTAACGCCTCTTCGGCCTGAAGGTCAGGCTATCTCTGCCATGGGTGCGACAAAAATAAAAGTTTTAGGGGGTGGGGGTGTGGGGGAGGGGCCCTTTTACAAAAGGGCCCCTCCCCCACAAA
>CAZFCC010000047.1:0-17238 GCA_964517635.1 uncultured Desulfovibrio sp. | reverse complement strand
GCCCACTGGGCCTCCACAGGCAGACCCGCCAGATACCTGCGCAGCATGTCCAGCGCATGGCTGGAAGCCAGCCGCCGCGTCCACTCCCGCCCAAGATAACGCCCCTGAGGCCGCAGCGCCCGCAGCCAGATGCCATCACTGCAACTCAAAGCCATATACACAAGGCCCACGGGTTTTTCCGCCGTGCCGCCGCCGGGCCCGGCCACGCCGGTAATGCCCAGGCCATAGTCCGCCCCGTAGCGCTCGCGCACCCCCGCAGCCATGCTGCGCGCCACTTGCGGGCTTACGGCCCCATGGCGGGCGAGCATGTCCTCGGGCACGCCCAAAAGGCGCGTTTTGGCTTCATTGGCATAGGTAATCAGGCCATAACCAAACACTTCCGAAGCGCCCGGCTGATCCGTTATGCGCTTGGCCAGCAGGCCGCCCGTGCAGGATTCAGCGGTGGCGAGGCTTTGCCCGCGTTGGCGCAGGCCCTCAACCACGACGGATTCAAGGCCAACCACGTCAACGCCGTAAACCACGTCGCCCAAATGACCGCGCACAGCCTCAACCACCGGTCGCGCCAGAGCCGCGGCGGCATCGGCATTTTCGGCCTTTGCCGTTACGCGCACAAACATTTCCGCATCACCGGCATAGGGGGCCACCGTCGGATTGGCCCCTGCCGTCAACTCGGCTATGCGCAGGGCCGCCGTGCCTTCGCCGATGCCAAACGTGCGCACCATAAAGGACGCGATGACCGATCCCCCCATGCGCTGCAAAAATGGCATCACACTGTCTTCGAGCATGGGCAAAAGCTCGGAAGGCGGCCCAGGCAGTAAAATCACCCATTGCCCCGGCTTTCCCGGCACAGCGCAGCCGGGGGCGGTTCCCGCCCTGTTGGGAAAAGGCGTTGCACCGCGCGGCAGCCAAGCCTGTTTGAGCTGATTGGCCGCCACGGGGCGAGAGCCAAAATATTCGCGTAAGCGCCGCAGGCTGTCTTCGTGTTCTTGCAGGGGCGCGCCCATGACCCTGGCCACGGTTTCCTTGGTCATATCGTCATCTGTGGGGCCCAGGCCGCCCGTGGTGATCACTATATCCGCACAATTCAGCGCCTCTCGCAAAGCGGCCTCAAGGCGCCCGGCGTTATCTCCCACCGTGTGAACCTGCAAAAGATCCATGCCCAGGGCCGAAAGCGCCCTGCCCACATGGGCCGCATCCGTATTAATGGTGTGCCCCAGCAGAAGTTCTGTACCTACTGAAATAATTTCCGCCCTCATGCGGCCTCCTTATAAGCTCACGGCGTATGCGCCGATTGGCAGGCAAGGATGGTAGCTTGTGCCTGCCCCGCCCGCAAGACCGCACATGCGCTGTTTTTCAGGCCCGCGGCACAAGCCCTCGCATACAGTTTCCTGCTTTTCTGTAACGGCTTTTCCACGCGCACCGCAGCATTGACAATGGCCGCTGCTTACGCCAAGCTAATTCATACTTTATTAATAAGAAACGATCGGCCGCCTGTGCAAAAACAGAAAAAGCGAGGACTGCCGCCGAGGGGACAGACCATGACCGACAATAAAAGAAGCCTGCGTTTTGAAACCTTGCAAGTGCATGCGGGCCAGGAAAAACCAGACTCAGCCAGCGGCGCGCGGGCGGTTCCCATCTATCAGACCACATCATATGTATTCAACGACTGTGCCCATGCCGAGGCGCGCTTTAACCTGAGCGACCCCGGCAATATTTACAGCCGCCTGACCAACCCCACTCAGGACGCTCTGGAGCAGCGCGTGGCCGCTCTTGAAGGGGGCGTGGCCGCTCTGGCCACGGCCAGTGGTGCTGCGGCGGTGAGCTATGCCCTGCAAAATCTGGCTTGCGCTGGCGACCATATTGTGGCGGCAAAAACGCTCTATGGCGGAACCTATAACCTGCTTGCCCATACCCTCAGAGATTGGGGCATTGAAACCACCTTTGTGGATCCGGGCCAGCCGGAATCTTTCGCAGCGGCCATAAGCCCCCGCACGCGTGCTATTTTTGTGGAAAGCATGGGCAACCCCCACAGCAACATTGTAGACATGCAGGCTCTGGCGGAGCTTGCCCATCAGCACGCTGTCCCATTGGTGGTGGACAATACTTTTGCCACGCCCTGGCTCATGCGCCCCATTGAGCACGGGGCGGACATCGTTGTTCACTCGGCCACCAAGTTTATGGGCGGGCATGGCGCGGCCCTGGGCGGTATTATTGTGGACAGCGGTCGTTTCGATTGGGCCGCTGCCAAAAAATTTCCCCATTTGAGCGAGCCTGACCCGAGCTATCACGGGCTGAGCTTCACGGGGGCCGTCGGGGCGGCGGCCTACATAGTGCGGGCGCGGGCCATTTTGCTGCGCGACCTGGGGGCAGCCATGGCCCCATTGCACGCTTTTCTCATTCTTCAGGGGCTGGAAACCCTGTCTTTGCGCGTGGAGCGCCATGTGCAAAACGCTCTGGCCGTGGTGCGACATCTGCATGAACACCCCAAGGTAGAGGCCGTCAATCACCCCAGCCTGCCCCAAAGCCCAAGCCATGCGCTGTACAAACGCTACTTCCCGCACGGCGGTGGCAGCATTTTTACCATAGAAATCAAGGGCGGCGCAAAAGAAGCCAGAGCCTTTATCGACAGACTGCGCATATTCTCACTGCTGGCCAACGTGGCGGACGCCAAATCACTGGTCATCCACCCTGCGTCCACCACGCATGCACAAATGACGGCGCAAGAACAGGCCAGCACCGGCATACGGCCCAATACCGTGCGCCTTTCCATAGGCATTGAACATATTGATGATATCCTTGCCGACCTGGATCAGGCTCTGGCCGCCCTGTAAGGCCTTTTGCCCGGCGTAAGCTGACTGATCTCTGGGCAACTACGGGCCGGACGACACCCGGTGCGGAACTGGGCGCAGAACCGGGCGCAGAACCGGGCGCAGGGCCGGGCGCAGGGCCGGGCGCAACGCGAAAACCCCGTGGATGCACCATATGACGCCGCCAGGCAAAAGAGCTTGTTGCGCGCCGGGGGCTGGCTTGGCCGTTTGCCTTGTCTGCCCTGAAACACGTTGTCTTTTCAGAAGCGATTGCATAAACTTGTCCAGGTCGGCGACAACCAGACCGCGCAGGACAAAAACGGTTTGTCCACGAGCGCTCAGGAACCGCCGGCCATATGCCGCACCCTCTGAGGAGAACGTTCATGTTGAAAAAGCTTGTGGCCTTCGTGTTCGTCATGCTTCTGGCCATACCTGCTCTGGCGGAGGAGCTGAACACCAAGTACTTTACTGTCAATACCCCCGATGGCTGGAAGGCGATTATGCCTCCCACGGAAAATCAGGGAACCATCAGCGCCATCTTCGCCAATGCCGCGGGCAATGCCTCGGTGACCTTTGTGGTTGGCCCCAACAGCGGCGCTGACACAAAAACCATAGCGGAAATGTTTGCCAAACAGTTTAAGGCAAACAAACCACCGGTTGAAAAAAACGGCCAGTACACCTTTACCTTTGCGCAGCAGGACATTACCAGCCAGGCCTGGGTCGCTTCGCAAGGAGACGTGTTCATGATCACGGTCATGGCTGGTGACCGCAAAGCAGCGGCCGCTTTTGTGAAAAAGCATGTTAAAAGCCCGGATTTTCCGGCGCTATTGCCCAAATAACCTGGCAACCCGGCCTAACGAAAGGGGCCCCGCTCATCTGAACGGGGCCCCTTGGCGTTGTAGAGTATTTCACACTTGAAATGCTCTACAAGGATTTGGAGACAAATCCTTGTCGCCAAATGGTTGCAGGAATGACTGTGGGCGGCTTTGCCGACCGTTAAGCAATCATTTGAAGCGTTAACTGCTCTCGGCAGAGTTGTCACGGATTTGTCTAAGCACTCCATACAGGACACTGGATTTATTTTTCTATAAAGATTACAGTAAAGACGTTAAATCCTTCCTACAGGACACATCCAAGACGGCCAGCCTTCACCAACAAATCCCAAACGTCACCATTCCCACCGATCCTTTATAATAATGGACGGTTGAGATCTTTATGCCGAACAAGTCAAGCATTATACCAGAACACATACAGCTCGAATCACAGGACCCGGTCTGGGAGTGGCATACGTCATCCGACAGGCTTTTCATGAGCTTTGGCGCTCTTGCCCAGTTGCGCCTGGAAGACAAGCCGCCACGCAGCATGAAAGACTATCTGGAGCACTGCCCCCTTGAAAGCCTGGCATCCATTCTTGAATCTATGGAAAAAGTGCTCAATGGTGCCCACGGCCCACACCTTGAAGCGTTTTATCCTTTTGACAATTTTTTGGTGCGCACCCAGGTGCTGGTTTTGCGGCGAGATCTTTTCGGCCGCGCAACCCTGATAACAGGGTGCAGTGTGGCCATGGACAAAGAAAGGCTTGCCCCAGACGCTGCCGCTGCTCGGTCGTCAACAAGCCAGCCGCCGCCACGAAGCCTGACCGAAGCCGTTATTCCGCCCACAGCCCAGAGCGACGCCAGCCGCCTTATGATGGCCCTCAACGCTGCCAGCGATGGCCTGTGGGACTGGGATCCCAGCACCAATGTCATTTATTTCAGCCCCCGCTACCTCAGCATGCTTGGCTATAGCAGCGAAGAATTCCCCCCCCTGTCCACTTCGTGGACGAGCAGGGTACATCCCGACGATTATGACAATATTGTTCCCATGCAACTCGAATTCATCAACAATCCCAAAATGGGCGACAGTTTTGAATGCACCTATCGGATGCAGCGCGGCGACGGCAGTTGGGCCTGGATTCTCAGCCGGGGCTATGTGACCCACCGCGATGCAGACGGCAAAGCCGTTCGCATCGTGGGCCTGCATACTGATGTCAGCGCCAGTCAGGGCGACAGGGCGCGCCTTGAAGAACTGGTGCGCAACGACGCCCTTACGGGCCTGCGCAGCCGCACCTACTATGGCATGACTGTGGACAAGCTGGAGCAGCAGCAAATGCGGCCCGTCAGCGTTATCATCGCCGACATGGACGGACTCAAGATGGTCAACGACCATCTGGGCCATCCCCAAGGCAGCGAAATGCTCTGCCAGGCAGCCATCATATTGCGTAACAGCCTCAACGCCACCGACTGTGTCGCCCGCATGGGCGGCGATGAATTTGCCGCCATGGTTCCGGGTTATGCCAAAGAAGATCTTGAAGCCCTCCTCCAGCAGGTCAGAGAGGCCTTTGATGCCTACAACACCGACTCGGAGCATGTGCCGACCCATATGTCTGTAGGCGGAGCATGCGCGGAAGACATGAATACCACTCTGGCAGAGGCCCTGGCCGAAGCCGATCGCAATATGCTGGCAGCCAAGCATGAAAACAGCCCCAAATGGCGTCTGCGCATTAAAAGCTGGATAGAAGACCGCACCGGAAAAACAATTCCGCTCGAGGACAGCCGCTACAGAATACACCCCGCACAGGACGACTCTTGACGTGAACCGTTCTTTGAGACAAAGTACGCCCATGTCCGAAGACAACCCTCCCCCTACGCAGGCCCTCGGCGCTTCAGTGACGGAAATTCCCGTTGTTCAGGAGCCCGAGAGCGGCCAGAAGCTACTTCAGTTCCTGCAACGTCGCTTGAACCTGCCCCAAGCCATGCTGCACCGTTGGGTGCGCACAGGACAGGTCAGAATCAACGGCGGCCGCTGCAAACCTTTTTCCCGCGTACAGACTGGCGATACGGTTCGCTTGCCGCCTTTTGCCATAAAGATGGCTGCGCAGTGCGATTCGGCCTCGCCCGCTCTGACCAGCAAAGGGCAAAGCAACGACGATACCGCCGAAGACGGCCCGCTGGCGCCGCTGCCACCCCTGCCACCCCTGGTTGGCAAGTTTGGTTATCTGTGGGCCTTTGACAAGCCCGCCGGGCTTCCCGTTCATCCCGGAACCGGGCATGAAGACAGCCTGACAACGCGCCTGGCCTGCCATTTTTCTCAGGCCAGCTTTATGCCAACGCCCGTGCATCGCCTGGATCGGGGAACTTCGGGGCTTATGTTGGTGGCCGCCTCGTATGCCGCCCTTGATACAGCGCAACAGACGCTGCGCGACAATACCATGCACAAGGAATATGTGGCCTGGGTAGCAGGGCCCTGGCCCCATGCGCAAACCTGTCTTGTGCGACATTTTTTACGCAAGGAAACTGTGGGCGGCTTTGAGCGCATGCGCTCGGTAGCGGCCACCGCGCCGGACGCCAAAGAGGCTCTTTGCCTTGTCCGCGCTTTGAGCATCGATGACCGGGCAAGCCTCGTGCAGGTGCGCCTGCTCACGGGCCGAACACATCAGATACGGGTGCAGCTTGCAAGCCTGGGGCATCCTGTGCTTGGCGATGCCAAGTATGGACAGGCCCGCGCCGGGGCAACGCTCTTCCTGCACTCTTTGCGCATAGCCGTGCCCGAAGGCCCGGTTTTTGCCTGCCTTCCGCCCTGGAGCGGCTCGCGCGCCCTTACGGCCCTGCCCGAAAGCATCGAGTGCGGCCCGCTGGCTTCCCCGCCGCCGTCGTGCCCTGATGGGGCCTTCCCATTGGGTGAAGATGCTGCTACAATTTCTCTTTTACATTAGGGCCCGCGCAGGCGGGCCTTTTAAAAAGCGCCCCGCGAGTGCCCGCCGCCTTGCGCCAGGGACACAACAAGGTTACCGCTATGGCTGAAACTCTGCCCCGCATTATTCTCGTGGGTCGCCCCAATGTGGGCAAGTCCACCCTGTTCAATCGCCTCATTCGCAGCAACCGCGCCATCACCCACGACCGCCCCGGCGTCACCCGTGACCGCATGGAAGGCATTGTGCGCCGCAAAGGGCTGCCAGCCTTTGGCATTATGGATACAGGCGGCATCACCCTTGACGCCCATGCCATGGTTGTTGAGGGGCCCGAAGGCATCCGCGGATTTGAACAAGACATCCTCGACCAGACCGAAGCCGCTTTGAAAGACGCTGCGGCTGTGGTCTTTGTGGTGGACGGCCGCGACGGCCTGCTGCCGCTGGACGAACACCTCGCTGCCCACGTGCGCCGCAAGGGCCTGCCCACCATTTGCGTTGTCAACAAGGTGGACGGCGCCGAGCGCGAAGACGAGATGTTGGCAGAGTTTCACGTGCTGGGTTTTCCGTTGCTGGCAGTCTCTGCCGAGCACGGGCACAATATTCGCGGCCTCGTGGAAGACCTGGCCGACTTGCTGCCCGAAGAAACCCCCGAAGAGCCGCCGGCTCCCCCGACCCTGCGCCTGGCCATGCTCGGCCGCCCCAACGCGGGCAAGTCCTCGCTTATCAACGCGCTTTCCGGCGAAGATCGCATGATCGTTTCCGATGTGGCGGGCACAACCCGCGACAGCGTTGACGTGCGCTTTAGCCGCAACGAAAAGGACTATGTTTTTGTAGACACGGCCGGAGTCCGGCGGCGCACAAAAATTACCGACAGCGTAGAAAAATACTCTGTGAACTCGGCCATCAAATCCAGCACAAAGGTAGACGTGACCCTGCTGACCCTGGATGCGGCCGAAGGCGTGAGCCAGCAGGACAAGCGCCTTATGGACATGCTGAATACGCGCAAAACGCCGTTCATGGTTCTTATCAACAAGTGCGACCTCGCCCCCCAGCACGCTCTGGAACAGTTGAAAAAGAATGTCACCCAGATGCTGGCCTTTTGCTCCCATGTGCCGATTTTGCCCGTTTCTGCTCTCACCGGCAAAAATCTGGAAAAAATATTGCCCCTGGCACAGCGCATTCATGAAGAATGCAGCGTCCGCATTCCCACGGGCCGCCTCAACAGGGCCATGGAAGAAGTGCTTACCCGCCACCAGCCCCCTGTGGTCAAAAGGGCGCGGGCCAAATTCTTCTATCTTACCCAGGCCGAATCCGAACCGCCGACCTTTGTCTTCTTTGTGAGCGATGCCGAACGCGTGCCCGAGAGCTATTCCCGCTATCTTGAGCGCGCGCTGAGAAAAATTTTTGGCATCGCCCACGCGCCCATGCGCCTGCATCTGCGCTCAAGCCACAAGAAAAAAGAAAAATAGGCTTACTGCCACGCAAATATCCGCCCAAAAGCAGAAATCACCCTGTTTTGCACCAGCGGCCCCAATGCAGTTACAGCATTGGGGCCGCTTTGCCGTGTTGCGAAAAAAACTTTGTATCTTTCTTGTCCGGTACTTGACAGGCACGGCAACCCGCATTGACAGCCCGCCCGCAATAAGGCAATAGAAAAGACTTCATCCATTTTGAAGCGCAAAACACGCGCGACAATTTTCTCGTAGGAGGGGTTGATGAAAAAAGGTATAACCTTGCTTGCGGCAATGGCACTTTGCGCGGCTCTGGCCGTCCCCGCTCAGGCGGCTGACACCATTAAAATCGGTGTCGCCGGTGCGCACTCCGGCGATCTGGCCTCCTACGGCGTACCCAGCCTAAACGCTGCCAAGGTGGTCATTGCCGATGTTAACGCCAAGGGCGGCATACTCGGCAAGCAGATCGAACTGGTAGCCCAGGACGACCAGTGTAAGCCCGAGCTGGCCACCAACGCGGCCACCAAACTCATCTCCGACAAGGTGGATGTGGTTATGGGGCATATCTGCTCCGGCGCCACCAAGGCCACCCTGCCCTTGTACACCGATGCCAAGATCGTAAGCATTTCGCCCTCTGCCACCACCCCCGGCCTTACGGAAAGCGGCAGCAACCCCTACTTCTTCCGCACCATCGCCAACGACAAGGCCCAGGCCAAGTTGACCAGCGACTTTATGCTCAATAACCTCAAGGTCAAAAAAGTCGCCTATCTGCACGATAACGGCGACTACGGCAAGGGCTTTGTGGACAATAACCGCGAGCACCTCGAAAAGGCCGGCGTCAAAACCGTTCTGTTTGAAGCCCTCACCCCCGATGCCGTGGACTTTTCCGCTGTTGTGCGCAAGCTCAAGCGCGAACAGCCCGACATGGTGGTTTTCGGCGGCTATCAGCCCACTGCTTCCAAGCTCTTGCAGCAGATGCGCCGCGACCGCGTGACCACGGCCCTGCTCGGCCCTGACGGACTTATGGATGAAGCCTTCATCAAAATGGCTGGCAAGGCCAGCGAAGGCGTATACTCCTCCTATCCCAAGGACACCAGTAACCTGCCCGCTTACAAAGCCGCTCGTGACGGCCACGTAAAGATGTTTGGCAAGGATCCTGGCTCGTTCTACTACAACGGCTACGCCGCCACCCAGGCTCTGGTCAATGCCATTGAAAAAGCTGGCAGCACCGACACAGCCAAGGTTGTGGAAGCCCTGCGCAGTGCGCCGGTTGATACCCCGCTGGGTACTCTGACGTTCAGCAAAACTGGCGACGCCGCCGGTATGGCTCTTTCCATCTACCAGGTCAAAGACGGAAAGTTTGTGGAACTCGACCACAGCATCGTCCTTGAATAGTTGATCAAAGGGGGCGCGGCCATGGTCGCGCCCCCGTTATAGCACACACTTTCGGCTTCGGCCGATGGCAAAAACGGAACTGACGCGGGAGCATGGCACTGCCAGGCTTCGGCGCGCGCGGGACGGCATGGACATCCAATTTTTTATAGAGCTTTTCTTTGGTGGGCTCACCAGAGGCAGTATCTATGCGCTCATAGCCCTGGGCTACACTCTGGTTTATGGCATCATCGAGCTGATCAACTTCGCCCATGGCGAAGTCTACATGATCGGCGCTTTTACGGCTCTATTGGTTGCCGGGGCGCTGGGCATATACGGTTTTCCCGCTGGCGGCATTCTTATAGTCGCAGCGCTGGCGGCCATTGTATGGTGTGCTGCCTATGGCTACACGCTGGAAAAAGTGGCGTACAAGCCCCTGCGCGGCGCGCCGCGCCTGTCGCCCTTGATCTCGGCCATCGGCATGTCCATATTTTTGCAAAACTATGTGCTGCTGGCCCAGACCTCAGACTTCGTGCCCTTTCCCAACCTGCTGCCGGAAATGAACTTTCTTGAGCACATCGGTTACGTCATGGGCCCCAGCGATTTCCTGATCCTCGCTGTCAGCACCACCGCCATGATCGCGCTCTCGCTTTTCATACGCTACACCCGCATGGGCAAAGCCATGCGCGCCACAGCGCAGAACCGAAAAATGGCTCTGCTGCTGGGCATTAACGCCGACCGCATCATTTCCCTGACCTTTATCATCGGCTCAAGCCTGGCCGCTCTTGGCGGCGTGCTTATTGCCTCGCATATGGGCCAGGTCAACTTTGGCATCGGCTTTCTGGCCGGGCTTAAAGCCTTTACGGCGGCGGTGCTCGGCGGCATCGGCTCCATACCCGGCGCCATGGTGGGCGGCCTTGTGCTCGGCCTCGCCGAAAGCTTCACCACCGGCTATTTTTCGGGCAACTATGAAGATATGCTGGCCTTTGCCATCCTTATTCTTATTCTGATCTTCCGCCCTGATGGCATACTGGGCAAAGCCAAAGTGCAGAAGGTGTAGCCATGCAAAGAGTTATCAAGGCCGCCATAGCGGCACTCTGGTTCATGCTGCTCACTCTGCCCGTGCTGGGCATCAAGCTCAACACCATTGAAAGCACTGTTACTTGGCGCCTCGACCGCATCGCTCTGCTGGGCGCGGGCATATTTGTGCTGGCCCTTATCTGGGACTGGTGCTTCAGCCGCAAGGCCAGAGGCCTGTCCATCATCAAGTTGCCGAGCAATTTCAGCCTCGGTTCAGGCATGGCCGCCCTTTCCGAACGGCCCGCCCTGATGGCCGGAAGCCTGGCCCTTCTCGCTGTTATCATGATTGCCATGCCGATGGTGGTTTCGTTTTATCAGACCAACATCATGATCTCGGCACTGCTGTATATCATGCTGGCGCTGGGTCTGAACATTGTGGTGGGCCTGGCCGGTCAGCTTGTGCTCGGCTATGTGGCCTTTTATGCCGTGGGGGCTTACACCTACGGGCTGCTACACCAGTTCTTCGGCTTGGGATTCTGGGCCTGCCTGCCCATAGGCGGCTTTGTGGCCATTATTTTTGGCCTGGCCCTGGGTTTTCCTGTGCTGCGCCTGCGCGGCGACTATCTGGCCATTGTTACCCTGGGCTTCGGCGAAATCGTGCGCCTGGCCCTGCAAAACTGGACGAGCCTCACCGGCGGGCCGCGCGGCGTTGGGGATATTCCCCGCCCCGGCTTCTTCGGCATGAGCATGGACATCACCGCCAGCACAACCTACGTGTACTACCTTGTCCTGGCGGCAGTGGTTATAACCATTGTTGTCATCAGTCGCCTGAAAAACTCCCGAGTGGGCCTTGCGCTCCAGGCCTTGCGCGAAGATGAAATTGCCTGTGAAGCCATGGGCATAGACATTACGCGCGTCAAGCTTTCCGCCTTTGCCCTTGGCTCGTGCTGGGCTGGCTTTGCCGGGGTTATTTTTGCGGCCAAAACCACCTATATCAACCCGTCAAGCTTCACCTTTATGGAATCGGCCATGATTCTGTCCATGGTGGTGCTGGGTGGCATGGGCTCCATCACCGGCGTGGTCATAGCTGCCCTTATTCTCATTCTTGCGCCGGAATATCTGCGTGCCTTCTCTGAATACCGCATGCTCATCTTTGGAGCCATCATGGTGATCATGATGATTTTCCGGCCTCAGGGCCTTATCAGCGGCGAGCGGCGCCGCTACCGCATAAGCGGCCTTCACGAATCCAAAGGGGGCCGCCAGTGAACCCCGTGCTTGAAGTACAAGACCTTTCTCAGGATTTTGGCGGTCTGCGCGCGCTTAACGAACTGTCGCTTACGGTTAACAGCGGCGAAATCGTGGCCCTTATCGGCCCCAACGGCGCGGGCAAAACCACATTTTTCAACTGCGTAACCGGCATCTATACCCCCACCGAGGGCAAGATGTTTCTTTATGACCGTGAAGGCGACCCCAAACTGCTTAACGGCAAAAAACCGCACGTTATCACAGCCATGGGCATGGCCCGCACGTTTCAGAACATCCGCCTTTTCAGCGACATGACCGTGCTGGAAAACGTCATGATAGGCCGCCATTGCCGCACCCACGCGGGCATAATGGGAGCCATCATGCGTGATGGCCGCACCCGCCGCGAAGAGCAGGAAAGCATCGACGCAAGTTATGCCCTGCTGGAACTGGTGCGCCTGCAAGACGTGTGGAATGAAGCCGCCCGCAACCTGCCCTATGGCGCCCAACGGCGGCTTGAAATTGCCCGCGCCCTGGCCACAGAGCCGCGCATGCTGCTGCTGGACGAACCGGCAGCGGGCATGAATCCGCAGGAAACCAACGAACTCAAGGGTCTGGTCTGCTCCATTCGCGATGACCAGCAGCTTTCCATCCTGCTTATTGAGCACGACATGGGCATGGTCATGTCTCTTTCAGACCGCATTTACGTCATGGAATACGGCTCATGCATTGCCACGGGCAAACCTGAAGAAATACGCGCCAACCCGCGCGTCATCAAGGCATACCTGGGAGAAAGCGATGCTTGAGCTGCGTAATGTTGATACTTTTTACGGCAATATTCAGGCCCTGCGCGATATCTCGCTCAAGGTGGAAGAAGGCGATATCGTTACCCTTATCGGGGCCAACGGCGCAGGAAAGTCCACCACGCTTATGACGGTTTGCGGCATCAATCGCCCACGGCAGGGAGAAATTCTCTGGTATGGCAAGCCCATACATGAATTGCCCCCCCATGAAATCGTTTCGCTCGGTATTTCTCAGGTTCCTGAAGGCCGCCTGATCTTTCCCGATCTGAGCGTGCGCGAAAACCTGGATCTGGGAGCGTTTTTGCGACAGGACAAAGAGGCCGTTAAGGATGATCTGGACTACGTGTTCACCCTCTTTCCCATCCTGGCCGAACGCCGCAAACAGGCAGGGGGAACCCTCTCTGGCGGTGAACAGCAAATGCTGGCCATCAGCCGCGCCCTCATGGGGCGGCCCAAGCTGCTCTTGCTGGACGAGCCCTCGCTGGGCCTTGCGCCCATTATCATTCAGCAGATCTTTTCCATCATCCAAAAGGTCAATGCCGCAGGCACCACGGTCTTTCTGGTGGAACAAAACGCCAACCAGGCCCTGCGCATCGCCGACCGCGGCTACGTTATGGAAAACGGCCGCATTGTCATGAGCGACAGTGCCGCCAACCTGCTGAAAAGCGAAGAAGTGCGCACCGCATACCTTGGTATGTAACTGAGCGTTTGAAATACTTGGTGGGGGAGGGCCCCTTTTGAAAAAGGGTCGCCTCCCCCACACCCCCACCCCCTAAAACCTTTATTTGTATCCCATATGCCACAAAAAGCCTCCTGACCCCAAAAAGGTTTGCGGAGGCTTCGCCATTTAGAGCAGTTTACCTTTGAAAAATTTACATGCTCTACATTCATTTAAAGCGATAATTGCTCTAGCAGCATTTCACACTTGCAATGCTCAACAAGATTTGTCTCCAAATCCTTGGCGCCAAATGATTGCAGGGTGGCTTTACCGACCATTAAGCAATCATTTAAATCGTTAATTGCGCTAGGATTGTAGAGCGTTGTTTCTTACACTGCGCTAGCCATTCGCTACGGCGCGCAAGGGCAATGTCAGCCGCTACTCCCCACAAAACTTTTTTCAGGCATGTCAGCTATAGATTCGCCGCCCACAGTGTGCGCTCTAAAATTCCTGCGGGCCACGGTTTCCGATGTATTGGCATAGCAATAAACGCAGCCATGCGGACAGGTATCATACTGCCCCACATCTTTACATGGTACACATAGACAAGCTGGCCGCTGGCCCGGGTCGCGCGGATATGAGCGCTCCTCAGCCCGTGACACCCCTGGCAGCGGCAGTTGCTCGCCGCCGTTAATTTGCAGCAGTTCAAGCACGTCCGCATGGCGCCCGGTGAGCTTGAGCACCAGTTCTGGGTCGGTACAGCGGTTATGCGCCACGCCCTGAGCGGAAAGATCGGCCTTTTCGCCGCATGTGGCAGCCCGCATGCCATAACTGGCGCAAATATCCGCTATGGCCGCGCCTGTCTGTCGCATTTCTTCCGGGGTAAAATCACGCCAGGCAATGCGCTTGCGCCGCAAGTTCCCCGCCACCTTACGGTAGGGCGCAATGTCGGCAAAGCTGAAAACAAGCTTGCTTGTATGCCCGGCCAGCGCTTTGGCCAGGGCGGTGATTCTGTCCAGCAGAACAGCCGGGGCAGGCAGGGCGCTCCCCTGTGCAGCAGCCAGCAGCAGCGGATCAAAGCGCCATACCATACGCTCCGGCCCAAGCCTGTCCGCCAGACGGCGAAATGTTTCCACCCGTTGGTGCAGCGGCGGCAAGCCTGGTTCCCAACCTTCGCTTTCGTAATTATTGAGTGTATATTGCAGGTACGTCGCCAGGCCGTACTCCTTAATTTGAGGCAGATAGCCGAGCAATGGCCCAGGATTTTTGCTCCAAAAAACAGCCAGACGCGCCCGCGCGAAAGACACATATTGCGGCTGCCCGCTAAAAGGATTGACCCAGCGCGCATAGCCCGCCCGCAAGCGCTCCATAAACCAGGGCATGTAAAAAGCCGGTATGTCCGTGGCGCGACTTACCGCCAGCAGCACGGGCGCAACGGCCAAAGCCGGGCCGTTGGCCGTGTGGATTGTTATTCTGGGCCACTTCATGCCGCTAGTGTGGCAAGGCTGCGCCCGGCAGTCAACACGTCTTGTCGGCTTGCCCCGCAGGCTTGTTTTGACAAATTCCACGCAGTTGCTATTCTATGAATAACAGGTGAGCGGTATAAAAAACTCTAAAAAAATATTGGTATTGCATGTCTTTTTTTTCCTGGCTGCAACGCATCTTCACGCCACCTTCCACGGGTGACCTCAATCTTGATGACGAAAGCGGCAACTTTCAGTGGAACCAGAACGCCCGCATTGTGCTGGCCATTATTGTCGTCATTTTATCGGCCTTTGTGGTCTACTGGATATTATCCTGATGTCTGAAAAACTCTGGCGCCTTACAGTGCGCGACGACTTTTCCGCCGGGCATGCGCTACGGCATTACGAAGGCAAGTGCGAACGCATGCACGGCCACAATTTTGCTGTGGAGCTGACGGTTGAAGGCAGCCGCCTTGCCCCGCAGACAGAAATGCTGCTGGACTTCAAAGTGCTGAAAAAAACACTCAAAACCGTGCTGGATGCTCTGGATCACCGCCTGCTCAACGAAACACCGCCCTTTGACCACATCAACCCTTCGTCAGAAAATCTTGCGCGCCATATCTGGCAGGGCATGGAAGGGCTGCTGGCAAAACACGAAGACCCGCAGGCCCGACTGGTGCGCCTGCACAGCGTAACCGTTTCAGAAAAAGGCGCGCAAAGCGCCACATACCTGGAAACGCGCTAGCCCGGCCACCACCGGCAGCCAAAAAACACCGCCATGGCACAGGCTCTCTGTCTTTTGCATGCCAACTGCCAGGGCGAGGCACTGCGCATTCTGCTGGAAAACTCTCCGGCCTTTGCGCGCCGCTTTTCTGTTCGCCATTGCGTCAACTACACACGGGAGCATATTGACGGGGGCGACCTGGAAAAGTGCTCCCTTTTTCTGTATCAAGCGCTGGGGGCCAAATGGGGCCAGATCTCCACAGAACAACTTTTGCCGCGTCTGCCAAAATCTTGCCAGTCCATTGAAATTCCAAATCTTTTCTTTAAAGGATACTGGCCGTTCTGGAGCAATGCCCCTGCCATCAATTTTGGCGACAGCCTGCTTGAAACCTTGCTGGCAAAAGGGCTGAGCCCGCAAGAGGCGCTCAATGTCTATCTGCGTGCTGGGCCCGCCCTTATGGAAGATGTGGCCGCCATAGCCGAAGAAAGCCTGCGCCGGGAAGAAGAAAAGCAGGCCGCAGGCCCCATAAACTGTGCGACGCTGTTGCGCGAACGCTGGCGTCATGAGCAGCTTTTCATCACGGTGAACCACCCCGGCCGAACCCTGCTTTTTCATGTGGCCGACAGCCTGCTGCGGCTGCTTGGCCTGGGGGGGCTGCCAGCGGACGTGCGTCGTAGCTATGTACACCCGCTTGAAGATTTTTGGCTGCCCATCCACCCGGCAGTGGGTTCTGTTTTACAGCTGCCTTTTGCCACGGCTGACAGGCTCTATACCGTCTACCGCACAAGCCTGACCCACGCGCAATACACAAGCTGTTACCTTGCATGCAGAAGCCATGACATGCCGGATCTTTTAACATTTTTACAAAATCTGCCGCCAGGGCAACATGCGTAACCTGAGCGCAGGAAAGGATTTTTTATGAAAATATTGCTCATCAACGGTAGTCCGCACCCCAAAGGTTGTACTTTTACGGCGCTGTCCACCGTAGCAGCGCAGCTGGAACAAAACGGCCTTGAAAGCCAGATCATCCAGATCGGCGCCAAGGCCATACGCGGCTGTATCGCCTGCGGAAAGTGCAAAGAAACTGGCTACTGCATCTTTGAAGACGATCCGGTCAACAACACCATTGACCTCTTGCGCGCCGCCGACGGCGTTGTGGTCGGCTCGCCCGTGTATTATGCCGGCCCCAATGCCACCCTCTGCGCCCTGCTGGATCGGGTGTTTTTCATGAAGTCCGCCCCGTATGCCTACAAGCCTGCCGCCGCCGTTGTAAGCTGCCGCCGGGGCGGGGCCAGCGCTTCTTTTGACCGGCTGAACAAATACTTCACCATTGCCCGTATGCCCGTTGTGTCTTCCCAGTACTGGAACTCCGTGCACGGCAACAATGCGGAAGAAGTTGTGCAGGATAAAGAAGGCATGCAGATCATGCGCACCCTCGGTAACAATATGGCGTGGCTCATCAAGTGCATTGCCGCTGGCAAGGCCGCGGGCATCAATCCGCCCACCCCCGAAACCTGGGAACCCACCAACTTCATCCGTTAGAGATGTGTCCACTTAAAGCAGGCGCAGGCGGCAAATCCGTTTGCGCCTGCTTTATGGCAAAATATGTTGCGCAGCCTTTGCTGAAATTGCTTTAGACCGTTTGCCTTTAAAGCACTGTTATGCCGGAAGGCGCGGCTTCTGGCCGCTCTGCCCGCTGCTCGTTGCCGTCCACCGCTCTGCCCTTCTGCTCGTTGCCATCGACCGCTCTGCCCGCTGCTCGTTGCCGTCCACCGCTCCGTCCTTCTGACTACTACCATCCACCGCTCCGCCCTCTGCTCGTTGTCGCCCACCGCTCTGCCCGCTGCCCGTTGCCCGTTGCCCGTATCGCTCCGCCCCGCAGGGCGAAAACAAATTCCTGTAACAGAGTCAAAAGAATAAAAGTTTTAGGGGGTGGGGGCGTGGGGGAGGCGACCCTTTTTCAAAAGGG
>CAZFCC010000046.1:0-18599 GCA_964517635.1 uncultured Desulfovibrio sp. | reverse complement strand
TATTTTCAGCCCTGCGGGACGAAGGCTTTTTCTCTGTTCTCTATTTGGGCCGCCTACGCGGCGGGCGGCAACTGGAAGAACAAAGCAACAGCCCCCGTGCCCGCAGGGCACAAAAATCTTCTCTCAAAGGACAGGCCCTTTCCACGCCGACCGCCGCGTAATATCACTGCCGGGCAGGCGCTTTCACGCCGCGTAGGCGCCAACAGGAAGAACAAAGAAAAAGCCCTCGTGCCCGCAGGGCAGATAGCTAGCAAAAGAATGATGTTGTACGGCTAATTTTCTGTTCGATCGGTATTTCCCTCAATTTTCTTTCGAAGCTAAAGTGGACAATTGTAAATAGCAAAGTGCTCTTGATGTACAGCATATTTGTATGGTAAAATTGCAATCAGATGTTAGGCAGTGGTAAGAAAGAATAGCTTTGTGCCATTATTTCTTTAAAAAGATCTGATTTTGAGGGATGTATGCCTTTTGTAAATATTAAGGTCACTGGTGGAAAAGAAGCGCCAACTAGTGAGCAGAAAGCGGAAATTATCAGTGGCGTCACAGAACTTCTGGCCCGTGTTTTGAACAAAAATCCCGCAACCACAATGGTGATTATTGATGAGGTTGAGACTGACAACTGGGGCGTAGGGGGGCAGAGCGTTACGGAGCGCAGAAAACAAACGAGCTAGAGTATTGCACACTTGCAAAGCCCACAATGATCTAGCTTCAAATCTTTGTCGTTAGATGTTTGCAGGGCGATCTTGGCGAACGTTGAGCAATTATTTGAAGCCTTAATTGCTCTTGACCATGTGCATACTACGGTTCATGGGTTTGTTGTTTGTGCTTTTGCAAATCAGAGGTGGGTGATTGCTCTAGATATAAACCTTTCGCAGTCTTATGTTCGAAACGTTTGGAATGGCGATAATATTATAGAGCGCGCGCCTTGAGCAAAATTGATGCCGCCCGACCATGCGGCCGCAGATCATGCCCCGGCCGACCATGCGCAGCTCGATCATGCGCCGCCTGACATGCTCTGTCGGCCATCAGCGCTAGCGAGTTTGGCAGAATGCATTGCAAAACATCTGGATACACCCCAGCTCAATTCTTTTCATCTTCCCCTTTGTACGAGACATCTTGCGTAGTTTAAGAAGGTTAGAGGGTACGCAACAGCGCTTTCAATTTTACTCCCATCATTGGCAGTCATTGGTATTTTTATATCTATCTGCTTTCATTTGATTAAATTTCTTCATTCTGTACATTTTTATGCATCGGCATGCGTGTGTCTTTCTTGTGCGGCCTGCCAGCCATAAAATGTCTCATCACAATCATTCACGCTAAAACTTTTCTCACAAACCGACCTGAAGCTGTAATTTCTCTCCGATTGGCTGGCAAAGATAATATCTATGGGATCAGTCATTATTTGCGCTATATTTTATCCACCATATAGGCTAGCTGTTATTTGATCGGTCTTTATGTATGTATTGATGATTTTCGAACTGTAAAAACAGAACAAACGAGATGTGCAGGCAGCCAAGTTGAATTCTTTTGTTGCCAGCAAAAAAGACTGCAAAATATACCGGAGGGAACGCGCATGCATTGCACATATTTCCCCAAATTACGCTATTTCAAGCGGCGTCTTGGCGAAATTGGGAGAGAGCTGTTCTCCAACTCCAGCTATAGCGAACGCCAAGGCGGACGAACTTGGGAGGACTATTACCGTCGTCGTTGGCAGTACGACAAAGTTGTTCGATCCACACACGGGGTCAACTGCACCGGCTCCTGTTCTTTTGATGTTTTTGTTAAAGACGGCATTATCGTTTGGGAAGCGCAAAAAACCGACTATCCCACCCCGCATCCAGACTTTCCCGACTATGAGCCCAGAGGTTGCCCGCGCGGCACATCTGCTTCTTGGTATGTATACAGCCCCTTGCGGGTGCGGCATCCGCTGATACGCGGCAAACTGTTGCAGTTCTGGCGTGATGCCCTGAAAGAGCATGGCGATCCCGTGGAGGCCTGGGCTTCAATTGTTAATAATCCCGAAAAACGCGGCGCGTATCAGCAAGCGCGGGGCAAGGGCGGCTTCGTTCGCTGGTCGTGGGAAGAAGCTGTTGAGCTGTTTGCCGCCTCTCTGGTGTATACTATCAAGCGTTACGGCCCTGATCGTATCTTCGGTTTTACTCCCTTGCCTGCCATGTCCATGGTCAGCTTTGCCTCCGGGGCGCGCCTGTTCAGCCTTCTTGGGGCAAGTATGATCAGTTTTTATGATTGGTATTGCGACCTGCCCCCAGCATCGCCGCAGATTTGGGGCGACCAAACAGACGTTCCCGAAAGCGCAGACTGGTATAACGCGGGTTATATTATTGCCTGGGGCTCCAATATTCCCCAAACGCGCACGCCAGACGCACATTTTTTTACCGAAGCCCGCTACCGCGGCACGCGTATAGCCGCAGTTTCTCCCGATTATGCGAGTTTTACCAAATTTGCCGACCATTGGATGGCCGTTAAGCCCGGAACGGACGGCGCTTTGGGTACAGCCATGGTGCATGTGGTTTTCAAAGAATATTTTCTTGATCGCCGTGTGCCGTATTTTGAAAGCTATGCGCAGCGTTATACGGATTTGCCCTGCCTTGTGCTGCTGGACGAAGAGGGCGAGCACCTTGCCCCAGGCCGCTTTGTTCGGGCTTCTGACCTGGGCCGTCAAAGCAACAATGCGGAATGGAAAACCGTTGTTTATGACACGACCCGCCAGGGCCCGGCCGTGCCTTTGGGCAGCATTGGTTCGCGGTATGGCGAAAACGGCAAGTGGAACCTGCGCATGCGCGATGAGGCCGATGACGCCGAACTCGCACCTCTTTTGCGCATGGAAGAAGCTCAAGGCGCAGAATGGGTGCAGGTGGCTTTTCCTACTTTTGACCAGGACATGCCCGTAAACTGCCTGCGCCCGGTGCCGTGTATCAGCCTGCAAACTCCAGAGGGCATGCGCCGCGTCACAACGGTTTTTGATCTGTTGGCTGGCAACCTGGGCATTGACCGTGGTCAGGGCGGCCAGGTGGCCAAAGGATATGACGACATAGCCCACGGCACCCCCGCCTGGCAGGAGCAGATAACGGGCGTTCCCCGTGATCTGGCCATACGCGTGGCCCGAGAGTTTGCAGACAATGCTGCCGCTACCCAAGGGCGATCCATGATCATCATGGGCGCGGGGATTAACCATTGGTACAATAACGACGCCATTTATCGCAGCATTCTTTCGCTGACCTTGTTGTGTGGCTGCCAGGGTGTTAACGGGGGCGGCTGGGCGCATTATGTGGGGCAAGAAAAAGTCCGCCCTCTTTCCGGCTGGTCTACGGTGGCCATGGCCAAGGATTGGCTTGGCCCGCCCCGGCTCCAGAACGGCACATCTTTTTACTATTTTGCTACCGATGCCTGGCGCTATGAACTGCTGAACATGGCGAACCTTTGCCCGCCGGGCAAACAACAGCAAATGCCTGAACACCCCGCAGATTGTAATGCCGTGGCGGCCAGGCTTGGCTGGTTGCCATTTTATCCGCAGTTTCAGGAAAATTCTCTTGAAATTTGTCGCAAGGCAGAAGCTCAGGGCGCAGCCACCAATGAAGATATTATCAGCCATGTGGTCGCGCGGCTTAAATCAGGCGACCTGCGCATGGCTATTGAAGCTCCGTCGCACGAAGACAACGTGCCGCGCGTGATGTGTTTTTGGCGGGCCAACCCATTGGGTTCCAATGTCAAAGGCCATGAATACTTCCTGCGCCACTTGCTGGGCACGGAGAATGCCGTGCGCGGTGCGGAAGCCTCAAGCCAGCCCACGGAGTTTCAGTGCGATCCGCCCATGGAGCAGGGCAAGCTTGACCTTATGGTTGTTTCTGAATTTCGCATGAGCACATCCTGCGTGTATGCCGACATGGTGCTGCCAGCAGCGCATTGGTATGAAATACATGACCTTTCTTCAACGGATATGCATCCTTTTATCCATCCCTTCACTCCGGCCGCCGACCCGCCGTGGCAGGCCCGCAACAACTGGGATCAGTTCAAAGACATCGCCGCAGTTTTTTCCCGCCTGGCTGAAAAGCATCTTGGTGTTTGCAAAGATCTGGTGAGCACGGCCCTCATGCACGATAGCCCCGGCGAGATCGCGCAGCCCCTCGGGCAGGTGCACGACTGGCGCACGGGCAAGGTTGAGCCCATACCGGGCAAGACCATGCCGGGCTTGCATGTGGTTGAGCGGCGCTATCCCGACATGCTGAAAATGTATTCATCCCTTGGGCCCAATGTGCGCGGCAAGGCAGGCATGGGCGACAAGGGGCCCGTGTGGTGCGGCGCGCCAGAGCATGACCTGCTCAAAGCCAGGCTGGGCACGGTGCAAGAAGAAGGCATCAGCAAGGGGATGCCCCTGCTCGATACCGACCGCAAGGTTTGCGATGCCATTCTGGCCCTGGCGCCGGAATCCAACGGCAGTGTTGCCGTGCGTTCCTGGGAAAGCGTGGAAAAAAGCAGCGGGCTTTCCCTCAAAGACATCTCCATCCCCTATGAGGGCATCAGCCATACGTTTGAATCCATTAGTGCCCGGCCCGGCAAAGCGCTCAACAGCCCCTGCTGGAGCGGACTCAAGGGCGAGCAGGTAACCTACACCAGCTTTGCGCAAAACGTGCAAAGGCTGCTGCCTTTTCACACGCTTTCAGGCCGCCAGCACTTTTATCTTGATCATCAGTGGATGCTTGGCATGGGGGAAAGCCTGCCCGTATACCGCCCGCCCTTGCCTTTGAACATCCTGGGCGAGGTAACGGGGGCGGCCATTCCACGCACAGACAAGGATCTCGTGCTCAACCTGCTTACGCCCCACAGCAAATGGTCAATCCACTCAACATATTCCGATACCCTTATCATGCGCACCCTGTCTCGGGGAGGCGGCGAAATCTGGCTCAATGACCAGGATGCCGCCAGCGCGGGCATTGAGGACAACGAATGGCTTGAATGCTTTAACGCCAATGGTGTGTTCATGGGGCGCGCGCTGGTAAGTCACCGTATCCCTAGCGGAAGGGCCTTTATCTATCATGCTCAGGAGCGCCATGTGCACACGCCCATGTCGCCCTTGTCCGGGCAGCGGGGAGGAACGCACAACAGCCTTACCCGCCCCTTTCTCAAGCCCACGCAGATGATCGGCGGCTACGCGCAGCTCAGTTATGGGTTCAACTACTATGGCCCCACAGGATGCCAACGGGACGAATATGTCGTTGTGCGCAAGGCAGGGGAGGTGAAGTTTTCATGAAAATCAAAGCGCAAATGGCCATGGTGCTCAATCTGGATAAATGCCTTGGCTGCCACACGTGCAGCGTGCCCTGCAAGAACGCCTGGACAACGGCGCCGGGCAGTGAATACATGTGGTTCAATAACGTGGAAACCAAGCCCGGCACGGGCTATCCGCGCTTATGGGAGAACCAGACTATCCACAAGGGCGGCTGGACAAGCAAAAACGGCAAGCTGCATCTGAAAGCCGGGGGCAAGCTGCGTAAGTATGCGCAAATTTTTGGCAATCCCAACCTCCCGGGCATGGATCACTACTACGAACCGTGGGATTTTGATTATCAGCACCTCACGACCAGTCCTGAACAAAAACATCAGCCAGTGGCACAGGCCTATTCCAGCGTTACGGGCTTGCCCATGACGCCGCGGCGCGGCCCTAACTGGGACGACGACCTGGGCGGAGCGCATATCACCGGTCAGGAAGATCCCAACTTTGCCGGGCTCGATGCCAAGGCCCTGTTGGAGTTTCAACAGGTGTTCATGCTGCATCTGCCGCGCTTGTGCGAACACTGCCTGAACCCCGCCTGTGTGGCTTCATGCCCGTCGGGCGCCATATACAAGCGAGACGAAGACGGCATTGTGCTCACAGACCAGACACGTTGTCGCTCATGGCGTTTTTGCATGTCTGGCTGCCCATACAAAAAGGTCTATTTTAACTGGAAAAGCCACCATTCGCAGAAATGCATTTTCTGTTACCCGCGCGTGGAATCGGGGCAGCCAACCCTGTGTGCGCAGTCGTGTACGGGGCGCATCCGGTATATTGGGCTTATGCTGTATGACGCTGATGCCGTGCACGCCATGGCCGCCCGCCCTGAATCCGAACTATATCAGGCGCACCTGGATGTGTTTCTTGACCCGCATGATCCGGCAGTGGCCCGCCAGGCGGCGCAAGACGGCATCCCCCATCCGTTCATTACGGCTGCTCAGGCATCGCCCACCTATGCGCTTATTGCAAAATGGAAGCTGGCCCTGCCCCTGCATCCCGAATTTCGAACCCTGCCCATGGTCTGGTACATTCCGCCCGCCAGCCCGCAAAAGCCGGAAGAGCAGGCCGGCGATGCGCTGGATCATATGCGCATTCCGCCACGCTATCTGGCCAACCTGTTCACCGCAGGCGACGAGGCCCCGGTGCGCTCTGCCTTGCACAAGCTGCTGGCTTTGCGCAGCTATATGCGCCAGCGCACATTTGGCGGTGAAGAATCGGCGCAATGCCTTGAGTCGGCCGGGCTTGATCCAAAAACTGCCCAAGCCATGTACCGCCTTCTGGCTGTGGCGCGCTATGAAGACCGTTTTGTTATTCCTACAGTTCGGCGCGAAAATGCTCCTGGCGAGGACGTGGAGGCATTAAAAGGTGCTGCCGGCTACCCGGACAATTGCCCATGCGGAGCCCCGTTCAAAGGGAGGCAGGCATGACAAATTCAGAAATGTTTCTGCAGCTGTCCAATCTTTTGCGCTATCCCGATGAAAGTCTGAAGTTGTCTGGCAAGGAGTGGGGCCGTTCTGGCCAGCCGCAACTGGCAGTGGCCGACAACTTTGCGGAATATGTGGCGACCACGCCGCTTCTGGATATGCAGGCGGACTTTGTGCGCTGTTTTGATCTCAACCCGGCGTGCAGCCTGTATCTGACCAGCCATGCCTATGGCGATTCGCCCTTACAGGGGCGCGCCCTGGCTGCATTTGCCGAACTGTATCGCGATGCCGGCTACGAGCCTCCGAAAGAGGAAATGCCGGATTATCTGCCTCTTGTGCTGGAATTTATGGCCGTGGCTCCGCCATGGGCTGCTGCCTGTCTTTGCGAAAAATTCACACCGGTGGTGCGTGGCATTGGCGAAAATCTTCAGCAGGTGCAGAGCCCTTGGGCGACTTTGCTGTGTGCAGCCGCTCAAGCCATGGAAGCTTGTGTTTTACCGAGTGAGGAGCCTGTATGAAAGCCTTCATCACTGCCTTTGTGGTCTATCCCTACCTTTGTCTGACCATACTGATCTGCGGACTGATTTTGCGCTATACCTATGCGCAGGATCAATGGAACAGCCGCTCAAGCCAGTTTCTTGAAGCCCGCTTTCTTTGCATAGGGGCTGTTATCTTTCATGTGGGCATATTGCTTTCCTTTGGCGGGCACGTCATGGGCCTTGTGGTTCCGCCGCAAGTTCTTCATGCAGCAGGCCTTTCGGCAAAGGCGCATGTTGAGCTGGCGAGCGTGGCGGGTATGGCTATTGCCCCGCTGGTTTTGCTGGGCGTTATTATTCTGCTGTTGCGCCGTCTTTTTTGCGCCCCGGTGCGCATGACGACGCGCTGTACAGATGTTATCGTATTGCTGCTCATAGCTTTCAATGCGGCTACCGGCCTGTTTCAGGCTTATGTGGCCCATTTTGACGTTTTTACAACCATCGGCCCCTGGGTGCGTGACGTGCTTACCTTGACGCCAGCCCCCGGGCGCATGGTTCCTGTGCCGCTTTTTCTGCAATTACACGTTGTAAGCGGGCTGACGATTTTTGCCCTGCTGCCCTTTACGCGGCTTGTGCATATTTTCAGTGTGCCAATGACCTATGTGAGCTTTCCTCTGACGCTGTATCGCCGCCGGTGGGGAAATGTCTGATGTGGAATAAAATCCTTTTGCTTGTCCGGGGTGCGGCACCTGCCAACTTTGCCATGGTCATGAGCACGGGCATTATGTCCATAGCCTTGCACTTGCTGGGTTGTGAGACTGGCGCCTTGGTGCTGTTTTACATCAACATTGCCATGTTTTTTTGGCTGTGGGCGGTGTATATTATAAGAATATTTGATTTTCCCGATGCGTTTATTGCAGATATGCGCAGCCATGCGCGTGGGCCGGGCTATCTGACCATTGTGGCGGGCACGGGCTTGTTGGCAAACCAGTGCGCCTTGCTCTGGGGCCGCTATGATCTGGCGTATGCCCTGTTTTGGTTGGCCCTGGCTGTTTGGTTGTTCTTTATCTGGGCAGATTTTATTGCTTTGTTCACTGACAAGGAAAAAATGCCCATTGAAAAAGGCATCAATGGGGGCTGGCTGCTCAATACCGTTAGCTGTCAGGCACTGGTGATACTGGCCTGTATCATCATAGAGCACACAGCATGGGACAAAGAGACAGCATTTTTGCTTATCTCTGGCCTGTATGGCGTAGGCTACATGCTGTATATCGTGGTAATAACGCTTATTACCTATCGCCTTTGCTACACGCCTCTGCCCCCCGAAGAGCTTGATCCGTCCTATTGGGTCAACGCTGGCGCCGTGGCCATCACAACGCTGGCGGGCAGCGAGCTGATACTGCATGCGCCAGGCTCTCCATTTCTTCAGGAAATTCTGCCCTTCATCAAGGGAATGACCCTCATGGCCTGGATGTTTGCCGCCTGGTGGGTGGTTTTACTGTTTGCTCTTGGCGTGTGGCGTCATGTGGTGCGCAAATATCCCTTTGTCTACGTGCCTACGTATTGGAGCATGGTCTTCCCCATGGGCATGTTTACGGCCTGCACCATCATGTTTAGCAAGGCCGTGCATATGCCCGTGCTCATGCTTGTGCCTCACGTGTTCATATATGTAGCGCTGATAGCCTGGCTGGCAACTTTCGCCGGTATGGGGCATCATATATGGAAAGGTCTTTTTATCCCTGATTCTGTGGTTGAAAACTGAGCAGGTATCGCCTTGTCGTTCGAAGGTCTGATAAGCGTGGTTTTTTGAAAACACCAAGAAAATTGGAAAGGCAGCAGCATGAATAGTAAAAGAATAAGTGCAAAAATTGAAAAGAAGCCTGTAACTATGGTTATAAATGGCAAAAAAATCGGCCCTGTTGATGTGCCGGTTGGTATGCCCATGATTGATTTTTTACACCATTATCTTCATTTGACCGGCACGCATTTTGGCTGCGGCGAAGGCGTTTGCCATGCCTGCACCGTTATGGAAGTGCAGCCAGACGGAAGCCTCGTTGACACCCGCACGTGTATTACTAATGCCCACGCTTTTGACGGCAAGACTATTATCACCATTGAAGGACAGGCTAAAACGGGCGCTGACGGTCACATTATGGAGCTGACGCCTGTGCAAAAAGCCTTTGCCGAGCATTTTGCCTTTCAGTGCGGCTATTGCACGTCTGGCTTTGTTGCGGCCGCAACCGCCTTTATAGACAATTTAAAGCGTACGCCGGTGAAGCGTGCCGATCTTGAGGGGGCCATTGAAGACGCACTTAATGACCACATCTGTCGCTGCACAGGCTATGTGCGCTACTATGAAGCTGTGCGCGATGTGGCGCTTGCTACGCCGGGCTGTGTGATCGGTCAGGAGGGTCGGCCATGAAAAAGCATACATCACGTACCTGGATATGGGGCATAGTTATCATTGTGGCGGCGGCGGGCCTTGCGGTTCTGCTTGGTCTGTTCCGCACATCCAGCGTGGCCCCACAGGCCGAGCAGGCCCTTTCGCCCGAGCAGATGAAGACTCTGATCCCCCGTGGGCGCGAACTGGCCCTGGCCGGAGACTGTTTTGGCTGCCACTCATCGGCCCAAGGCCCCATGGGAGCGGGCGGTCTGGCCATACCAACGCCCTTCGGAACGCTGTATTCAACCAATATCACCCCTGACAAAAAGTACGGCATCGGCAACTATACGCGCGCTGATTTTCATCGTGTCATGCGCGATGGCATAGCGCCGGGTAACCGCAACCTTTATCCGGCCATGCCTTTTGTGCTGACCCATATCACGACGGCTGACGACCTTGATGCGCTCTATGCCTATAATATGAGCATCCCGGCCATGCAGGTTGCCAACAAGGAAAACACTGGCGTGTTCCTTTTGCCGGGCCGCCCGTTTATGAATTTCTGGACGCTGCTGAATTTTCCCGATCGCAAGGCACCACAAAACAAGCAACGCTCTGCGCAGTGGAACCGAGGCGCCTATCTTGTGGAGGGGCTGGCGCATTGCGGCTCTTGTCATTCGCCGCGTAACATCATGATGGGCCTTGAGTTTTCCCGTTCTTTGCAGGGCGGCGAAATCGACGGCGTGGCTGTGCCCGATATTACGGCCGCAACGCTTGGCAAGCGGGGCTATGACGTGCCCGCCCTGAGCGCCTATCTTGCCACCGGTATCTCGCCCCAGGGCACTTCATTTGACGCCATGTATACTGTCACACATTTCTCCACCAGCGCCATGGCCGCTGATGACGTCAAGGCCATCGCCACCTATCTGCTTACAGGCAAGGACGGCAATCTGGTGCAGCCTTCAGCTCCTCCCGCGCCCTTGCCCCAGGCTGTGGCTCCGGCTTCCGGAACGCCCATGTCGGCCGGGCGCCTGGCCTATATGGCCTCTTGCGCAGGCTGCCACGGCGTGAACGGCGAGGGCATTCCCAATGTCAGCCCGGCCCTCAAGGGCAATAGCACGCTGGCCATGGACAACCCGCAAACGCTCATCAAGGCCATATTGAATGGCATTCCTACCCAGATCTTCAAGAGCGGCCAGCGCATGTATGCCATGCCGCCCTTTGCACACCGCATGAGCGATGCCGAGGTTGCGGATCTCGTGAACTGGATCAGGGCGGAGTGGGGCGGACAGGCCGGGCCTGTAACGGCCGAACAAGTGCGCGCCCAGGAAACCGTTGTAAAGTAAGCATGATAAAAATCATGTTGTCACATGCTACGCCTTTTTGCTTGCATGGCGCGTGCGCTTTCCAGCGAAACTGCTCCCCAACAGGAGAAAAATAATGACAATCCATATTTCACGGCGTGATTTTATAAAACTTGGAACCATCTGTGGCATTTCTATAATGATCGGGCGTTTGCCCAACGCCCATGCGGTCGAGGTGGGTTCTGCTTCCAATGTTACTGACTGGCTGGCGCCGGACGGCAAGGTTCGTTACCGGTGGGATGCCGTGCAGAAAGTGACCGGGCAGAAAATATTTGCGCGGGATTTTCGAGCGCGGGATTTGCCCGGCTGGCCCAAGGAGCAGGCCCATGCGTTTTTTATCAAGGCAACACAGGTCGACCGGGCCTTTCAAGGGGTAGACCTGAGCAGTCTTGGGCCGGATTTGCAACCTGACCGCCTTGTGCTGCATGAAGACCTGATTGCCAACGGCGTGACCGTGCCGCAGCCCGAAGGCTTGTCGGCTGATTTCTATGGCACGTATTTTTTGATCCCCAAGGGGCAGACTCCGCCCATGCTCGGCTCTCCGGTGGCGCTTTTGGTGTATCACGATTTCGATCGCTTCGAAGCGGCCAAGCGCGCCCTGCGCTTTGCAAAAGGCGTAGTGCAATACGGCGAGGTCACCGGGCCCAAGCCGCCGCCCAACTATGGGGCCGCGCGTTATGTGCGCATTGGCGGAAAAACGCCGACAGATTCGTCTGCGTATTCTCCCATGCAGGACGCCGTTATCTGGGGAGCTTTTGACGGCGACAAGCCCGTATGGCCGCCGGAAAGTCCTACCGGGCTTTTCGTGCCCGCCTCTGTGATGACCATACACCGTGGGGGCGGCGGTGTGCGCGATCCCCAGGCTGTGGCGCGCGAAACGTACGAGCCCATGCGGCGCGGCATGAATGCGGCTGCGGAAATTGAAAAAGAAATCGAAGCGGCGCGCAACGATGAAAGCAAGCTGGTGTTGACGCGGCAGGGTTTTTCGCAATCCATCGATTCAAGCGCTATGGAGCCAGACAACGGCAATGCCTGGTATGACGCCAAAACACATACGCTGCACATTGTCACAGCGGCGCAATCTCCCTATGAAGTGGCGCGGGTCGCGGCGCTGATGGTCAAGGGCAACAAGCGCTTTCCGGTCAAGACCATCAAGCTGCTCACAGGAACTACCGTGGGCTACGGGGCCAAGGATCACTCGATCTTTCCCTTCTACGCCATTGCGGCTTGTTTTTATGGGGCCGGCAGGCCGGTGCGGCTTGCCAATGACCGCTACGAGCAGTTTCAGCTCGGCATAAAGCGCCATTCCATAGAAATGGACGTGACCATTGTGGCTGACCGCAAAAGCGGCAAGTTTGAAATCATAAAGGGCTTTTACAACCTTAACGGCGGCGGCCGCGCCAATTTTTCCTTTTCTGTGGCGCAGGTGGCCGCAACGGCTGCACAGTCCATCTATTATTTCCCCAAATCAGACCTCGCCAGCATTGCGCTTGCCAGCCCCGCAGTAGAGGCGGGATCCATGCGCGGCTATGGAACCATTCAGGCCATGAGCATTACGGAACTGATGGTTGATGAAGTTGCGACCGCGTTGGGTATGGATCAGGTGGAGTTGCGCCGTCGTAATGCCATGCAGCCCGGCTTTGAAAACACGCAAGGCGCGCAGCCCCTGGGTGATCTGAATAATATTGAAATGCTCGACATGGCGGCCAGGCATCCGCTGTGGGTAAACCGCGAGAAAGCCAAGAGCGAATTTGACAGGGCCAATCCCGGCAAGAGCTATGGCGTTGGTTTTGCGCAGGTGCAGAAGGATTATGGCACGGGCGCAGATACCAGCGCGCTGGCACTGGAATTTGATGCTGACGGCAAGGTGCGCATGCGCCATTGCCTGCAGGAAATAGGCACGGGCGCAACAACCGCGCAACAGATGATCGTTCGCGATATATTGGGCAAGGCGCCGGATTCTGTGGAGTTTGGGGTTGCGGAATTTCCCGAGCTGCCGGTAGTCAGCAACTGGTCACCGTACACAACAACGCAGCAACAACAGGACGAATTGCAGAAAAACCCCCATTGGGTTCCGTTTATGCTGCCAGCCATGAGCGCTTCCAACAGTGCTTATTTCATAGGTTTTGGCACGCAGCAGGCGGCGAAGTTTTTGCTTGAGCACTCCATTTGGCCTGCGGCGCGCGCCATATGGAGCCAAGGCCCGGCAGGCGGGCAGATAGCCAGTGGCCTTGTGACTGCCAATGACCTGCGCGTGGTTGAGGGTGGCATTGGCGGTGGCGGCATGGAGCCGCTGCCCTTTGAGCGTATAGCAAAAAAAGCTCACGAAATGGGACTGGTAACCGGGGTTGCCCTGCATTGCTTCAGCCGCTGGGAGTGGGCCACTGCAAAGTTTGATGTTCCCACCATCGGCCCCATTGAAATAGCCGCCGACGTTCTTTCGGTGCGTTACGGCAACGGCGCTTCGCAAAAACTGAAAAAGCTCATGACCGCAGGTGGCTATGACTTTATCAAGAGAAGCAGCGTTAACTTTCCGTCGGTGCAGCGCAACAATGCTGGTGTGACCACCTATGCGCCCGCCGCCTGCATTGTTGAGCTTAACGTCAATACCTTTACTGGCGAGATAGAGATCATGCGCCACCACAACCTGCTCAATACCGGTAAGGTCATTGTGCCGGAACTCGTGTCCGGCCAGGTACAGGGCGGGGTGGCCATGGGCATTGGGCATGCCTTGATGGAAGAACTGCCGCTCTATGAAGACGGGCCGGGTAACGGAACCTGGAACTTTAACCGTTACACGCTGCCACGGGCCAAGGACGTGGCCGTCTGGAACCAGACAGCCGAATATCTTGCGCCCCTGTCGCAAAGCTCGCCAACCAAGGGCATAGCGGAGGTGGTCATGGTTCCCGTCGTGGCGGCAACCGTTAACGCCATTAGCCATGCCATCGGCAAACGCTTTTATCGCCTGCCTGTGACGGCGGAAAAGATTAAAAAAGCCCTGGCATCGAAATCAGGCGCTGAACCAGCCTAAGCGCAAAAGGGATCAGGCTTTTTCAGCCAGAGCCGTGAGTGTTTGAAAGGCTTTGTGAGGGAGGCCTGTTAGAAGCGAGAGCGTTTGAAAGGCTTTGTGGGGCAGGCCTGTTAGAAGCGAGAGCGTTTGAAAGGCTTTGTGGGGGAGGGCCCCTTTTGCAAAAGGGTCTCCTCCCCCACGCCCCCACCCCCTAAAACCTTTATACTGGTTGCAATCGGCTACATAAACTCTCCCGATCCGAAGCAGAGGGGCAGAAGCCGCGCCTGTGGCATAGCATTGCCGTAAAGGTAAACAGCGCTAAAACAGTGAGCTGCGTGTAAGCAAATAGCATAATAAAAAAGCAGTATCTTGATGCAGCTTTTTTTATGAAACCATCTCGCGCAGCGTTTGTACCACTGTTTCCACTGAAGGCTTATAAAATGCTTCCTGAGGCGGTGTGAAAGGCACTGGTATGTCCGGAGCCGCAATGCGGCGCGGCGGTGTTTTCAGTTCCGCGAAGCAGGATTCGCTGACCAGAGCCACAAGTTCCGCCCCATAGCCACAAAAACGAGTGGCATCATGAAGGCTGACAAAACGCCCGGTTTTACGCACAGATGAGAACAACGTAGCCGTGTCCAGGGGCAACAGGCTGCGCAGGTCAATGACCTCAACCGAGATGCCCTTGTCCGCCAGAGCCTCCGCCGCCTTTAAGGCCACATGCACCGCGCCGCCATAGGTCGCCAAAGTAACGTCACTCCCGGCGCGCGCGACGCGCGCCTGCCCCAAAGGCACCCGAACGTCGCCATCGGGCGCTTCGCCGTGAATACTCCAGTATAATGGCATTTCCTCAATGACTATCACAGGATCAGGATCAAATATGGCGGACAGCATAAGCCCTTTGGCGTCAGCGGGGTTGGAGGGGCAAACCACCTTCAGACCGGGCACATGGGCCAGCCAGGCTTCCAGATAGTGAGAATGCTGACAGCCCGCTGAAAAAACGCCAGTCTTGATGCGCACAGTCAGAGGAAAGCTTGATAAGCCTCCACTTAAATAACGAAGCTTCGCCGCATGATTAACAATCATGTCCGAAGCCAGGGTGACAAAGGGAAAAAACATCACTTCAATGACCGGCTTGAGCCCCATGCAGCTCGCGCCCACGGCAAGACCGGCAATGCCCGCTTCGCTGACCGGGGTGTCGCGCACCCGGCTCGGCCCGAAACGCTCCAGGAGCCCGTTGGTCGGCAGGTGGGGGTTGATGTGGATGGATGTGCCGATGCCTTCACCAGCCAAAAACACGCTTTCATCCATCTTCATAGCAAGGGCCAAGGCCGATCCGATTGCTTGTCCTATACTTTGCACGCTCATATGACCTCCCCTTACCTTGCGAAAGAGTTGACATAAACATGATCCAGCGCCTCTTCGGGCAATGGATAGGGGCTGGCATCGGCAAAGGCCACGGCCTCGTTTACCCGGGTTTTGGCCTGCTTTTCAAGCGCTTCCGTCGACGCAAGCACGCCGGCCTCGCGCAATACTTGCGCGTAGCGAACAATGGGGTCGCGCCCAGCCCAAACCGCCAGTTCGGCCTTGTCTACATAATGCTGCTTATCGTGTTCGCCGTGGCCATGCATGCGGTATGTTTGGCATTCCAAAAGCGCCGGGCCTTGTCCCTGGCGGCAGGCGTGGAGAAGCTTGGCCGCCATGTGGTATACCGCCTCCACGTCGTTACCGTCCACGATTTCTCCCGCCATGCCATAGGCCGGGGCGCGATCCACGATGCGGCTGATGGGGCAGTGTTCGGCGTGCGCTTGCGCTCCCGCCCATCCATTGGACTCACACACAAAAAGCACGGGGAGCTTCCACAGCCCTGCCATATTCATGGCTTCGTGGACGCTGCCTTCAGCCGCCGCGCCATCGCCCAAAAAAACACAGGTCGCGGACTGTTCCCGGCGATATTGCTGGGCAAAGGCAGCACCCATGCCCAACAGCGGCGCGGCGCCGACCACAGTGGAGGTCATCAGTACATTATGGCTTGGGTCGGCAAGGTGCAGCGTGCCCGATTTTCCCTGATTGAGGCCGTCCCTTTTACCCATAATTTCCGCCATAAGCCCTTTGGGATCAACGCCTCGGGCCAACATGTGGCCATGGCTGCGGTGATTGGTGACAATAACGTCGCTATGGGTCAAGGCCTGAACCACTCCCGCGGCGCTCGCTTCCTGACCGTGACACGTGATCTGCATCCCGGGCAGGCGGCCTTCCGCATGGGACAATTCGCTAATTGTATCTTCAAAGGCCCGGATTAAAATCATGTTTGAGAGGAGCGTCAAACGTTGCTCATGATCAAGCTGCTTTTGCATAGCAAAGCCTCCCGGTCTTTAGAGTTGACGAATGGGCAAAAGGATTCTTTGTTACTATGCAGAAACATAAATAAATATTCTTTTAATGTACAGGCGCACGAAGCTATTTATGTTCAGTGGTGCAGGCCGCTATTCATCGCTGAGGGTCTTGTTTGCCTCCATTTCCGTTTTTAGCGCCGTTTAAATTTATTCACCCTCATGCCCGCCGGTCTGGCCTTCTCCCGACCATATGGTGTTCATCCTTGATAGTAGCAGCCTTGTTATCGCAGAAAATGTAGGCTTGCCCCTTGTTCTTGGTGGAGCCGCTCGGCTAATGGAGCGCGCAGAGTTGCGCCTTGGGGGCGGAACCTTTATTCTGAGGGCGTAGCGCTGGCGCTGAATGGCCGGAGGGCGTTCAGCCCGCGCTGCCAAATCCACTCTTGAGAAATTGGGCATGAACGCGGAGCTTAAGCTGCGCTGCCGTGAGGCCACGGCCGATCATGAGGTCGTTGCGGGCGAGCGGGGCGGGCTTTCGTCCTTTTTTATTATGGTCGAACGTGCCCTGCGCACTTTCTGACCACGGGAGCAGTCGATGAATTCCATGTTGATCAATGTGCCGGTGCTGGTGCGCATCAAGCCCGGGGCTCTGGGCAGGCTCGGCATCTACCTGAAGCGTTCCGGCTTTACCCATGTGCTCGTGCTTGCGGGGCAGTTGCCGGAAAATATTAAGGAAACGGTGCGGCTTGGCTTGGAAGCCAACCATATTGAGACTGGCCCGTGGGTTGAAGTAACGGAGAACAGTTTTGAGGATGTGGTGGGGCAGTTCACCCAGCTGCCCAAGAAGATTACGGCCGTGGTGGGGCTTGGCGGCGGCAAGGCCCTGGACATGGCCAAGTATCTGGCCTTTTTGGCGCGGCTGCCCTATCTTGCCGTGCCCACGTCCCTTTCCAACGACGGCTTTTGCAGCCCTCAATCCAGCCTGACCATCAAGGGGCGGCGGCGCTCTCTGGCGGCGGCGCTGCCGGAAGGGGTGGTCATCGACGTGGAGGTTTGCCTGTCAGCCCCCAAAAGCCTCTGGCTCTCCGGTGTGGGCGATCTGGTGGCCAAGCTCACCGCCGTGTACGACTGGAAGCTGGCTTTTCACAACAGAGCGGAGCCGGTCAATGATCTGGCGGCCTTGCTCTCGGACGCCACCGTGCACCAGTTCCTGGCCAATCCCTCTTACGATGCTTCCGGCATGGCCCTGCTGGGTACGGCCCTCATGCTCAATGGTATTGCCATGGAAATCTGCGGCAGTTCGCGGCCCACCAGCGGCAGCGAGCACCTCATTTCGCACGCCCTTGACGCCATGTCCCAGCGGCCGCGCCTGCACGGCCTGCAAGTGGGTATGGCCTCGTATCTGGTGAGTCGCTTCCAGGGCCGCAATACGGAAACCATCGCCAAGGTCTTCACAAAGACTGGCTTTTGGGACGCCGTGCGCGCCGATCCTTTTTCAAAGCTGGAGTGGGTCGAGGCTGTGCGCATGGCCCCGACCATGAAGGAAGATTTTTTCACCGTGCTCTCGCTTCGCGATTGCGTGCCTGAAGCGCGCCGCATTCTTGAGGGGGATCCTTTGCTGCATGGTTGTTTTGTATAGGCGCTGCTTCCTTGTGTAGGGACTGTTTCTAACTAATACTTTTGTTCAATAGCTAAATTTGCGTATCAAACCGCGCAGGCGTCTAAAGCGTGAGAAGCCGGAGCCGCTTGCCGCCCAAGCCCTGTGTTTGAATAACTCCTGCTAATCAGGATGTCATAATTGGATGAAAATGGCTGCATTTTGGGATGTGCGTTGGTGGCTCTTTGTAATGCCCCCCCCACCAATCAAGCTACCCTTAAGGGAGAATCCTTCCGGTTTTTTCCAGCCTATCTCAGTAGGCTGACCGACTTTGGCATGAAGTGCCTGAAGTTACTCTTCTTTCTTGGATTCCTTGGTTTTTATTTCGCCAGCAAAGATGCCCGCTGCCGACTCCCTGTGCTACTTCACCCATTTGTGCATGAGCGTCTGATGAACGCTGAACTCTGAACTGAGCTCAGCGATGGTCTTGTCGCTGGAAAGATCCGCAAGGGCCACTTTAGCCTTGAAAGCTGTGGCATGACTCTTTCGCTTGGACATATTTGCTCTCCTTGTCTGGTTGAGTAGCTATCACACCTGTCCGAATTTTGGGGAGCACTTCTGTATGCAATCGAGAACTCTATTCGCTATTACTCTGTAATTGTGGATAGTTGTGAGAGGTGGCCCCCTTGTTCGGACAGGAAACAGCGGTTCCTTAGCTTGTCTTTTTC
>CAZFCC010000045.1:665-19369 GCA_964517635.1 uncultured Desulfovibrio sp. | reverse complement strand
CCTCCCCCACAAAATGTTTCCAAAGCCAACTGCTTTACGCGCTCTCCCCCACAAAATATTTCCAATACACATTGCTCAACAATAACAACGCCCCCCGGCCTTGTGGCCGGGGGGCGTTACAGTTCAAATATGCAATCTGCGTGTGACCTTAGAGGTTCACTCCGCCTTGCGGTTTGGCTGCGGGCGCTTTGGCATCAGCCTCTGCCGCAGCCTTGCCCGAAGACTTACCGCCCGCTCCGGCGCTGGTTTCCTGATGCAGCAGCTTTTCCGTATTGACTACGGGAAAGCTCGGGCTGGCGCCGGGGTCGTTCCAGCCGCCGCCAAGGGCCATGCACACACCAACCACATTGCCCAGGCGATCGCGCAGGGCCGATGCCAGTTGCAGTTCGGCACCAAAAAGCTGGCGTTCTGCATCGAGCACGGTCAAGTAGTCGGTATAACCGTTGTCGTATTGCAAACGGGCGATGCTGGTGGCGCGGCGCAGGCTTTCCACCTGAATCTGCATGCTGCGCACGATGGCATCGGCCTCGCGCTGTCCGGTCAACGACGTGCGCATGTCTTCAAACGCCGTCTGCACGGTCTTGCGGTACACAGCCACAGAGGCTTTTTTGCGCGCTTCGGCATCTTTAACGTTATACCAGGTGCGGCCGAAGTCCAGCAGGGGCATGGAGCCGGTGACGCCGTAGCTCCAGGCTCCGGCAGGGCCGGTAAACAGGCTGCCCACGGCCGCGCTGATCGAGCCCAGCATGCCCGTAAGGGACACCGAGGGGAAGAACTGGGCGCGGGCCACGCCAATATTGGCGTTAGTAGCCATGAGCATAAACTCGGCGGCGCGCACGTCCGGCCTGCGTTGCAGCAGGTCGGAGGGCAGGCCTTCGGGCAGCACGGGGGGCGAGGGCAGCATGCCGATAGCCTGTCCGCGCGGCATGCCGCGTTCCATAATATCTCGGGGCGAGCGGCCAAGCAGCACGGCCAAGCCGGCTTCGGCCCTGTCCACCGAAACGGTGCTGGTGTGCACCTGGGCGCGGGCTATTTCAACCTCGGCGCGGGCGCGCTGCCAGTCCAGTTCGGTAATGTCGCCCTGCTTGTAGCGGCTGCTGTAGATGCTGAAGGCATCTTCGCGGGTTTTCAGCGTACGGCGGGCCGTATCCAGCTGCATGTCCAGGGCCAGCAAGGCAAAATAACTTTGTGCTGTCTGCCCTGCCACGGAAAGCCGCAGGGCCTCATGCCCGATGACTGTGCTCATGAGCACGTCGCTGAGCAGGGTATAGCTATTGCGGTTCTTGCCCCAGAGATCCAGTTCCCACGAGGCGTTGAGCGCGGCCTGGTTGGTTGCCGTGGTGCGGGAAAGGCCGGTTTTGTCAAAGGGCATGGTATTGGGCGTTTTTTCCGAAGCGCCCTGAGCCATGGACGAAGCCGAGCCGCTGACCGCAGGCAGCAGGTCTGCAGTGGCTATGCCCACCTGCGAAGCTGCCGAGTCAATCTTGGCCAGGGATTCGGCAATATCCTGATTGTTCTTCAGCGCCTCTTCCACAAGAGCGGTCAGCACCGGATCATTGAAACGGCTCCACCAGTCTGTGTTCAGCGGGGCCGCGCCCATATCTACCGCGCGCCACTGGGCGGGCATTTCCATTTCTGGGCGTTCATAGTGTGGCGCAAGGGAGCAGGCTGAAAGCATGAATATCGACAAGGCAAACACTGCCCCGATCAGACGCATGCGAGCCGCATTACTGCTGGAACTCATAGATCCTCCTGTCCATCCCCGGTATAGTCTTTACCGGCGTTGGGATCTGTCTTGCCCTGTATTTTCAGTGATACCTGCATGATTATCTTAAAGAAGTACGGCACAAAAAGCGTGGCTATGCACGTGGCCGCCAGCATGCCGCCGATGACCGCCGTGCCCAGGGCATGGCGGCTGTTGGCGCCAGCGCCCGAGCTGATGGCCAGGGGCACGCAGCCCAGAATAAAGGCCAGCGAGGTCATGATAATGGGCCTGAAGCGCAGGCGTGCGGCAAAGCTTGCCGCCGCGTCAAGGCTGCGGCCGCCGCGCCAGGCCTCTACCGCGAATTCCACGATAAGGATGGCGTTTTTGGCTGCCAGCCCCACCAGAGTGACCAGGGCCACCTGAAAGTACACGTCGTTGGCAAGGTCGCGCGCCCAGGTTGCCAGCAACGCGCCGAACACACCAAAAGGCACGGCCGTGAGCACCGAAAGGGGCAAAGACCACGATTCGTACTGCGCCGCCAGAATCAGGAAGACCATAACCAGAGCCAGAACAAAGATGATCGTGGTGTCTGTGCTGGCCAATTTTTCCTGAAGGGCCGAGCCCACCCAGCCCAGACTGTAGTCTGTGGGCAGAATGGCCTTGGCTGCGGTTTCCATCTGGTTCAGCGCGTCGCCCGACGAAAAGCCGGGGGCGGGCGCGCCCATAATATGGGCTGCGGGGAAGACGTTGTAGCGTTCCACCACCTGAGGGGCGGTGCGGCGCTCAAGGGTCATGACCGCAGTGAGCGGAATCATCTCGCCCTTGTTATTGGGCACATATACGTTGCCCAGGTCTTCGGGCAGAACCCTGTACTCGGCCTCGGATTGCAGACGAACCTGGAAGGTGCGCCCCATATAGTTAAAGTCGTTCACATAGGCGCCGCCAAAGGTGCCGCCCATGGCCGTAAACACGTCGCTGATCTGAACGCCCATGTCCTTGCAGCGTTCGCGGTCAAGGTTGGCGTACAGCTGGGGCGAACCCGTGGAAAACAGGTTGCGCAGCATGCCAATGGCCGGATACTTGCGTTTGCCGTCAGCATCCACAGCCATAATTTCCTGCACAAGGCGGTTGGTTTCATTTTCCAGATCCTGAAGGCCGCCAGTGCCGCGCATCTGGATGTAGCCTTCAAACCCGCCCGTGGTGCTCATGCCGCTGATGGGCGGCGGCGCAAAGCCCATAACCACGGCCTCGGGCTGCATAAGCGTAACCGCGCCCACAGTGTCCAACACGTCATTGGAAGACATGCCGGCTTTTTTACGTTCACTCCAGGGTTTGAGCAGGGCAAAGAACGTCCCGTAGTTGCTCTTGACCGAAACGGACGTAATGTCCAGGCCAGACAGGGTTCCCACACTCTGCACAGCGGGATTGCTGAGCAGAAAGTCGTTGAGCACCGTGTTAACGCCCGTTGTGCGGTGCTGTGAAGCGCCGTCGTCCAGTATGCCCATGCCAAGGATATAGCCCTGGTCTTCGTTGGGCACGAGGCCGCCGGGAACCACCTTGAACAGTCCCACGCAAATGAAAATCATGATGGCAAACAGCGACAGGGACCGCAGGCTGGACGCCTTGAGGTAGTCGACGATTGTCACATAGCCCGTGGTTACGCCGTCAAAGAATTTATTGAACCACACAAAGGGCTTGGGCGGTTTATAGCTGTGGTCGTGGGGCTTGAGCAGCAGGGCGCAGAGGGCCGGGGTGAGCGTAAGCGCCACCACGCCCGACAGAACCACCGACACCGAAATGGTGATGGCGAACTGTTTGTACATCTGCCCCGCCAGGCCACCCATAAAGGATACGGGAATAAACACGGCGCACAAAACGAGCACAATGGCCACAATGGGGGCCGTAACCTCGTTCATGGCCTTGGCTGTGGCTTCCTTGGGCGGCAGATGCTCCGTGGTCATGATGCGTTCCACGTTTTCCAGCACCACGATGGCGTCGTCCACCACGATGCCGATGGAAAGAACCATGGCAAAAAGCGTAAGCGTATTAATGGTGTAGCCAAAGGCATACAGGCCGGCAAATGTTCCGATAATGGAAACCGGCACAGCCGCGCAAGGAATGATGGTGGCGCGCCAGCTTTGCAAAAACACATACACAACGATGAACACCAGTATCATGGCTTCCACCAGGGTGGAGACCACTTCGTTGATAGATTCAAGCACGAAGTCGTTGGTGTTTACGATAATGGTGTAATCAAGCCCGTCGGGCATGCCCTGGCCGATTTCGGCCAGCTTGTCCAGCACGCGGTCGCCCGTGGCGATGGCGTTGGCCCCAGGCAGCAGATAGGTGGCTCCCATACGCGCCACCATGCCGTTATAGCGCGAGGTCACGCTATAGTCCTTGCCGCCCAGCTCAACGCGGGCCACGTCCTTGAGACGCAGCATGGCGCTGTCGGGCCCGCTGCGCACGATGATCTCGCCGAATTCTTCCGGCGTGACCAGGCGGCCTTGAGTGTCGATCTGCCAGGTGAGCTCTGTGGTATCGGGCGAGGGCATTTCGCCCAGGCGCCCAGGAGCGTACTGCGAGTTCTGCTCCTGAATGGCGGCGGCAACTTCGTTAACAGACACGCCATACTTGGCCAGCTTGTCGGGCTGCAACCAGATGCGCATGGCGTAATCCATGCTGCCGAAGATGGTTACGTCGCCGACACCTTCCACGCGCTTGAGCGCGTCAACCACGTTGACCTGCGCCCAGTTGTGGATAAAGACCTGGTCGTAGCGCCCGTCAGGCGAAAAATACGCAAACACCAGCAACATGGCCGGCGAACGCTTGAGCACGCTCACGCCCTGACGACGCACCGCTTCGGGCAGCACCGTCTGGGCCAGGTTGACCTTGTTGTTGACGTTAACGAGGGCCATGTCCGGGTTTGTGCCCAACTTGAAATAAACGTTGATGCTGCCCGAACCCGAGCCGGAAGCCGCCGTGGAAGTCATGTAGAGCATGTTTTCCACGCCGTTGATATTGACTTCCAGCGGCGCCAGCACGGTAGAGGAGATGGTTTCCGCGGAAGCGCCGGGATAAACCACGCTTACGTTAACCGTGGGAGGCACCAGGTCGGGATACTGGGCCACGGGCAAAGCCCGCATGGCCAGCGCCCCCACCAGGGTGATGACAATAGATATGACCGCCGAAAGAATTGGTCTGCGTAAAAAGAAATTCGGCTTTGTGGAAACAGCCATACTTACCTACTTCTTAGCCGCGCCATCCCGGGGCTGTTGGCCCCCGGAGGGCATTATGCTCACTTGCGTGCCGGGGCGGGCCTTGATGATGCCTTCGCTAATAATGCGTTCACCGCCCTTAAGACCCTCAAGCACAAGATATTTGTCGCCAACGGACACACCAACGACCACGGGAATGGGATAGACCTTGTCGTCCTTGTCCACGCCCATAACCAGCGAACCCTTCTGGGTCAGCAGGACGCACTTTTGCGGAACAAGTACGGCGTTTTTAAGAATATCGCCATCCATAAACACCCGAACATACTGGCCGGGCATGATGCTGCGGTCGGCATTGGCAAAAACCGCACGGGCCTTGATGACGCCGGTGCTTGGCTGCACCTGGCTGTCAATAAAGGTCACCTCGCCCTCGCCCTTGTACATGCTGCCGTCAAGCAGGCGCAGCCGCGCCTTGTAGTGGCCCTGATCGGGCAGCGCAAGGCGGCCTTCAGCGGCCAGATTCTGGCGCGTCATGTGCTCGGGAGCGGCAATGGAAAAATCAATGTACATGGGGTCGGTCTGGTTCACATAGGTCAGCAGAGAATTGTTGCCCACGAGGTTGCCGGGGGTGTAATTTTCCTTACTGCTATAGCCGGAAACAGGAGCCGTCACCTGGCAGTAGTCCAGATTGATCTTGGCCTGACGCAAAGATGCTTTGGCGCTTTCATAGGCGGCAAGGGCATTATCGCGTTCTTTCTGCGACACGGCATTCTTTTCATACAGCGGGCGCACCCGCCGCCATTCACGCTCGGCATTGGTGAACTGGGCCTGGGCCTGCTGCATGAGCGCTTCATAGTGGTCGCGTTCCAACTGGAAAAGCAGTTGGCCCTGCTGCACATAGTCGCCTTCTTCGTACAGCCTCTTTTCAATGATGGCTTCAACCCGCGCGCGCACTTCAACAGCCCGCGAGCCGGATGCCTGCGCCTGATATTCTGCGGGCCATGGTTCATCGCGAACTACAACGTCAAAAATGGCCACCGGCAGGTGCATGGGCCCCTGCTGGGCTTTTTTTCCACTTTCGCAGGCGGCCAACACAAGGCAAAGCGCCAGGGCGAGAGGAAGAGAGAGCATCTGTCTGCTTGTCATGAACTTCTCCATAAACGCGTGCATCAGCACACTGAAAAAACCGCCCGGTGTACAAAATCGGGCGAAGCAACAATGTAAAAAACACAGTTCATTGCAAAAAGCAATCGAGCCGCCCCGCAAGGAGGCCAAAGCAAGACCGCGAAAATAACTAATAATTTCAGCATGTTACAGTGTCGTATTGACACGCTGTAACATATTGATTTTATTGAATAAAATTTAAAGCCCCTTTCTGCCGTCGCCAACGGGGCTTTTTCAGTTCGTTCTTGTCGTGCTGCTACCGGGCATCATGTCCGCACTGCTCACATAGGCATACCACCAGACGCCGCCCTTGAGCAATGCAAACCGTTTGAAGCTCTCCCGTGCAGCTTCCATGCATAACACCCTGACTTACTGCATTTTTCTGCCATTATCGTCTGGAAAGGCCATGCACAGTGCCGCTTTTTAGAAAGCCCGCAATGTGGCCATGGAAAATATACTTGATCCTTTTGGCGGCAATTTCAGTAGCCTTGAGAGCGCTGCTGGTCGGCTGAAGCTCCAGCGGCACATTCCGAGGGGGAACCCTTGAGCAGAGATCAAGCCGCGCGGTGCTGGCAAGGCTGATTTTGCTGCGATTGATACTTTTTCTTGGCGCAACACCCTGCCATAGCAGGCTCCGGTATGTTCCGAAACCCCATACAAACCGTCGTTGGCACATCTGGATACAAGACGCCACACTGGCCGTCATAACCGAGGCCGTGGCGATACTGTTTTTTTTCGGCAATATACTGAAGATGTTGCGCTGTTCTGCGCCTGGCATCTACGTAGGGGACGAGCAAAAAGGCAATGAGCGCGGCGACAATGGTAAAACTCATGCAACACGCCTCCGCATGGTCACAGTGTCTTGAGCGTCTGAAAATGTCAAGGAAGGGCGCAAAATACGCCCATTACGTAAAAAAACGCGACGAAAAGCCTTCTATTCCTCAAAACGCAGCCGTTTCAACGTTCCCGCCTGTGCGGCCAGCAGCTCGGCAACAATGGACACTGCGATTTGCTGCGGCGTTTCAGCCTCAATGGTCAGGCCGATGGGGCAACACACGGCGGCCAATTCGGCATCGGGAACGCCTTGTGCGCGCAGCAGGGCATAGGTCTGGTCGCGCTTGGTCTTGCTGCCGATCATGCCAATGTACTGGGCATGGCTGGCCAGCGCCTGCGCCAGGGTTTCACGGTCAAAGCCGTGCCCGCGCGTGATGATGGCCACATAATGATGGCGACCAATGCCGCAGGCGCTTACCAGATTTTCATATTCCGGCAGCACATAGCAATGACGCGCCATGGGAAAGCGCTGGGGATTGGAAAATTCCGGTCTGTCGTCTGCTACGTCAATAATAAAACCGCAGGCATGCGCAAGACGCGCCACCTCAAGGGAAACATGCCCGCCGCCACAAAGCAACAAGACCGGAGGCGCAGCCAAAGGCTCTACATAAATACTGGCCTCCCCTTTTTTTACCAATCCGGGGCGGCCCTTGCGCCGGGCGGCCAGCTCACGCGCAGGCGCCGCGCCCAGGTGCGCGCCAGCAACCAGCGCTCCGCCCTCGGGCAAGTTGTCGAGATACAGGCTACGCGCGGGCGTTTCGTAGCTCACGTCCACCACCCACACGCCCCCCGCGCCCTGGTCAAGGGCCAGAGCGGCCAGGCGGAAGAGGCCGGCCTGCTCCGGCAGCAACACTTCGCACAATACCTCCATACCGCCGCCGCAAATCATGTCGCTATCAGGGGTAAAGCCGCTGAGGTCGCAGCTCACCCGGGCGGACTGCCCCATAAAGAGGCTCTGGGCCGCGGCCTCCATGGCCCGGGCTTCAAGCAGCCCTCCGCCCACGGTGCCTTCCTGCCCGGCCTGCGTATACAGGGCGCGGGTTCCGGCATCACGGGGGGTCGACCCAGTGCGGCTGATAACCGTCACGAGCACAAGTCTTTCCCCCTGCTCCAACTGCCGGGCCACGTGGGCTTCCAGCGTGTCGGGCCAGGGAGCGCTCATGCCAGCGCAGGCGGCAGCATCCACAGAGCTGGTTCCCTCGGCGCTGGCGGGCGCGCCGCCGGGCTTGTCACTCCTGTTCATTACCGTCCTCCTTCACATAACCGCAGCCCTTGACGGGGCAAAGAACCTTCAGGCCGTCCCGGCTCTTTTTTTCCACCAGATAGGGGGAATTGCAGCGCGGGCAGGGGCCAGCCACGGGCTTGTCCCACAAGGCGAAATCGCATTGCGGGTACTGGTCGCAGGAATAAAAAATCTTGCCGCGCTTGGTGCTTTTTTCCACCAGCTGTCCCTTTTCGCAGCGCGGGCAGGGCACGCCCGTAGACAGGGGGGCCGCATGCTTGCATTCGGGATAGCCCGTGCAGGCGATAAAGCTGCTGCCCGTGCGGGCTTTTTTGATAACCAGGTCGCGTCCGCACTTGGGGCACTGCCCCACCTTTTCATACTGCGGCTTTTCAGCGGCCACAGCCTCCACCTTGCCATCTTCGTTACGGGCAAAGTTGCTGGTGAAGCTGCAGTCGGGATAGCCCGAACAGGCCAGAAAAGCGCCAGCCTTGCCAAACTTGATCATGAGCGGCTTGCCGCATTGCGGGCAGTCGAGGTCGGCGGGAATGCCGCCCTTGACGCTCTGCATGTTTTTGGCGGCAGCCGTGAGGGTTGGGTTGAAATCATTGGCAAAGTCGCGCAAAAGATCCACCCAGTGTTCCTTGCCCTCGGCCACCTTGTCCAGCCCCTCTTCCATCTGGGCTGTAAAGCCCACGTCCATGAGCTGCGAAAAATGCTCGGTCAACTGGCCGCACACCACGCGCCCGAGATCTGTAGGCACAAAATGCCTTTCGGCCAGACTCACATATTCCCTGTCCTGCAACGTGGAAATAATGGCCGCATATGTAGAAGGCCGCCCGATGCCGCGCTCTTCAAGCTCGCGCACAAGGCTGGCTTCGCTGTAGCGCGGCGGGGGCTGAGTGAACTTTTGTTCCTTGTCCATCTTTTCCAGCTTGAGGGTCTGCCCCACTTCCACAGGCGGCAGCTCGGAATCAGACTCTTCGCCAGCACGGGGCAAGGCCGCCAGAAAGCCGGGAAAAAGCATGCGCTCGCCCTTGGCGCGCCATTGGCTATGCGCGCAGGCAATGGTGACCGTGGTGTCGTGAAAGCGCGCTCCGGCCATCTGCGAAGCCACAAAACGCGACCAGATGAGCCGATACAGATTATATTGGTCAGGAGGCAGGTGCTGCTTGACCTCATCGGGCGTGATGGAAACATCCACGGGCCGTATGGCTTCGTGCGCGTCCTGGGCGCTGCCCTTGGTCTTGTATACGCGGGCGCGCTTGGGCAGATAATCCTTGCCAAAGTGCTCGCCAATAAATTTCTTGGCCGCGTCCTTTGCCTCGTCGGCAATGCGCGTGGAGTCCGTACGCATATAGGTGATAAGGGCGGTTAGCCCCCGGTCGCCCAATTCAACGCCTTCATAAAGGCGCTGGGCAATATTCATGGTGCGCTTGGCCGAATAGGAAAGACGCTGGTTGGCCGCCTGTTGCAGCGTGGAGGTGATGAAGGGCGGCTGGGGCGCGCGCTCGCGCTCCTTCTGCTCCACGTTTTCCACCACAAATGGCTGCCCCTTGAGGGCGTCTTCAAGAGCTTGCGCCTCCTGGCCATTGCTGATGACTGCCTTTTTTCCGTTGACCTTGAGCAGATCGGCCTTAAATGGGGGCGGAACAGCGCCCGAAAGCAGGGCCTTAAACAGCCAGTATTCCTCGGGCTTGAAGACCTCGCGCTCTTCTTCGCGCTCCACAATAAGGCGCAGGGCCACGGACTGCACCCGGCCTGCCGATATGCCGCGCTTGATGGTTTTCCACAGCAGGGGTGAAATTTTATAGCCCACCAGCCTGTCCAGAATACGTCGGGCCTGTTGGGCGTCAAAAAGGTCGGCATTGAGCTCACGCGGGTGGGCCAATGCCTCTTTGACGGCCTTGGCCGTGATTTCGTTGAACTGGATACGCTTGATGTCCTTGGCTTTGTCGCGGATCAACTCGGCCACATGCCAGGCAATGGCCTCTCCTTCGCGGTCGGGGTCAGGAGCCAGATAGACCGTTTCGGCCTTGGCCGCAGCGGCGCGCAGGTCGCTGACAACATTTTTTTTATTATCTATAACTTCATAATGCGGCGCAAAGTCATGTTCTTCGTCCACACCAAGAGTTTTGGCGGGTAAATCGCGAACATGCCCCACACTGGCCTGCACCATATATGACGGGCCAAGAAATTTTTTGATGGTCTTAACCTTGGCCGGTGATTCCACTATTATCAGCTGTTTGCCCATGCTGCCCTCAATTGACTTTCCGGCTGCGCCAAAAACAGTCTTGCGCGCCTTTTATGTAACGGCAAGATACGATAAAATCCAAGGGCGTCAAGTGCGGGGCGCAAAGCAGGGCCTGCTGCCCAAAGCTGCCAGGAGGTCAAAAATGCCCGCAACAACGCATGACCACCAGCCCGGCGCAGAGTGAAAATACAGTGAATTATTGGGCAGATGGCGCAACACTTTCACAAGCATGGCAGCATGATATGTCTAACTGGACAGGCATGCGACACTTGCGGTAGTATCGTAGTAATTTCCAGTCAAAATGAGGGATATATGCGCATATGTCCAATACCATACCGCCTTATGGCGGCCATATGTCTAACGATGCTGTGCCTGTTGGTTGTGGGCTGCTCTTCGCGCCCGGCCCCCGGCCCGGACGATCCGGCCAGTTCGGATTTTCCCCCCGGCTCCCCCGCTGACCCGCGCGCCAGCCAGGCTGAAGCCAGCCCAGGGCCTTTGCCAGTCATCAAGGCCAGCCCAGGGCAAAGCGTCTTTGTGGACGTGAGCGGCGGCAGCGCCACATTTAATGCTGACCTTCAGTCCATGCTGACCGCCTACCTGCAGAGCGAGCGGGAGCTTGTGCCTGCGGATTCGGCCAAGGGAGCCGACCTGCTGCTGCGCGTGGCTGTGGACGAAGTCACCCCTCTGGGTTCGCGCAGCACACCGCCCGATGCGGGCAGAACCCTGGGGCATACGGCCACAGGGGCCATGCTGGGCGCGCTGGTGGGAGGCTCAACGGGCGGCGGACGCGGCGCTGCATGGGGTGTTGGCGGCGGCCTGTTGCTGGGCCTTGGCGTGAGCATGCTCGATGGTGGCACAAGCAATATCTGGGGCATGCGCGCCCGAGTGGGCGCGGGACGTAACGGCAATCAGCCTCAGGAAATGTACACGGTGAGCGTCAACGCCGAAGGCACAAATATGGGGCGTGACGAAATTCTTCCCGCTCTGGAGGACAAGCTGAGCAGCGAAATTGTCAAGGCCGTAAAGCCCTGACAAAGGCGCTGGCCTGCAATGGAACAAGATACATGCAGCATGCCAGCGTAGCCGGCGGCACACGCCAAACTCAGCCCACAGCCGAAAAAGCGCGCTGCACTGATGTTTCTGCCCGCCAGCCTCTAGAGCAGATTAGCTTTGAGAATATATGCTCTTAACGTTCAAGACACGCTTACCTGGACGTTTAACAGCGCAGATTAACAGCGCTTACGCCTCCGTAGCGAAGGCCTGCTCAGGCAACCGTCAGAGCCATTTCAAAGGTAGATTGTTCTAAATCCCCCCTAAAAACCTACTGTACTCCAAGGATTTACAGAGGGCTGCATTGTGCGCTTTTACAAAAGGCCGCACCACGCGGCTCAGCGGCTTTGCCGCACAGCATATGCTTGCAAACTTGTTCCCTGGCCCGAAAAATGCAACATCCGGGCACATGCATGACGAAAGCCCACGCTTTCGTATTCAATACCAGCCGCGCATTTGGCGGCAAGGATCGAGGATTTTTTTATGATGCCGAAAGGACTGCGTTTTATTGCACTGCTGCTTTGCCTGAGCCTCGTGCCGCTTGCGGCCTGCGTGCGTCAGGCCGCTGACCCCAACAAACTGGAAGTGCTGCGTTCGGGCAAGCTGCAGGAAGCACAAGACGATGACGTTATTGCGGACACTGTCTATGTGAGCGTGCGTGACAATACCAATCGTGTTTTCGGCCTGCGCGCGCAGACCGAGGCCTGGCTGCAGCGCAGCGGCTTCACCATTGTGGGCAACCCCAGCGAGGCGGGATACATCGTGCAGCTTACGGTGCTGTCTGCCGGAAACACTGAACCGGCCCACCTGCGGCAGATGGTCAGCGCAGGTTACGACACGCCCTCCGCGCTCAAAGGCAGCGGCGGCGCCGCGGTAATGGCCGACGTTTTGCTTGTGCAGCGCCGCGTGCCCAGCGCTCAAAGACCCAGCAAGGCCAAGCTCAAGAACATTTCCAGCCGTAACGCCCTTTCCAACAGCCAGATGCGCATAGCCGTGCTGTTGCCGGGGCAGGTGCGCATGGATACCGGAGCCCCCACCCTGTTTACGGAAACCCTGGCACGCGAAATCGGCACAGCCATTCACGCAGCCAACAAAAATACCGATCAGGGCGCAGCCCCCGGAGCCGGAGCGCCCCAATAAAAACAGCCTTTTGACGCGGGGCAAGCCCTCAAAAAAGACTGTGAATGCGGAGCCGCATACGACAAAAAAACGCCCCGTCTGCCGGAAGCATGCTTCCGGCAGACGGGGCGTTTACAAATGTAAACTATTCTAGGCTCTGCTTTTCAGCCTGTCGATAAGTTCGCGCAGTTCGCCAGCCATCTTGGCTACGGCCCGCACCTGGCGGTCGGCCTCGCTCATGGCTTCCCGGCTGGCTTCAGCAATGTCCTGCACATTTTTCATGCCCTGCGCCACATGCACCACGGTGTCGCTCTGCTGCTGCGCGGCCACGGCCATGCTTGCGGCACTGTCCACGTTGGCGGCGGCCAGGTTCAGAATCTGCGAAAGCGCTGCCCCGGACTGTTGCGCAAGGTCATTGGATTCGTGCACAGCCTCGCGGGTCTGCCCCATAAAGGCCACGCTGGCATGGATGGATTCCTGAATGCCAGAAATTTTGGCGCCCACGGCCTGTGTAGCGGTGACCGTTTTTTCCGCCAGTTTTCTTACCTCATCGGCAACCACAGAAAATCCACGCCCGGCTTCGCCTGCGCGGGCCGCTTCAATGGCGGCGTTCAAGGCCAGCAGGTTGGTCTGGTCAGCGATGTCGGTAATAACACTCATAATGCCAGTAATGCCCTGGGCCATCTCGCCCAGTTCGGCAACCTGTCCGTTCTGCTTGGCCGCAAGCTCGTTGACCCGGCTGATGGCCTGAGCGCAACGGGTCACCACATCCACGCCGCTTCCGGCATGCTCCTTGGAGCCGCGCGCCCCATGGGCCGAATGTTCGGCGCTGGAGGCAATTTCGCTAGCGGCAGAGGCAAGCTCCTCAAGATCGTCAAGGCTGCTGCGCATAAGGTTGTGCTGGTCTTCGCTACCCCGGTAGACGGTTTCCACGCGCCGAGCCAGCGAGCCCGAGTGGTCGGCCAGGTCAGCAGCAATAACGTCGGCCTGCATGGCGATGGCGTTCATATTGCCCAGCAGGCTGGCAATGCGGCCTTCTTTTTCCTCTGCATCTTTAAGCGCCTGGCGCGTGTGTTCGGCGCTGGCCTGCGCCTCTTCAGACTTTTTCTCGTTTTCGTCGAGCTTGAGCTTGAGGGTGTCCAGCAAGGCGCCCAGCGCAAGCGACAGAGCACCGATTTCATCCTGGCGCCGCAAGCGCAGATCCACATCAAGGTTGCCCGCCACCACCTGGTTCGACTTGTCCACAAGCCCGCGCAGGGGGTTGCGGATAGACCGCGTAATGGCCACACCGGAAACGATCATGCTCGCCAACACGGCCAGCAGCAGAGCAATAACCACATATTTCTCACGAGCCATGATCTGCTTGTACTTTTCCCTGTCAACATCGGCGGCGCTCAGCATCATCTTGCGCAACTGGCCCAGAGCCTCGATAACCGACGCCGACTTGGCCATGGTTGTGGCATTGAAATGCGTCCTGGCCCCCTGAAGGTCACCAGCCTGCACAAGCCGCTCAATATCCGAGGCGCTGCGGTGCAGTTCGAGGTGGGCCTCTTCCATGCTTTTAAAGTGGCTGGATGTTTCGGGCAGAATTTTTTCTACCTCTTCACGCCCACCATTATAAAACCATTGGCCAAAAAGACATTTACGGCCGTCTTTCTGCACGTTAAGCTTGCCATCCGCAGGCGGTACGGCAACAAAAGCGCTGACCCGTTCCTTCCAATGCAAATGGTCGGCCTCACGCATGGCAAAAACCAGAGCATTGCTCTGTTTCTGCAACGCGCTGTCAGCCATGGTCATGATCAGATTGGAGGAGTACCAAACAACCATGGCAAAACAGACCATACCCGCCAGACTGACACCAAAACCCAAAAACAGTTTCTTCCCGATGGAAAGATTTTTCCAGAACATGATCCCTCCTGGAAATCTTAACTTCATATAAATACAGGCAATATAGCCCGCCTTGTACACATTGCCGAGAATTTGCACGACAAAACTTAGCGCCAGTGCATCCGGCGCGCCACCTGGAGCATGGCGCACATAAACGCACAGCTCTTCGCCTGCTGCGGCTTTGCCACACAGGCACATCAGGCAATGAAAAGGCAATTGCGCTGACGACTGCGAGAGCAGGCGCCAGCCACAGAGGCGCAAACGCAGTTGCCTGCGCTGTTCCACGCCAAAGTGAGCGCCTTGCTAGCGTTGGGAATATATACTCTCAACACTATTCTACTCTAGTTACTATTTATAAAATCACACCTACGGCGAGGTCAGCCTATTGTCAAGCAACAAAGCACCCTCAATTGGTATTAATTACACGCAGATTTTGTCGCGAGGCCTCTAGAGCGCGCCTGACAGGCCGCCGAGCGATCACACCACTCAGATGCTTCTAGTTTTGGGCAAGAGAGCGGGCGCCGCCTTCAGTGCTCGCGTTGCGGTCGGCAAAGCCGCCCAATTATGGTGGGCGGCAGAGTTTGTCGGCAAATCCTTGCCGGGGAGTTCACACGTGAAAAACCCGGGCAAAAAACGCCGCCCAGTGGGCAGCGTTGGTAATTAAGATAGGCACGACAAGCCGTATCGCAAGGAGGAGCAGCCGGGCCGCTGGCTGAGTTGCTTATGGGAACGGTAGAAATAACGGTGGGCTGCCGCATTTTTTACTTTTTTTTGAAATATTCTGTATTTTGCCCCAGTTTTTCTGGATATAACAGGAATATCTGATAAAATCATACGTGGGTGCTGGGGGAAAAAATTTTGCCGCCGCCCTTTATTTAACTGTTCAAACAACCAGTTCTGTGTTAATGCTTTTCATCACGAAAAATCGCGGTTCTGAAACCGCCCCGGAGCCCCCCATAACATTCTTTTATGGACGCCCATGACCTGATGCGGTAATTTTGTTCCAAACGCTTTCTTCAGCGTAAACCCTATGTTTCTTGAGCACGTCGCGCCCGCACTGCTTTTTTACATGCGGGCCCTACCCCGGCCGAACCGGCCACGCAGAAATTTGGAAATACTATTGTGCGCCCCAGAGCGCCAAGGAGGAACAGATGGCTCACATGAAAACCATGGACGGCAATAACGCGACCACGCATATTGCCTACGCCCTGTCGGAAACCGCTGCCATTTACCCCATTACCCCCTCGTCCGTCATGGGCGAAGTAATGGATCAGATGGCTGCCAAGGGCATGAAAAACCTGCTCGGACAGAAAGTTATCGTCCGCGAAATGCAGTCTGAAGCTGGCGCCGCCGGCGCTGTGCACGGCATGCTTTCTGCCGGCGCCCTGACCTCTACCTACACGGCTTCTCAGGGCCTGCTTCTGATGATCCCCAACATGTACAAAATCGCCGGCGAACTGCTCCCCGGCGTTTTTCACGTGTCGGCCCGCGCCCTGGCCTCTCACGCCCTTTCCATTTTTGGCGACCACCAGGACGTCATGGCTGCCCGTCAGACGGGCTTCTGCTTCCTCGCTTCGGCCTCTGTGCAGGAATGCATGGACTTGGCGCTGGTGTCCCACCTTGCGTCCATCGACTCGAGCCTGCCCTTCTGCCACTTCTTCGACGGCTTCCGCACCTCGCACGAAGTGCAGAAGATTGAAACCATCGATTATGAAGACATCCGCGGCCTCGTGAACTGGGACAAGGTGGACGAATTCCGCGCCACCGCCATGAACCCCGAGCATCCGCACATTCGCGGAACCGCCCAGAACCCCGACATTTACTTCCAGAACCGCGAAGCCTCCAACCTCTTCTACGACGCCGTGCCCGGCATCGTGCTTGAAAACATGAAGAAGGTTGAGTCCATCACCGGTCGCAAGTACCGTTTGTTCGACTATGTGGGCCACCCCGAAGCCGACCGCGTCATCATCTCCATGGGCTCTTCCTGTGAAGTGGCTGAAGAAACGGTTAACTACCTGAACAACCAGGGCCAGCGCGTGGGTCTTGTGAAGGTGCGCCTGTACCGTCCGTTCTCCGCCGAGCATATGCTGCGCGCCCTGCCCGCCACCACCACCTGCATCACCGTGCTTGACCGCACCAAGGAAAGCGGCGCCCTGGGCGACCCCTTGTATCAAGACGTGTGCACTGCTTTCCTTGAAAAGGGCGAAGCCCCGACCATCGTGGCCGGTCGCTACGGCCTCGGCTCCAAGGACTTCACCCCGGGCATGGCCAAGGCCGTGTACGACAACATGCTGGCCCTGCAGCCCAAGAACCACTTCACCGTTGGCATCACCGACGACGTGACCAACCTCTCCCTTGAAGTGGAAGAAGAAATCGACACCGTGCCCGCTGGCACCGTGCAGTGCAAATTCTTCGGCCTCGGCGCCGACGGAACCGTGGGCGCCAACAAGCAGGCCATCAAGATCATCGGCGACAATACCGATCTCTACGCCCAGGCCTACTTTGCCTATGACTCCAAAAAGTCCGGTGGCTTCACCGTGTCGCACCTGCGCTTCGGTTCCGCCCCCATCACCTCGTCCTACCTCATCACCAGCGCCGACTACGTTGCCTGTCACAAGTCGGCCTATGTGACCCAGTACGATATTCTTGAAGGCATCAAGGAAGGCGGCACCTTTGTGCTGAACTCCAACTGGTCGCTGGCCGATCTTGAAAAGCACCTGCCCGCCTCCATGAAGCGCGTCATCGCCCGCAAAAAGCTCAAGTTCTACAACGTGGACGCCGTCAAGGTGGCCCAGGAAGTGGGCCTTGGCGGCCGCATCAACATGATCATGCAGACCGCTTTCTTCAAGCTGGCCAACGTGCTTGACTTTGACAAGGCCGTGGCCCTGCTCAAAGAATCCATCAAGAAGACCTACGGCAGCAAGGGCGACAAGATCGTCAACATGAACATCGCCGCCGTGGACAAGGGCGTGGACGCTCTGGAAGAAATCAAATACCCCGCCACCTGGGCCAATGCCACCGAAGGCGCCGAAGTGTGCCACTGCGATGACGACGATTACATCCGCAGCGTGGTGCGTCCCATCCTGGCTCAGCAGGGCGACAAGCTGCCCGTGTCCGCTATGGATCCGGCCGGCTTCATGCCCCTTGGCACTGCCGCTTGCGAAAAGCGCGGCGTGGCCATTGCCATTCCCGAATGGCAGGTTGAAAACTGCATTCAGTGCTGCCAGTGCTCCTTTGTGTGCCCCCACGCCGCCATCCGCCCCGTGCTGGCCACCGAAGAAGAACTTGACGGCGCCCCGGCCAGCTTTGCCACCAAAGACGCCATGGGCAAAGAACTCAAGGGCCTCAAGTTCCGCATTCAGGTCTATCCCGAAGACTGCCTGGGCTGCGGTTCCTGCGCTGATGTCTGCCCGGCCAAGATCAAGGCTCTGGTCATGAAGCCGCTGGAAACCCAGATGGACGACCAGAAGGCCAACCTGGACTTTGCCGACAACAATGTGAGCCTCAAAGACAAGCTGCTGGCCCGCGACACCGTTAAGGGTTCGCAGCTGCAGCAGCCCCTGCACGAGTTCTCCGGCGCTTGCGCTGGTTGCGGCGAAACCCCCTACGTCAAGGTGCTTACCCAGCTCTTTGGCGAACGCATGATCGTGGCCAACGCCACGGGCTGCTCCTCCATCTGGGGTGCTTCTTCGCCCACCACGCCTTACTGCACCAACAAGGACGGCTTTGGCCCGGCCTGGGGCAACTCGCTGTTTGAAGACGCCGCCGAATACGGCTGCGGCATGGGCCTTGCCTACGATCAGCGCCGCAACCTGCTGGCCATGAAGATCGAAGAAGCCCTGAAAGAAGAAGGCATCTCCTCCGAGCTCGAAGAAGCCATGAAGGGCTGGCTCGCCAATAAGGACAATGCCGAAGGCTCCCGCAAGTATGGCGACATGGTGCTTGCCAACCTTGACACCTTTGAAAGCCCGCTGGCCCACGAAATCTGGCACATGGACGATCTCTTCACCAAGAAGAGCGTGTGGGTCTTCGGCGGCGACGGCTGGGGCTACGACATCGGTTACGGCGGCCTGGATCACGTTCTGGCCACCGGCGACGACATCAACATCCTGCTGATGGACACCGAAGTGTACTCCAACACCGGCGGCCAGTCCTCCAAGGCTACGCCCCTTGGCGCTGTGGCCCAGTTTGCCGCCGCAGGCAAGCGCACCGGCAAAAAGGATCTGGGTCGCATGGCCATGACCTATGGCTATG
>CAZFCC010000045.1:0-655 GCA_964517635.1 uncultured Desulfovibrio sp. | reverse complement strand
ATATTGGCACCTGATCAAGTTGATGGGGCGTTCAGCCTCGCACATCGGATTGGAGTGTGCTTTGAAAACACAACCCAACATCACCCTGATATCGGAGGAGGTTGCCGACAAGCAGCAGACCCTCAAGGCCTTCCGCGAAGCCGAAGCCTACAAGGGCCCCTCGCTCATCATCGCTTACGCTCCCTGCATCAACCAGGGCCTGCGCAAGGGCATGGGCAAGAGCCAGGAAGAATCCAAGCTGGCCGTGCAGACCGGCTACTGGCCCCTGTATCGCTACCACCCCGAACTGGCCAAGGAAAAGAAAAACCCCTTCCAGCTCGACAGCAAGGCTCCCACCGTGGACATCCAGGAATTCCTGGGCGGTGAAACCCGCTTTGCCTCGCTGGAAAAGACCGACCCCGAAGCTTCCAAGAAGCTGCGTGCGGAACTGGCCGATGCTTACGCCGAACGCTACGCCCTGCTGAAGCAGCTGGCCGACCTCCCCTACCCGGACGCCAGCGCAACCGAATAGGGATCTGACGAATGAATACCGCGCCCGCCACCGACAAGTCTCTTTTACGGGAGCTTCAGGCGGCGGGCGCGGTTGTTGTCATAGAGCAATTAACGCTTCAAATGATTGTTTAACGGTCAGCAAGGCTGCCCTGCAATCATTTGG
>CAZFCC010000044.1:0-19437 GCA_964517635.1 uncultured Desulfovibrio sp. | reverse complement strand
GCACCGCCTTCGCAAGGCGGGGGTCGAGGGTTCAAATCCCTTCTTCTCCACCACAAATTTAAGGGATTACCTGATTACAGGTAATCCCTTCTTTGTTTTCCCAACACCAGTCCCAACACGCCTGCTAAAAAACAGAAACAATGCGTAAAAAGCTTCGCAATGATATGTCCTTCCTTTTTGAAAGGAGCAAGGCTCGCAAGCCCTTCCTATTCTCATTTTCTTCGTAGTCAGCCATCCAGTAGCGCTTTGAACAATACCGCCTGCCCTCTCCTTGCACATGTTGGCAGGGGGGGCCAGAGAGGGCACAGGCCTATGCCGGGATTGGCCGTCTCAGGTCAAGGGCCACAGGATTGCGTTGCTGACGGCTCTGGAGGCCCGGCTGCGTGAGGTAGGCTGGAAAAGCGGCAGCCGAAATATATTAGCACTTAATTTCTATCTAATATACTAAAATAACGAAGTATTTTTTTAAAGAATACGTAGCGCAAAGTGGAACAATGACCGGATAGGCTCCAATCATCAAGCATGGAAGGAGCAAATTATGATATGTACTATAAATGTTTATGGGGATGTGACCTCACCTGAAACAGCGTATGCGCGGGGCAAAACCGCCGGGTGGCTCTTAAAGATTCTGGAGCAAAACGTCAGGCTGGAGTCCAACTTTTTTGAATGCCTGCAGTGGGTCACCGGTGATCTGCGTCGTCCGCTTCAAGCGATTATGGGAGAAACTCAAAAACCTACGGGAAAGTCGGGAATCGTTGCAGCTCGCAGAGCAATACAAAAAGCTCTGCCTCTGCAGCAGAACAGGCTTGCCAGTGAGCTTGAAGACCTCTTTGAAGAGCATCCCTGCCTGAAAGGTTTCATTATTGATGCTGTCCAGCGAGAATGTGCCGCTATACAAGACCTATACGGCAACTCCATAGCACCATACAGCACAGCCCTGAAACGGCTGAAGCAAACATTCGGCTTGCATAAGGACTGCCTGGTCTTGTGCGAATTCGTTTTTATCAACCAAAATTTTTCGGCTGTTGAAGAATATTTTGAGGACTGTCTTCAAGTCCATAAATACGGAAACCAGCGGATGCTGGCGCACATGCTGGATATGAAGCCCGCACGCCTTCAAGCCTGTCTCTCCGGACTTTTCAAGTACGGCCTGTTTGATTCGGGCTATGGCAACCGGTTCTGCCTGAAAGATTACTTGTTGCCCTTTTGGGACACTGATTACTCCGATACAAATAGCCTGTTTACCCGCCCGCTTTCAGGAAAATCCCTGCCTTTGGGGGCATACCACGTTCCTGCCGAAGATGCCGCCCATGTCAGAAAACTGCTGGAGCAAGACAGCCCCGCTGCGGTGCATATTCTGCTTTACGGCTCTCCAGGCACCGGTAAAAGCTCTTTTGCGCACAGTCTGGCCCAATCCTGCGGCGTTAAAGCCTGGGCAGTGACCAGCCAGGATAGTGACGATGACGGCGGCCGCAACGCTTCGCTCACAGCATCGCTGCACATGGCAGCCAAACATAAAGGCGCATTCGTCCTTGTGGACGAGGCGGAACGGCTTTTGGATACGGACAGGCATTTTGGCAGACAGACCAAAGACAAGGCCTGGCTGAACGACTTTTTAGAGCGCCCAGGCCAGCGCATCATCTGGATCAGCAATCAGGTTGAGCATATTGACCCGGCTGTTCGCCGTCGTTTTTCGTTCAGCATCCATTTTGAAAAACTCGGCGTCAAGGAACGGATGAATATTTGGCGGCAAATCCTGACCAAGCATCGCTTGTCCAAGCGCGTCAACGACGGGCAGATCAACATGCTCGCCCAAAATTATCCTGTGGAAGCCGCTGGTATTAACAGTGCAGTTTCACAGGCTAAAAGTCTTTACAAAGAAAAGAGCGAGTTTGTTGCAGCCATAGAGCGTGTTCTGCGTTCACAGGTAACGCTGCAGCGCGATGGAAAAAAACAGCGCATCAAGCCACAGGCGGTTTCCGATTTCACCCTGGATGGCGTGAACTTGGAAGGTTCGCCCGCGAGATTGCTGGATACGTGCCACCGTGTCGATGCCGCCATGCGTGAAGGCACTGCCGTGCGGCCCGGTTGCGGCACCATGCTCTTTTACGGCCCTCCAGGCACAGGAAAAACAGCCCTGGCCCGTTATATTGCGAAAGAACTGGATCGGGAATGCGTGGTAAAGCGGGCCAGCGACTTGCTCAGCCCCTATGTTGGCGTTGCCGAACAGCAGGTTGCCGAGGCGTTCAGAGAAGCGGAAAGCGTTGGCGCGGTGCTGGTCATAGACGAGGCGGACACCTTTCTTTACTCCCGCGATACCGCTCAGCGCTCTTGGGAAAGCAGCCTTGTCAATGAGTTTCTCACTGCGCTGGAAGAATGCCGTTGTTTTTGCGTCTGCACCAGCAACAGGCGGGGCAAGCTTGACGCCGCCGCCATGCGCCGCTTCTCTCACAAGATCGCTTTTGCCTACGCGGGGCAGGAACAGGTTTTGGCACTGTATAACAGGTTGCTGGCGCACATTTGCGCGGCCCCACTATCGCCGGAACTGGAAAAAAGCCTGGTGCGTCTGGACAGGCTGACGCCTGGCGATTTTCATGCTGTGCGCTCGCAATACGATCCGCTGTTTATCGACGTTTCCAAGGTCAGTCACACGGTTCTTATTGACGCGCTCATGAAGGAACAAGCTCTTAAAACGGAACAAACAACGCGCCACATCGGGTTTGCAAGGGGACAGGCATGATATATCTTGATCCTTCGCACTGTCGCTATGAGCAAACAACACAAACTTTTTATTGTAATGTTCCCTGGAATGACCAATGCCACCGTTACCGCGCATGGAAATCCGGCTGTGTACCTGAAGTCATGCAAGACGGGATTTGGCGCTATGCGCCGGATGAAGCAGTTCTGCCATTGCTGTTGGCAGACCTGGCAGGGCATGAAGCGCAACATCCCGTCGCCTTGTATGCGGCGCAGATCCCGCAGGAAATAGCCTCTGTTGTGCAGCATTATGAGATTGACCAAATGGTCATGCTGCACTTGTGCGCATCGTCCCAACGGGCTGTGCAACTTTTGCGGCATTCCCCGAATTTTTTATGGCTTATTGGGCCATTTGTCGCGCAGGCCAGCCAAGGTCAGCCCCAAATTATTCATGACATTTTGGGCTGCTCTCAAAAAAAACTCCTTGGAATCGCCTTTGGCACTGCCACTCAAAGTATGGTTAACATGCTGAAAAAGATACCCCTTGGCACCATATCAGATGAACGCTTTTGCTTTCTGCAGGCGCTGTCGGATACAACGTGTTCCGCCGTTTTGCGGCACAGGCAAACATGCCCATGGCCTTTGTTTAAAATCATAATACGCTATGGTGATTTGCTGCAGTATCCTTTTGCCAGAAGACTGTTTTTGGAAAAATTGTCGTTGGAAGAATTGCAGTGTAACCTGTCCGCTGTCGTTAAAGTATACATTGATACAGTGCGTCTTGGCAGGGTATTGCGTATTGAAAACTCATCTCGCTTCGTAGCTGGTTGCGAAAGTTTGTACGCGTTACGTTTGTTGCACGAAAGATGGATACACCGCCTGAACAATGAACAAGAGGCACAGAGTCTGGCGCGACTTGCTAAGCCCTTTCCCTCCCCGCCCGTGCCGGGAACCGCCGACATCATTCCCCTTGATACGGAATGTAAGCTGTTGACCGAAGGGCGCACCATGCACCACTGTGTGGGGGGGTATGGCAGCACTGTACGCGCCGGAGCATCCTATATTTATCAGGTGTGGAAGCCTGAGCGCGCCACGCTGGAGCTCCGCCTCGCTCAAAACGGCACGTGGCGCATAGCGCAGATAAAGGCCTCCTGTAATGCTGAAGTTTCCAGCAAGACAAGAAACTTCCTGCAAGGTTGGCTCATAAAAGCACAGCGTGAAGATAACGCTCGAACAAGGGTGGGGGGAACGCGTGGGCAAAAAATGGAATCAGGACGCCAAACCGTCTGAAAAATTGTTGTCCCTGTATACCATGCTGCTGTTCAGCGGCAGGGAGGCGAGCCTGAGCGAGCTTTCCAGAGAGCTGGGCTGCTCCAAGCAGGCGGTCATGCGGCTTGTTGACCAGTTGGAGGCATCCCGTTTCGGTAAATTGCTCCGCGCCAAACGCGGGCGCGAATCCGTCTATCGCCTCGACAGGCCCAAGAATTTGCCCAAGCTCAGCCTCAACGCAGAAGGGCTGCAGCAGTTGGCTCTGTGCCGGGATTTTATGCTGCACCTTTTGCCGGAGTCCATGCGAAAAGAAGTGGATGCCACCTTGCAACAGGCATCGGCCTATCTGCCGGAAGGAGGAATGCCCGACGACCTGGCTTCAGTAGGAAAATCCTTTGCCAAGGGCCGGATAGACTATTCTCCGTTTCAGGAAACGCTGCAAGCCGTCATTAAGAGCATCCGAAAAAACAAGGTGTGTGCTGTCCAATACAGATCATCCATCCACGGCGAGGTGAAATCATTCGAGTTCGCTCCCAAGCGGCTTGTCGCCTATCGGGAGGCTATTCACATTCATGGCTGGATTGTTTGCGAAAAAGGTACTGCGGCCCCACTGTTTGACAAGCCCACAACCCTGGCGCTGCAAAGGCTGCAAAAAACCCTGGTGACACGCCGGGGCACCGCGCACATTCCCGAGGTGGAAGAAGAGCACAAGGGCACCTTTGGCTTGATGGAAGACAAACCGTTTTCCATGCGAGTCAAATTTTCTGCCGCTGCAGCCACCTATGTTGCGGAACGCGAATGGAGCGAAGACCAAAAGGTGATTATGCATAGAGACGGCTCCATCACCCTGGCCATGACAGCCCGCAGTCCGGCGGAGGTTATCTCTTGGGTGCTGAGCTTTGGCGATGCTGCAGAGCTGCTTTCTCCAAAGCAGCTGAAAGTGAAATTGTCCCAGCAGGTGACGAGCCTTGCGGCCAAGTACGGGCATAAAACTGAAAAATACGAATGAAATAAGCCACAGCAGGATATTGTCATGCAAATAGGCTGGATTGATTTTTCGCGTGATGAACGCAATCGCATTATGAAAACGCTTTCGTTGCTCGATACGTCCGACACAGTGGACGAACTGGGCATAGGCACAATCCGCGATGCCTATTCTGATATTCTTTTTCCTGGCATTTCAACGCTCCAAAGCCGTGCAAAATATTTTGTCCTCATCCCCTATATTTTCGACCTGGCCGAAAAACAGTCATTTGACAGCCCTGACAAGGTTTTGCCGTGGGTGGAAGAACAAGAAAGAGCACTTGTTTCCGTTTTACTACGCAACAGTAAAGACACCGACGTCTCGGGCATACACGGCTCGCATTCGAAAAACCATGATGTGCAATATAAGCCTTCAGCAATTTACTGGGGAGGGCTGCGAACCTTTGGCATCGTCAGGTTTCCGACCATATCTTTTTCCGCGGCCTGTCGAATCGTGTATGAAAAAAGCCGCCAAAAACCGAACAGACCGCCGCTACAGAAAGAAGACATTGGCTTTGATGATCCCACAGCGTATACGGATAATGACCTTCTTTTCACGCCATTTACGGCGGATGAGCGTTTTCCTGGGGAGGCCGCTATCGGGCTTACCAGGAGGGAAGCGCACTTTCTGCGGCGGCAAATAACAACCGCCAGGGCTGTCCGTGGCTCCCTTTTGGAATATATGCTGGATAAAAAAATAACGTGGCCTTCTTTTGACAAGATACCTGCACAGGAATTGCCGCGGGATCTGGCGCTTTCTGTGTCTCTGGCCCAGCAATTTTCGGAGTTTATCCACGGCGCGCATCTGCGGTACAATGTACAGTATTTAGATGAGAGCGGTGAAGAGTATGCAAAACGGTATGCCAAGTGGGCGAAAGACTTCGCCTTCAAAAAGCTTAACCTTAAAGCGATATTGGCAAAGGTTCCGCGCAACGCCCCGAAAACAGAGCTTTTTCTTGATGCCTTCGCCGAGGCGGCTGCTTCGGGCAATACCCGCACGGTGGACAGGCTCATTGTCGAGCAGGAAAAACATGTCAAATCACCCGGGCGGGCAAAACTTGGAAAGCCCACAGAAAACCCGGACGCCGCCCCTGTACATGAACATAAACTGGTTTACCGGTACAATACCGCTCACCGGCTTGTTCGTGAAATCTTAGATGCGCTGCAGGGAGGGAAGCAATGAGCCTCTTCCATTATGAGGAAAACAGACTGGACTACGGGAGCTTGCTCAAGCCAAAAAATAATTACGCTGTGGAATTTGCCGTGGCCTTCACCTATTCCCTGGATTTGGAGGCACTGATGGGTATTCCGCTGTCGTTGGCTCTGGCGGAAGACGCCGACTCCGGGCTTCATACCTATCTTCTGCTGGAGGGCATCCGGCGCTGCGGTGATTCGCTGGCCATATTTTGCAATGCGGGCAGCATAGCCCTGCCGCGAAAAGAGAAAAACATATGCGCACTGCTGGAAAAAAGTGTGTTTGAAATACGTCATGATGGGATGAAAAACTTTCACCCCAAGCTTTGGTTTATAAAATACCAGAATATCAAAGACAAAAATGACGCCTACATCAACCTGATAGTGCTTAGCCGTAATCTCACCTTTGACAGGAGCCTTGATTACGCCGTGGTATTGACGGGCGATGTAAAAAAGCGCCCTTGCACCAAGAATGCCCCCCTGGTGAACTTGCTTAAACATTTTGCGCCCAAAGCATCTAAAGAAAAAGCCCGTAAAATACGGGCTTTGGCAAAGGATGTCGCCAACACGCGCTTTACGGTGGAGCCCCCCTTTGACAATTATGAATGCCTTGTTTTCGGCTTGGGGGGCGATACTTCGCCAACAACTATTTTCGGCAAATGCGACGACCTTATTGTGGTTTCGCCCTTTCTGGATACCGACAAAAAAGGTAAATTTCTTAAGGAACTTTCAGGCTTGGCCAGCCGTAAAAAAACGTTGTTTACCAGAAAAAGTTCACTGAGCAATGAAATTATAAAAATCTTCGATGAAGTTTACGTTATCAAGGACGCCCTGCTGGAGCAGGAGAACAATACTGAGGATGCTGTTTCACCAAGCCCTTATGATCTCCATGCAAAGCTATATTTCACACAAAGCCGTGAGCGCAACTGCCTGTACGTTGGGTCTGCCAACGCATCGCGCAAGGGTTTTACGGAAAATATCGAATTTTTACTGCGCTTGCGCCTCAAGCCAGGGCAGCTGGGCTATGAGTCTATGAAAAACGCCCTTTTGCCCCAAAAGGGCAATCCATTTATGCAGATAACCGGCCTGGACGAAGAATTGCCTTCTGCTGCCGAATCTCTCCGTAAAGAAAAGGAATTTAAGGAGGCCATGCGCTCCATAACAGGTGCGGAAGTTCGCGTGGGAAAGAAAGACGGATCGTTTTCACTGGTCATCCACGCGCAATCCTGCTCTGTGTGCGCATCTCTGGAGCCCTTGTGTTCAAAAACTGGCAAGCCTGAACCCTTAGATGACGGCCTTACCTTTGCCGGCCTTGCTCTGGAGGAACTGAGCGAATTTTTCATTCTTAAGGTAGAAGACAAGGAGGCCGTAATAAAAGTGCCCGTGGAGGGCATCCCGGATACGCGAGATGAGGCCGTGTACAGAAGTATTATCCGCAATCGGGACGTCCTCATGGACTACTTTTCTTTCATGCTCAGGGGCAGGGCTGCCCGTTGGGCTTTCGGAGGGCATAAAGACGGCCATGCCGGCCATGCCGGCCATACGAAGAATGGGCCCATCTTCCCCGCGCTTTATGAAAACATGCTGGAAGCCATGCTTGAGAACCCCCAACAGGTGCTTGCCTTTGAAGATGTTCTGAACCGCCTGGGGAAGATGGAAGTTTCAACGGAGTTTGCCGAAATGTTTGCGGCCTTCAAGAATGCCCATAAGGGGAAGGCGTCATGAGGCCAAAAGATTTTCAAAAAGCCGCCATAAACCGCATTTGCGAAATATTTTCAACGGGCGTCCAGAACAAAGTGCTGCTTGCAGACGAAGTCGGCCTTGGCAAAACCATTGTGGCGCGCGGTGTTATTGAAACTCTGGCCCAGAAACACCACAGCGTGAACGCAAAGCCTTTCAGGGTCGTCTACATTTGTTCCAATGCCAATATAGCGAACCAGAATGCGGAAAAACTGGGGGTTCCCAAAAAGGACTGCCTCAAGGTGTCCGAAAGCCGCCTTTCCATGCAACATTTGAAAATATTGCAGCGGCAGGAAAACGCGCCGGGTAAAACGCAGCTTATTCCATTAACGCCCGCGACCTCGTTTTCACTGACAAATGGCTGCGGCACCCAGAACGAAAGGGCATTGATATTCGCTTTGTTACACCGCTTGACAGATTTGAAGCGGATAAAATGTTTTTCGGCCTTTATGCGCCATTATCAGCTTCTTCATTGGCCCGGTAGAGTCAACGAAGCGCGCAGTAAAATAGAGGATTGCGACAAATCCGGAAAGGTATATTTCGCAGAAGTGCGTGAAGCATTGCAAGGTTCGGATTTTGTAGCCTTGAAAGAAAAAATTACAGCTTTGTGCGGGCAAAAGGATACGCCGCGTGCCGACAGAATTGTTGCCATCAATGACCTGCGGACTTTTTTTGCCAGATTCAGCTTGGAAAAGTTGGAGCCGAATCTTGTCATAATGGACGAGTTTCAGCGTTTCAGTGAGTTGCTTTTGCAAAAAGATTCCAATGAAAGCAGCATGCTGTTCAACAAGTTCATCCGGGGGCATGACACCAGAGTGCTTCTTTTATCTGCAACGCCGTACAAGCCTTATTCCACACCGGGCGAATCAAATCAGGGGGAGATCGAACACCATAAAGAATTTTTAAACGTGATGAGCTTTTTACAAAACACCCCGCAGAAAATCGCCGCCTTTAAAGATGTTTGGAAAAGTTATTCGCAATCCCTTTCAGAATTGAGCAGGACGGGGGCGGCGGTTCTTCATATGCACAAGAGCCGCACCAGAGCCGCGGAAGCAAGCCTTTACGAAAATATTTGCCGTACGGAGCGATCCAATTACAGCATCATTGACGATTCCGGCGTCAAAGAGGTTCCCGTATCGAGCGCGGATGTCCTTTCGTATGTGGAGATTCAAAGGTACTTACGAGCGTGTAACGTTGCTGAAGTTCCGGTTGATTATGTCAAATCTTCTCCCTATCTGCTCTCGTTTATGGACCGCTACAAACAGAAGGAAGCATTAAAAAAACTGTCGGCCCATAAAAGGCTGGTCAAGGAGTTGCCCAAGTACGCCACCTTGCTGCTCAAAGAAAGCGATATTGAAAAATTCAAGCCAATACCCCCGAACAACGCCCGTTTGCAGTATCTTGAGGATTTGATTTTTGACAGGGGGAAGATGGGCGCGGGGAAGAATGAGATGGAACGGCTGCTCTGGTTGCCGCCTTCGCGACCTTATTATTCTGTGGCGAAAGGGCCCTTTGCGCAAAAGAAAAATTTGTCGAAATTTCTGGTTTTTTCAAGCTGGGAAATGGTTCCGCGCATGCTCGCAAGCTTGCTTTCCTACGAGGCGGAGAGGTTGATCTGCGCAAAGCTCCCCAAAAAGAAGCGCTATTTCACCGAGGAGGATAAAAAACGTGCTGGAACGACCCAGCTACGCAACGGCGGTGACGAGCTTCTGACCTACGCCTGTGTTACACTTGCCAAGCTATATGAGCCACATGCGCATGACGGCAAAAGCATCGTGCAGGTGCGAAAACACATTGGTGGTTTAGTGCGCCAATGTTTGCGCCAATGCATGAAACGCCACGACATACGCAAAGCCGAATCCTCCAGAGGCGGAGCGAAAAACCTTGCGCTTTTGTTGCGTCTTCTGGATGACGAGACACAAGAAGTGCCTTCCGTCATCCCGGCCAATGCGGAAAGCGTGCTCACGGACATTGCCATAGCCTCTCCGGCTGTATGCGCGTATCGGCTCTTGGGTAAGCAAACGCTCGCCAGTAAAATAGGCCTGCGTTTTGTCTCGTTGTTCGAGAAGCCTGATTCAGCGGATATTTTAAATATTCCGGATGGCAAAGCCAAAAAGACATATTATGAACGCGCGTTAGCGTATTGCGCCGAAGGCAACCTGCAAGCTGTGCTGGATGAGTGGGCCTATGTTCTGAACAAGCGCGACGACGATCTTGTTGCGACAATGGAGCAGGCCTTCCTCAAAAGTGTGACTGTCCCGGTAGACACCCTTGAATCTTTTAGCGATGGCAAGCGCAAAAAGCCACGCCTGCGAAACCATTTTGCCGTTGGGTATTTTGACGCGCGGCTTGAGGATAAAAACGTAGAGCGGGCAGAAAATATTCGCGTGGCTTTCAATTCACCGCTTCGGCCTTTTGTGCTGGCAACCACGTCAATCGGCCAGGAGGGGTTGGACTTCCACTTGTACTGCCGAAAAATTTGTCACTGGAACCTGCCCGCAAACCCGGTTGATCTGGAACAGCGCGAAGGCCGAATCAATCGCTACCAATGCCTTGCCATCCGGCAAAACATCGCAGCCAGGTATGCCGATGCCGCGAAAAAAGACGCCGTGTGGGAAGGCATGTTTCAAATTGCCAGTAAAAAAGAGAAGCAGGGTTTTTCCGATCTGGTGCCGTATTGGTGTCTGCCGGATGCAGCAGAGCCACAAGTGAAAATTGAACGCCTCGTTCCCATGTATCCCTTTAGCAAAGACGCGCACGTATATAAGCGCCTGATTCGGGTATTGATGTTCTATCGCCTTACGCTGGGGCAACCGCGCCAGGAAGAATTGCTCACAAACCTCGAAGACGTGGGGCTGACCTTGCAGGATGTGCAGGGCCTGTTTTTCAACCTCAGTCCGTATTGGCGGGCTTCAGGCCGCCGCCCCGCATGAACGGCAGTGCCTGGCCGATACAAGCTATGGTGAAAGTCTTTATCTTGCTTCTTTTGCTACGCTGCATAGAACGGCAAAAACACTTTTAGCGTGATGATGTGATCGTTTATGGGGATGGTGGCGACGCGGGCTGGCTTGTTGCGAGTTAAGTAAGGGCGGGGATCCCCGCCCGATCTGTTGAAAAAATGTTTCCGTATGTGTCCAATTTGGCACATAGCTTCGAGGTTGGTATGTCCAAAACTAAGTGGCGTTTTGTCAAAAGGTAAGGCACGCGCTACAGGCGCAGGAAGGGCTTCGGCTGCCGCCGTTTTTATATTTTATTACCTGATGCTATGGTCGGAAGCACGGCTTTTGGCCCCGCCAGAGATCAAAACAATTCCTGTGGCAGATTGGAGCCCTATAAAAGTTTTAGGGGCCCTTCTCCCACAAAGTCTTTCAAATGCCAGTTGCTTTCAAGCACCCGCGAGGCATCCAACGCCTTCCTCCCCCGTTGCTACGCACCCGATTCCGGCCACCTCGCAAATACGCCGCACCCTGTGCTCATAGCCGTGCGCAGCGCGCAGGTGCTCGCGCCAAGCCCGCCGCAGGTCTGCCATCTGCGAGGGATGCGAGCGGGCCTCGTCCCAGCGCGGCCAAAAATCTTCCGGCCCGTACAGGCATATGGGCTCTGTAAGGCTGGCCGGAAAAATATCCATCCCCGGCGTGGCATCGCTGAAAAGCGTCCCCCCTGTGGCCCAGACGTCAAAATGTCTCTGACTCAGGCTCTGCGGCAGCAGCAGACTCGTAATATTGAGCACTACACCTGCCGAAGCATAAAGATCCGGCAATGCCGTGTAGTAGTCCACCGGGGGAAAAATCTGCGCGCCGGGCAAAAGCGCGTGCCAACCCGCATCACCCACGATACGCAATGGGGGATGGCCGGTATGGTTGGAATGGCCAGTGTCGCCGAGGCCGCCGGAATGGTCGGGCATGTCGCTGTCACCGAGACGGACAAGGTGACCGGGGAGGTCGGAATGACCAGTGTCGCCGAGATGACCGGGGGCGTCGGGGAGGGCCCCAGAACGGCCGAGATCGCCGGGGTGGCCTGAAGAGTTGCCTATTCTGTCTGCCCCCCGGTTGGCCTGCTCCAGAATCATGCGCAGCCAGCGGGCGCGGTTGGCCTGAGCGCATATTTCAGCTCCCAAACCAGCGTTGCGAGACGCCATGCCCGGCCAGCCTGCCGCCCCAAGCCGCTTTTGCCACCAGAAATAGTTGGGCGCGTCCGCTGGCCCCCGGCTGCGTTCCAGCAGCCTTGAGGACTCTTCCGCAAGCTCTTCGGGCACGCGGGCTGCCGCAAAAAAGCGTTCCTTCTGGGGAAAGGCCGAGCGCCCCACAAAAAGAGGCCCCTGCTCCGGGGCGCTGCGGATATTTTCCGGCTCTGCGTTTCGCCACATATGGCGAGCCACGGCCAGCGGCAGATGATAAACCTGCTGCGCCCCGGCCCCGGTAAGCTCCGGCACAAAGGAGGCGTCCGTCACAAAAATGAGCGCCTCGCGCCACCAGGGCAGACGCAGGGCAGACAATAAGTGCCAAGGATTGTCCACCAGCCACAAGGCCACCGGCACTCCCAGGGCCCGGCACAGATGAAAAACGCGCCCTTCTGCATCCAGCCCGCGCAGATTTACAGACAACAAAAGGCGGGGGCGCCCCTTTTTAAAAAGCTGAAAAATCTGGCTCACATCCTCCACGGCCCCAGGATTATGGATTTTTTCGGGCATGGGCAGCACTGGGCCGAGGCCGCAGGCTTCCAAAGCCTGATGCAATTCCTGATGCAGCAGCAGGCCGTTGTGCCCCGGCAACAGCACCGGCCCGCCCCCGAGCTTTCCGCAGGCAGCCCCACACGCTGCCTCCGACACAGCCGCCGACACTGCCGCCGACACAGCTTCCGACAGAGCTTCCGGCTCTGCGCCTTCCACAACTTCTGGCGCTACTTTTGGCGCTACTTCCGGCGCTACTTCCGGCGCAACTTTTGGCGCTACTTCCGGCCCAGCCCCCTCCGCAGCCCGCAGCTCACGCGCTGAGGATAACAGCGGCGCTTGCAGCAGCGCGGCGTCTACCCGCCCCAAGAGCGGCCCCCAAAAATCCGGGGCCAAGCGCATACCCGGGCCATAAAAATAACAGGTGCTGCGCGCGGCCAGCGCCACCGCCTCTTCCGGCGACACGCGCTGCCAATGCTGTGGCATGCCCCCACCGGCCCGAGAGTTCAGGGGTGGCAAAGCCCGCAACGTGGGCTCATGCTCAAGCCAACAGACCCGCCCTGCTTGTTCTAAAAGGCCTGTCAGCCAGGGGCTGCCCGGCCCCAGCCCCAGAACAAGGGCGTCTGGCCCTTGCCCCCGGCGCAACCACGCCTCCGGCCCATGCGGCAAGGTCAGCGCACGGCCGCAAAAATCCGGCAGACTGGCCCGCTGGGGTCTGGGGGGCGAGGCGGCCTCACAATCCCGATCTGCGCCGCTGCAGCAGGCGCCTTGGCGGGCCCGATTGGCGCCGCTGCCGTCCGTGCCCTCACGGCCCAAGATTTCTCTGTTACCGTCTGCGCCTTCGCGGGCCAAACTTTCGCCGCTGCCGCACGCGCCTTCACGGCCCAAGATTTCTCTGTTACCGTCTGCGCCTTGGCGGGCCCGATTGGCGCCGCTGCCGTCCGCGCCTTCACGGTCTGGCGCTGCGGAAAAATCTTTTTTTTCCCAGTGACCCGACGATTTTTTTTGTGCTTTTTCTGCCATGATGCCTCGCTTGGGAGTGCTTTTGCACAGCATAGCCAATGAGGGCCACATGGAAAAGCCCCGCCGCTTGTGTCGCGACGGGGCTTGCATGCCAGGAAAGGATTTGTTTATTAGAAAATGAAGCTGTTCGTCTACTCGATCACACCGCAGGCGATGCGCGCTCCGCCGCCGCCCAGCGGGGCGGGCTGGTCGGAATAGTTGTCGCCACCGGCATGAATCATGACGGAGCGGCCCTTGAGATCCTTGACGCTCAGATTGGGAGCATGCAGCTTGGCGTTGGCAGCACCCTTGGCATCGGCATTGATGGCGGGCAGGTCGCCCTTGTGGCCATGCTTGCCGGGGCCTTCATGCTTGGCTGTTTTATCGGGGTCAAAATGTCCGCCAGCGGCCAGACCGGCAACTTTTTTGCCGTCTTTTTCAGCCGGGGCGCAGGAGGGATTTTCATGCACATGCATGCCGTGCTCGCCCTCGCTTATGCCTATTACATCCACAAGAATGTCTACCCCGCCCTTGCCGTCATCGGCAAAGGTGATGAAGCCAATGGCCTCGCCCACGCCCTCATCAGTAATTTTATTAACAGGAACCTTAACGCTGTCCGCCTGGGCGACACCAGCGCCGATCCAGAGGGCGCAACACACAAAGCTCAAGGCCAGCAGAATTTTTTTCATAAGCAGTCTCCTTTAGAGCAATTAGCGCATCAAATGCTTGCTTGATGGTCGGCAAAACCGCCCTGCAATCATTGGGCGAAAAGAATTTGTTTTCAGATCCTTGCAGAGCATTTCAAGGGTGAAATGTTCCAGGTACCAACGCAGGCAAAAAAGCCGCCTGCATGAAACCATAGTAATAAGTTATCTCATCAAGAACGAGCGGTCAACGCATGCCCATATTTTTTTCGGCTACCTGCCAAACACGCCACTTGGCGAAATGCATAAAAAGGAGTACGCTTGCGCGTTGGTATTTATTATGAAGGAATATCGAGACCATTACTTCCTCAAGGCCAAGCGCGAGAACTATCCCGCGCGTTCGGTCTACAAGCTTAAGGAACTGGACGCCAAATTCCGCCTGTTGCGGCCCGGCCAAAAGATTCTGGATCTGGGGGCAGCCCCCGGCTCCTGGTCATTGGGCGCGGCTGAAAAGGTGGGCCCCAGGGGCCTGGTTCTCGCTTGTGACATTCAAAGCACCGAAACGACCTTCCCCCCCCAGGTCATCTTCATGCAGGAAGACGTGTTCAACCGCTCGGCAGCCTTTGAGGCCAAGCTGGAAGAACTCGGCCCCTTTGACCATGTCATAAGCGATATGGCCCCGCGCACCACAGGCACCCGCTTTACCGACCAGGCCCGCTCGCTGGACTTGGCAGTTGAGGCGCTGGCTGTGGCCTGCCTGCATTTGAAGCAGGGCGGCAGCTTTGTGGTGAAAATTTTCATGGGGCCGGACGTGCAGGAACTGCTTGCGCCCATGCGCAAGGCTTTTACAACGGTCAAGTCCTTCAAGCCCAAGAGTTCGCGCGCAGAAAGCAAGGAAACATTTTTTGTGGGCCTTGGCTTTCGCGACAAGCCGAACCAGACCGACCCCGTGGCCACGCCACCGGGCAGGTAAAACAATTTATTCCTAAAGGTTTCGGAGGTTTTATGGCTGGTCACAGTAAATGGGCCAACATTCAGCATCGTAAGGGCCGTCAAGACGCAAAGCGCGGCAAACTGTTCACCAAGGCCGCCAAAGAAATTATCATCGCCGCCAAGGGTGGCGGTGACCCCGCCATGAACGCCCGTTTGCGCGCGGCCATAGCTGCGGGCAAGGCCGTGAACCTGCCCAAAGACAAGATCGAAGCCGCCATTCGCAAAGGAACCGGCGAGGACGCTGGCGGCGATCTGACCGAAACCTTCTATGAAGGCTACGGCCCCGGCGGCATTGCTGTTATGGTCGAAGTGGCTACCGACAACAAAAACCGCACAGTGGCCGAAGTGCGCCACCTCTTTTCCAAGCACGGCGGCTCCATGGGCGAAAACGGCAGCGTTGGCTGGATGTTTGACCACAAGGGCGTCATCAGCGTTGAAAAAGACGCCTACCCCGAAGAAAAAATAATGGAAGCTGCCCTGGAAGCCGGGGCCGACGACGTTATCGACGATGGGGAAGAATGGACAATCCATACGGCCCTGACCGACTTTACCGCCGTGCGCGATTCGCTGGAAACAGCGGGCATTGTCATGCAGTCTGCCGAGTTGGCCATGGTTCCGCAAAATCTGGTGGCAGTTGATGCCGATATGGGCCAGAAAGTGTTGCGCCTCATGGACGCGCTCGACGACAACGATGACGTGCAAAACGTCTACGCCAACGTCGACTTTCCCGACGATATGCCCGAAGACTAGAAGAGTATGGTTAAAAGGCTCTGGCGGCTCGCGCAGTCGCCAGAGCCTTCAAGATGAACAGGCTCCCGACAAAAGCGTCACGAGCGCGGTTCAAGATGCCTCTGTTTCGAATTTTACCTTTTATTCCGGCTACGTGCCGTAAAAGCACGCTCGCAGCATAAAAGGTTCGCTCTTCTTGACATGACAGGGTGATGCCTCTCGTGACAACACGGCCCAGCCCCTCGAACGCTGCGGCGCAAGGTAATATCTTGCCACGTGCTGCCCGTATTGCCCGGACTTGTTCCCCCGCTCCGCCTGGGTTAGGCTGTTCAAGCCCTGACGGCAAACACGGCAAAACACACGCCCAAAAAACACATACGCCCGTGCCCAACCATTGGTCACGGCCACAATCCTGAAACACGGCAGGCTTTCATGCAGGCATGGGATATAGAATTTCGCGCGCTCAGCGTGGGCTACGGCAGCCATGTGGTGCTCAGCGATGTCAGCGCTGTGCTGCCCGGCGGCAAGGTGTCGGTCATTCTTGGCGGCTCCGGCTGCGGTAAATCCACCCTGCTGCGCCACATCATCGGGCTTTCTCGGCCTCTTTCCGGGCAGGTGCTGGTGGGAGGGCGTGACCTTTTTTCACTGGGCAAGACTGATTTTCGCCGGGTGCGCCGCCACATGGGCGTCCTTTTTCAGGACGGCGCCCTGCTCGGCGCTTTGAGCCTGGTACAAAACGTGACCCTGCCCCTGAGCGAGCATCTGCATTTGCCCCCCGCCCTGGTGCGCGAAGCGGGCCTGCGTGTGCTGCGCATGGTGGGGCTTGAAGACTTTGCCGATTTTTATCCCAACCAGCTTTCCGGCGGCATGCGCAAGCGCGCCGGGCTTGCGCGCGCCATCATAGCGGAACCGCGCGTTCTTCTTTGCGACGAGCCCACATCGGGGCTGGATCCCATCACGGCAGCCCGCATGGATGACCTGCTGCTTGCCATGCGCCAGCAATATGCCGACATGAGCGTGGTTGTGGTCAGCCATGACCTGGCAAGCCTCAAGGCCATTGCCGACCATGTGCTTGTGCTTGGCGAAGGGCACGCGCTGTTTTCTGGCACGCTGGCCGAGCTTGAAGCCAGCGACAATCCGTATCTGCAGCAATTTTTGCGGCGCGAGGCTGGCGATGAACGCCGCGACCTGCACCAGCCCATTGATCCCCAGGTGAGTGACGCGCTGGACAGGTGGCTGACCTCCTAGAGCTTTTTCACGGGGAAAAGCCCGCGTAACGGCGAAACAGGAATTTTACCTGTATTTTACGCTATTACGCTGATTTTTTTCAAAATACTGGCCCGGCGGCCAGCGACAAAGAGACTTGTTTCGCAACCGGGACTTGAAACTTTGCGCCCGCCTCCATATAGTTACAGAAGAACGACTGTAGCCAGCGGCTACGGGGGAGTATTGTTAACCCTATGAGTACTGTACGCGAAACCGCTGTGGGCCTTTTTGTGCTGATTGGCCTGCTTTGCGTGGCTTACCTGACCATCAAGCTCGGCAAGATGGAAGTTCTGTCCGGCAAGGGCTACGAGCTTACCGCCAATTTCGACTCCGTTTCCGGCCTGCGCGTTGGCGCAGATGTGGAAATGTCTGGCGTGCCTGTGGGCAAGGTCATCGGTATCACCCTGGATCCGGATCCTGCGCGCAACCAGGCTGTTGTGCGCTTGCGCCTTGAAAAAGACCTGCACCTCTCGGACGATAGCATCGCCTCCATCATGACCAGCGGCCTCATCGGCGACAAATATGTCAGCATATCCAGGGGCGGCTCAGAGCACTTGCTTGCCCCCGGCGATAATATTACGGAAACAGAATCCGCCGTTGACCTCGGTTCTCTTATCAGCAAATACGCCTTCGGAGGAGTGAAATAGACATGCTCACCCATGCGCTAGCGCGCCGTATCACCATTGCTCTGTGCGCCTTTCTGTTGGCCCTTGTGCTACTTCCCGCCGGGGCGCAGGCCAACTCTCCTGCCCGGCAGGCCCTTGAAACATCCACAAACCGCATACTGAATTTCATAAAAAATCCCGACTATGTGAACCCGACAACGCGCGGCCCCATCCGCCAGCAGATCGAAGACGAGGTTCTGCATATCTTTGATTTCAGTGAATTTTCTTCGCGCACCGTGGGCCCGCGCTGGCGCAACTTCACGCCCGAACAAAAACGCGAGTTCAGCAACGCTTTTGCCGACCTGCTCATCAATACCTATCTTAACAGAATTGATGGCTATAATGGCGAACAGGTGCTCTACACCGGCGAAGTAAGCTCGGCCAAAGGCGACCGCACAGAAGTGCGCACCGTGGTCACCATGAGAGACGGCAAAAAAGTTCCGGTGGCCTATCGCATGCTGCCCAAAGACGGCAAATGGCTTGTGTATGACGTGCTGATAGAAAATATCAGTCTGGTCAAAAACTACCGCACTCAGTTTCAGGACATCCTGAATACCGATTCGCCGGAAAACCTCATTGCGCGCATCAAGGCCAAGGCAATGGAAGTGCGGCAGGGAAATGGCAAATAATCACTGGTGGCGTCGCATGCGCCTGCTGGCCCTTAACCTTCTGCTGCTGACAGGCTTTGCCTGTATTTTCTCAGACCAAGCCCTGGCAGCCCGAGGCGAACGGCAAGAACCCACCCCCTCCATAGTCTACGGGGCCTCCCCCATGCTGCCCGCCGGGGCCATCACAGTGCGACCCTACGCCTCCCTGCGCGCATCTGATGACCTTGACGACTACGACACAGCCGAAGCCAGCATCGCCGACCCCTTTGAGCCATGGAACCGCTTCTGGTTTCATTTTAATGACATTTTCTATCTCTATATTGCCAGACCGGCCTACGATGCCTGGGTCTTCGTTACCCCGCACCAGCTGCGCGGCGGCTTGAAAAACTTCTTTTCCAACCTGCTTTTTCCCGTGCGATTTGTGAACAATATTCTCCAGTTCCGCTTTATGGAAGCCGGGGTTGAGTTTGGCCGCTTTATTATGAACACCACCTCAAGCGCAGGCTTTGCCGATGTGGCCAAGGGCAAACGAACCATTGTGCCCGTTGACCCCACTGGCGAAGACTTTGGCCAGACCATGGGCCGCTGGGGCATAGGCCAGGGCTTTTACCTCGTGTGGCCCCTGCTTGGCCCAAGCTCGGCGCGCGATACCATTGGCCGCGTGGGCGACCTCTTTACTGACCCCCTCTTCTACCTCAGACCCTGGGAACTGGGCACTGGCGTGGAAGCGGGCCTGCGCTTCAACGACCTCGGCGATGTGCTGCCCCTGTATGAAGAGCTGAACACCGTCGCCGTGGATCCCTATATTGCCATGCGCGAAGCCTATGCAAACTTCCGCAAGTCGCAGGTGCTGCACTAGCGGAGCGGTGAGCGCTGGGAATGTTTTGTGGGGGAGGGGCCCTTTTGCAAAAGGGCCCCTCCCCCACACCCCCACCCCC
>CAZFCC010000043.1:0-19687 GCA_964517635.1 uncultured Desulfovibrio sp. | reverse complement strand
GGGCGCAGCCCCATAACCGGCCCCGCCTTGCCGCCCGCCGCGTAGGCGGCCAAAATAAAGAACAAAGCAAAAGCCCCCGTGCCCGCAGGGCACAAAAATCTTCTCCCAAAGGACAAGCCCTTCCCCTTCCTACGCGTCGCGCAATACCCTCGCTGGCAGGCGCCTACCCCCGCCGATCAGGCGTACCCCCGCCGCGCAGGCGACCACTATAACAAAAGATGACCTTGCCCGATCAAGTTTTTGGTGTTGAGAACGCACGAGCGGCCCCTTTTATCAAAAAGAGGCCGCTCGCAAAAAGGCTTATCACCTATAGAATGCTATAATTATACTACAATTATACTACAATTCCGGTGGCAGTTCCTGCAGTTCCTTCCAGGTAAACACCGGGCCATCCACGCAGACATAGTGCCCGCCGATATTGCAGCGTCCGCAGATGCCGATGCCGCACTTCATGCGCTTTTCCAGCGTGGTGACGATGTTTTCCGGGGCGAAGTTCAGCTTTTCCAGCGCCTGCACGGTAAACTTGATCATGATGGGCGGCCCGCAGAGCACGGCCACGCAGTTTTTGGGGTCGGGGTTCAGTTCGGTGAGCACGTTGGGTATGAGGCCCACCTTGTGTTCCCAGCCCTCAAAGGGCGCGTCGATGCAGAGTGTGCAGTCCAGGTCGTCGCGGCGCAGCCATTCTTCAGCTTCATAGGTGAAGGCCATGTCGCGCGGGGTGCGCGCCCCGTAAAGCAGGCTCACCTTGCCGTAGTCTTTCCTGTTTTCCAGCACATGCAGCATGATGGTGCGGATGGGCGCCATGCCGATGCCGCCGCCCACAAAGAAGATGTCCTTGCCCTTCCAGTCTTTGTAGGGAAAGAAGTTGCCCAGCGGCGCCCGCACGCCCACCTTGTCGCCGGGCGACAGACGGTGGATGGCTGCGGTTACTTCTCCGGCCTGCATGACCGAGAACTGGATATAGTTCTTCTGCGACGGCGGCGAGTTGATAACAAAGGTGCATTCGCCTGCGCCAAAAACAGAGAGCTGCCCCGTTTGGCCGGGTTGGTGGGCGAAGTTTTTCATGGCTTCGGCATCGTCCAGCACGACACGCAGGGTGCGGATATTGCCTGTTTCCTGAATAATTTCAGCCACTGTGGCGGTCATGGGCAGGTATGGGTTGCCCGTGGGCATGGGGCGAGCCGTTATTTCACGCAGCATGCCGCCCTTGGCCGGAGCCTTGGGCGCAGCTTTGGCGGCGGCAGCCGCCGGGGCGCTTTGTTCAGTCCGGACTTCAGCGGCCTTGGCCTCGGCTGCGGGGGCGGCCGCCTTGGAGCCGCCCTTGGCCTGAGCGGTATTTTTTTTGTTTGCCATGTCTGCTCCTACTCGGCTTTGTCTTGCTTGGCTTCCAGCGCTGCCAGCACAATGGCGCGGATGTCCAGACAGACGGGGCAATTGCTGATGCACCGGCCGCAGCCGCTGCAAGAGAACGAACCCCAGTTTTCAGGATAGGTGGAGTACTTGTGCGAAACGCGGTTGCGCATGCGCAGGGCCTTGCTGGTGCGGGGGTTATGCCCGCTGGCCTCACGCGTGAACAGGGACGACATGCAGTTGTCCCAGCTGCGCAGGCGGCGTCCGCCTTTTTCGCTCAATCCTTCTCCCTCGTCCGTGATATTGAAGCAATAGCAGGTGGGGCAGAAGTAGGTGCAGGCGCCGCAAGACAAACAGCGGTCGGTCTGGTTTTGCCAGAACTCCACATCCGTGAACATGGCCGCCAGCTTTTGCGGGGCCTCTTTAATGTTGGGGGCGGGCACAAGGCTGGCCCAGGCCGCCTTGCGCACTTCTTCCACCTTGGCAAAGCGGTCGCCGGCGTCTTCAAGCGAAGAAGCGGCAAGCAGGGCTTCGCCCTTGGGCGTGATAGCCTGAAGCACATAGCCACCCTCGATTTCGGTCATGAGAATGTCCGAACCTTCGGGCGAGGTGGGGCCGCCGCCAACCCAGTGGCAGAAGCAGGTATTGCAGCCCGAATTACAGGTAAGGCTGATGACCGTAAGGGCATCGCGCCTGGCCTTGTAATAGGGGTCCACAAAGGGGCCGTTAAGGTAGGGCCGGTCAAGGACGGCGTAACCGCGCGCATCGCAGGGGCGGGTAGCAAAAACCACGGTGGCTTCGGCCTGCGGGGTGTCGTCCACTTGCATGGAGACGCGGGCCGGATTTTCCGGATCTTTGCTTTTTTTGTAGCTTACCAGGGTTTCACACTGGGGCAGCACGGCTTCCTTGGCGGGCACGGTGGCTTTTGCCAGGGTAAAGGGCTTGCCTTCTTTCCAGGCTTCAAAGACCACAGAGCGTTTGGCCGCAGGCTTTTCCACGGGAACAAGCACACGGTTGCCCTGTTGCGAGAGAAAGGCCAGAAAGGCGGGCAGGCCGTCGGGGGTTACAAAGCGGGTCATGCTCATTTCCAGTCCCTCTCATGGATGTTCTTTTCTTCCACTTCATAGCCCAGCAGCGGCGGCACGGCCTCGGCATTGAGGCCCGCCTTGTAGCCGTCAAAGAGCTGGCTTACGGCACGGCCGATCTGCTGGCGCAGGGCCAGAATGGGAATGCCCACGGGGCAGGCCCGCTGGCATTCACCGCAGCCCGTGCAGCGTCCGGCAAGGTGCATGGCGTGTATGGTCTGGAAGAACAGTTTTTCCTTCACGCTGTCTTCCTGCGTCATCCAGTGCGGGTCGCGGCTGTCTGAAACGCAGAAGTCGCGGCAGACGCACATGGGGCAGGCATTGCGGCAAGCGTAGCAGCGCAGGCAGCGATCCATCTGTCCGCGCCAGAAAGCCATGCGCTCTTCAAGCGACATGGAGTCGAGCAGGGCCAGTTCGGGCGGGGTGGGGGAGCCGTTTTCCACCGGTGCGGGCGTGCCCAGGCGCGTGTCTGCGAGCACGGCCGAGGGTGTCGTGCAGCCGTAGCACTTGCCCTGGGCGTAGTCGGTCATGCAGAAACGCTGGGGCTTGCCGTCGGCCGTAATGGTAACCCCGGCCTCGTCATATTCCACTTTGTCGATAGTGGTGTAGCGCCCAAGCTCCTGGGTAACGCGGGCCATATCCAGCGTGCCCTCGCAGGGCATGGCGAAAATGGTCACGTCTTCGCGGCGGATGAGTTTTTCCTGCAGCAGTTCCACCACCGAGCGCGAGTCACAACCCTTGACCACGATGCCCACCTTTTTGCCCTTGAACGAGGGCAGGTAGACGGCCGGGTTGTTGACGTTGAGCGGCCCCCACACGAGCTTGTCCACATCTTCTGGGGTTTTCATGAAGATGGGCACGGTATGGGCGGCATCGTAGCCTTCGCCCCAGCCGATGACAAAATCCAGCTCGGGCAGTTTGGCCTTGATGGCTTCTTTGAGTTCACCGAGAGCGGCGGTCTGCCCAGTGCCCAGGGGCCGCAGGGAAGTAAGCGCCATGTCGGCGATCTTGAGCAGTGGCTCGGGGTCTTCCAGGCGGGGCGCGGGGCCGAGCTTGTGGATGCGGTCGGTAAAGACCGTAACCACCTGCTGCCAGCGCTGGCCTTCAGAAGCCGAAACCCAGGTGTATTCAAAACGGCGGTCGTCAATGCCGAGCACGGGCAGAAACTGCTTGAGCACTTCAAGACGGCGGCGGGCATAAAAGTTGCCAGCCGAATAGTGGCAGTCGCGCGGATGGCAGCCGGAAACCAGCACGCCGTCCGCCCCGTTAAGCAGGGCCTTGACGATAAACAGCGGGTCTATGCGGCCCGAACAGGGCACGCGGATGATACGCAGATCTGTGGGCTGGGTGGCTCGGGCCACGCCAGCAGTGTCGGCGCCGCCATAGGAGCACCAGTTGCAGAGAAAACCCACAATCCGCAGTTCTTTGCCTTCTAAAGCTGGCATAGCGCGTTAACCTCCGCAAGAATCTGGTTGTCTGTGGCGTGTGAAAGCTGGATGGCCCCCTGGGGACAGGTGGCCGTGCAAAGGCCGCAGCCCTGGCAGACGGTTTCAATAACTTGCGCCTTGCCCTCGCCCCGCACTTCTACTTCCTTGATGGCCCCGAAGGGGCAGCACTGGATGCACTTGCCGCAGTTGACGCAGCGGCGCATGTCCACCTGGGCGATCTGCGGGTCGCTTTCCAGTTTGTCTTTGGCAAAGAGCGACAGCACCTTGGCGGCCGCTGCCGAACCCTGGGCCACGGAAGCGGGAATGTCCTTGGTTCCCTGGCACACGCCCGCCAGATACACACCGGCGGTATTGGTTTCCACAGGCTTGAGCTTGACGTGACTTTCCATAAAGAAGCCGTAGCTGTCGTAGGAAATGCGCAGTTTTTCAGCCAGTTGGGGTGCGCCCTTGCTGGCCTCGATGCCCACAGCCAAAACCACAAGGTCGGCCTTGACTTCAATGGCCTGGCCCAGGAGCGTATCCACACCCATGACCACAAGCTGGCCCTGCCCATATAGAAGACATAGGATTGGGAATCGGGGATGTGGTCTTTGGTCAGGATGGCCTGCTTGGCCGTATACATGCAGCAAAAGCCCGAGCAGTAGGGGCGCCCGATGGATTTGTCGCGCGAGCCGACGCACTGCACAAAGACGATATTCTTGGGTTCCCGACCGTCCGAGGGGCGCTGGATGTGCCCGGCCGTGGGGCCGGAGGCATTGAGCAGGCGCTCGTACTGCAGGGACGTGATAACGTCGGGATAGGCCCCGCCGCCGTATTCCTGATACACTGTCCAGTCCATGAGATCATAGCCCGTGGCGGCCACGATGCTGCCCACTTCTTCGGTGATGATCTCGTCTTCCATGTCATACTTGATGGCGCCGGTGGGGCATATCTTGGCGCATACGCCGCACTTGCCCTTGATAAACTGGCGGCAATGGGCGGCGTTGATGACGGCTTTTTTGGGAATGGCCTGGGGGAAGGCGATGGTGATGGCCGTGGTATTGCTCACCAATTCGTTAAAGGCATCGGGTGTTTTTTTGCTGGGGCATTTTTCGGTGCAGGCGCCGCAGCCCGTGCAGAGGTTCCAGTCCACATAGGTGGTGCGCTTGCGGATCTTGACCGTGAAGTTGCCCACATAGCCCGAGATGTCTTCCACTTCGGAATAAGCGTGCAGCGTAATATTGGAATGCTGCGCCACGTCCACCATCTTGGGGCCGAGAATACAGGCCGAGCAGTCCACCGTGGGAAAGGTCTTGTCGAGCTTGGCCATTTTGCCGCCAATGGTGGCTTCGCGCTCCACAAGCACCACGGGCACGCCGCCGTCGGCACAGTCAAGGGCCGCCTGAATGCCCGCAACGCCAGCGCCGATAACCAGCACGCGCTTGTTGACGTCAAAGCTTTTGGCAAGCAGCGGCTTGTTTTTGCGCAGCTTTTCCACTGCCAGCAAAACCAGCTCGGCGGACTTGTTGGTATTGGCGTTCATGTCGCGGCCAATCCACGAAACGTGTTCGCGAATATTGGCCATTTCAAGCATGTAGCGGTTGAGGCCCGCGCGTTCTACCGTGCGGCGGAAGGTGGGCTCGTGCATGCGGGGCGAACAGGAGGCAACCACGACGCCGTCGAGCTTATGCTCGTGAATGGTGGCTTCAATGGCGGCCTGGCCGGGCTCGGCGCAGGTGTACATGGGGTCGTCGGCATAGACGACATCGGGATAGGAGCGGGCGATTTCCGCCACCTTGGCACAATCGACAGTGCCCGCGATATTGCTGCCGCAATGGCAGACGAAGACGCCTATTCTCATGACCTGCCTCCTTCAGCGGCCTTGTCTGCGGCGGCGGAATTGCGCCGGAGTTCGTCCAGCTTGCGGATGAGGCCGTCAGCGCTGACGCGCAGTTTGTTAAGCCCCAGTTCCTTGTGGTCAAGGTCAAAGGCTAAGCCCATCATCTGGGTAAAGTAGAGCACTGGCAGATTGAAGGACGTGCCCATTTCCTTTGATGCCTGCGGCTGGCGCAGGTCAAGGTTCATCTGGCAGAGCGGACAGGCCACGATAACGGCGTCCACGCCAAGCTGTGTGGCGAGGTCAAGGATGCGGCCAGAGTTGCGGGCCGTCATCACGCGTTCGGGAATGCCAAACGATGCGCCACAGCAGGCGGTTTTGAGGGGAAAGTCCACCATTTCAGCGCCGCAGGCGGTGAGCATGCTTTCCATAAGGGTGGGGTTTTCCGGATCGCCAAAGTTCATGATTTCGGCCGGGCGGCTCATGAGGCAGCCATAATAGGCGGCCAGCTTCAAGCCCTTGAGGCTTTTGCGCACCCGCGCGGCGATGGCATCCATATCAAAGTTTTCGGCAATGCCCTGCATAACCGAGGTTACGGGCGGGAAGGTCTTGGCCGAGGGGCCGTCGAGCAGCTCGTCCACGCGCGCGCGAAACGCATTGTCTTCCATGCGCTTGGAGGCCAGCTTGAGATTGGAAAGGCAGCTCGGGCAGGGCGTGAGCAAGAGCTCGGCCTGCTGCTGGGCGGCGATGTCGAGGTTGCGCACGCAAAGGGCTGCGGAAAGCTCGGTATCTACGGCGTGGGCCGGGGTGGAGCCACAGCAGTTCCAGTCCGGGATGTCCACCAGGTGTATGTCCAGAGCTTTGCACACGGCCTGGGTGGACGTTTCATAGTCTTTGGAAGAACCTCGGGCCGAGCAGCCGGGGTAGTAGGCAAAATTCATGGACGTACCCCCTCGCGCTTGGCGCGTTCTTTATAGCGCTCAAAAATGCGCGAAACCGGGGCGGCTCCCTGGGGCAAAACGTGGGGCTTGAGGCCCAGCTTGCCTTTTTTGAGAGCTTCCGGGGCGAGATCCAGGTCTGTGAACACGCGCATGGAACGCATCATGTACAGGGCCATGGTTCCGATTTCATAGGTGCGCCCAAAGGTGCGCACGGTATCAAGGAAGGAAAACCAGAACTTTTCCACCTTGGGCACAGTGACGCGGCCCTCTTTGCGGGCCATGTGGCGCAGGGTTTCCATTACGCCCGCAACGTCGATATTGTTGGGACAGCGCAGGCTACAGGTAGAGCAGGAAAGGCACATCCAGATAGAGCGCGAATTGAGCACTTCATCCCTGAGGCCAAGCTGTACGGCGCGCATGATCTGGCTAACTTGCCGGTCATAGACAAGGCCTGCCGGGCAACCGGCTGTGCAATTGCCGCACTGGTAGCAGGTTGAAACATTTTGGCCGCTTAGCGCCTCCACTTCCGCCGTAAAGGCGGCGTCGCGCATCCGGCTCAGATTGATGGCGTCGTTCATGTGAACTCTCTGGTTAGAGGCTGTTGAGGGGGCCCTGGACAAGTAGGGGATGTCTCAGGGCGTAACGCAGAATACCGCAGAAAGCTAGTTCCAGAGCTCTGGAACCTTTCAGTTTTGCACCTTTTCGGCTGCCATGCCCGCCGCATCAAGCGCGGCGCGCAGACCGAGAAGATAGCTCGACGGCCCGAAGCCGCAAATGCTGCCCGTGCAGACGGACGACAGCACGGAATGGTGCCTGAAATTTTCGCGCGCATGCACGTTGGACATGTGCACCTCGACCACGGGGATTTTCAGTATGGCGAGGGCATCGGCAATGGCATGGCTGTAATGCGTCCAAGCTCCGGCATTGATGACGACGGCGTGCACGTCTTCATCGGCGGCCTTGTGGATGCGCTCTACCATGAGTCCTTCGTGATTGGTCTGAAAGCTCTCCACAGCAGCGCCAAGCTCCTTGCCCAGAGCCGCCAGGGCGTCGTCTATCTGGGGCAGGGTGGCATTGCCGTAGTGGGCGGGGTCTCGTTTGCCGAACATGTTCAGGTTGACCCCGTGCAGAACCAGTATGCGCATATGAACCTCGTTTTCGGCCGCCGGATCTTCGGGCGGGCCGTTGGTGCAACGCTTGCTGCGCTTTGCCTTACGGCAGGCGTCTGCTCAGGCAGCGGCCGGAGCATTACACCGTGAAAATGCTCTAGCTTGCGGCCAGCGCCGCTTCCAGCGCGCTCCGCGATGCCAGGGGCAGGGCTTGGCCTGTCCATAGGCGAAACTGGGCGTCGCCCTGGCCGAAAAACATGTCCAAGCCCGAAAGGCAGCGTCGGCCCGCATGGGCGGCTTCACGTAAGAACCTTGTTTTCAAAGGGTTATATACGATATCGTAGGCCATGGCCGTTGCTTCGGCAGCATGTGGAGAAAAATTTTTGTCTGCCATGGCAAAGGAATAGGGGCTCGCATCTTCGGCCTTGCCGCGCATGCCCAGAGGCGTCGTGTTGACCACAAGGCGGGCCGGAATATCGTGGCGCTGCGCCCACAGTATGGGGCTCAGGCCGAATTCTTCAGCCAGGGGCAGGTGCGAGGAATCAGAGGGCGTGCAGATAAAGACATGGCCCGGCCTGCGGTCGTTGGCAAGGCTCATGAGCCCGGCGACAGCCGCGCGCGCCGCGCCGCCAGCGCCCAGCAGCATTACGTCTGCGCCGTGCAGGTTTTCTTGTGCCAGCGGAGCCATAAAGCCTGCGACATCGGTATTGTCGCCGCAAAGCAGATCGCCTTGCCAGTAGATGGTGTTGACCGCGCCCACACATCGGGCCAGGGGGCTGATCTCATCCAGCAGGGGCAGCAGGGCGACCTTGTGGGGAATGGTAACGGAGCAGCCGCGGATATTGAGCAGGCGCACGCTGTCCACAAAGGCGGGCAGCCGCTCTGGCGGCACTTCCCAGCGCAGATACAGGCCGGGCAGGCCAAGAGCCGCGAAGCCCGAATTGTGCAGCAAAGGAGAAAGGCTCTGCGTCAGCGGCCAGCCCACAACACCATAGAGACGCGTTTCTGTCCCGTCCCGGACGATGCCCGGGGCGGGCGCTTGCGTAGCTGCGGGAATGCTGGCTTCTGCTGGTGAGGCACTCATTGTCCGGCTCTCCGTTGGTGCGGTTTCCGTATTTGCCTGTTTGCGTCGAGGGTGCGTCTGACGGCATTTGGTGCGGATAAAGGCATACCCTAGCATAGCGCATGACAGAGGCAAGAGCAATGCTGATGTGAAATGCCGCACGGGCTGCGTGCGCTCCGTAGGCCCCATGCAGTATGTAAAGGCTGATTCTGACAACACATGGCCCCCCTGTGCCGCGAAAGCTATTGTATAGTTTTCATCAATGATATGTGCATGTAATTGCGTATGCTGCGTAGTATGCGCTGTTTTTATTTCGCAAGACTACAATAGAGCGCGTGCATGGGCGAAAAAAATCTGAAGGCAGGTAAAAGCACGGGCCGCCCGGCTATGCAGGGGGCGGCCCGTAACGGTTCTGGCAAGGGGGTGTGGTTGTTATGGCAAGCGGGGGGGGCTGGTTAAAAGGAATAGACGACCGTGACAGACGCCTTCCAGGCATCAGCCACATTGAGGCTGTCGCCGGGGGTGTTCTGGTACCGGCCCCACACGTCTTTGTCGAGCCACAGGTGTATATAGCCCAGGTTGACAAAGAAATTCAGATTTTCCGAAGCCTTGAAAGTGCTGTCCAGGTTGATTTCCATCCCTTTGTCTTCGGTGGTCAGGTACGTGCCGAAAGAGTTGAAATCCGTATTGTTGCGGTAAACCTGGCGGCCAGAGCCGTCTTCTGTTTTTCGGCCAGTGATGTACTTGGCCATTTCGGGGCTGTTGGTGCCGCCGAAATAGTTCAAGCGCAGCGTGTGCTTGAGGCTATCAAGAAAGCTCAGATCTTTGGCGCGCGCGCCAATGCCCCAGGTTCCGCTCGGATTTGTGCCGAGCACGCCCTTGGCCCCGCCCATGGACGGATTGCCCCGGTAGCCGAAGGTGGAAAGGGCATTGTTCAGGTTATTGGTGGTGGCAAGATAGGGCAGGCGTTCTGAACCGTTATGGGGATTGTCGTCATCGCCGCTGAAATACCAGCCATAAATGCCGGGCAGGCCCCAGTTTGTGGCGTATTCCATAACGAGCATGCCGTACCAGCCCTGACGGTTCAGTTCTTCATGCTCTCGCTTGACGCCGCCGTATACAAAGTCGGCACGCAGGCGGAAAGGATCAAGGCCAGTCCAGTCGCCGGTGATGCCTCCCCAGTAAAGGGTGCTGTATTCGTCATCCCAGATGGACGAGCCGGTGCGTCTTGTGCTGAACGCGGCCGGGTACAGGCCGTCGCGCAGTTGCAGGCCGTCAATGCCCTGGGCGGTGGCCACGGGATTGTTGAAGGTGAACTTTTTGCTGCCGCCGGGCATGCCGGTAATGGTGGCAGGCATAAGGCTGTTGGGCCCCATGGCTCCGCCCATGGCCCACGGCGTGAATTTCAGGCCGTCAAGGGTAACCGGCACGGTAAGGGCAACAAGGTCAAGATTGTCGATGAAATTAGCAGCGTTGTTGGCGTCGCCCTGCCAGTTGTCGTTGAGCAGGCGCATCCATGCGGCGCTGGCTGTTACCTTGGGGCTGAATGTCCACGCGGCGCTGAGCGCTGCGAGGTCGTCGTGCAGCACGGGGCTGTCCATGGCAAAGCCGGGCAGTTGCACGCCTTGCAGGCCCATGCGCAGCTTGAGCGGAGCGCCGGGCACGCGCCAATCAAGATAGGACTGCTTGAGCTTGACCATGTTGCCGCCGTCGGCGCCGAGGGCGCCGCCTTGGGCAGCCATGCCCCAGCGCTGTTCGCCGACTTCAAAAAACACCGTGCCGGAAAGGTTTTCAGATGCCACAGCGTGTAACTGCAGGTGCAGACGCTGGATGGCTTCGAAATTGTCTCTTTTTTGGTGTATGGCAGCCCACTGCTGCCCTATTTCGCGCTTTCCCTGACGGTCTTTGCCCATAAAGCTGCCGCCCTGGATGTAGTCAAAGGCATATTGCCAGCTGCCTCTGACCTTGAATTCCACAGCCTGGGCCGGAGTTGTTGCGCCCAACAGCAGTGTGGCGGCCAGCAGCAAACCTGTCAGTCTTTTCATCGAAAGATTCCCCATATTTTTTTACCAGTGTTTTTGTTCCGGTGTCCGGGCATTTTTTGCGCGGATTTACCAGAAAATCCGCGCAGGGCAGTGGCATATTGAAAATGCCAGACAGCGCTAGGCAACCATGCGCCAGTAGGGCATGGCGATGAGGGCCACAAAAACGCCTGTCAGAATCATGCGCAGGGCCATAACCAAAAGCATGTCTTTGAACTGGATATAACCGCTGCTGTAAAAGTAGAGGTACAGCGCGTATTCATAGGGGAAGAGCAGGTTGTCCAGACCATACTGGAAGGAGAAATAGAGCAGCCGGGGATCCATGCCCATCTGCACGCCAAGCTCGGTAATGGGGGCCGAAAGGGTAGAGGTGGCCGCCAGCGGCGTAAGCAGGAAGTTCATGACCACGCCCACCACATAGGAGCAGACGGTGGCGAGGGTTGTTCCGGTTTCGCTGAACAGGGGCAACACAAGGGCCGCCAGCCACTGGGTAACCTTGAGGAAGCCCCCGGCGCTGCCGATGGCCATGCAACCCATAATGAAGAAAAGCGGCGCAAAGTTGATGCTGCTTATGCGCTTGCCGTCCATGAGGCTTATGCCCGGCAAAAAGGCTACGCCAGTTACAAGCACCATGACGGTTCCGGCGCTCAGATTGTGCAGAGAGTCGGTGGAAAGCAGCGCCAGCGTGCCGCACAGCAGCACCAGGGCGCGGCGCTGTTCGTCACTGGTGCGGCCAAGTTCGGCGTGTTTTTCACGCACGGCCCGGCTGAGGCTTTCTTTGTTGACATTGGTGCGCAGCACCAGCAGCACCAGGCCCAAAGACATGGCCGTGTACAGCATGGCCGGAACAAAGTTGAACTTTGCGTATTCCATCCATGAGGTCTGGGTTCCCATTACCTTGTCCACAAGGCCCATGCCCATGACAAGGTCGCCCGCGCCCGTGAGGTAGGCAAGCTTGGTGGAACCGACGGCCAGACAGGCTGCCAGCACCACGGCCGTGGCTTCGCGGCTTTTGGGCTTGAAGTCCAGCGCATCACAAAGAGACAGGGCCACGGCGCAGATGATGGCCGCCTTGCCCATGATGGAAGGAACCAGCGGCGAGATGATGGCCGCCGCCAGCGTTATGCCCGCAAGAGCCCCGGCAAAGCTGCCGCCTGTGAGCTTGACGCAGGTGAGGGCAATGCGCTTGCCAAGGCCAGTTTCTTGAATGATCTTGCCCAGCGTGAAGCCGCCGATGACAATGATGGGCACTTCGGAAAGCCACGGGCCGTAAACGACTTTCTGGCTTACACCGCAAAAAAGAGTGTATAATATGGGCAGGGCAATGCCCACGGCCACTTCATTCATGCTGTCCAAAGCCCAGGCAGTGACGGCCCATAGCGTGACGGCCAAAAATGCCGCCATGGGGTCGGTAAATGCCTCGCTGCGGGGCATGAAGAAGTAGACGGCAAGCGGCAATGCCAGGCTGAAGGCCCATTTTGCCAGCATGGCCGGTGTAAAGTCGGAAGTTTTAACAAGCATGGCGTCCTCGTGGGTTTCCGGACTTTATCCTGCCCCGGCCGGCAAGCCGGGGCAGGATGTGGAGGGATAGGTTAGTTGCTGGAGGGGTCTTCCACCGAGGCCACGCACAGGGCATTACTGCCTTCATAAGGCTGGCAGCCTTCAACCGTTACTTCCTTATCGCGGTCGCCAGCAGCGGCTGCGCCGGGCACGCGGAAGGTGGTCACGTCCAGGGGCGCAATGGCCTTTTCCACGGGCTTTTCAACCTGGGGAACCCATTCGTACGGCACGCGGTAGGCGCGGTAGGTCATGTTCATGGGCACATGCTTGCCCCAATACGGGGAGATAAATTCCCACACGATTTCATAATCCGGGGTCACTTCAAAAACGCGGCCGTTGGAACCTTCGGTGATCAGGGTATTGCCATTGGGCAAACGCTGCATGCCGCTGATAAAGGGGCTGTAGAAGCGGCTGCTGTCCATGGGCTCAAGGAATCCGGCTTCTTTGGGCGTATACTGCCAAACGATCTTGAGGGTCACGGGGTCTATTTCCAGCACGCGCGAATGGTCGCGCAGGGCCGCCTTGACGCCAGTGGGGGAGCCGGGGTTGGGCACGTCGTAGCCGCCCCATCCGCCGTTATCAAAAATAAGAATGTTGCCTTCGCCGGGCAGCCCGCGGGGGATCATGTGGGCATGGTGCTGGCCGATGATCCAGCCGATGGCCTTGAGCTCCGGCGAGCTGTCATAGTCCGGGCCGAGCTTCCAGGTGATCTTGCCAGTTTTTTTGCTGATGATGAAGATGATATTGGCTTCGCGGCCGTCAACGATGATGTTGTCGGGGTGAAAGCGCTCGTCGCCCGCGTCGTACCACTTGTTGGGCCCAAGGGCAGACATGGAGTTGATATGCATCCAGTCGCCCATGCCTTCGGGCTGGGTGGGGCGGTAGTTGGGGTTGCGAGCAAGGGTGTTTTTGGGGCCTTCTCTGAAGCCCATTTCATCAAAATGCTCGTTGCACGACCATTCCCAGAGGATTTCACCATTCCAGTCAACTTCAAGAATAAGGTCGTCCAGCAAAAGCTTGTCGCTGATGGCGGCATTGCGCACGTTGCGGTGGCAGAGCACCAGGGTATTGCCTTCCAGGGGCTTGGGCTCCATGCCGGGGGCATAGTAGCCCACGGGGTTGCCTTCGCGCTGGAAGTCGTGGTGGTAGCGGGCCATCCAGCGGCCTTCAGTGCCGGGGTCTTCAATAAATTCGTTGCGGTCGAATTTCCAAACGATATTGCCGTCCCAATCGGTCTGGACAATGTCAAGCCCGTCCTGCACACTGTATTTGCCACTGCGGCGACCACGGCTGGTAATAAGGTATCCGCCGGGGAGTATCTTGTTAGGCATGCCGTGAACGCCTTTCCAGACGTTGACTTCACGGCCATTCATATCCATAAGTACAGCACCGAACTCTTGAGCCTGAAAAATGGTGAGTCCTCCCCAGCATTTTTCAGGGTTAAACAGGGTGACTCCTGTGGGATAAATTGTCGGATGGCCCATGATGTATTCTCCTTGGTGTTTCAAAAGGCGAAATGGCAGTTTGCCTTTTTTTCATGTGCGAAAAATTTTTGCATGTTGCAGAAGAAGAGTAGCGGCAGGGTGGCAGTTAGGCGTGTTCCGTATGCAACATTTTTCACAATAAATTTTCAGGATGGCGCATGTCGGATGCCGGCTGTAGTCTTTTTTGAGGGAAACTTATGGAAAAACATATAGTTAGTGAAGGTATTCAGGGTGGCCGGCGCTGGGCCTTTAAAGAAATGCAGGGCATGAACGCCCCCTGGCGCTCGGTGCTCTATCTTGCAAAGCGTTTTGCCTGGCCCAAGGGGCATGAGGTGCAGTTTCGTGACCGTCTTTATTTTTTAGAAAAAGGACGTATCAAGCTGACACATCAAAGCCTTGAGGGCATGGAAAAAATTCTTTGGTACATTCATGAAGGCTGCATTTTTGGCGAAACGCCTTTTCTGGATCCCATGCCCAGGGAGAGTTTTTTCACATGTGCCACGAATTGCGTGGTTTACGGTTTTGAAAAAAACAGTTTTGATCTGATTAGTCGGGAGCGGCCCGACCTGATAGCTAACCTGCTGTTTTCCATGTCACGCAAGCTGCGCATTCTGTCAAATCAGGCTTCTTCCCTGTATGTAGACAATCTGCTCGTGCGGGTTTGCAAGTTTATGGCGCAGCATATTGAGCCCGACAGCAAGCCCCTTACGGCCAATCTGGGGATTTCGCGACAAGAGATGGCAAGCCTGCTTGGGGTACACCGGGTTTCTTTGTACAAGGTACTGAAACAGCAGGAAGATGAAGGGCTTTTTGGCCCCTTTGAGGGCAATGCGGTGGTTATTTTACAGCCCGAGGTATTTTATCGGCTGGCTTCTTCGTAGGCAGTGTCGGCAGGTGCGTCTTTCCTGCAATTTCTGTGTCGAATTTTTCCTTTTATTCCGGTAGAGTATCGTAAAAGTGCACACTGAATGCAAGGCTCGCTTTTAGTGAGATACTAAGGAAATTCATCGCGCGGGAACACTGTCTCGGGGAGCTCCCGGAGCAAAAGATGCGCAGCCCTTGCGGGCATCGTGATGGCCAGCATGTGAAAAAGGGGCGCGCTGCCGTGGTTCGGCAGCGCGCCCCTTTGTGTTCAGATCAAGGAGAATTTTTTTATGGCAGGGCCTTTTGCCCGCGCCGCCTTTTTGCCCGCGCCGTCTTTTATGCGGGCGTGGTCTCATGCGGCTTTTGGCAGAAAGCCGGCTGCAAAACGGGCCGGAGGGTAAAGCGCGTTGACCCTCTACACCTAGCGCTTGAGCTCAACGGCCTTTTGCAGCATCTGGTCGGCGGTGGTGACCACCTTGCTGTTGGATTGGAAGCCGCGCTGGGTGATGATCATATTGACGAACTCTGTGGCCATGTCCACATTGGAATTTTCAATATAGTAGGCGCGCACGGTGCCGTAGTTTTCGGTTCCGGCTTCGCCCATATCCATTTGCCCGGCATCCGGCGTGGCGCTGAACATGTTGTGGCCTTCGCGGCGCAAGCCGTCTTCGCTTGTAAAGCGGCATACGGGAATCTGCCACAGATCCATGCTCTGATTGTTGGAAAAAAGGCCCACCACATCTCCGTTGGCAGAGATGCTGATATTGCTCAAAAAGCCCTCGGGGTAGCCGTTCTGGTTGCTGCGCCGCGTTACGGGCGATGTTTCCTTATAGTTGGTGGTGGCGTCTACGGCCACAGTGGCGTTTTGCCCCATGCCGCCCAGGGCGTTTTGACTCGTCCCCACGGCAGCCGCATTGGCCGGTGCGTTTTGCCAGCCTCCGGCGGCGCTGATGCCAAGGTTTACCGTTGTTGCCGTGCCGCCAACCGTCATCTGGGGCAGGCCGCCGTCTGAAAGGGCAGAGGGCGCCCAGTTTGCCAGGTCTTTGCTGCCCTCAGCAGACGGGGTGAAGGCTGTCATGTCGGTCAACTGCCCCTTGCCGTCAAAGGTCAGGGTTCCGCTCATGAGGGCGCCTGTGCCGGGAGCGATGCCGTTTTCATCCTTGGGTATATTATTTGTGGCGATGAGGTATTGCACCACGCTGCCGGCCCGTTCGCTGGGGGCGGCGTCAAAGTATATGGTCGCCTGTTGCTGGCTGCCGTTTTCGCCATACAGAGTGATGCTCTGGGCGTAGCCGTAGGCCAGGTTGGAAAGGGGCGGTACGCCGTTGGCGTCATAACTGTTCAGCAGGCTGAAGTAGGGATTGGTCGGGTCGGTGCTCTTTGATGCGTTCATGCCGAGGTTGAAGCGCATGTCTACAGACGTGGTGCTTTTTGAGGGCATGTTGGCAAACTTGTCGATGGTGATTTGTTGCAGGCCGCCCTTGCTGCCGTCGGCATTATACTTGTAGCCGTTGAGGCCCAGGCCCGAGGGGGTGCGCAAAACGCCTTCCTTGTCGGGGCGGAAGTCTCCGGCGCGGGTATAATAGAGGCCCGCGCCGTCCGTGACCTGAAAGAAGCCTTTGCCGCTGATGGCCAAGTCAGTAACCGTATTGCTGGACTCAAGCGCCCCTTGGCCGAAAAGCGTGCGCACAGACTCCACCTGAAGGCCCATGCCCACCTGGCCAAGCGCAACGCGCGAGTTGTCCTGCGCATTCCACCAGTTTCCCATACCGCCTTGTTGGGCGTAAAAAATATCGGAAAAGAGAATGCCTTGCTGCTTGTAGCCGATGGTGCTGACGTTGGCGAGGTTGTTGGTGGTGACATTCATGCCCTCCGCCAAGCCCTTCATGCCCGTAGCGCCTATATAAAGTGCCGAGTTCACGCTGGCCTCCATAAAAATAGGGGCGGTGGAGGAAAAACATTCCTCCCCGCCCCTGATAGTGCAGAGAACGTGCCAGATGCGCGCAGGTTATTTTTCTAAAGGAAATCCATGCTGTTGCCAGATAAGAATGCCCTCGTTCATGTGCAAAATATTCCCGATTCCCGCCTTTTGCATGCTCTCATGAGCGCTGGAAGAGCGCTTGCCAGTGCGGCAGTAAAGCAGCACTGGGGCGTCCTTGGGCAGATGGGCAATCTGCGCTTCAAACGGGCCGCCAAAGTAGTCGATGTTGACCGCGCCCGGCAGGTGCCCCTCGCGGAATTCGGCTGGCGTGCGCACGTCTACAATAATCAGCCCCTGAGGCGGATTTTGCAGCAGTTGGGCCGCGTCCTGAACGGTTATGTCCTTGGCGGCTGCGGGTAGTGCCGCAAGCATGACAAGGGCGAGCAGGGCAACAGCGCAGAAAAAACGGCGGCATGCGCTGTTTTGTTTGCTGTTTTGCATAAAGGCTCCATTGATTCGGTCTGCTGATTCGGGCATCTGATTTGAGCGCCCGGTGGGTTGCCTGTTCCGGTTGTCTGATTCGGTCGCCTGACTGGAGCGCTGGTCTGCTTACTTGGTTCGCACGCTGGCCTGGTCGCCTGATTCGCGCGTTGGTCTGGCCATCGGCCTGCCTTCGGGGCTGGCCATCGTGACTGGCCATCGGGCGCTCCGTCCGCTCAGCTTTTCGGTGCTTTTCGGACAGTGCGAACTTTATAGGCAGTGCCGGCGCTCGGGCCCGCAGGGGGCTGGCCGCGCACCCTGCCGCGTCCCCATTTTTTAGGGAAGGCGCGGCAAGGTGCGCCGAAACAGGTCTTTTACGGTTCAAATGCTACTTTACTGTGGCGCGGGCCTTGGCAAAGCCCTCGGCAGAATTGCGGATCACGCTTTCGTCCACGCAGAAGGCCAGGCGGAAATGGCCAGGGCAGCCAAAGCCCGTGCCCGGCACAGCCAGCACGCGTTCTTCAAGCAGGGCGTTTACAAAGGCCACGTCGTCGCCGCCGGGGGCCTTGGGGAAGAAATAAAAGGCCCCAGCGGGCATCTGGAATTCGTAGTTGGCCTGCTCAAGCACCTCGGCCATGGCCTTACGGCGGGCGGCGTAAATTTTAAGGTCTACCTGGCTGCCCAGGGCAGCGGCCATGATATGCTGGCCCACCACGGGCGGATTGACAAAGCCCAGAATGCGGTTGGTAAGGGTAAGGGCGGCCATGAGCAGCTTTTTTTCTTCTTCGGGCAGCTTGGGGGAAACCGCAGCGTAGCCCAGGCGTTCACCCGGCAGGGAAAGGCTTTTTGAAAAAGAGCTGATGGCGATGGCGTAAGGATAGAGGGGCAAAACCGAGGGAACTTCCACGCCGTCATAGGCCAGAAAGCGATAGGGCTCGTCGGCCACCAGCCAGATGGGCTTGCCGTATTGCTGGCTCTTGTTGAGCAAAAGGTCGGCAATGGCCGCTATTTCTTTGCGCTTGTAGACCACGCCCGTGGGGTTGTGGGGCGAGTTGATAAGCACCACGCGGGTCTTTTCATTGATGGCCGCTTCCAGCGCGTCGAGGTCGGGCGCAAAGGTGTCTTTCTTGCTTTGCACAGCCTTGAACACGCCGCCGTGGTTGGCTACGTAAAAGCCGTATTCCACAAAATAGGGGGCGAAGGCCAGCATTTCTTCGCCAGGATTAAGCACGGCGCGCAAAAAGGCGTTGAGCACGCCAGCCGCGCCGCAGCCCAGGATAACGTCGTCAGCCGTCAGGGGCACGCCCTGCTCGCGGCTCAGGTAGTCAGCCAGTTTTTCCCGCGCCCAGGCATAGCCGCCGTTGGGCATGTAGCCGAAAGCAAAGGGTTCGTGGGCGTGTGCGGCAAAAGCGCGCAAGCCTTCGGCCACAGCGGGCGGGGCTGGCAGGTCTGGGTTGCCCAGGCTGAAATCATACACCTTGTCCGCGCCGTAACGCGCCTTGAGATGTCCTCCGGCCTCAAACATGCGGCGTATCCAGGATGCGTGTTCGAGATAGCCGGTAACACTGTCGGCAAGAATAGACATAAAACGACTCCCAGTGGTTGTTGTATTCGCCATGAGTATTGGTTATGCTTCCAAAAGGCGTATAAAGCAATTGTCATTTTGGAGGCTATGATGCGTTTTGATCTTCTCGGCAAAGCCGCGCGCGTCCTGATGCCCGCGCTTTGCGCGGCTTTGCTGTTGCCTGCCTGCTCCAGCAAGGAGCCGGAAGCCGCGCCCAGCGGCATGGCCATTACGGTAAACTTGCGCGATGTTCATCGCTGCTCGCGTATTTCACCTGAAATAACGGTGATCCAGGTTCCTAACGGCACGGATTATTTTGATGTGCGCCTGGTAGAATATGTTGGCGACGCTCAAGAACTTTTCCTTGGCGGCGGGCTTTGGAACAATGACGATTCGGGCAGTATACCCGAAGGCGGTCTGACACGCCACTATCGCGGGCCGTGCCCACCTGCTGGACAGGCCAGGGACTATGCCTTTGTGGTTGTGGCCATGAGCAGAAGCAGCATGCAGCCGTTGGCCGTACGTTTGCACCGCTTTACGCAGGAGTAAGTGTTGGGCGGCTGGCGCCGCTCTACATTGGCAAGCAAGGTGCGTCTTGCACGATTAAAGAATAAAAAACCGCCGCCGGGCTTGCCGGGCTGCGGTTTTTTGTGTTTGTCTTTTAAGGAATGTTGGAGATGGGGACGCCTTTGCGGCGGCGGGGGATGCGCCTGTCGGCGGGGATGGGCCTTGTCGGCGAGGTAGCCGCCTGCACGGCGAGAATGTGCCTGAGCGGCGAGCGATATTGCGTGACTCGCAGGGATAGGAAGAAAAAAGGCTTGTCCTTTGGGAAGTGGGTTGTGTGCCCTGTGGGCACGGGGGCTATTTCTTTGTTCGTTATTTGGGCCGCCTGCGCGGCGGGCGGCGAGGGGGCCTGTTAGGGGCTGCCGCCCCTCCGAGCCCCCCTCTGCACTCCCCCCG
>CAZFCC010000042.1:0-19938 GCA_964517635.1 uncultured Desulfovibrio sp. | reverse complement strand
CTTTTGTAAAAGGGGCTCCTCCCCCACGCCCCCACCCCCCAAAACTTTTATTCCTTTTGTGATTTTTTACAAAAACTCTCTTGATCGAAAGCAAAGTTCTACAGGGCGCGTTTGCCAAGTGCATATCTGTTTGAGCAAAATTGCGCACTTTATGGGCCGGGCTCCTGAGTAAAAATTTTTTCACAGTATTATGGTCAGCTTTACAAGCTTGGGTGACTATCGTAAGAGCAGGTATGATCAAACTGGTAGTCACAACCGTTTTTTTATGCTGCGGCGTGCTGGCCGCCCCTTTGGGGGGTTCTTGCGCTGCTGCCGCTTCTGATCTGGGCGTAAGATCTCAGGTGGCTGATAAGGCGAAACAGGGCATGCCCTGTGTAGACAAAGCGCGCGCAGACCAGAGCCGCACTGTTACCGTGAAAAAACGCAAGGATGCCGTTCACGCCAGAGCCTGGTCTTTTCGCGAGGGCAGCAGCCTTGATACCTGGCAAAGCCAGGGTACGCCCACAGACAATCTGCACAGCCGCGCGGTTAACGCTCCTGCCGATGGCAAGGCCGTAAACACGGCCAAGGGGATCGATAGCGCTCTGAACGCAGCCTCCAGAGCCCACAAAAACAAATCCGGCCTGGCCCTGAAAGTGGAGGACGAAAGCTCGTCCTGGCGTGACCCCGGTTCCGATTGTATGAGCCCTGACGAGAATCTGAGCATGGAAAGCAAGCATGTGGTGCGGGCCTATGCCGATACTGTGGTGGGAGATGACCTGAGCATCGGTCTCGGGCCGGAGCTTATCCTCAAAAATGAGCAGCGCGAACGGCTTCCCAACAACAAGCAGCCAGACTCCGCCCTGGGGCTGGGCATGCAGTTCAAACTCGATTTTTAGAGCATGTTAACTTTGAAATAGTTTAAATGCTCTAAGGTCTTTTCCCTTTTCTTCCCGGATCTCTCTCCCCCAAGGGGCAGGCCCCCTGTCGTGCACGCAGCGCGCTGTTTGCTTGCGTGCCGGTCTGTCTGCTTGCCTGTCTGTCTGCTTGTTTTGAGCAGGTGCTGTATGCAATGCGCTTATGGTTTGCATTGGTGTCGCCAGCACAGGCTTCTTGGCTTTGAAGCCATATCAAGCCTAAAAAGCTCAGCTTCTGCCCTGCCTTGGGTCAGGAGAACTTCTGTAACAGATCGCGACAGAAATAATGGTTTTGGGGGGTGGGGGTGTGGGGGAGGGCCCCTTTTGCAAAAGGGGCCCTCCCCCACAAAGCCTTTCAACCGCCAACTGCTTTAAAATCGTCCCTCCCCCACAAGGCCTTTCAGCCGCCAACTATTCTTCATGGCCGCATGTGTCGGCATTCTGGCGCGCAGCCTGCCATGCGGGATTGTTCTTGGGGCCGCGCGGCGAGCTATTGCCTGTTGGCGTATTCAACTCGCTGCAATGTCTTGCCTTTGGCGTCTTGGCACTGTACTTGCTGGTTCTCTGTGCGGTATCAGATCAGCCGCCCAGGAGGAACACATGGCGCTTTCCAATTTTCTTATCCGTCCCCCCACCGAGGCCCAGCAGGGCCAGGCCGCCAGCCAGCGCCGCGCCGCGCCGGCTACGGGCGGAGCCAGCTTTGCCGCCGTTATGCAGGGGCAGGCCCGCCAGGCTGAGGGGGCTGCCCAGTTGCCCCAGCCCGCACAGGCCATGAGCGGCCAGGAGCCGCCCGCAACGCTTGCGGGCATGCAGGCTCCGGCGCGTAATCTTGTGCTTGCGGGGCGCAGCCCCAGTGACCTTATGCGCGCCCAGGTTTTTGGCAAGGCCGAGGCCGATTTGCGCCAGACGCAGGCCATCGAGGGGCTGATGCAAAGTGTTTCCGGCAACGGTTCGACCCTGGATCTGGCCCGCAGCATGGGCGCGGCGCGTCAACTGCATTCGCTTTCCAGCACTGTGGGCGAACGGCTTGGCGGCCTCAACGGCGGCGACTTCATTCATAGCCGCCCTGCGGCCCCGGCGCAGGGCAAGACGCGGCAAAAGCGGCAGCAGCCGGAAGCGGCCGAGATGGAGCTGGGCAAGCTTTCCGCCCAGTTTGAGTCTGGCCGCGATGGCGTTGCGGCCATAGGCTATGACCGAAACGGCGGCACTTCGTACGGCAAATACCAGGTGTCTTCACGCGCAGGCAGCCTGAGTGACTTTCTTGAATTTCTGGATGGCGAAGCCCCGGATATTTCCAAAAAGCTGCGCGCGGCCGGGCCGGGCAATACCGGCAGTCGTAAGGGAGCCATGCCCGACGTATGGCGCGCCATTGCTGAAGAACAGCCGGAGCGTTTTGAAGCGCTGCAAGAGGCTTATGTGCGTGAAAGCCATTACAAGCCTGCCGTTGAAGGCATAAGTCAGCGCACGGCCCTGGAGGCGGACAGCCTGTCGCCTGCCATGCGCGAGGTTATCTGGAGCACATCTGTGCAGCATGGCCCCACAGGCGCCACGCGTATTTTTGCCCGTGCCGAAGCCATGAGCGGTGACCCCGGCGCCCCGGACTATGAGCGCAAGCTTATCACCAATGTGTACAAGGTGCGCTCTGGCCAGTTCGGCTCGTCTACCAGTGAGGTGCAGGCCGCAGTGCAAAACCGTTTCCGTCAGGAGCGCACCCTGGCCCTCAATCTTTTGGACGGCGGGCACAAAGCCAACCTGGCCTGAAGGCTCTGATCGCTCATGAATACCAACACATCCCGAACCCACACGCAGCAGCGCCATGCGCCCGCGCCTGGTGCTGATCAGGCAGGCGCCGGTGATGTCATCATCATCAACCTGACCCGCTTTGGCGACCTGCTGCAAAGCCAGGCCCTCATACACGACCTGCACAACGCCGGGCTGCGCGTGGGCCTTGTTTGCCTGGAAAATTTTGCCTCGGCCCTGCCCTTGCTGCAACATGTGGATATGGCGTGGCCCCTGCCCGGCGCGTGCATCATGGCCGATGTGGAGGAAGACTGGCGGCGGGGGGCTCTGCGTTTATTGGCTTTTGTGCATGAAATCAGGCGGAGCATGCCTGCTGCCCGCATTGTCAATCTTACGGCCACGCTGCCGGCGCGCCTGTTGGCCCGTCTTTTGGCGGCGCGCCCCGAAGAGATTACGGGTTTTGGTATGGATGCCGAGGGCTTTGGCTTTAGCGGCGGTGTCTGGACTTCATTTCTTATGGGCACGGTCTTGCGGCGTCTCAATACGCCCTTCAATCTTGTGGACACGTTTCGTATGGTGGGGGCAAACGCCCTGACCGGTGCGGAAAAGGCCCGGCTTGCCGCAGGCGGCATGATGCCCGGCAGCAGGCCCGGTTTGCAGCCGCCGGCGGCGGCGGAGCGGGAGTTTTCCCGCGCGCTGCTGCAAGAGGGCGCGCAGGCGGCGGGTATTGACGGTGCCTGCAAGGGTTTTGTGGCCCTGCAACTGGGCGCCAGCGAGGCACGAAGGCAGTGGCCTGTGGCGTCTTTTGCCGCCCTGGGCGACAGGTTGTGGCGCGAGGAAGGGCTTTGCCCGGTCTTGCTTGGCAGCCGGGCGGAGCAACCGCTTGCGGCAGAGTATATGCGGGCAGCCCACGGCCCCTGCATTTCCGCCGTGGGGCGCACCGATATCGCGCAGCTGGCGGGCCTGCTCACGCATTGCCGTCTTTTGGTCACCAACGATACCGGAACCATGCACTTGGCCGCGGGCCTCGGCGTTCCTTGCCTCGCCATATTTCTGGCCACGGCCCAGCCCTGGGATACCGGGCCGTATCTGCCGGGCTGTTGCTGCCTTGAACCTGCCATGGCTTGTCATCCCTGCCCTTACGGGCGCGCATGCCCCCACGACCATGCCTGTCTTCAGCGCATGGGCCCTGGGGGCGTGGGAGATCTTGTTTGCGGATGGCTTGCAAGCGGGCGGTGGGATGCAGCCCTTGAACAAGGGGCGTCCTGCATCGGGCGCGAGGCCCGCGTTTGGCTGACAGAAACCGACGATTGCGGCTTTGCCGCTTTGCGCTGCGCTTCGGGACACGGCAACGAAGACCGCAGCCTGTGGCTTGGTATGCAGCGTTTTTTGTGGCGTCAGATGTTTGACAAGCTGGGCGAGGGCGTGCCTTGCGGCGCGCGGGATTCTGCCATGCCTGCAAGCGTGCCCCTCAGCCCGGCATTTGGGGGGGCTGTGCAAGATGCCCTTGGCCAAGCGCTGCAGCTGCTGGCCCTGCTGGAAGAGCAGGCGGGGCTGGTGGGCAGAAGCCCCATGGCCGGGCAGCTTTTCTTGCGTAATTGCGAGCGTTTGCAAATCCTGTTGGACGCCAGCCCGGCGCTGACGGCTTTAGGCGGCTTCTGGCGCGAGCTGCGGCAGCAGCGGGGCGGCCACATGGCAGAGCTGACACAATTAATACAGTGCTTGCGGATGGTTTTAATAGGCTGGAAAAACAGCATATGAATAAAATGGCATGTAGTTTGCTTTAACAGATGTAGCCTTAGGGCGGCAAATTCTTCCCCGCGGGGACAGGAGGAACACTATGATAATCATTGATGGCAATAAAAGCGCCAAGAGCATATCCACCTTTGAAAATCTTGAGCAGGCGCTGACCAGCATTATGCGGGAAGAAGAAATGGAAGGGCGCGTGATCACGGACGTTTTGGTCAATGAAGCGGCTTTTTCAGAAATTTATCCGCATCAGGCAGAAGACATTACGTGCGATTCCATCTCGTGCCTTGAGGTGCGTTCTGTGCCCAACGGCGAGCTGGCCCTGGATATAGCTGGAGAAATGGGCAAGGTTACCCTGATGATGGAACACGGCGCCCGCCAGGTTGCCCGTCTGTTCCGTGAAGCATCAGATACGGACGCCCTTGAGCTTTTGCAGGATCTTCTGGACGTTACCCGCGACTTTATGAATATGCTCGGTGATCTGCGCGGGCGCTATGACGAAGGTAGCTCCGAGGGTTTTGCCGAAAAAACCGAAAAGCTCTCAAACCTGATCTCCGAAATGAGCGAAGGCCTGGAAAACGAAGACTGGATTCTGCTTTCCGACCTGTTGGAATACGAATTTTTACCCATCTGCGCCGAATGGCGTGAAGTGAGCGAGCAGTTGCGCCAGCAGATCGTTCGGCGTGTGGCCCAGTAGGGCAAGGAGTTTTTATGTCTCAGGGACTCAGTTTGCTGGATCAGGCTCTTGACCTTGCCCGCCAGGAAATGAACGCCATTGAAGACGGGGCGTATGACCAGGCTGTGATTTTTGCGGAAAAACGCAACGAAGTGACCAGCATGGCCTGGTATATGCTGGAAGACAACCGCGCCGATGAGTACCGGGGGCACCTTGTGGAGCTTGCCCGTGTGCAGGAGCACCTGACAGAGCTTGCCACCAGAGCGCGGGATGTCCTGCGGCAGGATTTGCAGCGTTCTCGTCTTGAGCGGCAACGTATGAACGGTTATCAGCAGTCCGTAGGGATGGCTTTGCAATAGAACGCTTCAACGTGAAAATGCTCCGCCTGTGTCGTCGCAAGCGTCTTTTCAGGCATTTTTGAGCGAAAGTCAGCTTTTATTACGGTCGCGTCACATACGGGCGCGCGCGTCTGTAAAAAAAGTTCGTTCTCAGAGATAAACGGGGAAATTCATATCGCGATTATACAGGCCAGCAAGCGAGTAATTGCAATACTGCCATGTTTTCAAGGAACGCGTGCCCAAAATCCGGCGCGCGTTCTTTTATTGTGGCCGCAAGGAATTATGAGGATGGCCATCACAAGGGCCGCTGCGCCGGAACAGATTTTGGCCCGCCAGAGATTCCGCCCCGGCCACAAGAAGAACTTGCGGAAAAATTTGTAATTGGGCAGCATCACTTTCGCGCGTGAGGCAAGAAACCGCGGCAAGGCATGCATATCCGCTCGGGTGAAAAAAACTGCATTGCCGGGCGGTTTGCCTGACTTTTTACAGGTATTTCTGCGGTTTCTGCGCCTGCAAAGCGCACATGAAGAAACCACGCCATAAAAATGGAGAGACGATCATGAACCTGGTGTACCGTGGCAAAACCAAAGACGTATATGACAACGGTGAAGACGGCCTGCGTCTGATTTTCTCAGACCGGGTGACGAAAAATGCTGCGGGAGAAATCGATCCCGGCGGAAACACGGTGGCGGAAAGCACCGAGCCCGGCCAAGGGGAGGCCTGCCTGCTTATGGCATCGGCCATATTTGGCGAACTGGCCGAAAAACACGGCGTCTCCACGCACATGATCGCATACGACCTGCCTGCACTGTCTATGGATGTGCGCAGGGGAACCATGTTTGCTCCCGGTATTGAGTGGATTGCCCGCTGGGTCTGCACCGGCAGCTTCTTGCGCCGCTACGGCATGGTGCCGGGTGTGCATGACGGCATGCGTTTTGCCGATCCCGTGTTTGAAATCACCCTCAAGGATGACGCCGCCGGTGATCCGCTTATTGTGCCCTCCGCGCTTGTGGCCCTGGGCGTTGTGAACGCACAGACCATGAATGCCCTGCTGGACAGCAACGCCAAAGCCATGCAGGCCATACACGCCATGTTTGCCGCCCGGGATCTTGATCTTTGGGATATCAAAATAGAGTGGGCTCTTGATGCCAAGGGCGCGCCCATGCTTATTGACGAAGTATCGCCCGGCTGCTGTAGGGCCTTTGATATGAAGAGCAAAAAACGGGTTTCAGGCAAAGAATTGGCAGAGCGCTTTAAGCGCTGAATGCACGCCTGACGGCTGCGTTTGTAACGTATCTGCCGCCTGAAATCCGCTTTTACATGCCGGGTTTCAGGCGGCAAGCCTTTTGAGAGGGCAGAGCTTTCAAGGCAAGCAGTGTGCTAAGATGGAAAAAGAGTTGGCGTCTGTTGGCCTGTCGTTGAATGGAAGGATGGGCGGGCGCGCCTGCCAGGATGCATGGCAGGAGAGAATGGGCATAAGGGGCGCAGATAATACTTATGTAGACTAGGGTAATCGTGTCAAAGGATCTGTTCTTGGCGAGGCGCTGTTCGCGGCGCGGGTTCCAGTTGCCCAGAGTGCCCTCGCCCGAGCCCGAGAGCCTGCGCACACCAGTGACCAGGCCGGAAGCCATGTGCTGCGCGGCGGCCATGGTATAGCGTGATTGCATGCGGCGTGCGCCCCAGATGGGGGCAACATAGCCGATGGCGCGGTCAAGCCAGTTCATTTCAAGCTGCAGGGCTTTGGGCATCAGTAGCTCCCCCTGCCGCCACGTCCGGGAACGAGCTGGGTAAAACGCAGGGCCCCACGGCCAGCCTGCTCATCTTCCACCGTGGGCTGGTCGTTAAGCCAGTCCAAGGTGTTGCGGATTTCAGGCAGGTCACCCGGCGCAGGCGGCGCGAGCCAATGGTGTATTCCTGCCCACGCGCGCACTTGAGCAGGGCTTTGTTCCATTCAGCTATTTGTTCTGCTTTTTGAGCTCGGGTGAGTGTGGCCATGTTTCCTCGCATTTGTGCTGACGCAATTTTGCGTTGCACTTTTGCGAGGCTGTATACCGGGGGAGCAGGGCGTGTCAGTGTAGAGTGGATAGAATGGAGAGAATGGAGACACTTTTTTTAAGCTGTTGCCTAATGAAACCAGCTTGTTATTTAAATGTGAAAATGCGCGTATAAAAAAAAATGGCCCGCACCCCTTGCGAAAGGATGCGGGCCAGTGATGCCAGTGAGTATAATGTCCGTTGCTTTGCGCCTTTGTGTTGCCTTGCAGAGCGGTAGGCGCAAAAAAACCACGCTTGGGTACGGCGCGAGGTTGCCGTCTCTGGTAAGGTGTTCTTAGGCACTTAGCAAGAAACTTGTCAAATAATTATATAAGTGTCGATTATTGAATCATAAATAATTTAGGGGCGGTTATGCTAGATGAATTTATTCCTGAGTCAAAGGACTATATTTCAAACAATCGCAAAGAGATTTGGAATCTCTTCAAAGAACGAGTGATTTTGCCATTTGTGGGAGGAGTGGGTATTTGTTGCATATCTATAGTCTTTGGATTGATGTTCAAGTTTATAAAATTTGAACAGGGGGAGGCGGGTATTATTCAAATATTAGAACTTGCATCAGATAGCTTGTTTATTTTTGCTTTTATCGTTTTCGGTGCAATGTTTCTTTTTATTTGTGAATTTCTTAGATTATTCAAACCATATTTGATCAATATAATAGCTAGATTTATGCTTTTGCAGGTAAAGCTCTATTTTAACATTTCATGCTCTGGAATGAGTATTTTATCTGGTGTTGCATTATTTTTTTGTGGATCAAGTGGGTGGCTTAACAGCATCGGTTTTTTGCCACAAAGGTACGAATTTATTGAATATTTGATTATCGCGGTTTGTATGTGCTTTTGGTCCTTTGTGTTATCTCTCGTACCAAACATACTCGAATCTAAAAATAAATACCCGAATTTGGCAAAAATAAGCTGGTTTGTCGTAGTTTTTTTCCTTTGCTACTCACTAAAGAGTATTTTAAATTAAAAATAATATCGGCATTGTATTGTATCCTTTTTATTAGTAGCCGATCTTTGAAAATAAATTCTGCGCTGCGTGGAAGCTGGTTGGCGGGGTATTCAATGCATTCGCTGATCAGCCGCAGTCGGCCCTCAAGAGGGCCGAGCCTTTCCGAAAAGTTGGGAATTTCCTGCTGCATAACATCAGGCGCTGACGCGGAGGAAAAAGGAGTGGGCGTCATGATGGGCCTCTCTGGAGTTTCTTATGGGAGCCTGCAAAAACGCAAAAAGCTCCGGGTGCTAAGAACTGCCAACGAGCAGCGGGCTACTTTCCCTTACGGGTATTGTATATCGCCCACACCCGGAGCCATAGATGCTCCGTTGTTTTGCGCCCTTGTGCTGCTTTGCAGAGCGGGAGGCGCAAAAAAACTACGCTTGGGTACGGCGCGAGGTTGCCGTCGTTGGTAAGGTGTTCTTAGGCACCTGAACAAGGCTTGCCAAAAGAAAGAAGGGGGGTCAAGGACGGAAGCACCACAAAGCACACAACACCGCCAGGCAAATAAGAATAGAAAAAACAAATGAACCTATACAGCTACCCAACGCGATAGCTCCAACAGCTAGTGAGATATAACCAAACACCACCGAAATGAGGCCAAGCCAGAATGCATATCTGGCATATGGGTCAGGGTGTTTTTTGGTTGCCAACAATGCATATTTTATTTTTGCTAGCCAGCCGACTGGAACAGTTATACTGAATTCAGGTTTATCTTCGCCTGACTTATTATATTTAATACCTAAAATGTCTCTATAATGCTCTGAAATGACTATCGAATCTTCTTTGTTTTTAATCGTTCTTCTTATTAGGTCGGATAATAGATGATCATTAATCGTGCCATCAATCTCTCTGCACTGCAGGTAACAGTGCTTCCCATTACATGTAAGCTTGACCACTGGGTGCCGATCTTCACCCGAAACCCAAAAAAAACCGCCGTCTATATCTGCCCTCCTGGCTTTAAAAACTCTATATTTTTTAGGATTACTGCTCCTTGTTCCACAAATACACATGGGGCCTCCATTGAATATTTTTCAGCTGAGGATGATATGTAATCAGGGAATTTTTTTATACCGCTCTTCTTTTTGAAGAATATATATGTAAACTCATACCTATTCAATAAAGGAAAGCCTGAAAGGCTATCCCCCTTCCACTGTCTGCCGGGCAAGGTAGGCGTCAATGCTCCGCACGGTAATCTGCAAGCCCTTGCGGTTACCGATGCGGAATGCCTTCAGCTTTCCGGCCTCCACCAGATGGAAAAAGAACCAATATGTCTTGGCCGCTATATTGGCTGTTTGCAAACTGCAGCGCGTAAATACCTGGTTGTATGATTAAGATCCATTTTTTGAGCGAATATATCTTGATGGATTGTATTGGCAATAGGATATATTTATTAATAATTATATCGTGCTGTTATTTTAAGTTTTTATTTGAAAGGCCTTGTTGATGAAATGATAAATACTTGCCAAAAAAGGATTCAAGTGTCACTTATCTTTTGATTGTTATAGATTGATTAATTTGATCAACAAATTTGAAATAATTGGATGAAGAGTTATGGCCCGTCACTCTCTCCGGCGTACGCGCCCCAGGCTTATTTTTGTTCCTGCCCATCCCCGTACAGCCACCGTAAATACTGTTTCAACAGGCAGCATTGAAGATGCCCTAAAGCTCATACTGCAAGGCCTTCAAGGAGAACGGATAAGCGACAGTTCTTTTTTTGATGGACGGTTTAATATTAATATTAAACTTACTGGTGAACAATGGAATGGTGAATTTAACTATCATCTTGCTGAATTTGTATTGCAAATACAGCGTGAAATAGTAAATATATTTAATAAGTATAGTGATAAAAAAATAAATTTTGCTTCTTTACGTTCAGAGTATAGTGATTTAATAGTAAGTGTACGAGTTAGTAGAGGTTGTACAAATATACTTGTAAAGCTTGAAAATATTCTGAAATATTTAGCAAAGATTGTTGATGGCATGGAAAGCAAAGATAAACTTAAAGCTATCACACGCTTTTCTATATGTGTTCTTGCTGGAACAGCATTCATATATGGTGCTGGAAGGTATTTTGATACCCAAATAAAAATTGCTGAAATAAATGCTCAGAAAGAAATTAAAGTTGAAGATGAAAAAACCAAGCAACATCTTGCTGAAATAATACACGAGAGCAAAAAAATTGTTCCTGCTGCCATAGCGCCAATGGAGCATTTGGCAAAGCAGATGCACGGCTCTGACACTATGAAAGTAGGTGATACTCAATACTCCAAACCACAAGCTGAAGAAACGTACCGCACCACAAAATCCGTGATAGAAGAAACTACCCCCAAAACGTTTAAGGTTGATGGGGAATACGACATTACCAGTGTAGACGTTAAAAAGGGCAGTATTACAGCCAGCAAAGATGGCGTAACCCGGCAGCTTAATACGCGCAGCCTTTCAGAGGATGAAAAAACAGCTTTGCATACGATTTACCGCGAAGCGGAAATTGCCAATACCTATCCGCGCAAGATTGGGCTGCAAGTGAACGTTATGGTGAAGGATGGAGAATGGGGTGGGGGGATGGTGATGGGACTTGGTGACAAGCGTTCTGGATCTATTTCAATCAAAGAGGCTTTGGAGCGGTCTCGCCCTAGGAAAACGGCTACGATTGAACAGGCCTCCTTGTTTCCGCACCTCGCCCCTGAATTTTTAATTGTGCAGAAGGTCTTATCCGATGAATTCGCACCAGGTGCTGACCCTTCTGACATCGAAGATGACATGCCAGCTCTTCCTCCAGGCGAGTAATATGAGGTTCGTGTTTCAAAATTATTAACAATACAGTACGTTAGTATGTTTTTTATCAAACTTGTTAATAAGTTTTCTAGTACCTCAAATCTAAGGTTATCCCTGTTTCACCGCCTGCCCCGCCATATACCCCTCAATGCTCCGCACGGTAATCTGCAAGCCCTTGCGGTTACCGATGCGGAATGCCTTCAGCTTTCCGGCTTCCACCAGCTTATAGACCCATGAGCTGGAGCAGTTCAGCAGTTCAGACGCCCGTTTCACGTTCACGCGCGCGCCATCGGCGGCTCTGTCGTAGGGCAAATTCACACTTTTGCGGGCCATGTGTTCTCCTAAAAATCAGAGCCTCGGCGCATGAAGCCGGGCCGGTTGACGGTGCGCTGGGGAATATCTCTGCCGGGCAATGTCCGTTGCAGTTCCGGACGTGGCGCATGGAAATGCGCGCACTCTGCGAAGGTTGCAATTCAGTAATAAGGCGTGCGGGCATGGTTTGCGCCTGGGCGTTGGCCTCGCGCTCAACCAGCATTTGCAGGCTCGGCAGCCATGAACCATCCGTACAAGCTGTGGCCAACATTGTGCAGTCCAGATAATGGTTGTTTTTGCGTTTGCGCTGCCAGACCATTTTGCCGTTACGGTCGCGGATGAGTACCTCGGCCGTGATCTGGCTTGCGAAGGACATTTCTGTTCTGCGGTGCAAGGTGATTGGCTGGCGCGCGTCTTCGGCCAACCGGGCGAAGATAAGACTTTTGAAATAATGCGTATCCAGCAAGTGCAGCCAGAGGCCTCCGGGAATGCGAATGCGGGAAGTGGGGAAGCGGTCTATCATGACTGCCCGCACTGGCGTTGGGCTTTCATGGCTTGCGCCCTTGCAGGCAAAGATACGTCCGGCCCCATGCATGCGCACCCAGCGGTAAACGTCTTCTGTGCGTGAAACCACATCACTGCTTGTGCGGGTGCCACCAGTGTCGATGCCAGCGCGCCAGATACCCAGATCTTGCCCGTGTTTGGGGGAATCTTCTTCATATGGATAGCGGGTTTCCATCAGCAGCGCATGCACAGAATCCCAATCCGGCAGGCGGCCGTAATCAATGAGTGACGAGGCGAGATTGGCCTTCCACGCCCACACGGTGTACCAGAAGCCGCGATCCTGAACGTCCACGCCGGCGGTAAGCGCCACGGCATCGCCTGGCACGGTGAGCTGCGGCAAATCTTTATCCACGCGGTCAAGAACAATGCTTTCTTCAACTTCAATTTCTACAGCGCGGTATGGCCGCGCCCACATGCCGTTGACGTAGTGCTGCCTGAGAGCAGGGGAATCTGACGCCTCGGCGCGCATCTTGGCAGCCATGATTTCAGACAGGCTGACGTTTTTTGAGAGGATAGCGGGCAGGACAAAGCCCACCTTTCGCGGGTGCGGTACAGGAGCTTCAGCAGCCCATCGGCCCATGGCCACGGCGCGATCACGCAAATGGTCAGTCCATTGGTATCCACAAGGGCATTTGTATCTGGCAAGCTTGCGCCGTTCCACTTCGCGGGGGTCGCTGTTTTTTTCAACCAGCGCCAGCCCGTCTTCGCTTAGTTGTCGAAACTGCATACAGGCTGGGCAACGGGCCTCAAAATGCCGCACCTCATCACATTCTTCCAAAGCCTGCACAATGCTGCATTCATAGCCGCCAATGGGCTTGGACACCCGCAGCACTTTACGAGTGCGGGAATAGCTGCGGGTACGTTCCAGAAATTCCAGAGCCGGGACGCCCTGCCCGGTAATCTGTTTGTACAGGGCTTCTACATCAAGCATCAGATCCTGGATGGAGATGGACGCGCGGGCATTTTGCGATTGAGCGCTGGCCAGAAACAAAGCCGTGCTGTCGCGGAAGGATATTTGCCCACCACGCACCTTGCCGAGCATGTCGCGCACGGGACGGCTGGCGCGGAACATGGGCAGCAGTTTATTGCTCACAACCTTGGCGAGGCTTTCATCATCCTGCATGGCAAGCATGCGGGGCCCAGGGCGCATGACCACGCCATAGGCGATCGCTCCGTGCATGACCAGGGTTTTGCCCGTCTGGGCCGAGCCGCACACGTCCACCTCTTCAATATCGGGGTGCGACCAGGTGTCCATGATTTCCACAAGGTAGGGGTTCACATCCTTACGGTAACGCCCGCCAGCATAGGGGCCATCCTTGACCAGCAGGTTGGTTGCCGCCCAATCGGACAGCGGAATATAGGGGCGCTTACGGAAGACGTGCCGCTCGCCATCTGTAAAGCGTATGCTGCCCATTGCTTCAGCTGTTGGTGAATTTTTGAGCTTTATGGATGAAGACAGTATGCTAATCGTCTCCGTTTTGCCCCTGCGGCTCATCTTGATCACCTGCCACAAACTCACGTTCAGACGACCATGCGTCCATCCAGTCAGCAGTCTCCGCCGCCCACCACTTCAGAAGGTCGGGCAGACGGCTTTCATCGCCGCTTACTAAAGTTATTATTTCTCCAGCTTTACGGAAGCCGAAGCTTTCAACCTCGGAGCGAAAGAACATGGCGCGGGCGGCCAGATCCTCTTCATACTGCGCCCTAGGCATGAGCAGGCCCTGTTCTTTTTCCAGCTTCAGCCGGCCCCGTTCGGCAGCAATGCGCTTCATGTCCGCATCTGCCGCCACGCGGTTGACGGTTGCATCTGTAAGCGCCCTGTTTTCAGCCTGCGCAGCAGGTGTGAGGTGGGCAGCGGCGTATGCCAAAAGAGCGCCTTCTTCAAACTGCCCATCGGCATTTGTGCCGATTTTACGTTCTTGGGCATCGCGGTTGAACTTGCTTTTAGATACCTTGAAGCCCTGATCGATAAGAAAGGCTTTGGCTTCAAGCTGTGTTTTATACACGCGCATGCTTGGCTTCTCCTTTTACGCCGTTATCCAGCGCCATCTGCACCCACTGGCCATTGTGGCGCAGCCATCCCATCAGCTTCCAATAATCTTTTTCTGGCCAACGCTCATGCCCGGTGAGCTTGAAGTCGCCGGATCCGTCTGGCACCGGGGTAAGTCCCACGCGGCGCAGAACGTCAAGGCTATCAAGGGGGCCAGCTGCGGTTGAAAGCAGGGCTGAAATGCCCGGCTCCGGGCGCGGGGCGCGCGGGTTTGCTGGCGCGGCCGTGGGCGCTGTGGGCGGCGTTTGCCGGGTAGGTTGCGCTTCGGGCCCCACTGCTGGCAGTTCTTCCGGCACCTCTTTTTCACGCGCCCCTTCCTGCGAGGTCATGTCAGGCGCATGTCCTGCCGGCATAGCCATGCGCAGACCCTCCGAAGTACCGGCCTGCATCCACAGGCGCAGGTCGACGCCAGCGGCAAACGCCTCCCCCACATCCTTACCCCTCGGAACGGGCCAACGCTTTGCAGTGGGGAATGTGGCCCGCCAGCGCTGCCAGCCTTCAGCGCCAGCTTTGTCAAAATCCAATGCGACCAGAATGCAGCTGGCATTCTTTAACCGCTCGAATACCGCGCTGGACATATTACGGATATTGCTGGTCATGGACGCGAGGCAGCTGGCCAGGTCACCGGCCAGGGCATGCAGCATGTACGTATCCAGCTCGGTTTCCTGCGCCACCACAACGCCCGCGTCTTTTTGGGCGGTGCAGGGCAGCCACAGCAGATCCATGCCGCTGCCTTCGGCCACGTGGTATTTGTGGTCAGGGCGAAATTCCTGCCGGTCTGCATCGAGGCGACGGATGCGTACACGCTCGACCAGGTCGCCCCCATCTGGCGCGTTCACAATCTGCGGCACGATGATGCCGCGAGGCAGCCACAGTTTCTTTGGCTTGCCGTTGTCTTTGAGCACCGAGGGCAAGCCCCAACTTTCCCGGGGGCGGATGATGCAATTTTTTCCGCGCTCGCCCGGGTTGAATCCCAGGCGGTAACGCTGCACGGCGTCTGCATCCAGCCCGCGCGCCGCCAGCCATGCCATATGCTCCGGCGCGCGCTGCAGGCACTCCGTGCCCCAGGTCACCAGCTTGGCGGCGTGAACCTGCCACTTGGCCCGGTCAGCGCCTTCCAGTTGGCCGAGTTGACCGCTGATCGCCTGAAAAGGCTCAACGAGCTTTGACTTTGGCAAGGATGGCGCCTTGAGGTTGCCCACCGGAGCCACCCCCACACGCTTGCAGGCATCGGCATAGCTCATGTCGGCGTAGTCGCGCAGCAGCTGGATGCCGTCGCCTTTGACGTCGCACTGGCGACACCAGTAGTAGCCCCGTCCTTCCTGCTCATCGGGCCACATGCTGCACCTGTCTTTTCCACCGCAGCAGGGACAGGCCGAGGCCCACTCTTTGGCGGTTTTTTTAGCTGGCTTGAACCCAAGCTCGCGAAAAAGATCAACGATATCTGCTGGCATGCTGTTTTTTCCTATCGTCCTGAAATGTCCTGTAAAACATCCTTCTCTTATCTTTCTATTTTTATTTACTTTTTTAAGAACAGGACAATAGGATAAAAGCACGGAATACAGTCTAAAAACCCAATTGTGTTAAACGCATTGACCCCTCTAGGGAGATGTCCTTTCGTCATGGCGCACCTATCCACCTGATATAAAATTAAAATCGCGCAGGCCCTTTACTTCTGAAATGTCCTAACAAGGGCATAAGCTCCTGACAGCATGATCATTTGACGACAGGGCGCATGCGTTCGCCTTCCTCTGAGAAGTCGTAGCCGAAGTAGTAGGCGAGCCCGCCAACTTTGCGCTTATCTACCTTTGCTGAGAGTTGGCGGCCAAAAAGGTGCATGGACGGCACGGTCTTGGCCGACACGTATTTTTTATGCCAAACTTGGTAGAGCTCGTAGACCTCGGTGGCGCTGAGCCTGTACGCGGCATCGGTCTGCTCCAGGCACTGGTCGATGAAGAGCTGCATGGTGTCTTCTTCGACGCGGTAGTCGGCCGTCCACTGAGTGATGGCCACCGGAGGAATAAGGCCGTCTTTTTGGAACATGAGGCAGCCGCGTACGAGCCAGGCGAGGATGCCCGGCAGCTCGTCCTCCAGCTGCTTCTCCAGCTTGGGGTTGCGCTGACGGTCGTATTCGTCCTTGGGTTGATCCACAAAGCGGTAGGGAAAGTTGATCATTCGCAGCCGCTCCCAGAAAGCAGAGTCGTGAGCAGGGGCGCGCGGCAGGAAGTTGGTAAGAAGGAACAGGGTGTGGGTAGGGCGGAACTCGGTGTTTTCTTTGTCCCACAGGTAGCGGCCCGTCAGCGAGTCGGAGCCGGAAAGCAGCTTGACTTGCGAGGTGCTGAAGCGACGGTTTTCGTTGGTTTCAGAAGCCCAGACCACGCGTAGGCCATTCAAGTTCATGATGGTGGGGCTGGCGCTGTCCGGATCTTTCGGCACGTTGCGATCCAGCAGCATCTCTGCTGGCACTGGCCCCATGTATGGGCCGAGCACTTTTTTCAGGGTCTCCATAATGACCGTTTTGCCGTTACGACCACGGTCGCCATAGAGCATAAGGAACAGAGGTTCAGTGCTCATGCCGGTGATGGCATAGCCCAACACTTTCTGGACGTAGTCGATAACGCCGTCATATGCGCCGAGGATCTCGGACAGGCTTTGCTCCCATACGGGCGCGGGGGCATTCAGCCCCTGCCACTCAACAGGGCAAGCCCGGCGCATGTAGTCGGAGGGGCGCCCAGGGCGATGCTCGCCCGTGCGCAGATCCACCACGCCGTTTGTCACACCAAGCAGCCACGGGTCTTTGTCCCAAACGTCTGGCTTGGTGATCAGCGGTTCCTGATTGGCCAAGGTGAATTTGATGCAGGCGTTAACGCCCTTGCTAGAATTGAGGTAGCCAGAACGCTTGCGCAGCCGCTCGGCTGAAGCGGCCAACTTTGCAGCCAGGGCTTCATCGCCAGAGTCTTTTTCATCCTGGGCAAGCTTGTCGTAGTGCGCGGCGATTTCCCGGTACTTGAAGCCCACCTCTTCCACAGATGCCTCGACCCGGTGGATGTGGGTTGACTCCCACTGCTGACCAATCCAGCGGTACCACGTTTTCGTTTCCGGGACGTAGACAAGCTTTCCTCGGAACAGGGCGCTGTGCAGGATGCCATCGCCCTTTTCCACGAAGCCTGCGCACTTGGCCACGAAGTCAGGCGTGATGGCCTCGGCTGGCGGCGTGTCGACTTTAACGGACGCCTCTTCTTCCTGAACCTTGGCCGTGACAGATGCCGCCATTGCCTCCAGGGCCGCTTTGTTTGCCGCGGCGGATCCCTCGAAAGCACCTTTAATTGTATCAGCCATGACGCGCCTCCAGAACCTGGACGGCCACAGTTACGACCGCCACCAGCACAGTGATGGCGCCGTTTTCTTCCCAAATTCCCACTGCGGAAAACCCAAAAAATCCCTGACATCTCGGGCGACCGTTTCGGCCCCTCGACCAGAGGGCGCAGAAGGACCCGTGAAACAACATGAGGTGGGCAGTCGACCATGACCTTTTGCCCTGTCTTTCTTGAAAGAGGGGCGCGGGGAGGGGCGGAAGCCCGCCCCCCTGGACGTCGGCTGCGCCGACTGAGAAGGAAGCGCCCGCTACATGGGTGTACCGACAGCGACTGTTGCTGTCTGGAGTCCCCTCCCGGTCGACAATCAGTGTGCTAGGATGGAAGAAGGGTTGGCTTCTGCTGGTCAGTCGTTGAAAAAAGGGATAAGCGGGCGCGCCCGCCCAAATGCATGGCAGGGAGAAATAGGCATAAGGGGCAGATGCACAGGTTGTATGCAATCCAGCCCCCCACACAAGGGACAGGGGAGGGACAGAATTAATAAAGAAACAGAAAAAGGACTCATGCTTATATAGCATAAGTCCTTGATTTCTTTGTGGTGCCGAGGGACGGAATTGAACCGCCGACACGGGGATTTTCAGTCCCCCAAAGGCCATTTTCAGCCACTTTCACCCACCTTCACAGAATGCCATTTTGTATTGACAAAATAGTATATTACGATCAATTTTATCTTCATCATGCTTCACCCGAAAACACCCCGTTTCAGCCCCAAAAGGGGGAGAGGAAACGGCAAAAAGGGGGAGAGGATGGCCAAGGGGAAAGAGCATACGCCTTGGGTCACGGTCGAGCGTGGCATCCGAAAATACGAACATCTGACCCGCAAGCACGGCTTGAAGCCTGACGTGTACTATGCCCTGCGCTATCGCGTGGAGGGCAAACGGTATGAAGAGGGCCTGGGCTGGGCAAGCCAGGGCTGGACGCTGGAGCGTGCCCGGCTGACGCTTGCGGAATTGATGATGGCCAAAAAAACGGGTTCGGGCGAGGTCACATTACGGGAGAGGCGGGTCAAGGCCCAGGAGGAACGCGCGGAAGCGAAACGGCAGCAGGAAGCCCGCAGGCGGCTTGCGGTTACGCTCAGCGAGTACTGGCACAACAACTACTTTCCCGACTGCAGGCAAAGCAAGGCTCCGGAGACGTGGCGCAAGGAAGAATCCAACTTCAGAACATGGCTCGCTCCCGCCTTGGGGGATGTGCCCTTGCGCGAAATATCCAAGGCAGATCTTGACGCCATAAAGAGCAAGATGGCCAGTGCTGGCCTTGCCAAGCGTACGACTCAGCTTGTTTTTGCCACCATGCGGGCTGTGTGGAATCATGCACGAGGAAACAAGCTGGTGGAGGGTGCCTGCCCCACGCAGGAAATAAAGCTGGGTAAAATCAGCAATGCCCGTAATCGCGCACTTTCGTCCAAAGAAGCGCAGGAGCTGCTTGAAGAGGTACAGCGCCTCGATGAAAAAGCCTGGGCCTTCACCCTGGCCTGCCTGCACACCGGAGGGCGACTCAGTGAGGTGGCGCGGCTGACGTGGGGGCAGGTGAATCTGCGCGAAAGGCATATTACCCTTGTCCATACCAAAACAGGCAAGCCTCGCGCCGTGCCCATGACGGAAACGCTGGTTTCTCTTTTGCGCAGCATGCCCCACGGGCAGGCTCAGGATATTGTCTTTACCAATGCCCAGGGAAAACAGTGGACGTCCATGCCTGCCAACTTCCGCAAGGCTGTGGCCAATCTCAAGCTGAACGAAGGCCGCACTGATCGGCGTGAATTTCTGGTATTTCACTCCCTGCGGCACAGCGCCGCCTCCATGCTGCTTGATGCGGGGGAAAACGTGCGCACCATTCAGGAGCTTTTTGGCTGGTCAACGCTCGCCATGCTCCAGCGTTATACCCATCCCACGGATGAAAAGAAGCAGCGGGCAATGGGCCGGTTAGACTCTAAGCTGAAACAGCAGCCTGCCAACGTGCATGACTTTTCTGAAGCCCAGCAAAAGGGCAGCGCCTGAGCAAGTCAGGCGTCTCCTCGGCGCTCATTTTTTAAATAGAGCGCCTCCTTCCAACGGTCAAAATAGCATCCGTAGATCACACTTGAGACAGCCTCTTGTGTGACACGATTTTTCATATTTCTTATGTTTTTAGTATGATTTTTTCCCGCCAGCCTCACTGTATGATAATTTTTACATTTTTACATGACACAATGACACCACGGGCAAGATAAAGCTCTGGTATTGAGATTTTCGCAGCCATTTTGGGGATAAGTAAAGATAATGGGCGGCAGATTGGTAAAAACATTTGCCTGCCTTCCTGAAAAAGTAGCATGAAAATCTTTCCAGTGTGCTCCCTGCAAGCGCCTTGATTGGTCTTCCTGAAAGTATACTGCCCCCCATTAACAAGGCCGTCCTGTTAAGGTAGTTTTCTTCCAGCAT
>CAZFCC010000041.1:0-20085 GCA_964517635.1 uncultured Desulfovibrio sp. | reverse complement strand
GGGAGCTTCCCTCGCTGCGCTCGGGTGATCTCCCTGCGCGCCGCGCAATGCCATCGCTTGCCTTCGCCTTGCATGAAATTCTGTGGCGGCGTCTGGCTGCTCGGGGGACGCGCAGCGGCAACAGCTTGCCCCTAGAGAAGATTAACTTTGAAAAGTTGTATCTGCTCTGCAAGGATTCTCACTGGAAATCCATGCCACCAAACGCTTGCAAGCCGAACTTGCTGCGCCGACAAGCAAGCATTTGAAAGTGAATATGCTCTAACAGGCCCCATCTGCCGAGCGTGGCGCGGGCGGTAAACAAGACGAGTAAAGAAAAAGCTTCTGTAAGCCGTACAGGCGGTAAACAATACGGGCAAAGAAAAAGCTTCTGCGAGCCGTACAGACAGCAATCAGAACAAGCCAAGAAAAAGCTGCCGAGCGCCGTACAGGCGTTAAGCATCAGACGCAAAGAAAAGGCTTCTGTAAGCCGCACAGGCAGTAAAACGAACGAGCAAAGAAAAAGCTTCCGTGTCCCGCCCGGCGGTATAAAACCACTTCAAACGCCAAGTCTTTCCCCGCCGCCCACGCATAGCATTCTCCAGTTTCTTTGTTTTACAGACAAAGCAGCGGGCCGCGCCTTCTCATGAGTGAAGAAGGCGCGGCCCGCTGTATGGTGTCGTCCAATGTTGGGAGCATTTTTACTTTGCGACAATGTTCTGTCTGCGAGGCGCTGTTTTTCCCCCCGGCCTCAGGTCAGGGGAATTCCTGTACTATATTGAACCAGGAATAAAAGTTTTGGGGGGTGGGGGTGTGGGGGAGGGGCCCTTTTTCAAAAGGGCCCCTCCCCCACAAAGTTTTTTAACCGCCCATATATCAAAAGGGCCCCTCCCCCACAAAATATTCCGCTCGCCCGAGGCTTTACACCTAAATTTTGCTGCCTTCGGCCTTCATGTCATTAATAAGGCGTTGCAGCACCTGCGACTGTTTTGCCAGTTCTGCCGTGGCCTGTGCGGCCTGGGCCATGGCGGAAGCTGTCTGGCTGGAGATAGCCGCAACCTGTTCCACGGAGCGGTTGATTTCGTCGCTGGCTGCGGACTGTTCTTCGCTGGCTGTGGCAATGGAGCGCACCTGGTCGTTGGTCTGCTCGACCAGTGTAACGATGCTGCGCAGGGTTTCGCCCGACTGGTTGGCAAGATTGGTGGCTTCCTGAATGGTTCCGATGGAAAGATCCACCCCGGCCACGCTTTTGCGGGTTCCTTCCTGAATGCCGCTGATGACCTGACCCACTTCGTGGGTGGCTGTCATGGTTTTTTCGGCCAGCTTGCGCACTTCGTCTGCCACAACAGCAAAGCCCCTTCCGGCATCACCGGCGCGGGCGGCTTCAATGGCGGCATTGAGCGCCAGCAGGTTGGTCTGGTCGGCAATGTCGGAAATAACGCTCATGATCTGGCCGATGCCTTCGGCCTGACGGCTGAGGGTGTCCATATCTTGCTTGATTTCCATGCTTTGTTGCGACACGTCGTTAATACCCTGCACCACGCGGGACACAATGGTAGAGCCTTGTTGCGCCTGCTGGTGTGCTTGGCCCGACATGTCTGATGCGTGTCCGGCATTGCTGGCAACCTCGCGCACGGTGGCGTTCATTTCTTCCATGGCGGTGGCGGTTTCGCCAACGCGCTGCGACTGCTCTTCGGCGCCGCGGCTGGACTGCTCGATCTGCGCCGAAAGTTCTTCCGAAGCTGAGGTCAGGATGTTCACAACTTCTTCAAGTTGTTGGGCGGCTTGCAACATGCCCTCGGCCTTGGCGCGTTCTGCGGCGGCTTTGGCGACGTTTGCTTCTTCGGTAGCAACCTGGGCCTGCTCGGCCTGCCGGGCCGCTTCAGCGCTTTTTTCTTCGGCTTCTGAGATTTTTTCTTTCATGGTGGCGACCATGTTCTGCATGACATGGTACACGCCCCCGGCGATCTTTTGCGCCCTGAAGGCTACGTTAAGGTTGCCCTGCGCGATCTCGTTGGCCACCTGGGCCAGATAGCCGGGGTCTTCGCCAAGCTGGCGCATGATGTTGCGCGTAAGAAGAATGCCCAAAGCAATGGAAAGCAGAACGCTGAGGCCCATGACCGCATACAGAAGCATGTTGGCTGTTTGGGCCAGATCCGTGTTGTCGTCTGCCAACTCTTTGCCCTGTGCTACTTTGGCAGCCTCAAGTTCATGAATGGCTTGTTGGTAGGCGGTGGCTATTTCTCTGCCTCTGACGCTCAGATAGTCATAGGCCTCGCGGCGCTTTCCGGCATCGCCCATGGCTATGATTTCATCCATGGCTACGCGGAAATCCTGACGGCGAGCCTTGTACTTTTCGTAAACTTCTCGTTCGTGTGCGGTCAGCAGGGTGGGTTCAACATTGCTACTACTGACATCAATATTGGCGCGGAGTTCCTGAATGATTTTTCGGGAGCGCTCACGCATGGCCGGAACTTCTGTAGTAACAAAATCCAGCAGGTTCATTCGTATGCGCTGAAAGCCCTCTGTCATTTTGAGCAAATCTTCCATGGGAACAGTGGCGTTTTTGTACAAATAACTATCAGCTTCAGCCAGCTGGTGCAGCCTGTTGTTAGCAAAGAGACCTGTTACTAGAGTAAGGCAGGCGCAAAAAAGAAAGCCCAGTAGAAGTTTCCCCTGCAATTTCATTGCATTCCCCCGAGATTTGAACATTTGTAGCAGTAGCGCAATTCATTGGCATATTTGTTTAGCCTAACGGTACTTTGCGTGAATACTTAAGGGAGACGAGCCCTATTATATGTTTAACATACTATTCTTACAAAACACCTATGTTAATCCGGTCGTCATATATCTCACGCGGGCGTTATGTATTGCAACTCGCAGGGCTGTTGTGCTGTATTTGGCGTGCGAAGTACAGACAAAAATTATAGCGCTACATTTTTTTTGGGCTTTCGGTTTTTTGAGCAGTGTAACTCTGGCATTGCCTTGGTTCTCTTCATGTTGCGACAGTGTTATGTTAGCAAGATGTTGCTTCTGCCTCCGCCACCAGATCAGGGGAATATCTGCAACGGTTGGCAACAGCAATAACGCTTTGTAGTGAGAAAATTGTGGGGGAAGTGACACGTTTGCAAACGTGCCCCTTCCCCCACAGCGCATTTAAACGGCTTGTTGCTTTAAACCTAGGTGTAGGCCTTGTTGCCTTCGGCCTTCATGTCATTGATAAGGCTCTGCAGCACCTGGGACTGTCTCGCCAGCTCTGCGGTGGCCTGCGCGGCCTGAGCCATGGCGGCGGCCGTCTGGCTGGAAATGGAGGCAACCTGCTCCACAGAGCGGTTGATTTCATCGCTGGCCGATGACTGTTCTTCGCTGGCTGTGGCGATGGAGCGCACCTGATCGTTGGTCTGGTCTACCAGCGCAACAATGTTGTGCAAGGTTTCGCCTGACTGGTTGGCAAGGCTGGTGGCTTCCTGAATGGTTCCGATGGAAAGATCCACTCCGGCCACGCTTTTACGCGTGCCTTCCTGAATGCCGCTGATGACCTGACCCACTTCGTGGGTAGCAGTCATGGTTTTTTCAGCCAGCTTGCGCACTTCGTCTGCCACCACGGCAAAGCCTCTCCCGGCATCGCCCGCGCGCGCCGCTTCAATGGCGGCATTGAGCGCCAGCAGGTTGGTCTGGTCGGCAATGTCGGAAATGACGCTCATGATCTGGCCGATACCTTCGGCCTGATGGCTGAGGGTGTCCATATCCTGCTTGATTTCCATGCTTTGCCGCGAAACTTCGTTGATGCCCTGCACCACGCGAGACACTATGTCCGCGCCTTGCTGCGCCTGCAGATGGGCCTGGTCAGACATTTTCGAAGCGTGGCCGGCGTTGCTGGCAACTTCGCGCACTGTGGCGTTCATTTCTTCCATGGCAGTGGCGGTTTCGCCAACGCGCTGCGACTGTTCCTCGGCGCCGCGGCTGGACTGTTCGATCTGCGCCGAAAGCTCTTCAGAGGCTGAGGTCAGGATGTTCACCACTTCTTCAAGGTGATGGGCGGCTTGCAGCATGCCCTCGGCCTTGGCGCGCTCTGCGGCGGCTTTGGCTGCGTGCGCTTCCTGTGTGGCGATGTTGGCCTGTTCGGCCTGAAGGGCCGCTTCTGCGCTTTTATCTTCGGCTTCGGCAATTTTTTCCTTCATGGTAGCAACCATGTTCTGCATGACATGATACACGCCACCGGCTGTCTTTTGCGCCCTGAAGGTCACGTTAAGGTTGCCCTGCGCGATCTCGTTGGCCACCTGGGCCAGATAGCCGGGGTCTTCGCCAAGCTGGCGCATGATGTCTCGGGTGAGCAGAATGCCCATGGCAATAGAAAGCAGAATGCCGACGGTCAGGGCCATATAGAGAAGACGGCTGGACGAATCGGCCAGCTTGGCATTTCCTTGGGCCAGCAGCTTGCCCTGCTCAAGCTTGGAGGCCACAAGCTCGCCAATGGCGTTCTGATAGACGTTAGATATTTCCCATCCCTTGCCGGTAAGCAGGGTATAAGCCTGGGCCTGTCTGCCATCATTGGCCAGAGATATTACTTCGTCTGTCATGGCGCGGAAGTCCTGACGGCGCGCCTTGTATTCGGCCAATATTTTGTGCGCTTCAGCGGAAATCAAGCTTGATTCCACCTTGGTAGTGGCGCTGTCGATAATGCCCCTGTAGCGGGGAATCTCTTCCTGCACACGCTGCTTGATTGCCTCGTCATTGCTTGTAATAAAAGTTAGCAAATCCAGACGAATGCGCTGGAAATAAACCGACATGTTTATGAGGTCGCCCATGGGCTCCGCCGAGCGCGTATACAAAACCGTGTCGGCTTCGCTCATGTCGTGCAGACGCGAATCGGCAAAAATACCCATAGACAAGGTGATCAGGGCAGAGAGCAGAAAGACTGCCAGAAGTTTAGCTTGTAATTTCATAGTAATTTCCTTGGATTTTGCCGCTTCATTAGACGGTCGATATTGTCCAAACCGCAGAACAGATGTGCATCGAGGAGGGGAGGGTATGAAGCGGCCTGAAAGCCCCTTACGGGGCATGGGAAGGTGGCTTGCACGCTAATAGCGTTTCAAGAATAAAGAGTAAGGCTTGTTGTTAAGGGCGCAAGGGGGAAATGGCTAGAAATTTCCTTCCTGGTAGGGAATGCGCTCAAAAATCTTGCGGCGCGGGGTCATGCTTATATGGTAGTATTGATTTTGCGGGATATAGACATAGGGCACATCTTCGCCGCGCTGCTGTAGAAAAAGGGAAAGCAGCACCCGATTGACGGCCTGGTGCCCCACGATGACAAGCGGAGTGTCGCCAGCAAGAAACAGGGCGCGCCGCAAGCCGCGCTGCACGCGCTCGCGCAGCATGGCGTAGCTTTCGCCATTGGGATAAGCGTATGTGTATTTATTGGCATTGCGCCCGGCGGTGACCCCGGGCATTTTTGCGCGAATTTCGCTGTACAGCATGCCTTCACAATCACCGGCCCATATTTCGTCAAATTCTTTGAAGGCCATGCTGTGCGCGCCAGGATGCCCCGCCAGCAGGGGCGTGGCGGTTTCGTGCGAGCGCAGGCGCGTAGAAGTGAAGACCCAGTTTATATCCTTGTGGTGCATGTGTCGGGCTAGCGCTTTGGCCTGGGCGCGCCCTTTGGCAGTCAGGGGCGGATCGCCGCCGATGCGGCCGCGCACATTGAACTCTGTTTGGCCGTGTCGCACGAGGTAGAGGCAGTGAACCCAGGCGCTGACCACGATTTCGCGTATGGCGGGATAATAGGGGGAGCCTTCGCAGGGGCGTTCACCCAGAATGCGGTTGGCGGTGGAGTCTACGCAGAGCCAGAACTTTTCCTCTTCCAGGGGTTCGTAAATGGCTTCATAGTAACTTATGCGCTTCATGAAGCTTTGCAGGGCCTCATCTTCGCTGTAGGCGGCGTATTCCGGCAGGCTGGCCTTGCGGCGTATGCAGGCTTTGAGGAGCAGCTGGTCTTCATTGACGCATTCCACAAAGAGCACGGGGTGGTCTGTAAGCGTTTTTTCAATAAGAATGCGCCGTGTGCGGCTGACGTTGGTGGCATCCAGAATGGCCACTTCGCCTTCGGCGGCCAACCATGCCTTGGCAAGCTCCATGTTTCGGCGGCAAATCATTTCGCGCGCTTCACGGCCTGTTTCATTGGCGGGATTATAAAAATCGGGATTGGTGGATTCCGCGCCCATGAGCGCGCGGCGCATGTCGCCGTTATTGAACAGCTTGGCCTGAATGCTCTCGGCCAGCAGGCCGTCACGGATGCGCTTGGCCAAGGTGGATTTTCCCCTGGCGGGCAGGCCGACCATGATGACATAAAGTTTTTGCATACGCCCTCCGTAGCGGGGGAGCATTTCACGTGTGAAGTGCTCAACTGCCAGAGCAGATCAACTTTGAAAAATTGTATCAGCTCTGCAAGGATTTTCACTGAAAATGCTTGCCACCAAAGCTTGCCACCAATGCTTGCAAGGTGAACTTGTTTCGCCAACGAGCAAGCATTTGAACGTGAATATGCTCCACATCTAGGGGCAGAGTTGTTTGGCGACAGTCTTATGCCCATAAGAGCTGGCTTCTGAGCCGCCCGCAAGACGCTGCTTTTGTTCCGCCCGTCTCAGATCAGGAAGGTTTCTGTCGCAGCTTGCAACACAGATAAAATTGGGGGGGTGGGGCTGTGGTGGAGTGCCCTTTTTTAAGGAGCCCTCCACCACAAAGTATTTCAAGTATTCTCAGCTTTAGCCGACCAGCAGCTTCAAAAAGCGTTTTTTGCCCAGTTTGATCACATATTCCCCGGCGGGCAGAGGCGTTATGGCGTCATCGCAGCGCTGGCCGTCGATGGAAAGCGCCCCTTCTTTCATGAGGCGTTTGGCTTCGCCGCGGCTTTTAACCAGGCCCGCGGCTTCAAGAAATGCCGGGGGGGTGCTGTCGTCGCCGTGCGCGCACTGGTGTTCGGGCATTTCATCGGGCACGCCGCCGCCCGCAAAGACCGCATTAAAGCCCTGCTGGGCTTCATCGGCGTCTTTTGGGCTGTGGTAGCGGCTGACCATTTCGTGGGCCAGCGTTTCCTTGGCGGCTTTGGGGTGCACAGTGCCGTTGGTCACATCGCTTTTGAGAGTGGCGATGTCTTCCAGGCTTTTGCTCGAAAGCAGCTCATAGTAGCGCCACATGAGCTCGTCGGAAACGGCCATTATCTTGCCAAAAATTTCGGAGGGCGCTTCGTCAATGCCAATATAGTTGCCATAAGATTTGGACATCTTGCGCACGCCGTCAGTGCCTTCAAGCAGGGGCATGGTGATAATGCACTGGCTTTCAATGCCGTAGTGGGACTGAAGGTTGCGGCCTACAAGCAGGTTGAACTTCTGGTCGGTTCCGCCCATTTCCACATCGCTCTTGAGGCATACGGAGTCATAGCCCTGGCACAGGGGATAAAGAAATTCGTGGATCGAAATGGGCCGCTGCTCGCGAAAGCGCTTTTCAAAGTCGTCGCGTTCCATCATGCGGGCTACGGTATAGCTGGAAGCAAGCTTGATAAAGCCGGCGGCGTCAAGCTTGCCGAGCCATACGGAGTTGAAGGCCACTTCGGTCTTGGCGGGGTCAAGGATTTTGAAGACCTGCTTTTTGTAGGTCTCGGCATTGGAGAGCACCTGCTCTTCGGTGAGCGGGGGGCGGGTTTCGGAGCGGCCCGAAGGGTCACCTATGCGCCCTGTGAAGTCGCCGATGAGAAAGACGACATGGTGCCCCAGTTCCTGAAAGTGCCGCATTTTATGCATGACCACAGTGTGGCCCAGATGCAGGTCAGGGGCGGTAGGGTCAAAGCCCACCTTGATGCGCAGGGGGGCGCCGCGCAAAATTTTTTTGCGTAGTTCGTTTTCATCAATCAGTTCGGCCACGCCGCGCTTGATGGTGGCCATTTGGCGGTCAATGTCGGTCATTTGCCCTATCCTCATGTACCGGCTGTGGTAATACAGTCTGTTGCGGTAAAAAATTCGGCACAGAACAGGTGTTCTGTGCCTGACTTGGACAGGTGACAGTATCCTCAACGCGACGGGAGTGTCAAATTTTCATTCCCTCAAAGAGGCAGGAAGAGCGCGCTCAGGGCCACTGGCGCTACATGCCAAGCAGGGCGAAAACGCGGCTCTGGCTCAGCCCGCCATGCACCGAAAGCGCGGCCACGTTGTCATGGGCGATCATGTTCAGGGTTTCGTCCATAACGGCGTTTACCTCATGGTCTTCCAGCAACTGGGGGGTACTCAGGTTGACGACGTCCTGAACGGCCGCAGGGGTAGAGCCGGAATCGTCCTTACCGGGCAAGGGAAAAGCAAAGGCTGTAAATTTGTTGAGTCCGGAAATTTCCATGGCTGTATCCTCATATATGGCCGCCGGGGCGGGTGTGGTCAGATTTTTCCGCTTGGGGCGGATGCAGAAAAGTATGCAATTTGGGTGCCATTGTTAGTTTGAGGGAGGGCAGTGGGCGAAGGTTGAATGACCGAACCAAGGTCGATGGCAGCGGGCGACGGGCGGCGAACGGCGGGCAGAAGGCAGCGGATGAAGGCGGCGGGCGGCGAAAGATGGGCAGAAGGCGGCGGGCGGCGGGCAGAAGGCGGCGGGCAGTGGCTGGGGGAAGGGGGCAGCCCTCAAGGGCACGCGCCTACTTTGCCGGCAACCAGTTCTAAACCGATTGATGCACCCATTGACCGCCGGGAGTTCGGGCAGGCAGGATTTTCCACCGGCCATTGCCGCCAGGATTATCCGCTGGTCATTACCGCTTGCGTGGGGGCGTGGGCGGTATGAGGCTTGCTGGTTTTTTGAATCTGGCGGGTGAGGGCTGGTGCGTCGCGCCCAGTGGGCAAGAGAAAAGACGCGCCGCAGGGACGCCGCTGGTGGCCAGGCGTGACAGGTGGCCAGGCGTGACTAGTGGTTTGGTGTGCCTGGTGGCCAGGCGTGACAGGTGTTTTGGTATTGGAGTTTTGGTGTTGCGTTGGCGGCATGCCCCATCGGTCAGGCAGTTACGAGGGGTATGCTTGCGCTTGCGCCGCCGATTCGCTTGCTTTTTCTTCAGCTGCGTCTTCATCATAGAGCTCAAGGCAGGACTTCAGACGCTCAGAACCGGAGGCGAGAATGTCGTTCCACTTGAGCATCTGCCCCTGGGCAAACCAGTCCAGTTCTTCGGAGAACAGGAGCCGCAAAGCTGTGCCCTGTTCGCATAATTTTTTACAGGTGCCCATTTTTTTGGCCAGAAAGATGTGGGGAGGGTCTGAACTGGGAGACTTGGAAGGGGCAATAAAAAAAAGAAATGTGGAAGCCAGGGATATGGAAGCAAACTCTTCGGGCAGGCAGGCGCAGGCTCCACCCGCGGAAAGGTTAACCAGAGAAAGCGGTTGGGGGTAGTTTGAAGCATAGTACTTGCCCAGCAGGTATTTAAGCTCTGTGCGTGTGTTCAGGCAAGTATCCAGTGCTACGAGACCAGCCATGCGGCTGTATTCTTCACACCACTCAATCCTTTTGTGGCGGCGCATTTTGCGGACGGAGCAGTTGCGGGCAAGGCGCAGCAACAGGCTGCGTATTTCGCCATTTTCGTCTCTGCTTTCTCGCAGAACCAGGCCTGGCCCCTGATAGCCCATGCGGTTGATGTTGGTTCCTTCTCGTTGCTCCAGGCTGAAGAAAAACTCGCAGGTTTTTTCTTCAGCCTTGCTTTTGCCCTGCTGAACTTCTACGTGGCGCGGCGTGAAAAGAACTTCGCGCCCTTCAACCCGGCGCAACCTGCCGTGCAAGATGAAGTCAGTCAGCTTGCCTTCCTGCAACAGGCAACATTTGATGCGCACAGTCACTCGTTGGCGCATGGCGCGAACGAAAGCTTCCGTGGCATTGGAGTTCCATAGGCAGTAGGAGGTTGAGTCCGTCATGGGGGCTTCCGTTCCGCGCGTATCCAGGCAGACAAAAATCGTTGGGTCGGGCGGGTCTGTCATTGGAGCCAGGGGGCGGCTCCTGTTCATGAGCGTCTACGCCAATGGGAAAGTTATGGGCATGCAGTAGCGTTTTACTTGATGCCTGTAAAGATGTTACGCCAGACGCATATGTCCGTCAATAATTGCAAACATTTGAAGGCAACAGCACAGCGATGGGATTTGTCTCGTGCAAGGCCTGTCCCCGGTCGTGCGCCTTTGGGCAATCACTGCCGTGAAAGCATCCGTGATCTATATTTGCGTGATTAAACGCTGTAGTGAGCGCTGTTTATCCTTTGAGACTGTATATTCTCAAGGCAATCTGCTCCAGGCTGTGTCAATTCTCTGTGGTGGGCTGTGCCTTTCGTACTTGGAGTGCTTGTAACATGGAGCGCTCTGTCGCGAGGCAATTGTATCTTTTATATAAAGATAACAGGAAACTTGTTTGTCGTAAAGAGCTTTCCCCGAAAGACACAAGAGAGGCCCCCTGCGTGCAGGGGGCCTCTGGAAAACGTGGCTTGTCTTTTCCGGGAGGGTCGCTTTGAAGCGCCGCCGGATGGAGCCAGTGGCTAGTTTTCTTGCTTGACCTTGGACTTGGTCATGGCAAGGCCCATGCCTTCAAAAAGTTCAAAGATGGCGAAGCCGTACCACAAGGTGTAGAGCACATAGAATATGAGCATGGCGCTCATGAGTATAAGATGCTCGGAGACCTTGGCGGGCGGTACGCTGTAGAAGTTGTTGCCCGGTTCGATGGCGCGGCGCAGCACATGGTCAACCACCTGAGATTCGGCGATTTTATGCTGCTTTTGCAGTTCCTTGATGGTGGGTGCAAGCACATACCACCACGCGGCGGCCACTTTGAGGGCAGGTTCGCCATCATACTTTTGGGCCACGGCCGCGCCGTCGTTGTTATACAGCTTGTCGGAGTCGTCCGTGGCCGAGGTCAGGATAAGGCCAAGATTGCCGGAAAAGCTGACCTTGCCGTCTTCAACGCGCACGTCGGTTGCGCCGGACTTTTCAAGCACCATGCCAGCCAGCGGGGCCAAATCGGCCTTTTTGAGCTTCACGGTAATTTGAACGTCTTTACCTTCAACATTCTTGAGGTTTTGACGCACGCCGGGAATGAAGTAGGACGAACCCTTGGACAGTTCGTTGAACACGTTGTCCGCATACTGCAAGCCGGTGACATGGTTGCCAAGCTCATCCTTCATGATGGGCATGAGCATGACTGCGAAGAGGATAAAGAACGAAACCAGCAGCAGGCAGCCTCGTAAAAAGGGCGCTTTAGCATGTACAAACATAATCAGGCCTCCCCTCTGAGCTTACCAATGTTGGCGAAGAACTTGCTGAAGACCCAGATGCCGAAGAAAGCCACAACGGCCCAGAACACGACGTTGCCCACGCTTTCGATGATGCTCACAACCTTGAGCGACCAATCGAGAACTTCCATTTCCACCAGCTTTTTGGGCAGGGTGGCTGCGCGGTTGATAAAGCCCGCGATAATGGAGATGGCGTAGAAGCCGCGGATATGGATGCCCTTGACCACCTTGGTGGTCAGAGCGCCAACCTGGATTCCCAGCAGCGAGCCGAGCAGCATGCCGATGGCCAGCGTGTAAAACACGTAGCCGTAAATGGCGTACTGACCAACGGCCGCAAAACCGGCGGTAAAGATGATTTGCAGGATGTCAGTTCCCACAGTGGTCATCGAAGACACGCCAAAAATGTACACGAACATGGGGAAGGTAACGAAACCGCCGCCCACGCCCATGATGGCGGCCAGCAGGCCCACAAAAACGCCGCCAGCGGCCACAATCCAGCCGGAAAGGCGACGGCCGCCAGGCACGAGGTCTTCGTCAAAAGAAATCATGGGGGGCAGGCGCAGGCTCTGCAGCTTAACGGAAATGCCCGTCATGCCGGAACCGCCGCCGTGGGCATCCTGGCTGGTTGTCGCGCCGCCGCGCGAGCTCTTCAGAAAGTCAAACAGGGCATAAAAACCGAGAAAGCCCAGCAGAACAGCATAGATGCTACTGATGAACAGCTCGGACAGCAGGGGGTCGGCGTTGTATAGGCCCTTGTTGATGGCCCCGCCGATGAAGGTTCCCACAACCGAACCGCACAAAAAAGCAACGGCCAGTTTGCCTGACACGTTGCCCAGTTTTTTGTGCACGGTTGTGCCCATGATGGCCTTGGCGAAAATGTGGAACAGGTCTGTGCCCACCGCCAAGATGCCTTTGACGCCAACAGCCATGAGCGCCGGGGTGATGATAAAGCCACCGCCCGCGCCGATACATCCGGTGATAAGACCGGCTGCCAGGCCCACCGCTATGGATGCCAGAAAAATGTTTGTGGTGTAAAAGGCAGGCGCATAGGCGGTCTTTCCGCCCAGCATCTCGTGGTACTCATAGGCTTCTGCCAGGCAACCCGCAAGAATTGGAACTGCCAGCGCCAGCAAGAGAAGCAGTTTTTTGCGGTTTTTGAGAATGGAAGTGGACACTTCCAGATCCCATTTGGCGTATGCCCTTGAGCCGCTCAGCAGAAACTCATAAACTTGTCTGCCAAAACTCATACTCTCCTCCAATACGATTGTGGCCGGCCAACGGCCGTAATCATGGCCCCAACAATAAAACGCGCGTGGTCAGGCGGCTGCGCGGCGCGCCCCGGTGCAGCCCTGTGCTTATAACCGAAAGTTTTTCTTGGATAAAAAAGAAGAACTGACGGAATAATCTCCACGCACAAAAGCACCCTGACATATTCTTTGGTTTTTGTAAAAGAAATTTATCACGAGCTGCTTTTTTTTTCAGGGTTTTCAAGGGATAAAGTACCCCTCAAGTGGTGCTATTAAGATCTTTTATCCAAGCACCTGTTACGAAAGAATAAAAATACGCATCGTTCTCCTTGGTTTTGTGTGATTCAGGGCTTTTATCGTGTTATTGTGAAAAAACGCACTATTGCTTTTTGGCGAGCCCTTCGCTTTGCCCAAAAATGACGAGCTCCAGCCAGTCCATGGCGAAATCCAGAGCAGCCACATCGCCCTCGGGGCTGTCCTGCATGATTGCGTTCTTGCGTTCTTCGCTCGTATCCACATGGCTAAATATTTTCATGCTCGCGATCAGCTCGCGAAAGCGGTCAATGTGGAAAAGGCAGAGCACGGCCATGGTGGCCATGCGCGGCTCCAGCGGCTTGCCCGTGGCCCGCACCAGGGCCATGAGGCGCATATAGCGGTCGTTGGCTTTGTTAAAGGGCTCGAGCTCTTCGTTTTTCATCCATTGATGGGGGGTGCGGCTGGTGCCCTCGTCAAAACCGAGGCAGTGCGATTCGCGCACTATAAAAAAGCGTTCGGCGATGCCGTCGGCGGCCATTTTTGTGCCGCGTCCAATGGGATAATAACGACAGGCTCCGGGCCTGTCTTCATACACGGAGCAACCCGCCGGGCTTACAAAGGGGCAGGGTTCTTCGGGGCCGTCCTGCATGCGTAGCATGGGCAGGGGAAAGCCGGTATCGGGAAAGGAGCGCATGTTGGTAAAGGTAGCAAGAAAATCTTCACTGCTCATGCCCATATGGCGGCGCAGCCGCAGAATGTCGTACGGGGTGAGGGGCAGGGTCAGCTCCGCACAGCAGCGGTTGAAACAGGGAACGCCGGGGTGGCAGTCAAAGCAGAAGGTTTCATCGGGGCCCAGCTCTGGCAGGGTTTCGAGAAATTCGCGGCTGGCGTCATTGCTCATGAAGGCTCCTTATGAGTTGTGGGCTCTTGCCCGGCGGCTTGCAGGGGAAAGGGCGGCGCGGTGTGGCGGCCCGTGCCTTGAAGCAGTTGCACGATCAGAGCAATGCTGCCTTGTGGCTTGGCGGTTGCGCGGGCAGGTTTTCGCAGTATCTGCCAGGCGGCAAGGATGTCTTTATGCTGCCTGCAAATTTTCCGGCTAAAAATGTCCTGGCGCAGTGTGCCGTTGAGACAGCGGCATGCCTGTAAAACATGGCTGCCGGGCCTGCTCACGGCTCAGGAGAATTTCAGTAACAGAATTAAAACAAAAATAAAGCTTTTAAGGGGTGGGGGAGGCGCCTTTTTAAAACAAGGAACCTCCCCCAACAAGTATCCCATCGTAAAAATTCCTAATATATAGGAATCTTACGCTTAGATTGTCCTGCGCCTAGATTACCTTGTTCAGCGCATATTCAATAATGCCTTCTGCCCCGGCTTCGCGCAGGCGCGGAATGAGGTCGCGCACCACGTCAATCTGCACAACCGATTCCACAGAAAGCCATTGTTCATCCCGCAGGGGAGAAACCGTGGGTGAATTGAGCGAGGGCAGCATTTCAAGAATGAGCGCCAGATTGTGCGCCGGGGCGTTCATTTTGAGGGCAACGAGATTTTCCGCCCGCAAGGCCCCCTGAAGCAGCAGGTCGAGCTGTTCGATCTTGGCGCGCTTGGTCGGGTCTGCCCAGGCGTCCTTGTTGGCGATGAGCACGGGGTAGGACACCATAACGTCGTCAATGATGCGCAGGCCGTGGGCGCGAATGGTGGTGCCTGTTTCGGTCACTTCCACAATGCCGTCGGCGAGGCCTTCCACGACTTTGGCCTCTGTGGCTCCCCAGGAATAAAAAACATTTACCGGCACGCCCGCCTGTTCAAAATAGCGGCGAGTGAGGCCTTCAAGCTCTGTGGCTATGCGTTTTCCCGCCAGGTCGGCGGCGCACTGGTAGGGGGCGTCGCCCGCCACGGCCAGCACCCAGCGGCAGGGGCGGTTGGACGTTTTGGAATAGACCAGGTCAGAAACGCGCACGACCTTGTCTTCGTGGTTGCGCTCGGTGAGCCAGTCAAGGCCGGTGATGCCCACATCCAGCACTCCGGCTTCGATATAGCCGCCGATTTCCTGCACACGGCACAGCGAGGCCGAGATTTCAGGGTCGTTGATGTCGGGAAAGTAGTTGCGCGTATGCTTGCGAATTTTCCAGCCCGCACGTTCAAAAAGATTGATGGTGGCTTCTTCCAGCGAGCCTTTGGGCACGCCGAGCTTGATGATGGGGTTTGTGTTCGCGCTCATGATTCTTTCCTTTATACGCCGTAAACTTTTTGGGGATCAAAGACCATGGGGGCGCACAAGCTGAGGGCGCCGCCGCTCCATTCCCGGTAAAAACAGGTGCGTCGGCCCGTGTGACAGGCCGCGCCGCCTACCTGGTCCACAAACAGCAGAACCGTGTCGTTGTCGCAGTCAAGCCGCACAGCGAGCACTTTTTGTATATGCCCCGAAGTGGCGCCCTTATGCCAGATTTTTTCGCGGCTGCGGCTCCAGTAATGGGCCTCGCCGGTTTCAAGGGTTTTGCGCCAGGCTTCTTCATTCATATACGCCAGCATGAGAACCTCGCCGCTGGCGTGGTCTTGTGCGATGGCGGGCAGAAGGCCCTTGCTGAAGTCGGGGGTAAAGGCCTCGCCGGGGGCGGCGGAAGGCTGCGGTTCGGGGGCTGTCATGGTCACTCCTTGAACAGGCTGCGCCCTGTGCGGCCCATTGCACGGGCCTTGTGGACGGCAAAGGTATAAACTTACTCGCAAGCGGCATGGGACGCAAGCATCACATGCATGTTGCCGTAGGCCGGGCAACTGTTTGGCCATTGTTGAGCCAATGTTTGGGGGATGTTTGGCCAATGTTTGGTCATATGTCTGGCTATCAGGCTGGCTATCTGTTTGGCGTCTATCTGGCCCTATATTTGGCCCTATACCTGGCCCTATGCCTGGTCATCACCTGGTCGTATGTCTGTATGAGGGCCAGGCAAACTCTTGTTTTGGTAATGGCGCGAGGGCTGTGTTTTTTTATCTGTGGGGGCGTTGTCCTTGTGTGCTGTGGCAGCGGGCGCTGGCGGGCATTTGGCGGTAAAGGGGCGAACTTGCGCAATCCGGCGCGCTGTGGCATGCTTTTACGTTAGCAATTTCATATTTAAAAACGGCGCTCCGCCGGGAAAATATATGTCTGAAGATCAATCAAACTCCGCAACGGACAGTGGCGTCACAACAGCGGAAGACACATCGGCACGCGCCCCGGAAGCACCGCTTGAGGGTATTTCCGTTAGTGAACCCGATGATGCCCTGCCCAGAGTGAACCTGGAAGACCTGCCCGCAGATATGCGCGAGGCCTGTGTTCGCGCCGGCTGGCAGGGGCTCATGCCTGTGCAGTCGTTGGCGCTGCCCTATTTGCTTGAAGGGCGCGATATCATGGTGCAGTCACGCACGGGCAGCGGCAAAACGGGCTGCTACCTGCTGCCCATGCTGCCCCGGCTTTCTGCCGAACTCAAGGCGCCCCAGGCGCTTGTGCTGGCGCCCACGCGGGAACTGGCCGTGCAGGTTGAGCGCGAGGCCGCCGTCCTTTTTGAAGGAACGGGCATTGTTACCGTGGCCGTTTACGGCGGCGTGGGCTACAAAAAGCAGATGGACGCCCTGCGCAACGGCGCACAGCTCATTGTGGGCACGCCGGGCCGCGTGCTCGACCATCTGTTGCGCCGCACGTTGGATCTCGCCGACCTGCGCGAGCTGGTCTTTGACGAGGCTGACCGCATGCTTTCCATCGGTTTTTATCCCGATATGAAGGAAATACAGCGCTACCTGCCCAGGCGCCGCATCCATACCTGCCTTTTTTCGGCCACCTATCCCCCGCATGTGCTCAAGCTTTCCGGGGAATTTATGGCCGAGCCTGCCATGCTTTCGCTTTCGCAAAAAGAAGTGCATGTGGCCGAAGTGCAGCATCTCTTCTGCGAAGTGAAACCTATGGATAAAGACCGCGCGCTGGTGCGTCTGCTTGAAACGGAAAATCCAGCGTCGGCCATGATTTTTTGCAATACCAAGTCCAATGTTCACTATGTAGCCGGAGTGTTGCAGGGCTTTGGCTATAATGCCGATGAGCTTTCCGCAGACCTTTCGCAGTCGCGGCGCGAAGCAGTGCTTGAAAAAATACGTCAGGGCAAATTGCAATACCTGGTAGCTACAGACGTGGCTGCGCGCGGTATTGATATTCCCGAACTTTCTCACGTGTTTTTGTACGAACCGCCCGAAGATCACGAAAGCTACATCCACCGCGCCGGGCGTACGGGCCGGGCCGGGGCCGCTGGTACGGTCATTTCGCTGGTGGACGTCATGCAGCGCATGGAGCTTGACCGGATTGCCAAGCATTACAAAATTGGCCTTATCCCCATGGCGCTGCCCACAGACGAGGACGTGGCCCAGGTGGCGGGAACGCGCCTGACTGCTATTCTTGAAGGGCGCTTCCGCAAGTTGACAGGGCTTGAGCGCGTGCGTGTGGCGCGTTATGCCGCCTTGGCGCGTGAGCTTGCCGCAGAAAGCGATGAAGAAGCCAGCGTGTTACTGCTCTCCATGCTGCTGGACGAGGCCCATCAGCAAAGCCTGCGCGAAAACCGTTTTCCCGACCAGTCTTCCGGCGCTGCCGGACAGCAGGGCCGTGGCGGTTCCGGGGGCAGGGGCGGAAGAGGCCCCAAGGCGGGCGCTGGGCCCAAGAGCGGCTCCGCAGAGCAGAAAGACGAAGGCGGCGCTGAGGGCTCTCGAAGCGGAAAGCGCCGTCGGCGCTCACCACGCCGCCGTGACGGTGACGAGCAGGGCAGGGAGCCCGCGCCCAGAAACGCGACAGGCAAAACGGATACCGCTGAGTAAGCAGACGGGGTTCTATGCGTCATATGGACGGTACACCGGTTGCGCCTGAAAGCGCATCTTCGGAAACAGCGCCCGGCAATGCCCTTGCAGGCACGCCACGGCAGGCTCTGGACAATTTTGCGGCTCTTTTTGCGGACGCAGATTTTACCGTGGAACTGGACTATCTGGGGGTCGGGCGCATGCAGTTTTTGCGCCGCCGCCAGATGCTGCTGGAGCTGCGCGGCCTGTATATGGCCTTGTGGCGTCTTGCTCTTGCCCGGTCTTTTCCGCAGGACGCCGGGCAGATGTTTGACACGTTTTTGGCAGAGCACAAGGCCAGACACAAGGACAGGGCCAGCGCCCAAGTGCTGGTGCGCGCCCGCGAATACTGGGGCATGCTTGAGCCCATGGGCGATGGAGACTTCAGCGAGGTGGCCCGCCATCTCACGTCTTTTTTTGCCCAGATAGATAAAGGGGACAAAAGCGTCAAGCTCAAGCTTGTCCTACATATCCGCAAGGTTTACCAGCTCATATTCGACAGACTGATTTAATGCTGTTCCGGGGCGCATTTGCATTTTTGCAGTGTGTTCCCCGGTCTTTGGCCGTGTCGGCGCCGCGTCTTGCGGGCTGTCTCTGTTTGGCGGCGATGGCCCGTGCTTTCGCCAGTAAGAATTCACAAGTGTACTTTTGTTTCGGAACCGCCAGAAAATGAATATTGCACATTCCATTGATCAACTGAATTTCTCGGAAAACAGCGGACTTACCATCGGCAATTTTGACGGCGTGCACCTGGGGCATCAGGCGCTTATCCGTCATACCCTGGACGTATGCTCCGGCAAGGGGCTGGTTACCGTGGTCATGACGTTTTGGCCCCATCCTCGTCAGGTGGTCATGCCCCATCGGAGCCATATGCCGCTGACCTCGCGAGAGGAGCGCTTTGCCCGGCTGGAATCGCTGGGCGTGCGCCATGTGCTGGAACTCCCTTTTACGCATGATCTGGCCGCGCTTGATGCTGCGGGTTTTGTGCGCGCTTTTCTTGAGCCTTTGCGCTTGCGCCATCTGGTGGTGGGTTACGATTTCAGCCTGGGCCGCGACCGTGGCGGGCATGTGGACGTGTTGCGGCGACTGGGCTCGCATGCGGGTTTTTGCGTGGAACAGTTGCCCCCCGTGGTGGTGGACGACACAGTGGTCAGCTCCACAACGCTGCGCAAGCTCATAGACGAGGGCGATGTGCGTGAAGCCGCGCGCCTGCTTGGGCGTTTTCACGGTTTCAGCGGCGAAGTGGTTCACGGCGATGGCCGCGGCGCCGGACTGGGCTTTCCCACGGCCAACCTGGCTCGCCCGGAAGTGGTCATTCCCCGAGCCGGGGTTTACGCCACGCTCGCCACCCCAGCTGGCAGCGAAAAAGCCTGGCCCGCAGTGACCTGCATAGGATGCAAGCCCACCTTCGGCCAGAATGAGCTGAGCGTGGAAACATTTTTGCTCGAAGGCGGCAGCGACCTTTATGGTCAGACCTTGCGGCTGGACTTTGTGGAGCACCTGCGCGGCGAGAAGCGTTTTGATTCTGTAGAAGCCCTCAAACAGCAGATCGCGGCCGACGTGGAGCAGGCGCGGCGCATATTGGCTGCTTTTGTGCGGGGGTAGGCGCCTTTGCGGCGGGTGGTGCGCCTACACGGCGGGGGTGCGCCTGTGCAGCGGGGGTGCGCCTGAACGGCGGGGATATTGCTCGGCGCGCAGGTAAAGGGAAAGGCTTGTCCTTCGAGAAGGAGTTTTTTCGGCCCTGCGGGCACGGGGGCTGTCTATTTAGCTTAGTTTTGGCCGCCTGCGCAGCGGGCGGCGAGGGGGCCTGTTAGGGGCTGCCGCCCCTCCGAGGCCCCCTCTGCACTCCCCCCGGACGACCCCGCTGGGCTTTCCATAGTCCGCCACCCCCTAAAATCCCCTCAGTACTTTCTCCGAACAAGCCTCCTGGGCTTTCCAACTTCCGCCAATCCCCGAGGGCTGCGCGTCTTTTGCTTCGGGAGCTTCCCTCGCTGCGCTCGGGTGATCTCCCTTCGCGCCGCGCAATGCCATCCACGAATTTAGCTTTGATCGGCTGCTGTCCCGAGTAGTGATCAGAGTCAGCCGCTCAGTGCCAGCAATGCACAGGGCTTTGATCGAATGCCCGGCCCCAAGCGGTGATCAGCGTGCCATCCGGCGCAATACCATCCATGAGTCAGGCTTGATCAGCTACTCTTCCGGCTGAAAGACATCAGGCCTTCTAGCGCGATGTCATTCACCAGCTTACTCTCCCTGCGCGCCGCGCAATGCCATCCACGAATTTCGCTTTGATCGGCTGCTGACCAGACCGGATGCCCTTCAATCAGGCAAGCGGCCCAAAGCTTTTGTGCAGGCGAGAGCGAGCAATGGTGCAATGCCCTTCAATCAGGCAGATGCCCGGAGCTTTTATGCAAGGAGAAAGTGAACGATGGTGTTGCGCGGCGCGCAGGGAGATCACCCGAGCGCAGCGAGGGAAGC
>CAZFCC010000040.1:11169-20234 GCA_964517635.1 uncultured Desulfovibrio sp. | reverse complement strand
ATGGAGCTGCACGCCATCCACCAATACATGAACCAGCACTATAGCCTGGACGACATGGATTATGGTGAGCTTGCCGCTAACATGAAGCTTATCGCCATAGACGAGATGCGCCATGCGGAAAGTTTCGCCGAGCGCATCAAAGAGCTGGGCGGTGAGCCCACTACGCAGAAAGAAGGCAAGGTTGTGACCGGGCAGGCTGTGGCCGTTATCTACGAAAGTGATGCGGATCAGGAAGACGCCACCATTGAGGCGTACAGCCAGTTCCTCGAGGTCTGTAAGGAACAGGGCGATATCGTCACTGCCCGTCTTTTTGAGCGCATTATTGAAGAAGAGCAGGCCCATCTGACCTACTACGACAATATCGGCAACCACATCAAAAATCTGGGCGATACCTATCTGGCCAAGATTGCCGGTACGCCTTCGTCCACTGGTGCTGCCAGCAAGGGTTTTGTTACCGCTACTCCGGCTGCCGAATAACTGCTGAAAAACATAGGGAGGCATCATGGCTGAACCGCAAGACATGTGGCGTTGCCAGATGGTGAATTGTGGGTATGTGTATGATCCCGACCGTGGCGACAAGCGCCACAAGGTTCCTGCGGGAACCAAGTTTGAAGATCTGGCTGAAGACTGGCGTTGCCCGGTCTGCGGCGCGGGTAAAAAAAGTTTCCGCCGCTTGAGTGATGAAGCATAAAACACTTCACACGCATGGGGCGAAGACGGTTCGTCAATAAGCAAAGCCCCGGCCATTTTGGTCGGGGCTTTGCTGTTTAAGACTGCGTTGGCTTGAACTGGCCGGAGCTGGCCTGAACAGGTTCTGAACTGGCCCAAACTGGCTCGGAATCGTTCGGAGCCGGGTCGAGCTTTTCCTGCTCCGGCCCCAATTGGCCCGATTTGGCCTTGAGCTGGCCCTAATTGGCCTGATTGGCCTGCCTCGGCCTGAATTGGTCTTGCCCAAGCTTGCCTTGCCTCACCTGAACGGCTGCCAGCCGAGCCGAGCCAGTGATGTTTTTTTGCCAGCCTAGAGCCTGAAAAAATCCAGTGGCGGAGCGGCGGGAATCATTCCGGCAGCGGCCAGCTTTTCATAAAAGAGCATAAGGCCGCGCTGTTCCTCTTCGCCCAGGCTGTAGACAAGGCCTTTGCGATAGTAGAAGGCCAGTTCTTCGCGGTTGAGCGGGCAGCCGTGGGCGGTGAGGTCAAGAATCACATCCATATTGGCAAAGCTCCAGCTTCGTCCTTGGCGCAGCAGTTCGCCGGGGTCGCTGGTAAACAGCCCTGCATCTGCGGCTGCGCGGCTCACCACCCACAAACCGAAAATAAACGGCAGCCCTGTCCAGTCGCGCCACGCTTCGGCCAGGTCAAGGCCATAGGGATAGTCTGGATGATTGCGCAGGCGCAGGGCTTCGTCGCCAATGGCCAGAAAGGCAGCGGGCGGATTGTCGCTGCGCACGGCGGGGGTGACCTGTCCGGTGGTGTAGCTCACATCGAGCTTGTAGCGGTCACGCATGAGCAGCCGCAGCAGGGCCACAGAGGTATGTGTTTCGCCGCTGATGAGGATTTCTTTGCCGTTGAGCTGATCCAAAGGCACGCGGGAAAGCAGCAGCACGCTCATGACCGGGCCGCGGGAGCCTATGGAAAGGTCTTCAACCAAATAGTATCGCTCGGGGCGGCAGGCGTATTCAAAGCAGGATGTGGACGAAACGTGCAGCTCGCCGCGAGCCATCATGTTGTTGAGCAGGGCTGGCGGCCCGGACACCAATTCAAAGTCGTGGGGCAGCAGGCCTGCTTCCAGGGGATGATAGATGGGCAGCACATTGAGGTAGCCTATGCGGCCCATGCGCAGCACAGGCTGCGGCGTGACACTGGTCATGGTGATACCCTTGCTAGAGTGGGCGGCGTTTGCTTATGTGTAAAGCCGCAAAAAACCGGCACGAAAACGCTTGCCTGGCACAGATTGAAACAAGATAAAAGTTTTGGGGGGTGGGGGTGTGGGGGAGGTGACCCTTTTACAAAAGGGGCCCTCCCCCACAAAGCATTTCTAACACGCACTTTCCCCAAAAAGTTCCTCCCCCACAAAGCATTTCTAATATGCACTGTTCACTGCTCTGTGGCGCGACCTGCTACAGGCTTACGTCAGGCTGTGGCTCCACAGGTCTGTAATCCATTGTGCGCTGTATGGGGGTAAAGCCCGCGGCGCTGATGACCTTGTGGATGTCGGCCCGGCTCATATGATAGGACACGCCTGCCGCAGCCACCACGTTTTCTTCGATCATGAGGGAGCCGAAGTCGTTGGCGCCATAGAAGAGAGCCAGTTGAGCCACCTGCGGCCCCATGGTTACCCAGGATGCCTGGATGTTGAGCACGTTGTCCAACACAAGGCGCGAGATTGCCAGCAGGCGCAAATAGGCCGGAGCGGGCAGGGGGTTCACGTCAATGCGCGTGTGGGCGGGCTGGAACGTCCAGGGGATGAATGCGGTGAAGCCTTGGGTGCGATCTTGCACTTCGCGCACTGCAAAAAGATGATCCAGCCTGTGCGAGGTTTCTTCTTCATGGCCGAACATCATTGTGGCGGTGGTGCGCAGGCCCAGCTTGTGTGCTTCTTCCATAATGCCGAGCCATTGTTCGGCCGTGCACTTGTTGGGTGAAACCTGGGCGCGTACGCCGGTGTGCAGGATTTCTGCGCCGCCGCCGGGCAGGGAGTGCAGGCCAGCCTCTTTCAGGCGGCGCAACACTTCGGTAACGGAAAGGTCGAATTTTTCAGCCCAGAAGAATATTTCCGGCGGTGAAAAGGCATGAATATGCAGTTGCGGCCAGGTTTGCCGCAGCCAACGTAAAAGGTCTTCATACCATTCCAGCGGCAGGTCGGGGTGGTGGCCGCCCTGAAGCAGTATCTGCGTGCCGCCAAGGGCCAGAGTTTCTTCAACCTTCTGGCTCATTTCATCCCGGCTTATGACGTAGCCGTCTTCGTGATCCGGGGCGCGGAAAAAGGCGCAGAACCGGCAGGCGCACACACATACGTTGGAATAGTTGATATTGCGGTCGCCCACATAGGTGACCACGGGCTCCGGGTGCAAGCGCAGGCGCATGGCATGGGCAAGCTGGGCGAGTGTGTGCAGGTCGGCCTTGTAATACAGGGCTTCTGCGGCGCTGCGGTCAAGGCGCTGACCGGCGGCGGCCATGGCAGCGGCTTCGCGCACGCCGGCAAGGTTCTGATCTTGTGGGCCATGCGTGGCAAAGGGGCTGTGTGCGGGGGTAAAGGGGCTCACTGGCGCGCCTCCGGACTGTCGGAATCATTGAGGGTGTCAAACGTGGCATTGCGGCGAACAGGCGTAAAGCCCGAAGCGGTAATGACATGTTCCAGTTCGGCAATGGTCATGCCTTGGGCCGACTGGGCGCCAGCCATATGGCCGATGCGTTCTTCAATGATGGTTCCATCCAGATCATCGGCGCCATACCACAGGGCCAGGGGGGCCAGCTTGTGGCCCATCATTATCCAGTAGGCCTTGAGGTGCGGAATATTGTCCAGCATAAGGCGGGACACCGCCACCGTGCGCAACTGATCAAGGCCGCGTTGCGGGCCAACCTTATCTTCCGGCAGCTTGAGACGGCTGTTTTCTGTGAGGAAGGGCAGGGGGATAAAGCAGGTAAAGCCGCCGCTTTTATCCTGCTGCTCGCGCAGACGGCAGAGGTGGTCAATGCGGTGTTCGTAGGTTTCAAGGTGGCCGTAAAGCATGGTGCAGTTGGTCTTGATGCCCAGGCTGTGAGCTTCGCCAGAAATGCGCAACCATGCGGCGGCATCGGCCTTGTGCGGGCAGATTTGCGGCCTCAGTTCTTCATCAAAAATTTCCGCTCCGCCACCGGGCATCATCACCAGGCCGGCAGCCTGAAGCCGCTGGAGAACCTCAAGGGTGCTGATGCCTTCAAGCTGCGCGAAATGTTCAATTTCCACAGCGGTGAACGCTTTTACAGGCAGGTTGGGGTTAACACGGCGCACGGCGCGTATCATGTCTTCAAACCACGAAAGGGGCCGCGTGGGATGGCAGCCGCCCACGATGTGCAGTTCGTCCAGGTGCAGCGGTGTCGCGTCCGCATGGCGCAGGCGGTCGAGCACGTCGTCGAGGCTCAGGGCAAAGGCGCCCGCCTCATCTTCTTTATCGCGTCGGAAGGCGCAAAATGTGCAGCCGTTAACGCAAACGTTGGTATAGTTGATCTGCCGGTTGACCACGTAAAAAGCCTTGTGTCCGTGCAGACGGCAGCGCACGTGTAGAGCCAGCGCTCCTACGGCGGTAATGTCGGGGCAGCGGAACAGGGTAAGGCCGTCTTCAAAGCTCAGTCGTTGCCCTGAAAGCACTTTTTCATGGATGGACGAAAGGCCTTGTGCGGCGTAATATGCAGCGTCTAACATGATGAAATCCTGTGGGGTTGATTGGCCGGAAAGGCCGCAAGCAGCTTAGGACGCTCGTCGCAAGCTGTCAATGTGAGGAATATATGTCTTCAGTTTTTCCGCAAAACAGTTTTCAGTCCCTGGGTTTGGGGCTTTCGCCCTGCCCCAATGATACCTATATTTTTCACGCGCTGTTGCATGGCCTTGTGCCAGCTCCGGCTGCCCTGAAGCCCCATATGGCCGATGTGGAAGAGCTGAACACCATGGCGCGCGGCGGGCAGCTTGAGGTGACCAAACTTTCTCTCGGTGTGGTCGCTGAAATTATGCATGACTACGCCTTGTTGTCTTCTGGCGCTGCTCTTGGCTGGGGCTGCGGGCCGCTGGTTGTTGCGCGAAAAAATCTTTCGCCCCAGGATTGGAAAAACGCTACGGTAGCCGTGCCGGGCCTGTTGACCACGGCCAATCTTCTGCTTACTTTGCATGGCGGCTTTCAGGGGCCCCGACGCGAAATGCTTTTCAGCGATGTTATGCCCGCTGTGGCGCGGGGCGAAGCGGACATGGGCCTTGTTATTCATGAAGGGCGCTTTACGTATGAAAAGTTGGGCCTGAGCAGAGTGCTTGATCTGGGCCAATGGTGGGAAAGCGAATTTCATCTGCCTCTGCCGCTGGGGGCCATTGCCGTGCGGCGCGATGTGCCGCTGGCGCTGGCGCGGCGCATGCAAGGCGCCATTACCGGCAGCCTGGCCCACGCCAACGCGCATCCAGAGGCTTCAAAGGATTATGTGCGCGCGCATGCGCAGGAAATGTCCGACAGCGTTACGCAGGCGCATATCAAAACATTTGTGACGAATTTCAGCCTTGACCTTGGCGCCGAAGGGCGGTCGGCCATTGAGCATCTTGTGGGCCGGGCTGCGGAGCTTTCGGGAAAGACATTGCCGGCGGAAGGTTTGTTTTTGCGGTAAGTTACGTGACCGCGCTCGATTTGCGCTCGATTTGCGCTCGATTTGCGTGAGCAGCGCCCGCGTTGCGTGATCTACGTTAGAGTTACGCCGAACTGCGCCCGAGTCGCGTGGTCAGCGTTTAACTGCGCCAAACTGCGTTGCGTTGAGCTGCGTTGCGTGAGCAGCGCCACAATTGCGCCGATCTGCATTTAACCGCGTTGAAATATATCGTTTTTATCTCTAATCAGTCATTTGAAGCGTTACCTGCTCCAAGAAATGCAGCCCACAAGGCTGACCGTTTTTGAGGTCTGGCATCACTTTTTTTGTCTGCCGGATTTGCGACCGCCCTGCCGTTGCGCTTCGGATCACCTTCAACCCCCATATCTCATGTTTCAGAAATATTTTTCTTTTGCAGAAGCCCGCCGTTTTTACAGTATCGGCCTGCCCATTTTTATTGCCCAACTTTCACAGACCGGCATGACATTTGTTGATACTGCCCTGGCCGGGCAGTACAGCGCCGAGCACATGGCCGCTGTGGCCGTAGGTAGCAGCGTGTGGGTTCCCATATCTTTGCTGGGCATCGGTTGTCTGCTGGCCTTGCCGCCCCTCAGCGCCCAGGCCGTTGGTGCGGGCAAGCCGGAAAGAGCGGCCCATCTTTTGCGTCAGGGCTTGTGGCTGACCCTGGCTCTGAGTGTTGCTTTAATGAGCCTTTTTTATGCCATTTCATGGCAGATGGAATCGTTTGGCCTGGAGCCGGAAATGGCGCATATTTCCGGAGGTTTTTTGCGGGCAATTATGTGGGGCCTGCCGGGCTTCATGCTTTTTGTGAACTTGCGCAGTTTTCTTGAAGGATTTGCCCGCACCAGACCAGCCATGCTCATCGGCCTGCTTGGCCTGACCGTGAATATACCCTGCAATATTATTTTTATTTATGGCAAGTTCGGCATGCCCGAGCTGGGCGGTGTTGGCTGTGGGGTGGCTACGGCCATAAGTTTTTGGACAATGGCTCTCGGCATGTTTTTTTATTTGCGCCGGGATTCGCAATGCGCCCAGATGCGCCCGCTGTTTACACCGCTTTGGCGTAAATGCAAAAATGTGGGTAGTGCTTTGGCCCAGGATGCGCGCGAAGCCTGCTTGCCGCGCTTTGACGTTCCCCTGATCTGGCGGGTTTTGCGTATTGGCACGCCTGGCGCTCTGGCCCTGTTTTTTGAGGTTTCGCTCTTCGCCCTCAGCGCGCTTTTGCTCGCCCCCTTGGGAACCGTTATGGTGGCCGGGCATCAGATAGCCCTCAATTTTGGTTCGCTGGCCTTTATGGTTCCGCTTTCGCTTTGCATGACCGTGACCATCCGTGTGGGGCGCTGCCTGGGGGCACAGGATCTGGAGCGGGCCAGGGTTGTGGCGCGCACGGCCCTTGTGCTCAGCGTTGTTTTTGCCCTGATTATCGCGGCTATCACCGTATTGTTTCGGCAAAATATTGTGCGCATCTACACGGATAATCCAGAAGTAACGGCCCTGGCCATGCATCTGCTGCTTTTTCAGGCGGCCTATCAGGTGGTGGACGGTCTTCAGGTGACAGGCATAGGGATTTTGCGCGGATATAATGATACGCGCGTCATTTCCGTCATCTGTTTTATTGCTTACTGGGTTATTGGGCTGCCGCTGGGCTTCGCGCTGGCGCGCACAAGCGTCCTTGTGCCGCAGTTGGGGGCAGAGGGCTTCTGGATCGCCTATATTGTTGCTTTGGGCTTTGGCGCGTTGTGCTACCTTTTGCGGGTGCGCTTTCTGCACGGTCTTGCCCCGCAGGCGGTGTTCAGTCGCGTACGGCGATAACAAAAGCGCGTGTCCGGCGCAGGGTCGGACACGCGCTTCATGATGCCGGGAAAGATCACTTCTTGTGGCGGCGGGCCATTTTCCAGGTATATTTTATGACCGACAGGAGTTCGTTGACTGCTGGCTTGCTGTTGAACAGAGCGCTTGTTCCTTCCACTTCGCTCAGTGGTTCCAGCACCCGTTCCACACGGATTTCTTCATGCTCGTTTTTGGCCTGCGCCTCTTCCTGAATGTACGAATGTGTTGGCATGAAGCGCGCTTCGTCCTCCTGACCGGGTTCATGCCCCCACGGCAGAACTGGCATGGGCTGGGCCGCGGCCCCATGGGGCGTTGATCCGCCGGAGCCTGCGCGGGAAACGGCGTCTGCTGTGCTGGCGCCGGATTTGTCTGCACTGGCCTTAGTTTTTTGCGAATCTCCCATTCCTCTGGCGGTTTCAGCCTGCTCAGCATTTTCACGCTGCCGGGCGGCCTGACGCGTGGCGCGCCACTGCGTTTCCGCCGCTTCCAGCCGTCTTTTTTCTTCCTGGTGGCGGGCCAGTTCATCCAGGCTGGCCCGGATGTCGTCAGCCAGCATTCCGGCGGCGGCCCCCATGACGCGGCTTAGGCTGTCCTCCAGCTTTTCCAGCATATGCTGCGGCTGATCGGCGCTCAGACAGGTCTGGGCAAGCCGTTCGGCCATCTGGCGGCGGGGGGTCAGTTCGTGGCCGTGGGCGAGCACCTCGGCAGCTTCATTGTATTTTCCCTGCCGCATGAGCTGAAACGATTCAGACAAGAAAGGGCTTTTTGCCTTGGGGTCTTCTTTGAGCAAGCCCGCGTAAACGGCCCGCGCGCGATGCCAGTTTTTGACGCGAACAAAGGTGGCGGCGGCAAGGCCAAGATATTCGCGGTAGCGGGCCATATCGCCCTTGCCCTTCCAGGCCACGGCCATGCCAAGTTGCGCCTGCCCCTGAATAAGAGCGCCGCCCAGCGCGCGCTGAAAAGCGTTAATGGCTGTATTCCACTGCTGTTGCTGCAGGCATTGCATACCTACACGAAAATAGTCTTCGGGCTGGCGCACTGGCTTGAGCAGCATGCCGTAGGTTTCAAGGGCCTGATCAAAGGCGCTGGTGTCAGTGTATTGCTGGGCAGTTTGCAGTTGCTCTATGTCTGGTGTGGTGGCGGTAAGCGAATCCAGATGGGCTTTGAGCACATTGACGGAATAGGGGCGCGCAAGTAGGGCGCTAGCGCCGCAGCCCAGCGTTCTGAGTTGTTCTGCCTCGTTGTCATTGGGCAGTAAAAGAAGAATGGGCAGGCCAAGAAGCAGGGGGTGCAGGCGCAAGATGGCGCAAAACTGTTCGCCATCCATATCCGCCAGCTTTTGGGAGCAGACCACAATGTCTGGCGTAAAGCTTGGCCCCGTCGGGTCAAGCCCCGCCAGCATACGGGCGGCCCCGATGCCGGAGGTCATGCATTCAATGCGGCTGGCCCCGGCCTCGCGCAGGGCGCGGCGGTCAAGTCGGGAGAGCGACTCGTTTTCGCAGAGAAGAAGTATGTTCAGGCCAACGGGGTTGGTCATGTCATTCCTTGGCGGGCAGGGGGATTTTCTGGAGGCGATGGGGCGTTGTCGCCTTGCTTCTGTAGTAAACCCTACAGGGATGAGACTGTATGGGCAAGGGCCCGGGGCGTCTCACCCGTGAAATGTTCTGCAAGGATTACAGGGGGCTTTGCCGACTGTTACGCAATCATTTGAGGCGGTAAACGCTTTATCTCCAGCATCGTTTACCTTTGAGACAGTGTGCTTGTACGGTGCTGCCTTTGCCCCTTCCTCCTCGGATCAGGAGACCTTCTGTAGAGGATTGAAACAAGGGTAAAGGTTTTTTTTGGGGGGGGGTGGGGGCGTGGGGGAGGAGACCCTTTTGCAAGAGGGCCCCTCC
>CAZFCC010000040.1:0-11159 GCA_964517635.1 uncultured Desulfovibrio sp. | reverse complement strand
TATCCCCTTTGCCCGTTAGAGCTGTGAGCGTTTGCATTTTTTGCAAGAGGGCCCCTCCCCACAAAATATTCAACACTCACAAAAAATGCAAACGCTCACAGCTCTAACGGGCAAAGGGGATAATGCGGGCATAGCTGGCTGCGGCATTGTTGCCATAGCCTGCCTCGCCCTGCAGCCCAGGATACGAGGCGTGACAGTAGGGGCAGAGCATGGAGCCGCAAGCGCGCTCCAGGCGAATAAGCCCCCCTTCGTATTCATAACAGCGCGGGCAAAAGGGGCCCTGGCGCAAGCCGTTGGCAGCCAGCCAGTAAAATCCTTTTTCAAGGGTCAGGGTTTCGGCCAGATGGATGACTTCTTCCAGATTTTTCAGGCGTGCTTTGAGCATGCTTATTTCATCATGCAGGGCAATGCCGCGTGACTGCACTTCCATAAGCAGCCGTCGCGCTTTGTCGTGTTGTCCTGCGGTGAAGAGGTCATTAATTTCTTTGAACAGGCGATAATCCAGCATACGTTTCTTCCCCACTAGGCAGCCTATCGGAGCGTAGGCGAAAAGCTTTAGGCCGGAAAGAGAGGGTTTTGCCTGTTAAACGAATAAAAGCCTCATATTGTTAGTGTGTTGAAAGTTTTCTAGAGAATTTCTGGAAAAGCATTTTTATTACATTTTGCGCCGCGAAATGGGTTCAAGCGAGCGCAGCATTTCACGAAAGCGGCGTTCTTCTTCGGGGTCAATGTCATCGGGCAGGGCGGAGCCGTGCAGCAGCTGGTTGTGCAGCATGTCTGCCTCTTTGCGCGCTCCGGCTTTGCGCACCATATCGGTAGCGGCGTCGGGCACAGGCGAAAGCACCTCCTCATGCAGGCGCTGCTCGGCCTTTAACTGCGCTTCGGCAGCCCGGCGCAACACGTCTTCGTTGACCATGATGGGTGCTTCGGCCCGCATGGCCAGGGCGATGGCATCCGAAGGGCGGCAATCTACACGAACGAGCCCGCCGGGGCTTTGCAGCACCAGCAGGGCAAAGAACACCCCGTCCGTGAGATCGGTGATCTCCACTTTAACAAGTCCGGCCTTGAGCGCCTTGAGCGCCATAAGCAACAGATCGTGGGTAAGGGGCCGGGGCAGGCTCTCCTTATTGAGCACCAGCGAAACGGCCATGGCCTCCATAGCCCCTACCCATACGGGTAGCACGGTTTCTCCTTCCACTTCGCGCAGCACCACGATGGGCGTTTTGGTCTGCGGGTCAATGGTCAGGCCGAAAACACGCATCTCTACCATGGTTCCCCCGTGCGCACAGCCAGCAGGCTGTGTTTTTTGGCCTCTGTAATGACTGCTTGCACCAGGCGGCCTGTGTGATCCACCCCGGCGGGCAAGGGCACATGCACCGGCACGCCGTACGGGTCGCGTCCTTGCCAGCTCGGCTCGGCGCTTTCGCCAGGCTTGGGGCTTGGGCCTTCCATAAGCAGAATAGTATTGTCCCGGTTTTCAACCCGGGCCGCCAGCCAGCGCGCCCCCAGGTCGTCCTGCAGGGCCTGGAGCCGCACGAGCCTTTCCTGGGCCACATCCGGAGCGATTTTATCGGGAAAAAGCGCGGCCCTGGCCCCAGGCCTGTCGGAATAAATAAAAGAAAAGCTGGACATGAAGTTGCAGTCACGCATCATGGCAAGCGTATGTTGAAAATCATCTTCTGCTTCGCCGGGAAAAGCCACAATAAGATCTGTGGACAGGGCAAGATCCGGCCTTGCGGCGCGCAGATCACCCACCAGGCGCAGAAAAGCCGCGCTGTCGTAACGGCGGCGCATGCTCTTGAGTACTACATCGGATCCGGCCTGCAAAGGAAGATGTAAGCGCGGGCACAGCTGGGGTAATTCCGCAAAAGCGGCCACGTCTTCCGGGCCCATATCCTTGGGGTGCGGGGTGACATAGCGCAGGCGCTCAAGGCCCGGCAGCCCGGCGACCTGGCGTAAAAGCTGCGCAAAGCTTGTGCCGTCACCGCTTTTATCCTGGCCAAAAGCATTGACATTTTGGCCCAGCAGGCTGATTTCGCGTGCGCCCCGGTCGAGCACGGCGCGACATTCATCCAGGATGGCGGCTGCCGAACGGGATTTTTGGCGTCCGCGGGTAAAGGGAACAATGCAATACGCGCAAAAATTGTCGCAACCCTGCATGATGTTGACAAAAGCCACAGGGCCAGAAGCGGCTGCGGATGTTTCCGGGCCAGCTTCGCGTTCGACATAATGGCTGGTGAAGTCCAGCAGCGACAAGCGCAGGCCCGGTTCTTCCAGCAGGCGTTCGATGGCTGCGGGCGCGCCGCTTATGCCATCGCTGCCCGCCACCAGACGCACCTGACTTTCCTTGCTGAAAAAGGCCTCGCCAAGCTGCTGCGCCACACAGCCAGCCACGCCCACCAGCACATGGGGGTTGGCGCCCGTAACCTGGCGGATGCGGCCAAGGGCGCTCATAACCTTTTGCTCCGGCTTTTCACGCACCGAACAGGTATTGACCATCACCACCTGGGCATCTTCAAGTGAAGCTTCAACAAAGCCACGAGTGGCAAGGGCACGGCCCAGCCACTGGGAGTCGTGCACGTTCATCTGGCAACCGAACGTAATGATATGGTAAGTTTTTTCGATCATGGCTGCTATTGTTCAATATCCAGGTCTGCCTCATACATGCCGGAAGCCTCTTCTTCTTCCAGGGCGGCCACGCGATCTTCGAGCCAATCGAGCACGGCGCGGGCGGTATGGTAATTGAGCAGGATGCGGCTATGGATGCAGCGGGTGACTTCGCGCGCATTTTCTTCGCCAGGGATCATTTCATGGCCGATGGAGCCGTCAGGAGCCACAAGTTGTTCGGAAAAGGCGGGCAGCGAATCGCTTTCGTTATAAAAATTCATTTCTATTTCGCCCTGGGGATTGATGCCTCCCCATACGCCGTGAGCCGTTTGCAGGCGGGCATCGTCGTCCATCTTGTATCTGTAGCGAATCTTGGCGGGATGTGCGTTGGCTTTGTTCATACGGATTCCTTTTCTTGGTTTCATGACGTATGGGGCAATGGCATATGATAAAAAAGCTGTCCTGCCAAGTAAAGCCGGACATGGCGGCCAAAGGTGGCAAAACCGCGGTAAATACTGTTTTGCAGTTACCGCTTTGTGCAGGGCGCCCTCATGAAGCCGATGGTATTTGCGCGCAGGGCTCTTGACGAGGCCCGTCCCTTGGTTAAACTATCAGACGGGGAGTACGCGCGTCTGGTTGACGGATGTGGTCGTATTTCTTTGGCGGCGTGTTGGCCGCGTATTTTTCTTCCAAGGAGCGCATGTGAGCGAGGTTAATAGTGCGGGCGGCGAGGCCGTTGTAAAGACACACGACATCCAGCCCTATTTTGACATGGAAGGCTTCATGGTCATGAGCCAGGAGAAGCGCGTCGGTGGGGCGGTTCTTGAGCGCCTTGTCGAGCTGTGGGGCCAGTGGCTGACGCAGTTGAAGGTGTGTGAAATTTCTACGGGCAAGATTTCGTATCTTGCGGTCTGGTTGCCGGAATCCATAGAGGTTGACGTGGACAAGGCCTGGGAAACATCCGCATCTGACGGATATATGATCAACAATCTCGCTCAGTTTATGTGCATGAGCGCCGTGCAGGCCCTGTTGCCGCAAGTTGAAGATGCGGGCTGTGCTCCATCGCCCCGGCCCACGGAAGCCCTGCGCGCGGCTCTGGAGAAAATGGGGCTGCAGTACAGACCCGGTTCGTCGGTTCTTACGCGCCGCTATGCGGTGGTTACGCACTTTCCTTTCCGCGGTGGTTGCGAAATCTGCCACCTTCAGTCCGAATGCCCCAAAGGGCAGGGACAGGCTGAAAGCAGCATTTTGCTGCCCGGCTATGAACGAGACGCGGACGGAGGCATCAGACAGTAATGATTTGGGGGAGGCGGCCAGAGCGGCCGCTTCCCCTAAGTTTTTTTACCGGCCTTCCATGACAAGGGTGCGAGTTGCCCCCGAGGAGGTTCGCACCGTCAGCTCCACAGTGCGCGTGTTGCGAGAAACGCTTTCCACCAGACAGGTTTCTGTGGTGTCCGTGTCATAATTGCGCACGTCCACAGCTTCGCCCGGAGAAGGCACACGGTCGGGGCTTACTTCTACAAGGTCGGTGGAGGCAGCGTCAAAACCATCCCACGCCCGGATTTCCGGGGGGACACACAGGAAAAAACTCAGGCTGCCCGCAAGGGCCGCTCCCATAAGCAGGTATTTCATGCAGGCAGATGTAAATCCATTTCCCCTTCTTGGCAACAGGCATGATGTCGAAGAAGGCGTGGGGACAGCGTGCGAGCGGGTGAATATTCCCGCTTCTGCGCCTCTGGTGGACGGGCATGGCCGTGTTGTGCGCTATTTGCGTCTTTCCGTGACGGATCGCTGTAACCTGCGCTGCATGTACTGTTGCAGCAATGCCAGGCAGACCTGTATTCCTCATACGCAAGTGCTGCGTTATGAGGAAATGGCGCGCATGGTCGGCATCATGGCTCGCCTTGGCGTGGTCAAGGTGCGTTTGACCGGGGGCGAACCCTTTGCGCGAAAGGGTTGTGCTGGCTTTCTGCATATGCTGCATTCGCGTTTTCCTGATATGGACTTGCGACTTACGACCAACGGAACTCTGATTGAGCCGCATATTCCCTTGTTGCGTCAGGTGGGCGTCAAGGTTGTCAATCTGTCGCTGGACAGTTTTGACCGCGAAACCTTTGCCAAGGTTACGGGCCGCGACATGCTGCCCACGGTGCTGTCGGCTCTGGACAAGCTGCTGGCTTCGGGCATCAAGGTAAAGGTAAACGCCGTGGCCATGCGGGGCGTCAATGACGGGCAGATGGACGATTTTGTTCACGCGGTGCGAACCATGCCCATTGACCTGCGCTTTATTGAATTTATGCCCATGGGCAGCGGAACGCTTTGGAGTTCAAACACGTTCTGGTCGGCGGCCCATATCCGCGCCGAAGCGGAAAGCCGGGCGCGCCTTGTGCCTGACAAAGAGGACAAGGCCGAGGCCGGGCCAGCCCGCATGTTTCGAGTAGAAGGGGGCAAGGGCCGCCTTGGTTTTATCACTGCTGTCAGCTGCCATTTCTGTGGTTCCTGCAATCGTTTGCGGCTTACAAGCGACGGCAATTTGCGCACCTGCCTTTTCGATGACAGGGAGTATGGTTTACGCCGTTTTTTGCGGGATCCCGCCATAACAGACGCCGACATTGAGCAGGCCATACGCAAGGCCTGCACTGAAAAACCCGTGGGGGCCGAGTTGCTTGCAAACCGTTCTGGCGACGAGGTGGCCGCCAGGCAGATGGTCGGCATTGGCGGCTGAAGCCCGGCCGGGCCTATTTGAAAAAAGGGGGCATTGGGGTATGCTACTTGCGGCGTGCGCGCCTATGGGGCTGCGCCGCCGGAATTACCCTTCTGACCCGCAAGGAATCCATGATAGCCTATCTTGAGGGCCGCCTGGCCGAAAATTGGGGCAACACCTGTCTGCTCATTACCGAAAGCGGCGTGGGCTATGCTGTGGCCGTTCCAGCGCACACTCTGTCCGGCCTGCCTGGCCGGGGCGAGCATCTTGCCCTGTACACCAGCCTTACCGTGCGCGAAGACGCGCTTGAACTTTTTGGTTTTGCCACGTTTGAAGAACGGCAAACTTTTGAAGTTCTTATATCCATATCTAAAGTGGGCGCACGCACAGCCCTGGCCATTCTTTCCATATACAGGCCCGATGATTTGCGCCGTATCGTGTTTGAAGAAGACGTGATGGCTCTCACCCGTGTTTCGGGCATTGGCAAAAAAACCGCGCAGCATGTTTTTCTGGAGCTTAAATACAAGCTCAAGGTGGACGACGCCCCGCAGGCCGCGGTGCTGGCTTCAGCGGGGCAAAAGCCGGGCTCTGTTTTCAGGGATGTGCTCGATGGCCTTGGCAACCTGGGCTACGCCGAAGACGAGTGCGCGCCCATGGTCAAAAAACTGTTACACGATGAGCCTGATCTGGATGTGAGCGGCGCGCTCAGGGCCGCCTTGAAGGCCCTGGCCAGGGGGAGAGCCTGATGGCGGAGTCTTGTCAGCCCCAGGGGGCCGTCAATATTGATGAAAGCGTGCGGCCACGCAGCCTGGAAGATTTTATCGGCCAGAATGATCTCCGGGCCAATCTGCGCGTTTACCTTGACGCTGCCCGCGGGCGCGGCAAAGCCCTTGACCATACGCTTTTTTATGGCAATCCCGGCCTTGGCAAGACAACGCTTGCCCAGATCATGGCCACAGAGCTTGGCGTCAACCTTGTGTGCACTTCCGGCCCAGTGCTTGAACGCAGCGGCGACCTGGCCGCCATTCTTACCAATCTTGGCAGCCATGACATTCTTTTTGTTGATGAAATTCATCGTATGCCCATCGCGGTTGAAGAAGTGCTGTATCCGGCCATGGAGGATTTCAAGCTTGATCTTGTTATCGGCCAGGGGCCAGCAGCCCGCACCGTAAAGATTGACCTTGAGCCCTTTACTCTGGTGGGGGCTACCACGCGCATGGGGCTTATTTCTTCGCCCTTGCGCGACCGTTTCGGCATTGTGGCTCGGCTTGAATATTATAGTTCCGCTGACCTGGCCCGCGTGGTGCAGCGAACCGCCCGTATTCTCGGCGTGGCTGTCACCCCTGACGGAGCAGAGGAGATAGGGCGGCGTTCGCGCGGCACGCCGCGCATTGCCAACCGCCTTCTGCGCCGCGTGCGAGACTTTGCCCTGGTGCACGGCGATGGTCAGGTCAACGGGCATGAAGCTTCCGTTGCGCTCAAGCGCATGGACGTGGATGAGCAAGGCTTGGATCAGATGGATCGCAAGCTGCTGGAAGTGCTCATTAAACATTACGACGGCGGCCCTGTGGGCATAAAGACGCTGGCCGTGGCCTGTTCTGAAGAAGTGCGCACCATTGAAGATATTTATGAGCCTTACCTTATCCAGTGCGGCTTTCTCAAGCGTACTCCGCGCGGCCGCATGGCCACAGCACGGGCCTATACCCACATGAAATTGCTGCTTTCCTGATGCGGCGCCTAGCGATTGGAGAGCACATGAAACTTCAGGTCTTGCCGGGCCAATTCACCGTCTGCAAGGTGGAGCATATGGCGGCAGTGGATCTGGCGGCCCCGTGGCTTTTTCTGGGCAAAACCGACAACGAGCTTTCTGTGGTCTGCCTGAGTGAAAATGCGCCGCAGCAATGTGTGGCACGGGAAGACGGCTGGCGGGCCTTTCGTGTGGCTGGCCAGATGGATTTCAGCCTGACCGGCATACTGGCAGGCCTGTCGGCGGTGCTGGCGCGTGCCAAAATCAGCATTTTTGCCGTATCCACCTTTGATACGGACTATGTGCTGGTAAAGCATGACAAACTGGCCGAGGGGCTGCTGGCTCTTGAGGCGGCGGGATATAGTGTCGAAAAGGTTGAAAGCTGAAACCGGCCCCGGCCATGAAGCGTTGAGGCGGTGAAGCAGTTAAGAGGGCTTTTGTTTTGAAATATTTTGTGGGGGAGGGCCCCTTTTGAAAAAGGGTCTCCTCCCCCACGCCCCCACCCCCTAAAACTTTTACTCCTGTTTCACCTTGTTACAGGTATTGCCCTGATCTGAGGCGAGGGGGCACAAGCAGGAGCTTTCGGGCAGAACACGGTCTTAAGGTTGGGCAGCGCCAAGTTAATCTGCGCTAAGTTAGCCAGCTTTTATGTGCATGAAAATCCGGGGGGCAGAACGCATTGTTACGCGTTCTGCCCCCCGGATCTATATTGTCGCGCAATATTATTGTTATTCAATCTTTCCGGCACGCGCCGCGTTGAGCACAGCCATAAGGGCTACGCCCACATCGGCGAACACCGCTTCCCACAGGCCGGAAAGGCCCACAATGCCAAGCCCCATGAACAAGCTCTTGATGCCGAGAGCCAGTATGATGTTCTGCCACACGATGGTTCGTGTGCGGCGGGCAATGCGCAGCAGCTCGGGCAGGCGCGCGGGATTGTCGTCAAGAATGACAACATCAGCGGTTTCAATGGCCGCCTCCGAGCCAAGCCCGCCCATGGCAACGCCTACCCCAGCAGTAGCCAGCACAGGCGCATCGTTGATGCCGTCTCCCACAAAAATGGTGTTTGCCACCGGGCCGAGCGCTTCAAGGGCCTGTGCCTTTCCTTCTGGCAACAAATCAGCCTTGAGAACGTCCAGCCCGAGCTTCTGGGCCACGGGCAGCGCCTGCTCTTCGCGGTCGCCGGTCAGCATGGCGATGGTGCTTATCCCCAGGTGGCGCAAGTCTTCGATGGCTTCAGGAGACTGTGGCTTGAGGCGGTCAGCAACCACCAGCGCGCCAAGCAGACGACCATTGCGAGCCACCTGCACAATGCTGCCGGGTATGTTTACTGTTTGTGGCGTGATGCCGTTGGCTTCCATCAGGGCGGCATTGCCCGCCAGAAGGGCCGCGCCATTGATGCTTACTTCAACACCTTTGCCGGGAATTTCGCGCATTCCTGTAATGGCCGTATCATCGGTGACGATATTGGCTTTTTCCGCAGCCTTCATGACAGAGCGCGCAATGGGGTGGTTGGAATGGCTCTCGGCCAGGGCAGCGGCTTGCAGCAGCGTGTCGGCGTCTGTTCCGGGCGCCGGCAGCACGGCGTTGACCTCAAAGACGCCTTCCGTAAGAGTGCCGGTTTTGTCCAGGGCGGCCACGCGGATATCGCGCAGATTATCCAGCACCGCACCACCCTTGATGAGAATGCCTCTGCGGGAGGCAGCGCCTATGCCGCCAAAATAGCCCAGCGGAATGGAAATGAGCAGGGCGCAGGGGCAGGAAATCACCAGAAGCACCAGGGCGCGGTAAATCCACTGTGAAAAATCGCCCAGACCCATAAGGGGCGGCAACACGGCCACAAGCAGCGCAAGGCCGGTAACAGCCGGGGTATACCAGCGGGCCATGCGGGTGATGAAGCGTTCCGTGGGGGCCTTGCGGGCAGCCGCATTTTCCACCATCTCCAGAATTCGCGCTATGGACGACTCGGCAAAGGCCGCCGTTACTTCCATGCGGATCGCACCATTAAGATTGATGGTTCCTGCAAGAGCCCGGCTTCCGGGCTTCAGAACAAGCGGCACGGACTCGCCCGTAAGGGGAGAGGTGTCCACCTGCGAATTTCCTTCAAGCACAGTGCCGTCGAGGGGGATTTTTTCTCCGGGACGCACGAGAATATGGCTGCCGGGGCCAAGGTCTTCAGGCTGGACATCCCGTGTGCTGCCATCGTCAAGAACCTCATGGGCGATGCTGGGGCGCGCCGCCAGCAGCGCTTTGACCGAACGGCGGGAATGTCCCGCCGCTCGCGCCTGCACAAATTCGCCCATGCGGTAGAAAAGCATTACCCCCACGGCTTCGGGCATCTCCCCAAGGGCGATGGCTGCAATGGTTGCTCCGCCCATCAGGGTGAACTCATTAAAGAAGTCTTTTTGCAAAATACTGCGCAGGCCAAGGCGCAACACCTCATGACCGCAAAGAATGTAAGGCAGGGCATAAAATATGGCGATGACCAGCCAGTGGGGAATATGCCGCGCCATGGCTTCGTCAGCCACCATGCCAATGGCAAAAAGCACGGCTGAAAAGGCCATGGTCGCAAGCTCGCGGCGCTCACTCGCCGGGTCGTGCTCATGTGAGTGGTCATGCGAGTGACCATGCGTGTGGGCATGGCAGCCGCACGATCTGCAACCACAACCGTTGTGTTCGTCTTCGCTTTCTGCCGGTTCGCAGGGGGCGAGGGGGGCCGGGCCAGACGTAGAGCCAGGCGTAGGGCCTGGCGCAGCTGTTGGTTCGGAAGAAGAGCAGGCGGCCGGTTCGGGAGAAGAGCAGGCGCAGCTCAGGTCATTTTGGGCGGGCATGGGGGCAAGCGCGCTGGCAGTAGAGATGCAGGCGCAGGCATGCCCCGCGCCGTGCTGATGGTCTTTGCTTGAGCAATGGCTCATGGGATGTCTCCTGTGTGAGGCCGTGGGGAATTCAGTTGGTGGTGCTGTTTGCTTCGGCCTCAGGGGCAGCTTCCGTATCGTCACTGCCGTCTATTTCATCCGCAGGTACGCGGATATGCTTGCTTTTTAAGAAATCGTGAATGCCAGCGTTGTGTGTAATTCCGCGCAAGGCGGCTTCGTCCTGGGCGATTTGCGGGCTTTCGGCCAGCTCGTTCATGGCCCATGTCAAGGCTGCACGGATGCTTGGCGATGGATTTTGCGGCAGCCGGTAATAGACCCATCTTCCTTTCTTGATGCTCTCGATGAGGCGGGCCTGGCGCAGCAGAAATAAGTGCTTGGAGGTCGTGGACGCTGCAAGGCCAAGAAGGGTGGTGATTTCGCATACGCACAGGGTACGCAGGCGAAGGGCCATGAGGATGCGCGCTCGATTTTCATCGCCAAGTGCGCGCACCGTGGTTATAAAGTTGAACATGCTCTCTCCCGGATCTCCGCAGGGCTTGTCCTGATGCAGGTTGATGGTTGTTCCGCAGGGCAGCGGCGGCGCGCTTCTGAGAGGTTGCGTTGGCCCCGCTCGTTGTGTGCCAAGAAAAAGCTCACGTGCTCTTCTTTATAGATAACGTGCCCCTGACGTGGGCCAGGCGGCCCTGGTGAAACCCTTGCGTGCTCCAGACGTGGCTCGGGCTCGGACGTCTGCTTATGGCCTTGGCTGCTTCCAGCGCAGCTGGCATGGCCATGCCCCGCAGCTCTTCATGCGCGAAGACTTAGCGTTGACATGGCCTGACACGCTGCTGGTGTTAACTAGCCCGCCCCCGTGTGTGGGTTTAGCAACAGTCATCAAGGCGGCGGAGTTGTCCTTGGCCTGGGCTCGGGTTTATCTGAGCTATATCACCCAAAGGGGATAGGCATTACGTCATTTCGTCTTGTGACGAAATATAGAAATGAGAAAGGATTTGTCAAGCATATTTCGTCATCTGACGAAATAAGGCGCAACTATTAATAATAATAGCCCTTATGGCTGCACGTTTTTTAAGCTGCTTTCATTTAACTGTCTTGAATAATTGACATCTTCTTGTTTGTCAGAAAAAGCGAAAGTAATTTGAAATTGTGTGTTGACAAAAAGGGGGCATCTGTCTATCTTCTCTTCTCGCGACACGGCAACGGACTGAGCCTGACACGCGGTGAAGAA
>CAZFCC010000039.1:0-23627 GCA_964517635.1 uncultured Desulfovibrio sp. | reverse complement strand
GGGAAGTTTGCTTGAAAGTCGATGTCCGTAAAAACAAGGATGCTGCCCGTCTACACGAAATGCTGTGCGCCTGGCGTCAGGCTGCTGCCATGCTCAAACACTTGCAGATCCGCGGCCCCGGTAGCGGCGCTGGTCGCCCACGCGCACGGTAATGCGTTCATTGTCCATATATTCCAGAAGGGCAATGAGGTATTTGCGCGAAAGGCCCAAGATGTCTTTCAAGCCGCCCACGTCCAGATTATCGTTGGTTTCAAACCAGTTGCGCACACGTTCCATAATACCGTTCAGGGCAGGCCCGTGATAGTAAAGTCCGTCCTTGATCTTGACCAACTCGCCTTTTTCGCAGAGCAGGCGCAGCACGGGGGCGGCTTCTTTGGCGCTGACGCCCAGGTTTTCCAGCACGTCTTTGGCGTTGGGCGGGGCAAGGCCCGCCTGGGCGTGGGCATCCAGCAGCTTCTGGCGCAAGCCTGCCTGATCCGCCGCAAGGCTGACCTTGTGTTCCGCCAGCCGCAATCCCTCGCCTTCAGGGGCCAACTGGCCTTGCTTGAGCATGGTGTCGAGCAGGCGCTGGATGAGGCGCGGGGGCAGGTTTTTACTCCAGCCCGAGCACAGCGCCCCCCGGGTGAAGCCCGGTTTGAGGGGGTCTTTGCGGTGCAGCTCAGCCCCGCGTTCAAGGCAGGCCTGCTGCAGGCGCTCAAATGGCTGCCGCCCTATCCAGAGGCGGCCTTCCTTATCCCAGCACATGGCGGCGCCGCGTGTAGAGAGCAATTGCAGGCCCGACTCGAGGGCGGCGCGCGGCAGGCTTGTGAGCACGCGCAGGCGGGCTTCGTCAGCACCTTCGGCCCCGCGCAGGGCCAGCACGGTTTCTATAAAGGCGGCGCGGGCTTCGTCGCGCGCTTTTGCTCCGGGCTTACCAGCAGGGGCGGATTCCGCCTCTCTGTCCAGAAGCGGCAGTTTTTCCAGCAGCGCCAGCTTATTCTGTAAATCAGGGTCTTTGCGGCGTAGGTCAGGGGGCAGGGGGCTTAAGAGCAGGCCGCCCGCCACTGTGCGCAGGGGGGAATAGGCGCGCAGCACGCAATGGTCGCCGAAAACGCCCACCATGTCGTCCTTGAAGCGGATCTCCACCAGGGCGGTTTCGCCGGGGGCCAGCTTGTCTCTGTCCCAAAAGACCACGCGAGCCGGGCATTCTTTAGTGCCGTGGTGAAAATGTATTTCTACCCGCTGGCGCAGGGCGCGCGGAGAAGAGGAGAGGCAGGTAAGGCGCATGAGCCAGCGCCGGGCCGGAAAAAGCGTATGGGCATGGGCCAGCACCTGACCGCGCTCAATATCGCCGACTTCCAGCCCCTGAACGTTGGTGGCGCAACGCTGCCCGGCCAGCACTTCGTCAACGCTTTTGCCGTGGCGTTGCAGGCCGCGCGCTTTGGTGGGCGTGTCGGGGGGCATGAAGCGCAGGTCATCGCCAACTTTGACGCCGCCGGAAATGACCGTGCCCGTGATGACCGTGCCGTAGCCTTTCATGCTGAAAACGCGGTCTACGGGCTGGCGAAAAATATCCACACGCCGTCGGGCGGGAAGGTCGACGGCCAGCTGAAAGACGTGGTTACGCAGGGCGTCTACCCCGTCACCAGTGGCCGACGAGACGGGAAAGACCGGCGCGCCTTCAAGAAAGGTTCCGGCCAGAAAACCGCGCACGTCTTCGGTGACCATTTCCAGCCAATCGGCGTCCACCATGTCGGTCTTGGTCAGGGCCACAAAGCCGTTTCGGATGCCGAGCAGCGAGCAGATTTCAAGGTGTTCGCGGGTCTGGGGCATGACGCCTTCGTCCGCCGCGATGACCAGCATGACAAAGTCCACCCCGGCAGCCCCGGCCACCATGTTTTTTACAAAACGCTCGTGACCCGGCACGTCCACAATGCCCAGACGCTCGCCGCCGGGCATGTCCACCCAGGCGAAGCCCAGTTCGATGGTGATGCCGCGGCGTTTTTCTTCTTCCAGCCGGTCGCAGTTGATGCCCGTAAGCGCCCGCACCAGAGAAGTTTTGCCGTGGTCGATATGTCCGGCTGTGCCCAGCACTACAGCCATGTGGTACCCCCATGAAGTTATTGACTTCAGGATAGCATGTGGCAACGGGCCTTTGCAAATGCGGCGGGGGCTGTTTTTGTGCGGGGCATGGGCAGAGTGGAGATGGGCCAAGTGGGGCTTATGCGCGGCCCGGATAGGGGCCCAAGTGCAGGGCGGATGCAGGCCAAGTGCAGGGCGGGTGCAGGGCGGGTGCAGGGCGGGTGCAAGAAATCCTGCCAAAAAAACAGGGGGAGGGCGTGGCTTTTTGTCTGCCTCAGATCAGAAGAATTCCTGTACTATATTGAACCAGGAATAAAGGTTTTAGGGGGTGGGGGTGTGGGGGAGGAGACCCTTTTGCAAAAGGATCCCTCCCCCACAAAGCATTTCAAGTGTATCCAGTCTGCTCTACACCTAGCGTGCTGCTGCCGCCTCTTCTTCTTCGCGCGCCCTGATCAGCGCCATGGCGCGGCGGGCAAGCTGGGTAACTTCGGGCTTGGATATTTGGTCATCCGCGCCCACGCTGTCGCCTTTATGGCGCAGCTTGTCTGTGATGAGCGAAGAAAACAGTATGACGGGCAGCTTGTTGAGCACATTGTCGGTTTTGATGCGGTGTGTGAGGTTGAGGCCGTCCATCACCGGCATTTCGATGTCCGACACCATAACGTGCACAAAGTCTTCCACGGGGCGGCCGCTGTCTTCACATCGCCTTTTGATGTCTTCAAGCCGTTCCCAGGCGGCGCGGCCGTTGGAGACAACCTCGACGGTAAAGCCCGCTTTTTCCATAAGGTCGCGCAGCATTTCGCGCACCAGGGCGGAGTCGTCGGCCACAAGGGCGCGGTAGCCCTTGTTAGTCCAGTCTTTGCCGAGGTCGTCCAGGCGCAGGCCCAGTTTGGGATTGAGGTTGGCCACCACCTTTTCCAGATCCAGCAGGAAAATGATGCGGTCTTCAAGCTTGACCACGCCGATAACCGTATTGTTGGAAACAGCGGCCACATATTTGTTCGGCGGCTCTACCTGTTCCCAGCTTATGCGGTGGATGCGGTTGACGCCGGACACCATAAAGGCGGTGGTGACGTTGTTAAACTCCGTCACAATGGTTTTGGGCTGGTCTTCATTGGCCGGGTGGGTTTTGCCAAGCCACATGGCGAGGTCGACCAGGGGGATGATGCGGGAGCGCAGATTAAAGGCCCCGAGAACGCTGGGGTGCTGCACTTCGGGCAGTTCCGTAACCTTGGGCATGCGAATGATTTCAAGCACCTTGGCTACGTTGACGCCATAATAGCCCCGGTATGCGGCTGGGGCCACGGGCTGGCCGTTTTCGTCTGTCAAAGACTCATCGGTAGAGGGCGGAACAAATTCATCAAGATAAAATTCCACCACTTCCAGCTCATTAGTGCCGGCCTCAAGCAGGATATTGGACTGGGACATGCTGCCTCCCCAAAAAATCGTGTAGTGCGGGACGTTATAACGAAGCCAGCCACTCTTCGGTGGCGTCTATAAGGCTTTTCGGCGTAGATGCCCCGGCCGTAAGGCCCACACGGGGTTTATTTGCAAAGTTTTCCGATTCAAGTTCTTCGGCGCTTTCCACATGATAGGTGGCTATGCCGCTCAAAGCGGCCACATCCGCAAGTCGCCGGGTGTTGCCGCTCTGTCTTCCACCAACGATTACCATGACATCCACCGAGGATGCAATGTTTCTGGCCTCTTCCTGCCGCTCGCTGGTGGCGTCGCAGATGGTGGACAAAACAGTAAGGTTGGTCAGGCTGCTGCCCAGACTTTTATGAATGGCAGTAAATATTTCGCGATCCTGAGTGGTTTGCGAGGCAAGCACGTAGGGCTGGGCGGGGTCAAGGGGCAGGGCGGCCAGTTCTTCGGCATTGCCAAATACGTGGGCCGGGCCGCAGGCATAGGATATGAGCCCGCGCACCTCGGGGTGGTCTTCTTCACCGAAAAGTAACAGGGTCGCCCCTTGGGATGTGGCGCGCGCTATGGCAAGCTGGGCTTTTTTGACCTTGGGGCAGGTGGCGTCGACCACGGTGGCTCCGCTTGCGCACAGGGCTTGCTCCACCTCCCGAGTGATGCCGTGGGCGCGAATGACGGCCACGTCGTCCTGCCGCAATTGCGTTGGATCCTTGACGCAGACCACGCCCCGCGCTTCGTATTCCGCCAGAACTTGCGGGTTGTGGATAATGGGGCCGAGCGTGCATATGCGGCCCGCCCCCGTGCCCTGGCCCATACCCTGGCCCATGCTGCGCTCCAGAGCGGTATTGAGTTTTTGCAGGGCCAGGCTCACGCCCATGCAGAAGCCCGCTGTTTTGGCGCGGTGTACGTTCATATATGCTCCTTGGCGGGCGTGTGCGGGCGCGCTCCGGCGCTCTCGTGTAAATGGTTGCCCGATGTCAGGCGGTCAGAATCGCAAACCGTCAGACATCTGTCCAGCGCTTCGCTCAGTTCTTCCCAGGTAGAGCAGCGGCACAGCTCCTGGCGCAAGGCCCGCGCACCGGGCAGGGCGCGCACGTAGCGCGGCACAACGCTGCGCATCTTCCATACGGCCGCCTTGCCGGGGCAGTGCAGGCGCGCAAGCTCCATGTGGCGTAAAATCATGGCTTTGAGCGAGGGGGCGTCATGGGCCTTGGGGCGGCCGCCAGCGCACAGGGCGGCGTGGTCGGCGAAAATGGCGGGATTGTACATGGCCCCGCGCGCGTACATAAGGCCTGTGACGCCGGTTTGCTCAAGGCAGGCCATGCCCTCGGCGGCGGAAAAAAGATCGCCGCTGGCCAGCAGGGGAATGGACAGGCGCGGGGCAAGGTTGGCCAGCGCCTCCCACTGTGCCGTGCCGCCAAAGCCCTGACGGGCCGTGCGCGGGTGCAGCGTAAGCCAGCCAGCGCCCGCGTCTTCAAGGCGCAGGGCAAGGTCGGGCAATACCGGGCGCGCATCGTCAAGGCCGAGGCGCAGCTTGAAGCCTACGCGGCCGGGGCCAGCGGCTGCGATCATGTGGCGGGCCACGGCAAGAATATTGTCTGTGTCGCCAAGCATGGCAGCACCCGCGCCCTGGCGCAGCACTTTTGCCACAGAGCAGCCCATGTTGAGGTCAAACCAGCCGTAGCCCGCATCGCGCAAGAGACCGACGGCTTGGGACAGAAAAGAGGCTTCGGCCCCGAAAAGTTGCACCACCAGCGGCTGGTCTTGGGGCAGGCTTGCCAGAAGCTCGTTGGTTCCGGGGCTTTGGTAGACTAGCCCCTTGGCGCTGACCATCTCCGTAACGCATACGGCGGCCCCGTGTTCTCGGCAGAGCAGCCTGAAGGGCAGGTCGCTGTAGCCAGCCAGCGGAGCCAGCCAGGGGTGTTCGCGGCCCATGGGCAGGCTTGGCGGGTTGCAGGGGCAAAGGGGCAGGGAAAAAGCCTTGCTCACGGTCGTCCTTTGTATAACATTTTGTGTTTACAGCAATTATTCCGCCTGCAACAGGGCGCGGCGGCGCTTGGGGGCCGGGGGCAATGCGCCTCGTAGGCTCTAGGCTGCCGCTTATTTTTGCGCAACAAGGGAAGGCCCTGTTGCGGCGGCACATTGATTTCAGTTGTTAGTACAGGATGTTACTGGGTCTTTTTGGGGTCTTCGGGCATGGGTGGCCCTTGCAGATCATCCACTCCGGGAAATGCGGCCGGGGGCCTTGGCCCCACAATAGCAATGCTGGCCTGGGGCGCATTATCGGGTAAAGGCTCGGCCCTGTCTGCGTTTTGGGCAGAGTCTTGGCAATGCTGGCCGCCGAGGGCGCTTGCGGCAGAAGGCGAGGCTGCTGACGTTCCGGAACTTGCGTCAATGGTACTGGCGCAGCCAGCCCGGCCTTCCGAACCTTCTGGGCCTTCCGGGCCTGTTTCGTCCGTTCCATCGGTTTCGCCCGCTGCACTGTGCTCTTCGTCGTCCTGGATGTCCATATCCAGAGGCAACTGGTCGATCTGGGTGGGGGCGGTGCTGGCGGCGGCTCCGGCTTCCGTTGCTTCCAGCAGGAGCAGGGCATTGTCCTGATCCGCGTCTTCGTTGGAAAGACCTTGCGGCGCCTGCCCTGTTTGGCTTGCGGTCTGGCTTGGGGCCTGCCCTGCAGCGGCCTCGGTAAGGGGCGCAATGCCCGGCACAGGATAGGTGCACAGGCCATCGCGGCAGGTGATGCGGTTCAACAACTGCATGGACTGGCGCAGCCCTTCGTTAATGGTTTCGGCCACAAAGCCATTGCTCAGATAGTCCAATATGCCCGTGCGTTGCAAGATCCTGTTCACCGAGCGGCTGCCCACAACCAGAATGACGGGAATGCTGCGGGCGTAGCAGCGCTCCACAAATTGCGAAAGGGCGTGCGCGCCTGAAGCGTCCAGCCAGAAAACGCGGGTGAGGTGCAAAACCACAAGGCGCGTGGGCTCTTCGTCCTCTTCATATAGTTGGCGCTCGAGCTCGTGGATGGCGCCGAAAAAAAGTGTGCCTTCAACCACATACACGGCAATGCCATGGGGCAGATCCGCCGGGGCCTCGCGCAGCAGGGGATCATTGGCGCGCAGACGGCGCACGCGGGGATGGGCCGTTTTGTAGATAAAAAGCACCAGCGACAGCAGCACGCCGATGAAGATGGCTTTTTCAAGGTCAAAAATAAGGGTGGAGGCAAAGGTAAGGGACAAAACGACCCTGTCAATGCGCGTGGCCACCATACACAGGCGTATGGCCTCAATATCAATCATCTGCGCGGCAATCATGAGCAGAATGCCGCCCAGCGCGGGCAAGGGCAGCCATGCAATGAAGGGGGCCAGCGCAAAAAGCATGGGCAGGGCCAGCAGGCCGGAAAATGCCGTGCCCATGCGGGTGCGCCCGCCCGAGGTGACCATGAGGGCGCTGCGGGTAAAAGAACCGCAGCCCGGTATGCCGGAGGTAAGGCCCGCCGCCATATTGCCCAGCCCCTGACCGATAAGCTCCTGACTGCCGTCAAAGCTGTCGTTCTTGACGTTGGCGAGCTGTTTGCCGATGGCCAGCGATTCTACGGTGCCGAGCAGGGCCAGGGCCAGAGCGGGCATGAAAAGGTCGCGCACGGCCGCAAGGTCAAAAGCCGGGGGCATGGACAACGGCGGAATAACGCTGGGTATGGCCCCCACCAGCGGCACGCCGTGCTTGTCTGCCCCAAGATACCACGAAATGGCAGTTACCAGGGCGAGCGCGGCCAGCGAGGATGGAAAACGGCGTGAAACGCGCTTGAGGGCCAGCGCCAGCACAATGGTCAGGGCTGCCAGGCCCAGACACCATTCGTTGAGTTGGGGCAGGCCGTGCAGCACGTCGAACATCTGGTGAAAAAAGCCTGCTTTCTTGGGGCCGGGAATGCCGAAAACCGTCTTGACCTGGCCCATGGCAATAAGCAGGGCGGCACCCGTGGTAAAGGCCACCATGACGGAATGCGAAATAAAGTTGGCCAGGTCGCCCAGCCGGGCAAGGCCCATGCCCACCTGTATGAGCCCGCAAAAAAGCGCCAGCCCGAAGATGTAGGTCATGCGTATTTCTTCGGGCATGTTGATGATGAGCGTGCCGCCCACGCTGATGGTGGCCATGGTGGAAAAAAGCACCATAGAGATGGCGTTGGTCGGCCCGGCTGCCATAAAGCGCGATGAGCCCCACAGGGCCGCCAGAATAACGGGCAACATGCAGGCGTAAATGCCGTATTGGGGGTGCACCCCTGCAATGATGGCATAGGCCATGGCCTGCGGCACGGCCATGGGGGTAACGGTGAGGGCGGCCGTTATGTCTGCCTTGAAATCTTTGGGGGAGTAGGCTTTGAGCGTGGACAGAAAGGGAAAGATGGCCGACAGGCGCATGCTAGTCCTCCCTTGGCGCGTCGTCTTCCAGCCGCAGGACATCATGTCCCAGCGCGTAGTGCATGAGGCGCGGACGCTCCACGGATTTTTTGAGAGAATTGATGATGCGCGTCATGCGCCGCGTGCCTTCAAGCACACCGCCCAGATGCCCCGCAAGTTCCGTAAGGTCGGTGCGGGCCAGGGCGCGTTCGAGCTCTTCGGCCAGGATGTGGCCCCGGGTATTGTCGGGAAACTCCGCCATGAGCTCGCGGGTAAGGCGCAGGGCGCGGGTCTGGTTGGCGTCAATATCTTCCACAAGCTCGCCGCAATATTCGGCCTGGTTGCGCATGACGTTGAGGGCATTGTTGCCATAGTGGGCCATGGCCCCGGCGGCTTTTTCCAGCGCATCGCGGGCCACGGCTATGCGGCGGCCCACGGTAAGCGAAACCAGGCGGGCGCATTTGCCGAGAAAACGCTCGTCGTAGTTTTCAAAGCCGTATTCGCGTTTGGTGTATAGCATGACAAGGCCGAAAGGCGGCCGGTCGATACGCTCACGAAGCACAAAGGCCAGACGGGAGCGGTAACCTTCTTGATAAATAATACAGTCAAACGATTCGCCGCCCTTTTCAATGGCCTGGAGATTGTTGGAAACCACATAGCGGGTGTGGCCCTGAAGGATGGCGTTCATCACGGGGTGTTCCCGCAAGCCTTCTTCCAGCATGGGCGTTACGATGGGGATGGCGCTGTCGTTCACATGGCTGGCCGAGCGCGCCACCCATTCGCCGTTTTTGTTGCGCAGGCGGCAGACGTAGAGTTCGGCATGCAGGGCATGCACAAGAATTTCGGCGCTTTGGCGCAGCACCTCGCCCGGAGGGGCCATGCGGTCGGCGATGGCCAGCAGGTCGCTTGAAACGCGCAGCAGCATTTCTGTGTCGCTTTGCATGGACGCAACAGAAGCCAGCAGATGCAAAAGGCAGCGCCAGCTGCGCAGGGGCACGCCGCGCACCGAGGGACGATAGCCCTGATCCAGTGTTCTTTTGGCAGCGGGCAACAGCCCCAGAACGCCCACGCGCATTTCTGGCGGGGCGTATTTTAAAAGGCGGAAGATCTCCTCGCGGATATGTTCTTTTGTGTGTTGTGACACCATATGCTCCATTGCATGGAAATACAGGTGGCTGCGGTCTGGTCAGGCCGCAGCCACCTGAGAAATTCTGGCAGGGGTTGTCTGTGTTTATAAGGCGCAGAACCGCGCCGGTCGAGTAAAAACAGGACTTGCCTCAGGGTATTCAGCATAGTCCTGAACGGATGACAGGTCAACGGCATTCATTATTTTGACCCGCTGGCGTGATGGCCGCAGGCATTGGTTGTAATGACCGTGAACTATAAGCTATTTTATCAATGGCAAAAATTTTGCATAGATTTCTTCACGTTCCCTGGCCTGTGTTGCGCGTTGCCTGGGCAAGGGGCGGGAAGCGCCTGCGGCATGCCGCGCCGCGCGACAGTGCGCGGCCAGCGCCTTGTGACAGCGCCGTGTAACAGTGTGTGATCAGCGCCGTGTAACAGCATGTGGTCAGCGCGTGACAGGGCCTGACAAAAAATACGTTCATGCTACAAGATTTGAGGATTTTTCATGAAGCGCCATAAAACCCTTGCCATACTTGCCGTTTGCCTTGGCAGCACCGTGCTGCTTCTGGGCTTGCTGGCGGGTTTCGTGCCGCAGCACGAGGGGTCTGAGGTGCGTCGTCGTGTCAGTCCTGTGGTGGTGAGCCTGCGGGCCGAGGACATGCCCGTGCCCATCGTTGCGCAGGGCAGCGGCGCGCGCCAGTGGTCTTTGCGGCGTGCGGCATCGCCTGTGGTGGCGCTGGCGTCTTTGCCAGAGGCGCCGTCGCGGGCAGATGCAGGCAATAGCAGCAGCCTTTTTGGCCAGCTTGCGGCGGGGTCGGGGCATCTGGCCTCGTTGCTGGCGCTGGACGGATTTTCTCTGCCCTCGTTGCTGACTGTGCAGCCTCCGCGCTTTGGAGACGCCGTTGACGCCCGGGGGCTGCCCCTGCGCTGGCTGGCCGCCGAAGCTATGCTTGAGGGCTACAGCCCCCTGCCGCCGCGTGCGGCCAAAACCGCCGGGCCGGGCAGCGCAGGAAGCATGCTTGCCGGCAGCGCCTATGACGGCAGCGAGATGCTCCCACCCAGAGCGCGCCGTTATCAGCAACTGGTGGAAAGCTTTGCCGGGCGCTATAAGCTGAGCACCGAGCTTGTGTACGCCATTATTCACAGCGAAAGCTCGTTTTCTCCCACTCTTGTGAGCCACAAGTCGGCCATGGGGCTTATGCAGATACTGCCGGATACGGCCGGTGGCGAGGTGCACCGCTATCTGTACGGGCGCACGGCCGATGTGAGTTTTGCTGACCTGAGCGAGCCGGAAACCAATATCCGCTACGGCACGACCTATCTGCATATTTTACTCACGCGCTATCTTGCCGGTGTCCACGACCCAAAGGCCCGCGAATACTGCGCCGTGGCCGCTTATAATATGGGGCCCAACCGATTTTTGCGACTTTTTGGCGAGAGCCCGGAACAGGCTGTAGACGCCATCAACGCCCTGACCGCCGAGCAGTTGTACGAAGACCTGACCGTCCGCCTGCCTGTGGCCGAAACCCGCGCCTATGTGGCCAAGGTTGCCAGGATGAAAGGGTATTACGCTGCTTTGCAGTAGGCGATGTGTCGTCTGTTGGGCCAGGCCCGAGCGGGGGCGGATGCCGCGCAACGGCGGCTGTGCTTTTGACTGAAAGCAAGGCCTGCCGGGAAAAAACGGTTGAGGTGGCAGTAAAAACAACGTACACCATTGACAACACGCCGCGCAGGCCGTGCAACGCCACGCGGAAATTCTGATGAGGAGTGTCCATCACCATGCGTATCCGTTATTTTATGCCGCTAGCCCTGCTGCTGAGCCTGATGCTTATTGCCTGCCAACAGGGAGAAAGCTCGTCCCAGGCCAAACTGGCGGTCGTTGATATGACGCGCGTTATGCGCGACAGCGAAGCCGGCAAGGCCGGTGTAAAGCATCTTGAAGGTCTTCAGGCCGATATGCAGGCGCAACTGAACGACATCCAGAAGCGTCTGGAAGAGAACGCCGAAGACGTTGAAGCCCAGAAAGAACTGCAAACCGTGTATATGGCTTCGCAGCAGCGCATGCAGGTAGAGCAGCAGAATGTTGTCAACGTGCTGTATGACACCATGCAGCGCATTATCAACGCCTATCGTGCCGACAAGGGTTACGCCCTTATCATCAGCTCCGAAGCTGCTGCTTCCTTTGACTCCAAGGCTGACGTGACCAGCGACATCATCGCGGCCATGGACAAGCAGAAGATCGATTTCAAGCCTGCGGTCGAAGCCGAAAAGGCCCCTGAAGCCGAAGCTGGCAAAGATGCCGGACAGGCCGAAAAGCCCGCTGAAAAGGCTGCTGAAAAGCCCGCCGCCAAGACTGACAAGGCCGGAAAGGCTGACAAGAAATAGGCCGCGCCCCGCGCACCTTCATTGTTGGCCCAGGGCACACGATGATTGTTCAAAAACCCCGTTCCAGGAGCGGGGTTTTCGTTTTTCACCTTTAGCGTCTTTGAGAGCTGAGAACTGCCATGTTTCATGCATTTTTTGCGGTTGTGCCGGTGTTTTTCATCATTGCTCTTGGTGTGCTGCTCAGGGCGCGCGATGTGCTGCCTGAAAATGCCGGGGCGGTGCTTGGTGTCTATGTGCTCAAGCTGGCCCTGCCCCTGCTGGTTTTTCATCTGCTGGCCGGTGCAAACCCGGCTGACCTGGCCAGGGGCGGCTTTTGGCTGGCTGTTATCGGCTCTCAGGTTATTGTTTATGCGCTCGGCTACGTGGGCGACAGGCTGTTTTGCCGCCGCGGGGCTGGCCCGGCGGTGATCAGCGGGCTTTCCTGCTCGGCCTGCAATGCGGCTTTTGTGGGCTTGCCCATTGTGTCAAATCTCTGGCCAGGCAATAGCGAGGCCATGCTGGTGGCGGGCTTGGCCATCCTCACCCCCAATGTGGTCTTCATCATGGCGCAGACCCGGCTGAACATCCTGTCCGGCTCGCTGGCCTGGAAGGGGGGTAATCCGCTGGCCTTTGTGGGCAATGTGTTGCGCATCTTCATTTTGGGCAATCCCATACTGCTGGCCACCTTGGTCGGAGGGACGCTTTCTCTGACCGGGCTTGGCCTGTGGGCGCCGCTGAATAGCGCCATCAGCCTTATAGGCTATACGGCCGCGCCCTGCATGCTGCTGGCGCTTGGCCTGGATCTGCAGCAAAAGCTGGCCATGGCCACACGCCGAGCCCAAGGGGCTGTGCTGTTGCGCCAGGTATGGTTTTCACTGTGCAAGCTTGTGCTGCACCCGTTGTTGTGCTGGGGGATTATGTATGCGCTCGGTATAACGGGCCTGTGGCTGACCATTGGTGTTCTTATCAGCGCCACGGCCACGGCCTTGCTGGTCAGCGTGTTGGCGCAGGTTTATGATGCCGTGCCGGAAGAGGCCGCCCTTACCGCTGTGGTCAATAATGGGCTGAGCATACTGACCCTTACGGGTTTTGTGTGGTTGTTTCAGACCTTGGGGATGGTTTAGGGCGGGGGCGGGTGCCCGCCGCGCATGCGTCCATCCCCGCCGCACAGGCGGCCCTATTCGTCAGACTGTATGAAATTTCCGGCCTGATAGCTGCTGCGTACCAGCGGCGCGGAAAAGACATGCCTGATGCCCAGCGACTGCCCGTAGGCGGCGTAGGCGTCGAACTGTTCCGGCGTTACATAGCGGTCAAGGGGGTGGTGCTCCTTGCCGGGAGGCAGGTACTGGCCGATGGTGATGATGGAGCAGCCTGCGGCATGCAGGTCGCGGATGACCTCGCGCACCTGCTCATCTGTTTCGCCAAGGCCCACCATAAGGCCGCTTTTGGCCGTGCCTCCGGCAGCGTGTACCCTGCGCAGTAGTTCCAGGCTCTGTTCGTAGCGGGCCTGTGGGCGCACCGTGCTGTACAACGCGGGATGGGTTTCCACATTGTGGTTGATCACATGGGGCGCGGCGCCCATAACCGTGCGCAGGGCCTGTTCATTGCCCTGAAAATCGGGAATGAGCACCTCGATGGTGCTCTGGGGCAGCGCCTGGCGCACGGCAGCGATGGTGCGGGCAAAGTGTTCGGCGCCGCCGTCTTCCAGATCGTCCCGCGTGACCGAGGTGATGACGATATGGCGCAGGCCCAGGGTGCGAGCGGCCTTGGCCACGCGCTCTGGTTCGTCGGGGCTGGGGGGCGCGGTCTGGCCGGGATGAATGTTGCAGAAACGGCAGTTGCGTGTGCAGGTTTCACCCAGAATCAGAAAAGTGGCAGTGCCGGCAGAATAGCATTCCTGCCGGTTGGGGCAGTTGGCCGCCTTGCAGACGGTGAAAAGGCCCAGATCGTCCACAAGGCCTGTGGTGGAAAAAAAGCGTTTGTCCGAGGCCAGCGGGCGGCGCAGCCAGGGGGGCATGCGCATGGGCTTTTGCGGCTTGTGGCCGCAGGAGGCGGAAGCGGCGGGTTTGCAGGTCACGTGTCAGTCCTTTGGGCGTCTTGCAACAGGGTCATGAGGTCTTGAGCTGTCCGCAGGGTGGGCAGAGGCCGGGTCTGATCCCCCACGGGCTGAAAGATAGCATAAAATTCTTCAAGAAAAGTAGTTTTTACAACGTCCATGCCGGGAGCCGGGCCTGCCTTTTCCCGTGCGATGGAGGTGGCGGCCACGCCATCCAGGCCGCAGGGCGAGATAATATTGAAAAGCGAAAGGTCTTCAGCCACGTTGAGGGCCAGGCCGTGTATGGTGACATAGCGGCTCACTGCGATGCCCAATGACGCGATCTTTTTTTCGCCCGTCCATACGCCGGGAAAACCCTGCCGCCGCCCTGCTGTTACGCCAAAGCGGGCCAGCATGCGTATGGCGGCTTCTTCAAGGTCATGCACATAGGCGCGGATGCCGCCGGAACGCTTTTTCAGATTGATGACAGGATAGGCCACAAGCTGGCCCGGAAAATGGCAGGTCACATTGCCGCCCCGGGTGCTGTGCACAATGTCCACATGGCCGTTCCACATGCTTTGCAGGTGCGGCGGAACATGTTCTGCGCCAGAGTTTTTGCCAATGCTGACAGTGGGCGGATGCTCAAGAAGCAGCAGCACATCTTCCCCGCCGGACTGCACCACTGCCTGTACCTGTTTTTGCAGGTCAAAGGCCTCTTCGTAGCCTGTGCGCCCGAGATCAAATGCGTGCATGGTGTTATCTTGCTGTTTTCGTTTTGTTGGCGCTGGCTGTTTTTTAGCGCAAGTCGCATGGGGTGGAGTCCTGCGAAAGAAAAACCAGTTCTTCTGTAATGTTCAGCAGCTCTTCCATAAGGCCGCCACCGCTCATGGGATGCCCGAAAAGCTCTTGCCGCTGGCTGTCCAGCCCGCGTTTATTCACGGCGTCGGGCAGGGTGGGCGAAAGGGTTTCCGCCAGACGGCAGGCCAGAAGATATCCTTCGGCCCCGGCGGCAAAACGGTCTGCCAGTTCGCTGAAGCGCGGGCGCACCTCGCGCCAGTAGGCCAGGGCCGCCGCGGAAGGCTCAAGGCTCGCCGCCGTACACAGGGCCGCATGCAGGTTGTTGCAGGTCGCGCCGGGCAGGCCCGTGCGCCAGCCCCAGAGCCAGTGGGTGCGCGCGAAAAAGAGGTGATGCTCCACAGCAAGATCCAGCAGCCCGCGCATGTGGCGCAGGGCGTCCAGCAGGGGGGCACTGTCTTCGGGCCAGGCATGGCAGGGGTGGCGCAGTTGCCAGAGGGGCACGTCTGCCCGGCATGGTTCAAGGCCGGTAAGCTGGCGCAGCAACTGGGCCAGCCAGGCGTTGCCATCGGGGCTGTGCGGGGTTTCAAGGTGTGAATAACTCAGCACATACTTGCCCCGGCCGTGGCGGCCGCTGATCACGAGGGGCTGGCCCTTGAGGAAGTCGGGCTGAAGGTTGACGCCGTAAAGCGTTTGCCATTGCCCGAAAATGTGCGGCGGAATGCTTTGCAGGGCCAGGTCGGCCAGCCAGAAATCAGCATCGGGCGCGTCATAGGCGGCCAACACATGCACATGGGAATCAGCCTCGGCGGCAAAGCGCCCTGGCCACCACACGGGCAGGCTCGGGGGGCGCTCCGTTCCGGCAGACAGGGGCAGACAACGGGCCGAAACCCTGCCCGCAGCCTTGCCCGCGCCGGGGCAGATCCCGGCCGGGGCAGACGATGCGGCCTGCCGCTTTTTGGGGCAGTTACCGTTGTGGCCGTTTGGCTGCTGCGGCGGGCGGAAGGAAAATTCGCCGTTATCGCATATGCGCACCCGCGTGTGGCCCGAGATAAGGTGGTACAGCCTTTCAGGATAGGCGGCTCGCCCCCAGGGGCAGATGCCCAAACCCTGTTGCGGGGCGCTATGGCTCAGGGCCAGCCCGGCCCCACCGCAAAAACCCAGATAATTGCCGCCTTCTTCCACCCATTGGCGCACGGCTTTGATGCCGTCAGACCCCAGACCGGCGGCCTTGAGGCGCGCGTTGCCGCCGGGAACCAGCAGCAGCGAGGCGCGTCCGGGCAGGTTTTTTCCCATATGGGCGGGTGTTTGCGTAGCGCCAGGGGCGTGGCCGCTGTGCGGCTTGCCTAAAAGAACACCTTGAGCTATTTCTTTTCCCTTAACCAGGCGGCAGGGCAGCCCCATGGCGCGTACGGCGCGCCAGGCCATGAGGCCCCAGATGTGGGACGCATCCCATAAAATATAGATTGGCTGAGCGGCATACATAGTGCTGCACTATTGCCGCCTTTTACGGAGAATGCAAGATGGCGGATACCCTGCCCAAGGGCTACGAGCCCCATGACGTGGAAGCCCGGTGGCGCAAGCACTGGGAAGAAGACAAAACCTTCACGCCCGACCCGGACGCCCCCGGCGAACCTTTTTCCATCGTCATTCCGCCGCCCAACGTCACCGGCGCGCTGCACATCGGCCATGCCCTCAACCTGACGCTCATTGACGTGCTCTGCCGTCACGCCCGCCAGAAGGGCAAGAACGTGCTCTGGGTTCCCGGCACTGACCACGCGGGCATTGCCACACAGAACGTGGTGGAGCGCGCGCTGGCCGCCGAGGGCAAAGGCCGCAAGGACTTGGGGCGCGAAGCTTTTGTGGAGCGCGTGTGGGAATGGCGCGAAGACTACGGCCACCGCATTCTTGACCAGATCCGCGCCATGGGCGCTTCGGTGGACTGGTCGCGCCTGCGCTTTACTATGGATGAGGGCCTTTCCGCTTCTGTGCGCAAGGTTTTTGTGCAGCTGTACAACGAAGGCCTTATCTACAAGGGCGATTATATTATCAACTGGTGTTCCCGCTGTCATACGGCCCTGGCCGATGACGAGGTCGAGCACGAGCAGAGCAGGGGCAGGCTCTGGAAGGTGCGCTACGCCCTTGCAGACGGCTCCGGCTCCATCACCATCGCCACCACCAGGCCCGAAACCATCCCCGGCGATACGGCCATCTGCGTACACCCCGAAGACGAGCGCTATGCCCACATGGTAGGCAAAACGGCGCTGGTTCCCGTGTTGGGTCGCGAAATTCCCATCATCGCCGATGCCTATGTGGATCGCGAATTCGGCACTGGCGCGCTCAAGGTGACGCCCTGCCACGACCCCAACGACTGGATGCTGGGCAAAAAGCACGATCTGCTCTTTATTCAGGCCATTGACGAAAACGGCGTCATGAAGGCCGAGGCCGGTATTTATGAGGGCCTGGACAAGGCCGCGTGCCGCGAGAAAATCGTGGCCGACATTGAGGCCGCCGGACAGCTTGAAGGCGTGGAAGAGCTGGAACACGCCGTGGGCCATTGCTACCGCTGCCATACTGTGGTGGAGCCCCACGTTTCCACCCAGTGGTTCGTGGCCGCCACCAAGATGGCCCCGGCCGCCCGCGAGGCCGTGCCTGGCCTGACCCGCGTTTTGCCGGAAACCTGGCTCAAGACCTATTATCACTGGCTGGACAATATCCGCGACTGGTGCATCAGCCGCCAGATATGGTGGGGCCACCGCATTCCGGCCTGGACTTGCGAGGCATGCAGCAAGCTTGTGGTGGCTGAAGAAGCCCCCGATATTTGCCCCCATTGCGGCAGCGCCTCCCTCAAGCAGGACGAGGACGTGCTGGACACCTGGTTTTCTTCGGCGCTCTGGCCGTTTTCTACCATGGGCTGGCCTGCCGACACCAAGGAGCTGCATCGCTGGTATCCCACTTCGGTGCTGGTGACGGGCTTTGACATCCTGTTTTTCTGGGTGGCCCGCATGATGATGATGGGCATCCACGTTATGGGCAAAGTTCCTTTTGCCGATGTGTATCTGCATGCGCTGGTGCGCGACGCCACGGGCCGTAAAATGTCCAAATCCACGGGCAATGTTATCAACCCGCTGGAAATGATAGACAAATATGGCTGCGACGCCCTGCGCTTCACGTTGACAGCCTTTGCCGCCATGGGCCGCGACATCCGCCTTTCCGAAGACCGCATTGAAGGCTATCGCCACTTTGTCAACAAGCTTTGGAATGCCGCGCGCTTCGCCCTCATGAACCTGCCCGAAGAAGCCCCGGCCCCCGTGGATCTCGCGGGCGTGCAGGGTTTGCACCATCAGTGGCTGCTGCACAGGCTTGAGGTCGTCAAGCAGGACATGGATCAGGCCCTTGAGGACTACCGCTTTAACGACGCGGCCCAGATTGGCTACAAGTTTCTCTGGAACGAGTTTTGCGACTGGTATCTTGAGCTGATCAAGCCCGATATGTACAGCGAAGACGAACAGCGCAAGGCCGCCGCCCAGTATGTGTTGTGGGTGGCCCTGCGGGAAACACTCTTGCTGCTGCACCCGGTCATGCCCTTTGTCACGGCCGAAATATGGGCGGCTCTGCCCGTGGCTGCTGGCGAAAAAGCCACGGATCTGGCTTGCGAGCTGTATCCCGCGCTGCGTGCGGACTGCGTGCGCCCGGCCGAGGCTGCCCGCATGGAGCTTATCCAGGGCATCATCGTGGCCGTGCGCACCATCAAGGCCGAGCTTGGCATCAGCCCGGCGCACCGCGTAAGCCTGCTTTTGCACCCCGTGGACGCGGCCCAGCAGACCCTGCTGGAAGAAAACCGCGGCCTCATGCTCACCCTGGCCCGTCTGGAAGACCTCACCGTGGGAACGGACGTGCAGGCACCCAAGGCCTCGGCTTCGGCTGTGGTTGAAGGCTGCCAGGTTATTGTGCCGCTCAGGGGGGCAGTGGATCTCAATGGCGAAATGGCCAGGCTCGACAAGGAACTTGGCAAGCTTGAAAGCGATATTGTGAGCGTGCACAAAAAGCTCAGTAACGAGAGCTTTGTCGGCCGTGCCCCGGCCGAAGTGGTCGAGCGCGAGCGCGACCGCGCTGGAAAGCTGCTGGACGCCAAAGCCAAGCTGGAAGCCCTGCGCGCCCGCTTTGCCGAGGCCCTGAACGAAGAATAAAACGCTTTTGGGGGAGGTGTCTTTGTCGAGATGCCTCCCCCAAGGCTTTTCTGCTTGCTGTGTATGCTGCCTTTGAGAGGCTGCGCGGCTGTTGCATGCCGGCTGCGCGGCTGTTGTCCACCTGCGCGGCTGTAGCTGGGGTGGCCGCACAGGCCCTGAATGTATGGGCCTGCCCACGCTTGGCATCATTTTTTTTCCAGCTTTATGACGCTGTCATGGCGGGCGGGGCAAGCTGCCGCAATGATAGGGTAAAAACATGCTCGCGGTCGTGCTGCGGGCCATGTTTTTGTGCGCACACTCAGGCTTTTCGCCGGAATTGCGCTATTGACAGTCTTTGACAGGTGAGCTATGTCCTGTCCTCTTCAGGTGTATCGTTTTTGAAAAATCCCAAATGGAGGGAAAGAATGCCCACGATTAACCAGCTTATCCGCATTGAGCGGAAGGCCGTGCAGAAACGCAAAAAGACGCCCGCCCTGCAGGCCTGCCCGCAGCGCCGCGGCGTATGCACGCGCGTGTATACCACCACCCCCAAGAAGCCTAACTCCGCTTTGCGTAAGGTTGCCCGTGTGCGCCTGACCAACGGCATGGAAGTAACGGCCTACATCCCCGGCGAAGGCCACAACCTTCAGGAACACTCTGTGGTCATCATCCGCGGCGGCCGTGTAAAAGACTTGCCCGGCGTGCGTTACCACATTGTGCGCGGCACCCTGGATACCTCCGGTGTGGCCGATCGTCGCAAGAGCCGTTCCAAATACGGTGCCAAGCGTCCTAAATAGCCTTTTGTCTTTGTACGGCGTGCGCCATGCGGCGCGCCTGGCCGCCCGTTGTTTCGAGCGCCGGTGCGTTGCGGGGTTGGTGACGCCGAAAACCCGCATGAAGGAGAAACCCCATGCCCCGTAAAGGTCCTGTTCCCAAAAGGGAAGTGTTGCCCGATCCGATTTATTCCAGCCGTCTCATCACCAAGTTTGTGAACCGGCTTATGTATGACGGCAAAAAGGGCGCCGCTGAAAAAATTTTCTACAGCTCGTTGGAACACCTGGCCGAAAAGACCGGTGAAGAACCCATGCGCGCCTTTGAAAAAGCCCTGGAAAACGTGAAGCCCCACATGGAAGTCAAGGCCCGCCGCGTGGGCGGTGCCACCTATCAGGTTCCCATGGAAGTGCGCCCCGAGCGCCAGGTTTCGCTGTCTATCCGCTGGCTCATCAACTACGCCCGCTCGCGTGGCGAAAAAGGCATGACCGCGAAACTCTCCGCAGAACTGCTGGATGCTTTCAACGGGCGCGGTGGCGCGGTGAAAAAACGCGAAGACACTCACCGCATGGCTGATGCCAACAAGGCCTTCTCTCATTACCGCTGGTAAGAGGCCGTCCCGATTTTCTCATGAATGTATCCCGACGCCGCATCCGTAAGGAAGCGGCGTCGGTTTTACACCACACCACACCGCACCGCATCCGCAGTATGGAGGATAACCCCGTGTCCCGCACCGTTCCTGTAGACAAACAGCGCAATATCGGCATTATGGCCCATATTGACGCCGGCAAAACCACCACCACCGAGCGCATTCTTTTCTATACCGGCGTGAGCCACAAGATTGGCGAAACGCACGAAGGCCAGGCCACCATGGACTGGATGGAGCAGGAACAGGAGCGTGGCATCACCATTACCTCCGCTGCTACCACCTGCTTCTGGAGGGACTGCCGCGTCAATATCATCGACACCCCCGGCCACGTTGACTTCACCATTGAAGTGGAACGTTCGCTGCGCGTGCTTGACGGCGCCATCTGCGTTTTTGACGCCGTGGCCGGTGTTGAACCCCAGTCGGAAACCGTGTGGCGCCAGGCTGACCACTACGGCGTGCCCCGCATCTGCTTTGTGAACAAGATGGACCGCATCGGCGCCAACTTCTTCCGCTGTGTGGGCATGATTCATGACCGTCTGGGCGCCAAGGCCGTTCCCCTGGAACTGCCCATCGGCGCTGAAGACAAGTTTGAAGGCGTGGTTGACCTCGTGCGCGGCAAAGCCATTCGCTTTGACAAGCTCAGCAAGGGCCAGGAATTTCTGGTGGAAGACGTGCCTGCCGAAATGCAGGATCTCTTCGAAGAAAAGCGCCACGAACTGCTTGAAGCCGTGGCCGAAGAAGACGAAGCCCTGCTTGAAAAGTACCTGAGCGGCGAAACCCTTACGGAAGAGGAAATAGTCTCCTGCATCCGCAAGGCCACCATTGCCCGCTCCATCGTACCTGTCATGTGCGGCTCGGCTTTCCGCAACATGGGTGTGCAGCCCCTGCTGGACGCCGTGGTGGATTACCTGCCGTCGCCCGTGGACATTCCGCCCATGCCCGGCCATGTGCCTGGCAAGGAAGATGAAGTCATCGAATGCAGCTGCAACGACAAGGAGCCCCTGGCCGGTCTGTTGTTCAAGCTGTTCTCCGACCCCTTCATCGGTCACCTTTCGTTCTTCCGTATTTACTCGGGCTTTCTTGAGTCCGGCAGCACGGTGTACAACTCCAATACCGGCAAGCGCGAGCGCATTGGCCGCATCCTCAAGATGCACGCCAACAAGCGTGAAGACGTGAAATGGGCTGGCGCTGGCGATATTGTGGCCCTTGTTGGCCTCAAGAACGCCGCCACCGGCGACACCCTGTGCGATGAAAAGCGCCCGGTTATTCTGGAATCGCTGAACATCCCCGAGCCGGTCATTGAAGTGGCCATTGAGCCCAAGACCAAGGCTGACCGCGACGCTCTTTCCGCCGCTCTCAACAAGCTCGCCAAAGAAGACCCCTCTTTCCGCGTCAAGGGCGACGAAGAAACCAACCAGACCCTTATCGCCGGTATGGGCGAACTGCATCTGGAAATCATCGTTGACCGCCTGACCCGTGAATTCAACGTGAACGCCAACGTGGGCAAGCCCCAGGTGGCCTATCGCGAAACCATTTCCAAGCCTGGCAAGTCCGACCTCAAGCACGCCAAGCAGTCTGGCGGTCGCGGCCAGTACGGCCACGTTGTTATCGAGATCGAGCCCAATCCGGGCAAGGGCTATGAGTTCGTCAACTCCATCTCCGGTGGTGTCATTCCCAAGGAATACATCAACCCCGTGGACAAGGGTATCAACGACGCCCTCAAGTCCGGCGTTCTGGCCGGCTTCCCCGTGGTGGACGTGAAGGTCAATCTGGTCTTCGGCTCCTACCACGAAGTGGACTCGTCGGAACAGGCCTTCTACGTGGCTGGCTCCATGGCCATCAAGGACGCCATGCACAAGGCCAGCCCCGTGCTGCTGGAACCCATCATGGACGTGGAAGTGGTGACGCCCGAAGAATACCTCGGTGACGTCATGGGCGACCTCAACGGCCGCCGTGGCCGCGTGCAGAGCATGGAAGCCCGCGCTGGCGGCGCGCAGAGCGTGCGCGCTCAGGTGCCGCTGTCTGCCATGTTCGGCTATGCCACTGACCTGCGCTCGCGCACTCAGGGCCGCGCCACCTTCACCATGCAGTTTGATCATTACGAAAAAGTGCCCCAGGCCATTTCTGAAGAAATTCAGAAAAGCAGGACATAGGCATTATGCGGGCGGGCGTTCTTTGGGGCGCCCGCCCTTGTTCTTCGCGTCGCGGGCGGGCTCTTGCCGCCCAGGCGCCACCAAGGTCGGGGAAGGATATCCAGCGCGGTATGTGCGGTGTCCTTCCTTTTGTTTTTCAAGTGTGCCGGTGCATTTGGGCTGAGCAGCGCGTGCAGAACGGCTCAAGCAATATTGCTGTTTTCGTTCGTCTTTGAGGAGAACATCCATGCAAAATGATTTACCCAAGGGTTTCAAGGCCGGGGCCACAGCGGCCAACTTCAAGAAAGCCGGTCGCGATGATCTGGGCCTCATTGTTTCCAACACGCCTGCCGTGCTGGCCGGCATGTTTACGCAAAATCTTTTCAAAGCGGCGCCGGTGCTGGTTTGTCAGGAAATTTTGGCCCGTGGGCGAACTGTGCGCGCTGTGCTCGCCAATGCGGGGCAGGCCAATGCCTGCACCGGCGACGAAGGCCTTGCCAATTGCCGCGCCACACAGGCCATGGTGGCTGGCCTTGTCCGCCTTAAGCAGGACGAAATTTTGCCTCTTTCCACTGGGGTTGTGGGCGCGCACCTCAAGATGGATCTTTGGCTTGATGCTGTTCCCGCTTTGGTGCAAAGCCTTGGCAGCCGCGATGCCGAGGGCTTTACCCGCTCCTTTATGACCACCGATGCTTTTCCCAAGTTTGCCAGCCGCGACGTGACGCTTTCTGGCGGGACAGTGCGCTTGACGGTTATGGCCAAGGGGGCGGGCATGATCTGCCCCAACATGGCAACCATGCTCTGCGTGGCCCTCACGGATGCGCAAGTGGCTGCCGAACCTTGGCAGGCCATGTTTGGCCGCGCCGTAAGCAAGACTTTTAACCGGGTCAGTGTGGATGGCGACACCTCCACCAACGACACCATTCTGGGCCTTGCCAACGGGGCTTCGGGAGTGGCCGCGCAGGGGGCTGAAGATCTGGCCCTGCTTGAAGAGGCGCTGACGGCCATTTTGGGGCAGGTGTCCTACATGCTGGTCAAGGACGGCGAAGGCGCGCGCAAGGTTATTCATATCACGGTCAGCGGCGCGGACAGTGATGCGGATGCCGAACGGGTCGCCCGTAGCGTGGGCCATTCCCAGCTGGTCAAGACGGCCATCTACGGCGGCGATGCCAACTGGGGCCGCATTGTGACGGCCGTGGGTTATAGCGGGGCCACATTCGACCCGGCGGCGGTGAGCATGAAGCTCTGTGGTATTGAAAGGTTTCGCAAGGGCTGCCCGGTTAATGAAGATCAGGAAGCCGCGCTTACCGAACTGCTCAAGGGTGCGGATGTGCAGGTGGATATTGATTTGGGGGGCGGTGCTGGTTCGTATTCCTTCAAGGCTTCGGATCTTGGCCATGAATATGTGACGGAAAACGCGGATTATCGGTCATAAAGGATGCGCCTTTCGGCTGTGATATTGCGCTGTGCGCAGGGGATGCGCCTTTCGGCTGTGATATTGCGCTGTGCGCAGGGGATGCCTGTACGGCGGATAATGTTGCGTAATCCATAGGGGATAAAAGGCAAAAGGCGTGTCCTTCGAGAGGGGGAATGTGTGCCCTGCGGGCACGGGGGCTTTTTCTTTGTTCTTCCTGATGCCGCCTACGCGGCGGGCGGCAAGGCGGGGCCGGTTATGGGGCTGCGCCCCCTTCTCGGCCCCCCTTGCAT
>CAZFCC010000038.1:0-24326 GCA_964517635.1 uncultured Desulfovibrio sp. | reverse complement strand
ACGAGATGAATTTCCTTGTTATATCCAGGAGAACGAGCCTTTTATGCAGGGAGTGTACTCTGATGGTACTCGACCGGAATAAAAGGAGAGGTTCGACACAGAGATAACAGGAAAGGCGCTCGTGACGTCGCGCTCTAGGCAGAAAGCCTGCCCAAGGCCTCCTGGGCTATCTGGCTGACGCTTTTTTCATACACATCATTGCCATCAAAAAGCTCACATGTTTCATCATGCCCGGCATCCGCCAGACGCCGCAGGGCCGGGGCATCCATCAGATCGGGGGGCAACTGGCTCAAAGCCCAGGCTGCCATGCCCCGGCAGATGACATCTTCGTCTTCCAACCCCTTGAGCAGCCATTTACGCGCGCCAAGACACAGCGCTGGCTGCTCCTGCGCCAGACGGCCTATGCTCCAGAAGCAGGAACGCCGCAGAATATGGTGGTCGCAAAAGTTGTCATCATGACCAAGATCAATGATGTAGGAAACGAGAATGCGGTGAAAGTCCTTGGCAAGGGCAGGGCTGGCGGCGAGAATTTCGCCAAAGGCATCGGGGATGCCCCAGCCGATATTGCCGGACTCTTCATTGAGATGCCACATGAGGCGGCGGATGATGTTTCTTGCGGCTTCGGGCTGCTTTTCGGCCAAGCGGGCCGTTACCTGCCCCAAGGCCACGGCGGCCCGGTGCATGGTCTGCGGGCCGAGCAGCAGAAAAGAAAAAAGTGGGCCAACGTTTTCAAGGCCGCCCTGGGCGATTTCGTCCAAATGGTCGCGCCATTGGGGGCTGTTGATACATTCCTTCAATTTTTGTTTGGCTGAACGCATACGGGCCATGACATATCCTCCAGAGGCTGTATTCCGGCTCCATGTATATAGTTATAGTTTTTTACAGTTCTGGCAAGGCGGCACGGCCAGGCCGTTTTTGCTTGAGCGGCGCCAGCGCAACCACGCCCCTATATGCTGCAAAAAAAGACCACCCAGAAAGGCACACTGAAATCCAGCACCAACGCATGAACGATGGCAATAAATATCCACTGGTTACCAGCATAACGGGTGATGACAGGCAGGGTCGTATCCATAGTGGACGCCCCGCCGCAGCTTATGGCCGCCGCAGGCCCCAAAAAGCGCACGATCAACGGCGTAAAAAGCAGGGTCATCAGCTCACGGGCGATATTGCTGATAAGGGCGATGGTTCCCAGCTCCGGCCCCTTGTATTGGGTGATGAAGATGGACGAGAGCGAATAATAGGCAAAGCCCGCGCCCACAGCCATACACTCTGCCGCGCTGTAGGCCAGAAAAAGGCTGGCAAGGGCCGCGCCCGCAAATGTTCCAACCGTAGTGGCAAGGGGCAGCAACAGCACGTGGGGACGCAACGAGCGCAGCATTTCGCCGAGCCTTCTATCCGCGCCCATAGATACGCCCACCAGCAGCATGAGCCCCCACAACACATAGAGCGTCATGTCGTGTTCAAGAAAATAGTCTGGCACAAAGCCCAAACGGGCCAATAAAACTCCTGAACAAAAACAAAACAAGATCAGCAGACTGCCGTTCATGAGCGCGGGCCATCCTGCCCGGTTCCGGCTGAAGCGCCAGGGGCGACGGAACGAGAGGCGTGTGAGAAGTGTGCGTCATGTGAGCCGTGTGCGCCGTGTGCGCCTGATAAGGCAGGTGAGGCTGATGAGGCAGGCGAGGCACATGCGACAGATGCGATAGATGCAGCAGGTGCAGCAGGTGCGGCAGATGAGGCAGAAGAGGCAGAAGAGGTAGATGGGGCACGGGATTTTTCGGCGCTACCTGTGCCAAATTTTTTCAGTGCATCGGGTTCCGGGGGCTGCCGAAAAAAACGACGTATGCACAAGGCGCAGACAAAGGAACCACCCACGCCGAACAGGGTCAGCAGCAGGGCCGCACTGCCCAGTTCCGGCAAGGCGCCCATAAGCGTGTTGTTGCCGCCCACCGAAATGCCAAGCGCAAAGAGCAAGAGCACAATGGCGGGCGCTACGCAGCGTGAAAGCGCTGCGGCCAACCGCCTGCCGCGCAGCAAAAAACCGAGCAGTATGCCCAAAAACATCAAACCAATGGCGACAAACACGCTACCTCCGAAAACCCGGCCCCATGCAGCACGGCGCACAGGCAAAAAGCAGCCCTGCCGACCTTGCCTGCACATATACCTTTTGCACTAGTCTCAGCTTCCTGCCCGAAGCTCTGACGAAACATCGCGTTGACACGGCATTTTTTCTGCCCCACCCATCAAAAAAACATTTCAACGTGAATCTGCTCTACATCCAGAGCAAAATTACGTTGAAACAGTGCTATGCCTGAAAGACCTTGCTTCTGGCCCTCAGCCGTTCTGGCTTATCATTCGCTCCGGGCTTCCCGCCACTTCGGCTCATCGCCCGCTCCGGTTCGTCCTTCACTCCGGCCCTCAGCCGCTCTGGCTTTTCGCCTGCTCCGGTTCGTCGCCCGCGCTGGCCCTCGCCTCAGTTCACAAGAATTTCTGTAACAGATAGAACCTGAGATAAAAGTTTTAGGGGGTGGGGGCGTGGGGGAGGCGCCCCTTTTACAAAAGGGGCCCTCCCCCACAAAGCATTCCAACCTAAAAAAAACTACATCTAGCGTGTTACCTGCCGCAGGGCCTGCCGTAAAAAAGCCAGCATGGAGGCATAGCGCTGATCTTCGCGCTGCAGGTAATCCACGTCCCACATCACCCACACCATATGGCCCCTGTAGCGCGCCTGCTGCAGGGGGCGCAGGCCGGAGGGCAGGCCCAGGGCCTTTACCGCCGCAGAGCCCATCACCACAACGCCCCGCGCGCCCAGGCGCGAAGCCCCAGACCAGAAGGCATCGGCATGGGGCACAAGGCTGTCTTCGGGTGCAGGTTGCGCGCCCGAGGGTGCAGCAGGCGGCACGGCAGACTGCGCGCCAGGCGACAGGGCCGATGCCGCGCCGCCCTCGTCGGGCAGGCTGGCAGGCCAAAAAGTATGCGTACCGGCCGGATGGGCCAGGTCTTGAAGCAATTTTTGTAAAAAGCCCCGACGCGCCATCTGCCCCTCAGCCTGGGCATTGCACAGGTCAAGCCCGAGATTCCAATACGTCCACAGCACAAGGCCGGGCCGTGTTTTTTCAAGCTGCCTGCGCCAGGGCGCGGGCCAGAGGTCAGGGGCTTGAGGCTTCCACAGGCGGCTGGCGGCGCTTTGTGCGCCCTGGCTGCCTGCCGCGAGGCCAGATGCCGAGGCGGGCGCCGGGCCAGATGCCGAGGCGGGCGCGAAATCGCTGGCCGGGCCGTGACCACCGCCCTGCCCCTGTGCTGGTGGCGGGGCTGCGCCTTGCCTGCGGGAAGGTGCGCCGGACTGCCAAAAAACCCTGCCCTGTGCATCGGGGCTGTCTGGGCTGTTTGCGCTGCCGGGCCGCGCTGCCGGGCGGGGCTGGCCGGGCTGACTCGCATGGCCGGGCTGGCGAGGCGCATGGCCGTAACGGGGCTGGTCTTGCCCGCTGCCCGCAGGCGGCCTTACCGCGTTTTCGGCGCGGCGCGGCGCAAAGGCGTCAAAGCCTTCGGGCATGAGCAAGCAAGAAAGGCCCCGGCGCTGCCACAGGGCAGTCAGCGGATTTACATGCGCAAAAGCCACGAACACAACTCCCAGGCCACATCGGCCTTGCTCTGGTTGGGCCAGATTTCCTCACGGCCGTTGGCGTCCACCACAGCCATGCTGTTGGTGGGCGAGGCAAAGCCGCTGTCTGTGCTGTTCACCCTGTTGGCCGCCAGAAGGTCGGCTTTTTTGCGCGTGATCTTGCTATGGGCCAAGGGCAGCAGGGCATCCATGTCTGGCGCGGTTTCGGCGGCAAAGGCCAGAATTTTCTGGCCTGGGGTGCGCTGCTCCGCAAGGGTCTGTAAAATATCGGGATTTGGCAAAAAGTCCAGGCTAAAGCCCTGCGGGGCTTCGGCCTTTTTAAACTTGCGCCCGCCCAAGGGTTTGGGCGAAAAATCCGCCACAGCAGCGGTGAACATGCCCACGTCCATCTGTGGCCACAGGGCTGCGGCCACGGCAAACATATCCCGCGCATTAACCACATCGCGCCGGGCAATGCCCTGGGGCATACGCACGCGCACGCCAGGCCCGCATATAGCCGTTACCTCTGCCCCGCGCAGCCAGGCACAAACGGCCAAAGCCGCGCCCATAAGCCCGCTGGAGGGGTTAGACCAAAAGCGCACGCTGTCCCAACCCTCACGGGTGGGCCCAAGGGTAACCATAACGCGCCTGCCTGCCATGTCCTGCGGGCTGAGCACCTTGAGCGCCGCCAGAAAAATATCATGCAGGGGGGCCAGCCTGCCTTGCCCCTCATCGCCGCAAGCCGTTCCGCCGCAGCCCGGAGCAACAATATGCGCCCCGCGCTCACGCAACAGGGCCACATTAGCGCATGTGGCCGCATGGGCCCACATACGCGGGTTCATGGCCGGGGCAATAACAAGGGGCCCGTCAAAGGCCAGCGCCTGGGCGGCCAGCATGTCGCTGGCGGCTCCGTGGGCCAGGCGAAAAAGCGCATCGGCCGAGGCCGGGGCCACCACCATGGCCTGAGCGTGCTGGCCCGGCTCAAGGTGCGCAAAAATTTCCTGCCCCTGGGTGAACATATCTTCATACACAGGGGCCGCGCCCAACGACTCAAAGAGCATGGGCGTTACAAAACGGCGCGCGCCGGGTGTGAGCGTGGCCGAAACATGCATGCCCATGCCGCGCCATGCCCGCAGAAGATCCGCCGCCCGATAACAGGCTACGGAGCCGCACACGCCAAGATGCAAACGCTTTTGCGCAAAGCGCGTGCTGTGGTCAAAGGGCGTTTTCAGTCCGCTTTTCTGGTCACTCATAGACTACGCTCCTGCAGGCCGCCGCTATAGTTGCCGCCGCCATAATTGCCGCCCTGTCCGCCCTGGCTGCCCTGGTTGCCATGGCCGCCCTGGGGGGCGGTATTCATGCCGCCGGAATCGCCAAAGCCGCCGGAATCGCCGGTAGAAGGCGCAGCCGCATCAGCCGCATCCTGCATGGGCAGGGGCGCGCCATCGGGCAGGCGGTCGCCTGTCCAGATATTCATAATGGTCAGCACGGCCTGATTTTCAAAGGTCAACACAGCCATGGCCGCGCCCCGGTCGTACACATAGACCGCCCGCGCCCCCTTGCGCAGGGCCAGGCGAAGCTGCCAACCCTGAGCTTGCAGGCCGGAATACATGATCTGGGCCGCAAAAGCGGTATTGACCTGGCCGCGCAAGACCTCAAGCCCTTGCCGCCCGCCGCCGGGGCCAAAGCTCTGAAAACCGTGCGAGCCATACCGCTGCATGCCCGCAGGCGTAGCCACACCAAGCAGCTGGCTTGTGGTCGCATCGGCGCCGCCGGTAAGCGGGTCGTTGGAAAAAGGATTTTCCAGCCCCATGGAGGCGCAACCCTGAATTGTTGCGAGAACTGCCAGTAACACAAGGATGACAAGAGGCCGCCGCATGGCTATACTCCTTCCCTCCCGCTCGCATATGCCAAGGGGAGCAATCACGTCACCCTAGCCTCAACGCCCTGCCCTGACAAGAGTGGCGGGCACGTAAGGGGCGGGAACATCATAACCGGGGCCTGTACGTCATGCACATTGAGGAAGCTGATTTCTTACTCCAAAACTATCGTTTCGATCTGCCGCAGGATCAGATCGCCCAGTTTCCGCCTGAAGAACGAGGCGGCTCGCGGCTTTTGGTCATGCCGCGCAACGGTGAACTGAGCCTGCGCCACGAAAACTTTTGTGACCTGCCAGATTGCCTGCCCCAGGGGGCATTACTGATTGCAAATAATTCCCGCGTATTACAAGCCAGACTTCTTGGCACACGCTCCACCGGCGGCAAGGTAGAATTCTTACTGCTCACTCCCCTGCCGCTTGTGGTTCAACGGGCCAAGCCCCATAAAAACGGCGGCTTCTCCGCCGAGGCCGAGGGCCTTGTGCGCTCCGGCGGCAGCATCCGCGAGGGCGAAAGCTTCAGCTTTGGCGCGGGCATTGGCGTAACCGTGCTGGAATCCGGCCCCTTCGGGCAGCGGCGCGTGCGCCTGAGCTGGACGGGCGACCTTGCGGCGGCTTTTGCGGCCACGGGGCACATTCCCCTGCCCCCCTACATCAAAAGGCCCGATGCCGAAGATGACCTGAGCCGTTACCAGACCGTTTATGCCCGCCAGGACAAAACAGGCTCGGTGGCCGCGCCCACGGCCGGGCTGCATTTTACACCGCCCCTGCGTGAGCGCCTGGCGGAAAATGGCTTTGAGTGGGCGGAAGTAACGCTTTATGTGGGCTACGGCACATTCAGCCCCGTGCGCAGCAACGACATACGCAGCCACCGCATGCACCGAGAATATATAGAAGTGCCCGAAGCCACGGCCCTGGCCATCGCCAAGGCCAAGGCAGAAAAAAGACCTGTCATTGCCGTGGGAACCACAAGCCTGCGCACTCTGGAAGGCGTGGCAGAGCTCTGCGGCCGCGTGCAGCCCTATACCGGCTGGACGGATATTTTCTTGTATCCCGGCAGGCCCTTCCGCGTGGTTGACGGCCTTGTGACCAATTTTCACCTGCCGGAATCCTCACTGCTCATGCTGGTTTCGGCCTTTGCCGGGCGCGAGCGCGTGCTTGATGCCTATGCCAAGGCCATTGCCGACAACTACAGATTCTTTTCATACGGGGATGCCATGCTCATCCGCTGAGGCCTCTGCCCGCGCCGTCCGTATTCCGCACGCCGCTTCCGGGCATGCGCGGTCTGCGGGCGGCTCGCGGCCGGTGCGCCCTTGCGGGATGGGCCCGCGAGGCATGCCGGGCCAAAAAAGGGGCCTTGAAGGCAGGGCCCAGTGAAACAGACCGCCCGCAAAGCGCCTGTTTTCCTCCCCCAGGCGGGCAAAGCCCCCAAGGAGTACACATGTCACGAATCGTGTTTCTGGAAGAACGCTGCAAAGGCTGCCGCCTGTGCGTGGAGGCCTGCCCCGTACATATCCTGCGGCCATCGGGCCGGTTTAACCGCCAAGGCTATGAAGTTATGGAAGCGGACGGGCAGTGCACCGGTTGCACTTCCTGCGCCATCATGTGCCCGGATGTGGCCATCCGCGTCTTCAAAAGTGCCACAAAGAAAGGGGGCGAGGCATGAGCCAGGGCCAGAATTATTCTGAACGCATACTCATCAAGGGCAATGAGGCCGTGGCCTTTGGCGCCGTTGATGCAGGCTGCCGCTGCTATTTCGGCTATCCCATCACGCCGCAAAACGAAATCCCCGAAGTCCTTTCCACCCTGCTGCCGGAACACGGCGGACAGTTTGTGCAGGCAGAAAGCGAAGTGGCCGCGGTCAACATGCTGCTGGGCGCTGCGGCCTGCGGCATTCAGGCGCTCACCTCGTCCTCCAGTTGCGGCGTATCCCTCATGCAGGAGGGCATCTCCTACATGGCGGGCAGCCACGTGCCGGGGGTAATGGTCAACATGCAGCGCGGCGGGCCGGGCCTTGGCGACATCGGTCCCTCACAGGGCGACTATTTTCAGGCCGTCAAGGGCGGCGGCCACGGCGACCACCGCAATTTGGTGCTGGCCCCATCCACTGCCCAGGAATGCTACGACTTCATGTTCCGCGCCTTTGCTCTGGCCTTCAAATACGCCAACCCTGTCATGGTGCTCGGCGACTCCATCGTGGGCCAGATAAAGGAACCCGTGCGGCGCACAGCCCCGGCCGACGCCGTTGCCCCCGAAGCCCTTGCCGCCATGACCAAAGACTGGCGCCTTGAAGGCTACGGCAAGCGCGGCCCCGGGGCTGCCCCCCGGCTGCTCAAGTCTGTCTATCTGGCCGAGGGCGCCCTTGCCGAGCGCAACCGCCTGCTCATGAAAAAGTATGCGGCCATGAAGGCCGAGTGCGCATGGGAATGTGCTGATGTGGACGATGCCGAACTGGTGGTGGTGGCTTTTGGCTCCATAGGCCGCATCGCCCGCAGCGCCATACGTCAGTTACGCGCCGAAGGGCACAAGATCGGCCTCTTCCGCCCCATCACGCTCTTCCCCTTTCCGGAAGAAGCCCTGCGGGCGCTGGCGCCGGGCAGGCGCTTTCTGGTTATGGAGCAGAACACGGGCCAGATGGTGGAAGACGTACGGCTGGCGCTTTTTGCCCAGCCCGGCATAAGCGCTTCTTCCGTGCTCTGGCACGGCATCATGCCCGGCCTGTTCATCGGGGCCGACGCCCTGCGCGAACCCATGTTGCAGGCCCTCAAGGAGAAATAGCCATGTCAGCACAGCAAACAGAAGCCCTGCGCCCGGACTGCATGGTCCCCCAGGAGGGCGAACGCCTGGTTTTTGATGTCAATCCCGTGCTCAATGAGCGCCACACCCACTATTGCCCCGGCTGCCACCACGGCATAGCCCACAGGCTGGTGAGCGAGGTGCTGTACGAGCTTGGCGTGGCAGACCGCACCATCTTGGTGGCTGCGGTGGGCTGCGCCACCTTTACCTACGACTATTTCAACGTTGACGGCCTTGAAGCCCCCCACGGACGCGCCTGCGCCGTGGCCACTGGCGTGCGCCGCGCGCGGCCCGAGTCTGTGGTCTTTACCTATCAGGGCGACGGCGACATGGCGGCCATCGGCATGGCCGAATCCCTGCACGCCGCCAACAGAGGTGAAAAAATCACCACAATCTTCATCAACAATACCGTGTACGGCATGACAGGCGGCCAGATGGCCCCCACCACCCTTGTGGGCCAGAAAACCACCACCAGCCGCCAGGGGCGCAACCCTGGCAACGAAGGCGGCCCCATTCGCATGGCGGAAATAATGGCTCAGCTGGACGGCGTGGCCTATGCCGCCCGCTGCGCCCTTGATTCGGTCAAGCATGTGCGCGCCGCCAAAAAAGCCATGCGCAAGGCCTTTGACGTGCAGTTGCAGGGCCTTGGTTTCGGCTTTGTGGAGCTGCTCGCCGGCTGCCCCACCAACTGGCATCTGGATCCCATCGCCGCCAACAAACGCATTGCCGAAGCCATGATTCCCGTCTTTCCCCTGGGCGTATACAAGGATGCCTCCTTGCCCGCCGCCACTACGGAAGACGCGGCGCAGGACAGCCAGGAGGACGGCCGTGAGTAAATATCAGGACGTTATTATCGCCGGTTTCGGCGGGCAGGGAGTCATGCTCATTGGCAACCTGCTGGCCCAGGCCGGCATGGAACACGGCCTTGAAGTAAGCTTTATCCCCGTATACGGCGCGGAAATGCGCGGCGGAACGGCCAACTGCACGGTGGTGCTGGATGAACACGCCATCGGCTCCCCGCTGGTGCGCGAGCCGATGTCCACCATCATCCTCAACGAGCCTTCGTTGGCCAAGTTTCAGCCGCGCCTGCACAAAGACGGCGTGCAGGTGGTCAACGCATCCCTGATAAATAATGATCTTGTGGAAAGCACAAGGCGCACGGTCTACATTCCGGCCAACGACATGGCCCACGAGCTGGGCAACGTCAAACTGGCCAATATGGTGGCCCTGGGCGCGTGGCTCAAAGCCACTGACGCGCTACCGCTGCCTGTGGTGCAGGAAGCGCTGCGCCGCGTGGTCAGCGCTCACTACGCCAAGCTTATCCCCGTCAACGAAAAAGCGCTGGCGGCGGGCTACAGCTTCGCCTGACCCTGAGGCGGCTCCTTTGGAGCAGGTGAGCTAGAAAGTGTTGGAAAGGCTTTGTGGGGGAGGGGCTTGCGACGGCACTTTAGTGTCGTGAGCGTTTGGAATGATTTGTGGGGGAGGGCCCCTTTTGCAAAAGGGGCCCTCCCCCACACCCCCACCCCCCAAAACCTTTATTTTTGTTTCCTTAGATGTAGCGTGCCGTCACGAGCGCCTGCCGCACACAACACGGCTTCAAAGACACATTGTTCTCCATACTCCTGCAGGCAATACAGCAAAATCCCGCACCAAAGCCGCTCGTCTGACGCGGCACTGCGTCTGCCGGGAAATTTTCTGTGCGCCACCCATCCCCAAGACATTTCTCCGCGCCCGTGATAGAAAAAATACGGCATCCTCTATTTACGGCAACGCGCGACCATCCCCCGCCTGCCGCCCCGCCCTTCCGCATCTATGCGCCGCCTGCGCAGTTACAGGAGATCCCCCCATGCACATACTTGTTCTTGGCGCCACAGGATTTATAGGATCGCACATTACGGCCCGTCTGCTGGCCGCCGGGCATACGGTTTGCGCCGCAGCCAGAGGCGGCGGAAACAAAAGACCCCCTGCAGAAGGACTTGCATACGCGCCGTGGGACGGAAAAAATGCCGACGATCTGCGCCCTTTGCTGGCGCAGGCGGATGCTGTCATCAACCTTCAGGGTGAAAATATCGGCGCGGCCCGCTGGACGCCTGACCGCAAACGCACCATCGTTCAAAGCAGGCTCGACGCCGGACATGCGCTCGTCAAGGCCATGCATGACCTGCACAGTAAAGGCCAGCCGCTGCCCCAATGCCTTTTACAAGCCTCGGCCTGTGGCTATTACGGCCTGTGGCCCAATGCGGATACGGCCCCGCCATGCACAGAAGCCAGCCCCGCTGGTCAGGGCTTTCTGGCCAGCACCTGCGTGCAGTGGGAAGAAAGCACAGCCCCCGTTGAAGACATGGGGGTGCGCCGTTGCATTCTGCGCTTTTCGCCTGTGCTGGGCAAAAAATCTTCTGGCGCGGTGGGGGGCTTTCTGGAGCGGATGCTGCCGCCGTTCAGATATTATGTGGGCGGGCCCGTGGGCTCGGGCCTTCAGCCCGTCAGCTGGGTTCATATGGCAGATGTCACGCGCATTGCCCTGTTCTTGCTCCAACAAAACCAGCTGCATGGCATTTTCAATGTAAGCGCGCCGGAAACAGTGAGCATGCGCACTTTTGCCAACGCCCTGGGCAAAGCCTGCGCGCGGCCCTCCTGGCTGCCTGTTCCCGCCATGCTTATACGTCTGGCTCTGGGTGAAATGGCCCAAGAACTGATACTGAGCGGGCAAAAACCGTTTCCGTCCCGCCTGGCGCATGCGGGCTACGCTTTTCTATATGGACACCTCGAACAGGCCCTGGCTGACACCCTGACTGACACCCTGACCGACACCTTGGAAGATAGCCCGACCAGCACCTAGGCAGGCGATGGGAAAGGATTCCCTGGAAAAGTGGACTTTGAAACGCCTTGTGGACGCGAGACTGCTCCGCGCGGGAGCCATGTAGGCGCTCTGAGTTTCGCGCATGCGCTCAACAGGCTCACTAGGCGCGCGGGCGGCCTGAAGGCGCAAAAAAAGGCGGCGCGGGAAAACCCGCACCGCCTGAAAGACACTTGCGCGCCAGGCTATAGCATTTGCACTGCTACGTCAGCCTAGCGGCAGCGGCCGCCCACCATGCGCAGCAAGCGCAAAAGCTGGTTGGTAAAGCCCGCTTCGTTATCGTACCAGATCAGCACTTTGACCATGGTTCCGTCCAACACCTGGGTGGAAAGCGCATCCACCACGCCGCCCTGAGTGCTGCCCCGATAGTCGATGGAAACCAGCGGCTCTTCAGAAAAGCCCATGTGCGGGCCCATGACGCCTTCGCTGGCAAGCTTGAGGGCCGCGTTGACGGCGGCGGCATCACAAGGGCGCTCCACCTCGCAGGTCAAGTCTACCAGAGAACAGGCAAAAGTAGGCACACGCACGGACATGCCGTTGAGCTTGCCTTCAAGCTCGGGCAAAACAACGCCCACGGCCTTGGCCGCGCCCGTGCTGGAAGGCACCATGGACACGGCGGCCGAGCGGCCGCGACGCCAGTCCTTGTGCGAGCCGTCCAGAATGCGCTGACTCATGGTGTAGCTGTGGATGGTGGTCATAAGACCGTGGCGGATGCCAAATTTTTCGTGCAGCACCTTGCTCACCGGAGCCAGGCAGTTGGTGGTGCAAGAAGCGGCAGAAATGATCTTGTGCTTGGTGCAGTCGTAGACGTGGTCGTTGACGCCCATGACGATCATAGCGTCCACATCCTTGGCCGGAGCCGAAATAACGACCTTTTCCGCGCCACAGGCCAAGTGCTTGGCCAGCCCTTCGCTATCCTTGATGGTTCCCGTGGTTTCCACGGCTATGGTCACGCCAAGGCGCTTCCATTCCCATTCGCCGGGCTTGCAGCGGGTGACGGCGATGTGACGGCCATTGACGATAATGCCGTTTTCATCATGATTCACCGTGCCCGCAAAGTTGCCGTACGTAGAATCGTACTTGAAAAGATAGGCCAGGGAAGCATTATCGGCGCGCGCGTTGATGGCGACGATTTGCAGATCCTGGTCATCGGCCAGCAGCCGCAGCAGGTAGCGGCCGATACGACCAAAGCCGTTCAATCCCAATTTGACGGGCATGTTACGCTCCTTGACGAAAACACATGTTGTTTAGAGCATTTCAACTTTGAAAAAGTTTAAATGCTTTAACGCTGCACGAGAGTGCGGCGCGCCGCAACGCGGTGTAGATTCTGCCGAAAATCGTATTACTCGGCAGAATGACAACTTTGAAATGTGAAGCATTTCAAAGTTGATCTGCTCTAGACTTTGCCCGAAGATCCCATAACCGTACGGATCTTGTGCGCCACCATTTGTCTTACCGCTTCCCGGGCGGGCTTGAGATAGCCCCGGGGGTCAAATTCTTCAGGATGTTCCGCCAGATACTGCCGAATGCAGGCCGTAACCGCCAGGCGGATATCCGTATCCACATTGATCTTGCACACGCCCATAGCCGCGGCCCTGCGCAGCATGTCTTCGGGCACGCCTCGGGCACCGCCCACGTTGCCACCATACTGGTTGCACAGGCTCACAAATTCCTGCGGCACGCTGGAAGCGCCGTGCAAGACCAGCGGATAGTCGGGCAGTTTTTTGCAAATGGCTTCAAGGCGTTCAAAGTCCAGCTTGGCCTCGCCCTTGAACTTGTACGCGCCGTGGCTTGTGCCAATGGCAATGGCCAGCGAATCGCAGCCCGTGCGCTCCACAAAGTCCACAGCCTCGTCAGGGTCGGTATACACGTGCTCGTCCGACTGCACATGCTCTTCAATGCCCGCCAGCTTGCCCAGCTCGGCCTCAACCCACACGCCCCGGGGGCGGGCGTAGTCGACTACCTGCTTGGTAAGGGCGATGTTCTCTTCATAAGGCAAATGGGAGCCGTCGATCATGACGGACGTAAAGCCGCCGTCGATGCATTCGCGGCACATTTCAAAGCTGGGGCCATGGTCAAGGTGCACGGCCACAGGAACGCTGGCGTCAACGGCCAGGGCGGCTTCCACCAGCTTCATGATATAGGGCTGCCCGGCATATTTGCGCGCGCCCGCCGACACCTGAAGAATGACAGGCGATTTTTCCTCGGAAGCCGCGCCCATGATGCCCTGGATAATTTCCATATTGTTGACGTTGAAAGCGCCAATGGCATAGCCGCCGGTATAGGCATCGGCGAACATTTCTTTGGGACTGATAAGAGGCATGACTTCCTCCTTGTTTTCTGGGAACTGTTATAAATAAGCACGGTTCAAAAACGCTTCCATGCACGGCCGCCAAGCAAGCCCGTGACGCCACCGCGCACGTACAACACCGCTGCGCCACGGCGTCGCTGCGACACGGTGTCACGCATGCACGGCGTCGTTGCGACACGACATCGCTGAGACACGGTGTCACGCATGCACGGCGTCGCTTTAACCTTGCGGCCTTGGGCCAAGGCTGCCGTTTCGACGGCGCAGTCAATAAAAAATGCTGTCAGGCAAGCGGCTGCACCCGAAATGCCTGCCGCATGGCCCGCTGAAATACTTCAATTTACGTGGCTATTGCCCGCGCAAAAGCTGCGACAGCATGGCTAGCACCAAGCCCCGTCGTAGACAAGAACAATGTATACCAAAATCGCGCAAAGGGGAATGCCCCGATGCGCAAATATGGCATCCCCGTCATACCAAAGTGGCCCGCACAGCCCTCATCCCCGCCGCCGCGCCCCGCCCTCATGCCCGGAGCCCTACAAGCCTTGCCCCCAAATGCGGCAAGGGAGCGCCCAGGCGGCGCGAAAGACGGCATGATAAATGCCTTGGCAAGCGCCAAGGCATGCGGCACGTCAAACAGCGCGAAAACCCACGGAGCAAACAGCGCGAAAAACGGCGCCTCAAACGCCGTTGCAGCGCATCAGCCCTGAAGCTTCATGCACTTGAGCGCGTCCAGGCCCGCGTGGTCGGTAAAATCAAAGCACAGGGGCGTCAGGGTGATATGCCCCCGGTTAAGCAGATCCTTGTCTGATCCCGGCTCAATGCTTGCCGGAGGAATTTCGCCCTCAAGCCACCAGTAGGGCGCGCCGCGCGGGTCTTCACGCTCGATATAAACGTTTTTCCACACAGCGCTGGTCTGGGGGCAGACGCAGAGCTCCTGGGCCTCGTCCAGGGGGCAGGCTGGATAGTTGACATTGATCACCCGGCGGCGGCCAATGACAGACCATTTCATGCGCTCGGCCAGCTTCACCGCATGACGCGCCTGAGGCATAAGATCCATATCTGGAGCGGTATTATGGCTGAAGCTGTCAAAAGAAACTGCCATGCTGGGCAGGTCTTCATGGGCGGCTTCAGTGGCCGCGCCCACTGTTCCGGAATAAAGAATGTCCGGCCCCACGTTGGCCCCGGCATTGATGCCCGACATGACAAGGTCGGGTTTCTGGGGCAACAGCCGCCCCAGAGCCAGCTTGACGCAGTCTGTGGGGGTTCCGTAAACGCCCGTGCCGGTGAAGTCCGGCTCTTCAATCACTGTGGCCCGCACAGGCTCAAAGACCGTGAGCGAGTGGCCCACCCCGGACTGTTGGGTCATGGGGGCCACCACATATACAGTATGACCGGCCTCGCGCAGGGCCGCGTACAGGGCGCGCAAGCCCCTGGCCCGGATGCCGTCGTCGTTGGTCAGGAGAACGTTCATTGACAATACCTCGGAAAGAAGGGAAATTCGAAAAAGATTCGCCCTGCTCCGCCCTTGCGGAGACGCGCAAAAAAACTATGGAGAGCCGGACACCCTTGGCCCGACACACTGGCTCGGACACCCTTGGCCCGGACTTTATTGGTCGGACGCCCCTTGGCCCGACACACTGGCTCGGACGCTCTTGGCCCGGACACTCCTGGATAGATATATGGAAAAAGGTTGTTACGTCAAAGACATTAGCCCCACGTCGGAAGCGCGGGGCCTGTTTGCAGTGAGCCAGGCGGCTCAGGGTCAGTCCCGCAACGGCCCTTACTGGCGGCTTACTCTGGTGGACGCCAGCGGCAGTCTTGAAGCCAAGATATGGCATCCCCTCAGCGCAGACTTCAGCGAAATCCCCGCCGGCTCTTTGGCCTGGGTTGAAGGCCGCGCGAGCCTCTACCGCGATCAGGTGCAGCTTACGGTAGAGCACATGCGCCTGCTGGACGCCGCCGAAAGCGCCGCCGTGGATCAGGCCGCCCTTATGCCCGCCAGCCCCTATCCGCTGGACGACATGCTTAACGAACTCGACAGCGCCATCAAGGCCGAATTCACCCACGCCCCCTGGCGCAAGCTGGTGCAGGGCTTTTTCAACAATGACGAAATGCGGGCGACCTTTCGCGTCTGCCCGGCGGCCAAAGGCGTACACCACGCCTATGTGGGCGGCCTGCTTGAGCACACCCTGAGCGTTTTCAACCTCTGCCGCCGCATTGCCGACCAGTATCCCGAGTTGGATCGCCAGACCCTGCTGGCCGGGGCGCTCTTTCATGATATTGGCAAGCTGCGTGAATTCTCCGGCGGCCTTGCCAACGATTATACTGACGAAGGCCGCCTGCTCGGCCATCTCATGCTGGGCATCGAAATGCTCGCGCCCTTCATGTCCAAATCCGGCCTTGAAGACCCTCTGCAAAGGCATCTCAAGCACCTGATCCTGAGCCATCACGGTGAGCTACAGTTTGGCGCGGTACGCCCGCCCCATACTCCCGAAGCCATGGCCCTGCACTATGCCGACAATCTGGACGCCAAGATGGCACAATGCCGCGGCCTTTTTGCGCAAATGGAAGAAGACGGACAAGACTGGACTCCCTGGCAGGCCACGCTGGGCCGCCCCGTACACCGGGCCGCGCGCACCCCGGAAAAAGCCGCCCCCCAAACCCGTAAAAAGGCGGTCAAGGAAGAATGTTTGTCACTTTTGAAGGTATAGAAGGGGCTGGAAAATCCACGGCCATTGACTATCTGTCGAGCTATCTGCAAGCGCGCGGGCATGACCCCGTGCTCACCAGAGAGCCGGGCGGCAGCGCCCTTGGCCGCCGCTTGCGCGCCCTGCTGCTGGACGTGCGCACCGGCGGAATCTCCAGCCGGGCCGAGCTGTTCCTGTTTTTGGCCGACCGCGCCCAGCATGTGGCCGAGGTCATCCGCCCCGCCCTTGAGGCCGGGCAGGTGGTGCTCTGCGACCGCTTTACCGACTCTACCCTGGCCTATCAGGGCTATGGGCGCGGGCTGGATACAGAATATCTGCGCGGCCTCAATACAGCGGCCACCGGCGGGCTTGCGCCCGACCTCACCCTGCTGCTGGATCTGCCCGTGCGCTGCGGGCTGGAACGCGCGGGCGAACGCAATCGTTCTGCCGGCATGGTCATTGCCGAAGGCCGCTTTGACAGCGAAAGCCTGGATTTTCATGAGCGCGTTCGCCGGGGCTACCGCGATCTGGCCGAAGAAGAACCCGAACGCTTCGCCATTATTGACGCCTCGCAACCGCCCGAAGATGTGGTGCTGCAATGCCGCTCCGCCATTGAGGCCTACCTGCGCGGACGCGGGCGCGGCCTGGACTAAGAGAGCGCGCTCGTAAGCAGTGCAGCGGCTTGAAAGACTTTGTGAGGGAGGGACGCTTTCGAGCGATCAGCGGCATTGTGTGTTTGAAATGCTTTGTGGGGGAGGGCCCCTTTTGCAAAAGGGTCGCCTCCCCCACACCCCCACCCCCTAAAACCTTTACTTGTGTTTCAGCGTGCTGCAAGGGTTCTCCTGCCTTGGGGCGAGCCAAAGGCCACGCCTACCAGGCATAACGCCATTATGATGGCGTCCCTCTGAAACACGCAGCGCGGCTGGGCAGCCATGCTGCCCCCTCCCACCATAACAAACTGACGCCATAGCAATTCTGTCACATAACCTGTTGATGACCCGCCTGTTGGGAGCATATCATGCAAGAATATTACGACCTCTATGTTGAAGGTACAAAACTGAATTTCGTACCCCGCAAGACCGGAGCCGCCGGCTTTGAATCCGCCTTGCCCGAGCCCCCCGCAAACCATGTGGCGGCGGGCATCTTGGGCGACCCCGAGCTTATGTACTGCGTGGCCTTCCGCAAAGAAGACGGCCCTGGCGGCGTTTTTGCCATGTACGATGAAGACAGCCTGCTGTTTGTGGCCGTGGCGGAAAGCAATCTGGCGTATTCTTTGGGCCTTTCACAAATGGGCCGCATGGTGACCTACGCCCGTTACGGCGCGGACATCTTCGACGCCCTGGACGAAGATGATGACTGAGCAGCGGGCCGGGCAGCGCCCGGCGACACACTCTTTTCGTCAGGCGGGCGCGGGGGCGGCCTTGCGCGCCGCCAGGCGGCTGGGGGTAGTCTTTTTTCCGGCCTTTGATTGGGCCATTTCCCCAACGCATCCCGAGCGCGAGGAGCGTCTGCTCTATACGCGCGACCAGCTTGTGGAAGAAGGGCTTTTCGATATCCCCGGCATTACGGAATACCGGCCCGATTTCGCAAGCCATGCGCAGCTTGAGCGCGCGCATTTCTGTCTGCCCACGGCCCGCGCCGTAAGCACAGACTCGCACCTGGCAGCGGCGGGCGGGGCCATACGCGCCGCGCGCCTTGTGCTTGAAGGCCATGAAGACCGCGCTTTTGCCCTGGTGCGCCCGCCGGGGCATCATGCCATGCGCGTGGTGCACGGCAACCGGGGCTTCTGCAATATCAACAACGAAGCCGTCATGGCCGAATACATCCGCGACCATTATCCCCGCCCGGACGGTCGCCCCCTGCGCATCGCCATTGTGGATACAGACGTGCACCACGGCGACGGCACGCAGGACGTATTCTGGAACGACCCGCACACCCTTTTCATCTCCCTGCATCAGGACGGCCGCACCCTCTACCCCGGCACGGGCTTTTTGCGCGAATGCGGTGGCCCCGGCGCTCTAGGCCGCACCATAAACATTCCCCTGCCGCCCGAAACCAGCGACGAGGGCTATCTGTACGCCATTGAGCACGCCGTATTGCCCATTCTTGAAGACTTCAAGCCGGATTTTATCATCAATTCCGCCGGACAGGACAATCATTTTACCGACCCGCTGGCCAATATGAAGCTCACGGCCCAGGGCTATGCCGCCCTGACCCGCCTGCTCAACCCGCATGTGGCCGTGCTTGAGGGCGGCTACGCCATACGCGGCGCCTTGCCCTATGTGAACCTGGGCATCTGCCTTGCGCTGGCAGGCATGGACGCGGGCGACATCCGCGAGCCGGGCTGGTCGCCTGAAGCCACGCGCCAAAGCCCCAACATAGGCCAATACATCGCCCGACTGTGCGAGGAAGTGCGCGACTGTTACTTCAATCCCCCGGCCACACCGTCAGAAGGCCAGGAAGAAGGCCGGGGGCAAGACCGCTGGTGGGTGCGAAAAAAGCATGTCTTTTATGATACAGACATGCTCTCCGAAGGACAGACAGAAGCCTGGCGGCTCTGCCCGGAATGCTCGGGCCTGGGGCGCATTGAAACGGCCTCGGAGCGCGTGGCGCGTTCCCTGTGCCTGCTTGTGCCGCGCCATGCCTGCCCGACTTGCCGCGAGCGGGCGCGCGAGATCGCAAGCCAGACACGCAAGGCGGGCCGCCATGCCCACATGCTTCTGCTGGACGGCGACCGCCCCGCGCCTGACCATGACCGGCCTGCGCCCGCCAATGACCGGCCCGCGCATGGCAACGACCGCCCCGCTGCCGAAAGCGGGCTCCCAAAATCGCTGTAAGGACAAAAAAAGCCAGTTGAAACAATACGGTTGACGGATTGGGCCTTTACAGGCATATAGCCGAACTTTGCGCCACAAGCGGCAGACCGCGCCGCGGCGCTTTTTGTGTGATGGGACGTGACCGGGCGGCGCTGCCGCACGGATTTTCTTTTGACCCCCTATCTTGCTGGAGAGGGAAGAGCTATGGCGAATATCCTTATCATCGGCGCGGGTGGCGTCGGGAGCGTGGTTGTCCACAAATGCGCCCAGGTTGCCGCGAGCGGCGGCGTTTTTAACAAAATAACCCTTGCCAGCCGCACGCTTTCCCGCTGCGACGCCATTGCGCAAAGCGTCAAGGCCCGCTACGGCGTTGACGTGGCCACCGCCAAGGTGGACGCAGACAACGTGCCTGAGCTTTGCCAGCTGATCCGCAGCATCAAGCCCGATCTCGTGTGCAACGTGGCCCTGCCCTATCAGGACTTGCACATTATGGATGCCTGCCTTGAGTGCGGCGTTCACTATGTGGACACGGCCAACTACGAGCCGCTGGACACCGCCAAGTTTGAATACAAGTGGCAGTGGGCCTATGCCGACCGCTTTCGCGAAGCCGGGCTTACCGCCCTGCTCGGTTCCGGTTTTGACCCTGGCGTGACCAACGTCTTCGCCGCCTGGGGCATGAAGCACGAACTGGACGAAGTGCATGTGCTGGACATTATCGACTGCAATGCGGGCGACCACGGCCAGCCCTTTGCCACCAACTTCAACCCCGAAATCAACATCCGCGAAGTCACCGCGCGCGGCCGCTACTGGGAACGGGGCGAGTGGGTGGAAACCGATCCCCTGTCCTGGTCAATGAATTTTGACTTCCCCAGCGGCATCGGCAGCAAAAAATGCTTTCTCATGTATCATGAAGAGCTGGAATCGCTGGTCAAAAACCTCAAGGGCCTGCGCCGCGCCCGCTTTTGGATGACTTTTTCCGACAATTATCTCAACCACCTGAAGGTGCTCGGCAATGTGGGCATGACCCGCATTGATCCCGTGAACTTTCAGGGGCAAGACATTGTGCCCATCCAGTTCCTGGCCAAACTTTTGCCCGACCCGGCCTCCCTCGGCCCCCTGACCAAGGGCAAGACCTGCATCGGCGACCTCATGCGCGGCGTCAAGGACGGCAAAGAAAAAACCATTTACATCTACAATATCTGCGACCATGAAGAGTGCTACGCCGAAGTGGGCTCGCAGGCCATTTCCTACACCACCGGCGTGCCTGCCATGATCGGCTCCAAAATGGTGGCCGAAGGCGTGTGGCGCAAGCCCGGCGTGTGGAATATGGAGCAGTTTGACCCCGATCCCTTCCTGGCGGATCTGGGCAAGTACGGCCTGCCCTGGCAGTGCGTGGATGTGACTGGGAAAATATAAGGGAACGCCTACCCGGCGGGGGTGTGCCAATGCGGCGGCCCCCGCCGCGCTGGCGCCCCAAACCCTGTATGAACTCCTTGCCAGAGGAATCCCCATGCACTGCCAGCATCTTTTATTCGACCCCTCCCGCATTCCCTCCCCCTGCTTTGTGCTGGACGAAAACCAGCTCAACGCCAATGCAGCCATACTCAACAGCGTGCAGGAACGCACCGGGGCGAAAGTTCTTCTGGCCCTCAAGGGCTACGCCGCCTGGAGCACCTTTCCGCTGCTTTCCCGCTTCAAGGGCCACGGGCCGCTGTGGGGGGCCTGCGCCAGCTCTGTTGACGAGGCCCGCCTGGCCCGCGAAGAGTTCGGCGGCGAGGTTCACAGCTTTGCCGCTGGCTGGAACAGGCGCGAAATGGCGGAGCTGCTTACTCTGACAGACCACATTGTGTTCAACTCCATAGCCCAGTGGCGCGAATTCGCCCCTGCCATTGAAATGTGGAACAAGGGCCGCTGCCCTGACAGGCAGATACAGTGCGGCCTGCGCATCAATCCCGAACACTCCGAAGGCGCTGTAGAAATTTATAATCCTTGCGCCCCGGGCTCGCGCCTGGGCATACGCCGCAAGCATTTTGACCCCACAGCCATGACGGGCATATCGGGCCTGCATTTTCACACCCTGTGCGAACAGGGGGCCGACGCACTTGAGCGCACCCTGACCGCAGTGGAAAAGCATTTCGGCCAGTGGCTGCCGCAATGCCGCTGGATCAACATGGGCGGCGGGCACCACATCACCAAACCGGGCTATGACCTTGATCTGCTCTGCCGCCTGCTGACGCAGTGGCGCGAGCGCTATCAGGCCCAGATATACCTTGAGCCGGGCGAGGCCGTGGCCCTGGACGCAGGCTGGCTTGTGGCCACCGTGCTGGACGTCATTGAAGCCGACATGCCCATAGCCATTCTGGACATCGGCATTCCCTGCCATATGCCCGACGTGATCGAGATGCCCTACCGTCCGCGCGTGCGCTATGAACACGACGGGGCCGCCGTTCACGCCGCAGAGGCCGGACAAAAAGCCTGGACATGCCGCCTGGCGGGCAAGTCCTGCCTGGCGGGCGACGTGGCCGGGGAATATTCGTTTGACACGCCCCTCAAGCCCGGCCAGCGCCTTGTTTTTGAAGACATGGCCATCTACAGCATGGTCAAGACCACGACCTTCAACGGCCTGCGGCTGCCCTCCATCGGTATTTGCGGGCCTGACGCAGCCGGACATATGGATTTTCGCATGCTGCGGGAATTCGGCTACGCGGACTTTAAAAACCGCCTGTCCTGATGGCGAACAAAAAGCCCCTCCACAAAGCATTTCAGACATAAAAAAAGCGCCCCGCAAGGGGCGCTTTTCTCATATACACTGCTCTAAAAACCCAGATCAAAAGTCTTCTTCAGCAAAAACTCTGGGCGTGCGCAGAGGCAACGACCGCTCCGGGTATGGCAACAGAACTGCCCGAGGGCATTCCCGAACCAGCCCCCGGCGCTTCCGTTGCGGGCTGCACGCTACTGTCATGGCTCAAGCCGCTGTTTTCACTGGCGGCCCGACTGTCTATTTCCGGGCTCGCTTGCCTGTCTGCCGCGGGCGCGGGCGCGCTGCCTTCAGCCTGCCAGGGGCGGCTTGTGCGGGCCAGGGGCAAAGCGGCAGTGCCTGCTGGATAGCTTTCAGGCGGCATCTCCTGAAACTGCTCCTTGAGGCGGCCGGGCTTTTTGCCTGCCACCATGGGCTGGGCGCTGTCCGTAGCGCGGCGAGTCATAAGTACGCCCGGCTCCGGGTCAAGCAGGCCGTCAAGATAATCGCTCACAGTCACAAAGCGCTGGCAGCCCCCGGCGCGCAGGTCGCGTATGATGCGGGGCAGGTCTTCCACCGTGCGTTTGTGCGTGTCGTGAAATAAAAAGATACCGCGCAGCGTACCGCTGTCGTATACCGTGCCGCGGGTGCTGCGTAGGGTGGCATAGTCCGCGGGCAGGCTTTTCCAGTCGCGGCTGTCCAGCGACCAGAGCATGATGCCCAGGCCCAGCTTTTCGGCCACAGCGACCGTATGGTTGTCATAGGCCCCGTAAGGAGGGCGCAAAAACGAGGGGCTAGCCCCAAGAGAGCGCAGGATGGCATCGGTCTGCCCTATTTCCTGCATTTTCTTTTCAACGGAAATCATGCGCAGGTTGGGATGTGAGTAAGAGTGGTTGCCCACCTCATGCCCTTCGGCCAGAATGCGGCGCACAAGGTCAGGATGCCGCTCGGCCTGCTTGCCCAAAAGAAAAAACGTGGCCGGAATACCATATTCGCTCAACATGTCCAGCAATTGCGGCGTACTGACGGAAGGGCCATCGTCAAAGGTCAGCGCGCACAGGTTTTCACGCATGTGCTGATCCATTATGTGGCCACCGTCTACCACTCGAGCCTGAACGCCCGGAGCGGCGAACACTGCCAGCCCGAAAAAAAATATCGCCCAAAGGCGTATCAATAAGGGTTTCATCACCTTGCCTCTAAAAAAACTGCTGTCACCCCCCTTCGAGGCCGCAAAACAGCCCTGACGGCTGCCGCAGCTACGGCTGACGCCGTGCAGAGGTGCTCATGCAGATCTAGCACTCCGCCCCACACGGCGCAAGACAATCCAAGGGCCTGTTTTATGGAAAATTCGAGTTATTCAATAAAATCAGTATGTTAATATTTTCCACCTGTAAAAAAATTTTTACTTCATATATTTCGCTTGACTCTTAGCTGGGATTTGCATAGAAACGTGTCTCCGGGAGGGCAGTTAGCTCAGCTGGTAGAGCACCGCCTTCACACGGCGGGGGTCACAGGTTCAAGTCCTGTACTGCCCACCACAAAATCCGGAGCGGTAGTTAAGACGGTTATAACGCCGGCCTGTCACGCCGGAGGCCGAGGGTTCAAGTCCCTTCCGCTCCGCCAGAATGTTTAAAGGGAGTCAGCATGCTGACTCCCTTTTTTCGTTGCTAAAGGACTTTTTTGCCGCCGCCCCTGTTTTTATCTGCTTCTGACCGTCAAAAAATCTTCTCCCCCCTCCGCAACATCTCGTATCCATCTTAAATAAAAAGACTTATTTGACATGGCCGGATTATTGCAATTTTCCGGGCGTTCCCGCGCGGTCTGACCGCGCCAATGCAATGCGCAAGCAAGCGAGGTATGCATGACGCCCGTGATCTGGCTGTTGGGCCTTTCAGGCAGCGGCAAAACCACCCTGGGTTCTCTTGTGCGCCTGTTCCTTGAGGGGCAGGGCGTAGAGACTGAATTTATAGATGAAAACCATTTTTGTCGTCAGGCGGGCCTTGGCGGCATCGCCCCTAGGGAGCGCATCGCCGCCATGAATGCTCTGCGCGATCAGGCCATGCAGCACCACGCTCAGGGGCGTGTATGTGTTGTGGCCGCCACCACACCCTACAGCGGCATGCGCCAGAAAAACCGTGAAAACCTGCCTCTGTATCATGAGGTGTGGGTGCGTTGTTCGCTGCAAACTCTGGTCAACCGCGATCCCAAGGGCCTGTATGCCATGGCCGGGCAAGGCCATGTGCCGGGGCTGAGCGGCCTGACCGACAGGTTTGACGAACCGCTGAGCGCTGACCACATTATTGACACAGACCGGCATGACCTGGCCGAAAGTTATCTGATTTTGCGCAACATGGTTTTGGCTGCGCTGAGCAAAGCCCACCACTGGAACCAGCTGGCCCATGCCCTGCCTGATGCTGGGCTGTCGCCCATGCCCGTTCTGGAGCGTTGTATTGCCCTGTAAGGGGTTTACGGCTCTGCAGGGGTACGCCTGCCCGGCGGGGATATTGCGCGGTGCGCGGGGTTGACGCCTCCCCGGCGGGGCTATTGCGCAACGCGCGGGGCAGGAAAGGGAAAGGGCTTGTTCTTTGTTTGCTATTTTGGCCGCCTACGCGGCGGGCAATAAGAAAAAAGGCTTGTTCTTTGGGATG